>USLU01000054.1 GCA_900555635.1 uncultured Bacteroides sp.
CATATTACTTCTTTTTTTACTTTTACTTTAGCCAGAAAGTAGAGCGGGAGTTTGTATGTATCAAGTGACAGGATGCTTAAGAACTGAATAGAGAACTAAGTAAATATACTGATCCCGCTCCACACGTATGGAAGCGGGATTTTTTTTATAGCATAATCAAGAAATAATAGATAATAATGAAAAAGGTAGCCATTCAAGGAACATTAGGCTCGTATCACGACATTGCCGCCCACCAGTACTTTGCAGGAGAGGAAATAGAGTTAATCTGTTGCGCCAGCTTCGAAGATGTCTTTGCTGCTGTAAAGAAAGATAGCAAGACCATAGGTATGCTGGCTATTGAAAATACGATTGCAGGGAGCTTGCTACACAACAATGAGCTGTTGCGCCAAAGCGGAACTCAAATCGTGGGAGAATACAAACTGCGTATTTCCCATAGCTTTGTATGCCTGCCCGAAGAAGACTGGGACGACATCACAGAAGTCAACTCCCATCCCATCGCCTTGATGCAATGCCGCGACTTCCTAAGTCAACATCCCCGGATAAAAGTGGTGGAAGGTGAAGATACCGCCCGAAGTGCCGAAGTCATCAAGACTGAGAATCTGAAAGGTCATGCCGCTATCTGCTCCAAGGCTGCTGCCGAGCGTTATGGAATGAAAGTGCTGCAAGAAGGTATCGAAACGAACAAACATAACTTCACCCGTTTCCTGGTAGTAGCCGATCCTTGGCAAGTGGATGAATTGAACCGCCACCGCAGCAATGATGTTAATAAAGCAAGCATGGTTTTCACTTTGCCTCATACGGAAGGAAGTCTTTCACAAGTATTGTCCATCCTGTCTTTCTACCGCATCAACCTGACAAAGATACAATCGCTACCCATCATCGGACGCGAGTGGGAATATCAATTTTACGTAGATGTAGCTTTCGATAATGTACTGAGATACAAACAATCCATTGCAGCTATCAGCCCTTTAACTAAAGAACTTAAAATATTAGGAGAATATGAAGATGGAAAATCAAACATCTAAAATAAAGCCTGCCGACCGCCTGGCAAGCGTAAGCGAATACTACTTTTCTAAGAAGTTGAAAGAGGTGGCACAAATGAATGCCGAAGGCAAAGATGTGATCAGCCTGGGTATAGGTAGTCCCGACATGCCTCCTTCTGAAAAAGCAATCCGGACGTTGTGTGAAGAAGCCCATAACCCCGATGGCCATGGCTATATGCCGTATGTGGGTATTCCCGAACTTCGCCGTGGCTTCGCCGATTGGTACAAGAAATGGTACAACGTAGAGTTGAATCCCAACACAGAAATACAACCCCTGATCGGTTCTAAAGAAGGTATCCTGCACGTAACACTGGCTTTCGTCAACCCGGGCGAACAAGTATTGGTACCCAATCCGGGCTACCCTACTTACACTTCATTGAGCAAGATACTGGGTGCGGAAGTTATCAACTACAACCTGAAAGAAGAGAATGGCTGGATGCCCGACTTCGATGAATTGGAGAAGATGGACATGAGCCGCGTAAAACTGATGTGGACCAACTATCCCAATATGCCTACCGGAGCAAATGCCACTCCGGAGCTTTATGAAAAGTTAGTTGACTTTGCCCGTCGTAAGGACATTGTCATTGTGAATGACAACCCATACAGCTTTATTCTGAACAACCATCCCATCAGCATCCTCAGTGTGCCGGGAGCCAAAGATTGCTGCATTGAGTTCAACTCCATGAGCAAAAGCCATAACATGCCCGGTTGGCGTATCGGTATGTTGGCATCTAACGCAGACTTTGTGCAATGGATTCTGAAAGTAAAGAGCAATATTGATAGCGGTATGTTCCGTGCCATGCAACTGGCTGCTGCCCAAGCACTGGAAGCCGAACAAGACTGGTATGACGGTAATAACAATAACTACCGCCACCGCCGCCAACTGGCCGGGGAAATAATGCACACCCTGGGATGTACTTACGACGAAAACCAAGTGGGCATGTTCCTTTGGGGCAAGATACCCGATACTTGTACCGATGTGGAAGAACTGACTGAACGTGTTCTGCATGAAGCCAGAGTATTCATCACCCCGGGATTCATCTTCGGCAGCAACGGAAAAAGATACATTCGTATTTCTTTGTGCTGCAAAGAAGGTAAATTAACGGAAGCATTGAGACGCATCAAAAGAATAGTATAAATATCTGCAAAGTGAAGATAGCTAAATAAAGAAGATATACACAAGATTAATAATTAAACAAATAAAGAATATGGAACTCGAATTAGAACCTATCATCCTCCCCGGCGTCGAAAATAAACGCCCCTTGGTTATATCCGGTCCTTGTAGTGCCGAAACTGAAGAACAAGTAATGAGCACCGCCAAGCAATTGGCAGACAAAGGTCTTAAGATCTACCGTGCAGGAATCTGGAAACCGCGTACCAAACCCGGCGGATTCGAAGGTGTAGGCGTAGACGGCTTGGCTTGGCTGAAAGAAGTGAAAAAAGAAACCGGCATGTATGTTTCTACGGAAGTAGCTACAGCCAAACATGTATATGAGTGTTTAAAAGCCGGAATCGACATCTTATGGGTAGGTGCCCGTACCACCGCAAACCCCTTTGCCGTACAAGAAATAGCCGATGCCCTCAAAGGAGTGGATATCCCCGTATTCGTAAAGAACCCGGTAAACCCTGATCTCGAACTGTGGATTGGAGCCTTGGAACGTATCAACAATGCAGGTTTGAAACGATTAGGAGTTATCCATCGTGGTTTCAGCAGTTATGATAAGAAATTATACCGCAACCTGCCTCAATGGCATATTCCTATTGAGTTGCGCCGCCGTATTCCTAATCTGCCCATCATCTGCGACCCCAGCCACATCGGTGGAAAACGTGAATTGGTTGCCCCGCTTTGCCAGCAAGCTATGGACCTAGGTTTCAACGGTCTGATTATCGAAAGCCACTGCAACCCCGATTGTGCATGGAGCGACGCTTCCCAGCAAGTAACTCCGGATGTTCTTGATTACATTCTCAACTTACTTGTGATCCGTAAGGAAACACAGACCACTGAAAACCTCAGTGAATTGCGCAAGCAGATTGACGAGTGTGACAACAACCTTATTCAGGAATTAGCCAAACGTATGCGCGTAGCCCGTGAAATTGGTACTTACAAGAAAGAGCATGATATGACCATCCTGCAAACCGGACGTTACAACGAAATTCTTGAAAAGCGTGGTTCACAAGGTGCGCTTTGCGGCATGGATTCAGAATTCATTAAGCATGTATTCGAGGCAATACACGAAGAGAGTGTAAGACAACAAATGGAAATCATAAATAAGTGATGAGTGGTTAGTGATTAGTGATTTGTTTGTATAAGCATGTAAAACAACTGTATAACAAATCACTAATCACTAAACCCTAATCACTAATAAACTATCTTTATGCGAATATTAATACTTGGGGCCGGCAAAATGGGCTCCTTCTTTACAGATATTCTGAGTTTTCAGCACGAGACGGCCGTGTTTGACGTCAACCCGCACCAGTTGCGTTTTGTCTATAACACTTATCGGTTCACCACTTTGGACGAAATAAAGGATTTTGAACCGGAACTGGTTATTAATGCCGTTACCGTGAAATATACGTTGGAAGCATTCCACAAAGTATTGCCTGTATTGCCCAAGGACTGCATCATCAGCGATATTGCTTCCGTAAAAACAGGATTGAAGAAGTTCTATGAAGAAAGTGGTTTCCGCTTTGTGTCAACGCATCCCATGTTCGGACCGACATTTGCCAGTCTCAACAACCTGAATACAGAGAATGCTATTATCATCAGCGAAGGCGATCATCTTGGAAAAATCTTTTTCAAGGACTTGTACCAGACTATGAAGCTGAACATCTTTGAATACACCTTTGACGAGCATGATGAAACGGTAGCCTACTCTCTGTCGATCCCCTTTGTCTCTACTTTCGTATTCTCGGCAGTAATGAAACATCAAGAGGCGCCGGGTACCACGTTTAAAAAGCACATGGCCATTGCCAAAGGGTTGCTGAGTGAAGATGATTATCTGCTGCAAGAGATACTTTTCAACCCCCGCACGCCCTCTCAGGTAGAGAACATCCGCCTGGAACTGAAAAATCTGCTGGAGATTATTACCAACAAGGACGCGGAAGGCATGAAGAAGTATCTAACGAAAATCAGAGAGAAGATTAAATAAACTTATCACTTTTATTAGTACTTTTGCGGGAGTAATCCAAAAATCATGATAGACCAAGCCACCATAGACCGGATACTGGATGCGGCACAAATTACTGATGTCGTATCGGATTTTGTCACCCTGCGCAAACGTGGCGTCAACTATGTAGGTTTATGCCCGTTCCACGAAGACAAAACACCCTCCTTTTATGTATCGCCTGCAAAAGGGCTCTGCAAATGCTTTGCCTGCGGAAAGGGTGGAAACGTCGTGCACTTCATTATGGAGCACGAGCAGATGTCATACCCTGAAGCTCTAAAGTATCTTGCTAAGAAGTATGGTATCGAAATCAAGGAACGGGAGCTTTCCAATGAGGAGAAGATCGTGCAGAGCGAACGTGAAAGTTTGTTCATTGTTAATAACTTTGCACGCGATTACTTCCAAAATATACTGCGCAATCATGTAGACGGACGCAGCATCGGTATGGCTTACTTCCGCAACCGGGGTTTCAGGGATGATATCATCGAAAAGTTCCAGTTAGGTTATTGTACCGAGAGCCACGATGCCCTTGCACAAGAAGCTTTGCAAAAGGGCTATAAGAAAGATTTCCTTATTAAAACCGGACTCTGTTATGAAACGGACGATCATCGTCTGCGTGACCGTTTCTGGGGACGGGTAATCTTTCCGGTACATACTCTCTCGGGCAAGGTTGTGGCTTTTGGCGGCCGCGTACTTGCCAGTGCCACCAAGGGGATCAAAGTAAAGTATGTCAACTCTCCCGAATCGGAAATTTATCATAAGAGCAACGAACTGTATGGTATCTACTTTGCCAAGCAAGCCATTGTGAAGCAAGACCGTTGCTTCCTGGTAGAAGGCTATACGGACGTTATCTCCATGCATCAATCGGGCATCGAGAATGTAGTCGCTTCTTCGGGCACGGCACTGACTCCCGGACAAATACGTCTCATTCATCGTTTTACCAATAATATGACCGTACTCTACGATGGAGATGCTGCCGGTATCAAGGCGTCTATCCGGGGTATAGACATGTTGCTGGAAGAGGGCATGAACATCAAAGTCTGCCTGCTGCCCGACGGTGACGACCCGGACTCCTTCGCACGTAAGCACAACGCTACTGAATTTCAGGAATTCATACAGAAGAATGAAACAGACTTTATCCGTTTCAAGGCCAACCTGCTGCTGGAGGATGCAGGCAAGGATCCGATAAAACGTGCAGAACTGATCAGTAACCTGGTACAAAGCATTTCGATTATTCCGGAAGCCATTGTACGCGATGTGTATATCAAGGAATGCGCCCAACTGCTGCGTGTAGAAGATAAACTACTGGTATCCGAAGTTGCCAAACGACGCGAAACACAAGCCGAAAAGACCGCCGAGCGCTTGGAACGCGAACGCCGTTCTGCTGCGGCCAGCGCTGCTAATGCTGCTGCGGGAATTGGTAATAATGTGGCGCCTCCTTATCCCGAAGACGCAGTTTTTGCCGAACAAGCCGGAAGTGCAGACGGTAATTTCCCACCGCCCGAATTTAATACTCCTCTACCTACAGAAACATACGTATCTTTCATTCCGCAAGATGGCAAGGAAGGTCAAGAGTTCTATAAATACGAACGGTTAATCCTGCAAATGGTGGTTCGCTATGGTGAAAAAGTGATGTGCAACGTCACTGATGAAGAGGGCAAAGAAACTCCAATCACGGTTACCGAATATATTGTCAACGATTTGAAGCAAGATGATCTTGCTTTCCATAACCCGCTACACCGGCAAATATTGTCGGAAGCTGCGGAGCGTATACATAATGAAGGGTTCACCGCCGAACGCTATTTTCTGGCGCATCCAGATACCACCATCAGTAAACTAAGTGTGGAGCTTATCAGTAACCGCTACCAGTTAAGCAAATACCACTCTAAAAGCCAGAAAATCGTAACCGACGAGGAACGTCTTTTCGAATTAGTTCCTACTTTAATGATTAACTTCAAATATGCCATTGTCAGCGAGGAACTTAAGCATATTATGTTTGCTTTGCAAGACCCCGCTGTAATCAACGACGAAACGCAATGCAACAATATCATGAAACGCTATAATGAGTTGCGTGAAATTAAAAGCATCATGGCAAAGCGTTTAGGCGACAGAGTGGTAATAAGTTATTAAAAACTTTATGAATTTGAACTATGACGGATCAGATTCATAAACTCTTCACGAGTCTTAGCCTGATTGAAAGCTCCGGTAAAATCGGAAGTAGTAGTAATAGAATTTTGCTTCTCTACCCCACGCATTTGCATACACATGTGCTTAGCCTCTACTACAACCATTACACCCAAAGGATTCAATGTTTCTTGAATACACTCTTTGATTTGTAATGTCATGCGCTCCTGCACCTGCAAACGGTGAGAAAATATATCTACTACACGAGCAATCTTACTCAGCCCGGTTATATAGCCATTAGGGATATAAGCCACATGTGCCTTGCCGTAAAATGGAAGCATGTGATGTTCGCAAAGTGAGAAGAAATCAATGTCCTTAACAATTACCATCTGGCTATATTCTTCCTTGAATTTAGCAGAACGGAGTACTTCGTGCGGGTCCATAAAATAACCCTTGGTAAGTGACAACATCGCCTTCGCTACTCGCTCGGGAGTCTTCTGCAAACCTTCGCGTTCGGCATCTTCGCCCAACAAAGTAAGAATACGATGATAATGTTCTTTCAGTTCATCCAGTGAAGGAGATTCTATTTCTTCTTTTCCTAACATGATAGGATTAATAATTTATGATTTATAATTTATCCCTATAAGAAATTATAGAGGGATATTGATTTGATCTTTTACAATGGAAACTTCTTTGAATACACCGGTAGCACGCAACTGGCGCATCATGGCATCTGCTTCTTCAATACTGCGGAAGTCTCCGGCACGGCACAGCCAACGAGGAAGATTAAAGAAAGTATATACCGTAAGGTCAGGAAAACGCTCTTTTACACGTGAAGCTACCGAATGAGCTTCGTTCTTGGCTTCACGGGTATTATTGCCTGCATATACCTGCAAACGATATCCCGAACTCTTAATTACCTTCCGTTCTTCAGTACTGACAGGAGTATACTCCGATCCGATTAATGCCCCGATACGGGCATCCTGATGGATGGTCACTTTACCTTGTCCCGGCACAGTGCGTTCCAAACTCTTCACAATATTATTCTGCGCTACAGAATAAGTTGCAAAAGCAAAACATACAATTAAAAGCAAACCAAACTTTTTCATAAGTTAATGTTTTTATATAATGGAAAACGGAAAGTTGAAAATGGAAAATGGCTATGCAGTGTCATAGCACAGCTCATTTTCAACTTTCCATTTTCAACTTTCCATTTAATTAAAAGCGTCGATGATACCCTTGAAGTCAGCAACTTTCAAAGCAGCACCACCAATCAAACCGCCATCAACGTCCGGGTTAGCGAACAATTCTTTAGCATTAGAAGCCTTGCAGCTGCCACCGTAAAGGATAGAACAGTTATCCGCGATTTCTTTTCCATATTTCTCTGCAATCAAAGAACGGATGAATGCATGAATTTCCTGTGCTTGTTCTGCAGTAGCAGTTTTACCAGTACCGATAGCCCAAACCGGTTCGTATGCCAATACAATCTTAGAGAAATCTTCAGCAGACAAAGAGAATACAGATGCCAATTGCGCAGCAACTACTTCATTCTGCTTTTCAGCTTCACGTTCTTCCAAAACTTCACCGATACAGAAGATCGGAGTCAGGTTGTTTTCCAATGCCAATTTTACTTTTTCTTCCAAGATAGCTACTGTTTCACCATAGTAAGCACGACGTTCTGAGTGACCCAAAATTACGTACTGAGCTCCTGTAGAAGCAACCATAGCAGCAGATACTTCACCTGTATAAGCACCAGATACCTTATCAGCACAGTTTTCTGCACCTACACCAATCTTAGCAGCATCTACCAACGGAGTAACAGATGCCAAATGGATAAACGGAGTACAGATGATTACATCACAGTTAGGCTTTTCGTTAGCCAACGCTTCATTCAGTTCTTTTGCAAGTGCAATACCCTCTTGAAGGGTTTTGTTCATTTTCCAGTTTCCTGCAACAATGTTTTTTCTCATTTTGTTTTATTATTAAAAGGGTTAATATGTTAGTTATAAGTTATTAGTTATTAGTTATTTGTTTATAGAGTGACATGTAAACATAAACAAATAACTTATAACTAATAACTCATACCTCCTTTCTCTTCTTTTCTCTTCGTTTTATTACCAAAATATCCAGTCCGATAACCATCATAAGCGGGATAATGAACCATAGGAAAACGTAACCGATCGTATTCAAGTCACTAACTTGTTTTGGTTTGCCCAACTCCAGTTTATCCAAACTGTCGGATAACACATACTCATCGGGCAGTTGGTTATCACTCCACTTATTCAGGATCGTTCCGTCCTTAATCAACATCAATCCCGGATTGGAACGGATAATTGTTTTCAGCGTAATGTCATCCATTTGGCAGAAAGGATATTCCGCTCCGGTTTTGTCACGCCATAATTCTATCTCACTGTCGGGAGAAGAGGTCAAGGCATAAAAGCCATAACCGTGCTCCACGCTATAATCATAAATCTCGTTGATAAGGTCGATATTGCTATCATCCGCATTCTCAATGCGAGGGGTGACTAACAAGAACGTATAACCTTTATCCATTAATACGCTATCTGTAATATCTTCTCCGGTTTCCAGGCTCTGCATTGAGAAGTCATGAATAGGAGGTTCATATCCTTTTTCCTTTAATAGGGTACGCGTCTCTATATACTTCCAAGTACTATCCGGATAGTTTTCCAAGGTAAACTCTTGACGTTTACCATCCTTTTCCATTATGAAGCGGCTTTCGAATACGCTTACTTTGGCACCTTTTGGAATTTCCATTGCCGCTCTGATGTTTGTTCCAATCTTATAAGGACGGAAATCAAGTATCGGCAGATGTCCCAAACAATAGAACGAAAGCACAAAAACAAACAGGAATGTGTACATAGATACCATCCATTCCAGTTTTGCCGTAATAAAGCGGATCAGTAGTTCTTTCCATTTAAAAACTGATATTGCGGCAATCAACAACACAATATTCTTCCCAAATGTCTGCCAATTGGTCAAGACCCAAGCATCACCGAAACATCCGCAATCTGATACCGGATTAGCCAAAGCCAAATACAAAGTCAACGGGGTCATTACTCCCATCAGCAATAACGACAATACCGATGCTGTATTCTTCCGTATGCCTAAAAACAAGAAAACACCTACACTAAATTCTACTGCCGCCAATGCAATGCCGATAAACAAAGGCAGATAGGATGGAAACCAGGATATGATGCCAAAAGCAGTCATATAATCCTGTATCTTATAGAAAGAGCCTAACGGATCGACCGCCTTTACGAATCCGGAAAATATAAATGTGATTCCCAGTAAAAAGCGGCAGGTATTAACCCAGACTTTCTGAATGATATGTAATTTCTCAGTCTCCAAATTCAATCTTAATCAAACCGAATACGGAATAATTAATCATATCCATATAATTAGCGTCGATACCTTCAGAAACCAAGGTTTGACCGGACAAGCTTTCAATCTGTTTGGTCCTGTGGATCTTCATCAATATCAGGTCTGTATAAGAACTGATACGCATACTACGCCATGCCTCATCATAATCGTGATTCTTGGCAAGCATCAGATCCAAAGAAATCTGAGCATATTTATCATACAATGCCAATGCTTCCTCATTCGTCATATCAGCAGACTCGGCATAGCCTAGTTCCAACTGAATCAAACCAATGATTCCATAATTGACAATGGCAATAAACTCAGAACGGATTCCTTCGTCAACCAAAGTGACTCCTTTGGTTTCAATACTTCTAATGCGGTTGGCTTTGATGAATATCTGATCTGTCACGGAAGCCGGGCGAAGAATGCGCCACGCCGGACCGTAATCATGAAGTTTCTTTGAGAACAAATCACGGCAAATGGTGATGATATGTTCAAATTGCTGCTTGGTATCTTTCATATCCTATCTTCGCTATTTGCGGCAAAGGTAGGAAATAATTAAAGAAAAAAGAAAAGAGGACACTCTAAATTATATTAAAGTGCCCTCTTCTATATAGATTGTTTACGTTTTATGAGCAACGGAGTACCTGCCCCGGACGAAGAATAGTCTTACGTGTAATGCGGTTCAGTTTGCAAAGTTTGTCTATACTTGTACCCTGACGAACAGCAATTCTTCCTAATGTATCACCACTCTTAACTTTATAGAATCGACCCTCACCGGATGCCATGCTACGAGCCGTACCGGTAGATCCTTTCGTCTTCTGGAAAGTATAAGAATCAGCTACTATATCTTGCTTTTCAAAATCAAACATAAGTGCGGGATTTATAGGAATCCCCAAAAAACGGGTTTCAAAATGAAGATGTGAACCGGTAGAACGTCCGGTATTACCACCTAATGCAATAGGTTCGCCGGCTTTCACTAATTGATTGATATCTACCAATTGTTTGGATAAGTGTCCGTATACAGTTTCTAATCCGTTATCATGACGAATAACGACATATTTTCCATATCCACGGCGTCCTTGGTTCTTAACCACACGTACTTTCCCATCAAAAGCAGCACGTATCGTATCGCCCACATATACTTTTATATCCAAGCCATAATGCCCTCTTCTTCTACGGGGACGATAACCAAAGACATCGGTTATCTTGGTATTAGGAGTAGGCATACAGAAACCTGTTAAGTCGAAAGTATAGCTATCCGGCACAATAGCGTCACCGTAAGCTTGTACAAACTCATTGTTCCAGTTAGGATATAGATCCAACCCCGGATATAAAGATTGTTCGGCACGGATTTGTTTCTGTAATGCAAGTGAATCTACACTTTTTAGTTTTCTGTCAATAGGAGCTTGACGAGCAATCAGATCTTGAGAAAAAGAGTTCAAGCTCACCATTGCTGTCGCAGCTAATACAACTGTTTTAATCCAATTAAAATTCATTCGTTCGTCATTCATTTCGATATTCGTTACAATCATTCCCGGCAGATCAAACACCACTATTTTCACGAATATTCCGATTGATTTTTTAAAAATTCTCCCAAAGGTAACGTTTCTCTCTGAAAAACAGCATCAGTTATTAACTATTTTTTCGAGCGGAAAAGGTCACAAAGAGATGATTACTAGCTCTAACCCCCTATGAATAGGGAAAATACAAGCAAACATGTTTTACAACATAAAATGTAAATAAAACGCATGTTTAACCGTTTTTCAGCTAATAGCCGCCCAATTAACGTTCGTTTTTCTTAGCGCTTTTAGCTGTCTCCACAGCACTTCATTTTCGGGTAGAGTACCGGTAGGATCGGCGTCTACAACGTTTTGGGCTACTTCTCGGACATACTGTAATAATTGACCATCACGAGCAATATCGGCTATCTTCAAATCAAAAGCAATTCCGCTTTGCTGGGTTCCTTCCAAGTCACCGGGACCACGAAGTTTCAAATCGGCTTCTGCTATTTCAAATCCATCGTTGGTACGCACCATAATTTCCAAACGCTTCCTGGTATCCTCCGCCAGTTTATAACCGGTTACTAAAATACAATAAGATTGATCGGCTCCACGCCCCACCCTGCCTCGAAGCTGATGCAATTGGGATAATCCGAAACGCTCTGCATTTTCTATGATCATGACTGAGGCATTCGGAACATTCACCCCCACTTCTATTACGGTGGTTGCTACCATAATTTGTGCCTCACCGGAAACAAACAGCTGCATCTGTGCATCTTTTTCGGCAGGTTTCATCTTGCCATGTACCTTACAGACCCGGCAATCGGGAAAGGCTTCGCAAATTTGCAAATAACCTTCTTCGAGGTTTTTTAAGTCTATCTTCTCGCTTTCTTTAATTAAAGGATAGACCATATATACCTGACGTCCTTCCGCTATTTGCTTATGTACAGACTGGTACATACTTGCACGACGGTTATCAAATTGATGAATGGTAGCGATTGGTTTACGACCGGGAGGAAGTTCATCTATGACAGATACATCCAAGTCACCATACAACGTCATAGCCAACGTACGTGGTATAGGGGTGGCAGTCATTACAAGCACATGAGGTGGTTGCAGGTTCTTCGTCCATAAACGAGCGCGCTGTGCCACTCCGAAACGGTGTTGCTCATCAATAACAACTAAACCTAATGAAGCGAAATTCACAGTATCTTCGATAACAGCATGAGTTCCGATCAATATCTGCACATCTCCCGTCAATAATCCGGTTAAAATTGCTTCACGCCGTTTTCCTTTGATAGATCCGGTCAACAACTCCACGCGGATATCCATATCGTACAACAGTTCACGAATCGTTTCATAATGCTGGTTTGCCAAAATCTCAGTAGGCGCCATCATGCATGCCTGAAAGCCATTATCGAGAGCCATCAACATGCTCATTAAAGCTACTAATGTTTTTCCGCTACCGACATCTCCTTGCAACAGACGGTTCATTTGTTTTCCCGAACCTACATCCCGACGGATTTCTTTCAACACACGTTTTTGTGCATTCGTCAATTCAAAAGGAAGGTTACGGGAATAAAAGGTATTGAATACCTCTCCTACTTTCTCAAAGATATAACCACGGTATTTCCGCTGGCGATCCTTTGCATAACGAAGAATATTCAGTTGGATGTAAAAAAGTTCTTCAAACTTCAGCCGGTACTCTGCTTTACGCAACAAGTCCGAATTGCCGGGAAAGTGGATGTTGATCAACGCATCTGTCAGTGGCATCAAATGATACTCATTCAAGATTGCGGGAGATAATGTTTCGGGCAGTGGTTCCTGCAATTGCTGTACTACTGTGTTCATCATCTTCTCAATCATATTCGAATTGAGAAAACTCCTTTTCATCTTCTCCGTTGTATTGTAATAGGGTTGCAAACCCATAGAAGACAACTTCAGTTCTGAAGCCAGGTCGATATCAGGATGGGCAATATTTATCCGCCCGTTAAAAGCGGTAGGCTTACCGAAGACAATATACTCTTGACGTATTTTGTATTTTCCAATAATAAATTTGATACCTTGAAACCAAACCAAGTCGACAATGCCTGTACCATCCGAGAAATGGGCAATGAGCCTGCGTTGGCGTCCTTCACCTACAGCTTCAAAACTCAGAATTTCACCTTTCAACTGTATATAAGGCATCCCGCCGTCAATCTCTTGAATATAATAGATGCGACTCCGGTCTACATATTTATAAGGGAAGTAATACAGTAAATCATGTAAAGAGTAAATGCCCAACTCTTTATTGAGCACCGATGCACGTTGAGGTCCGACGCCCGACAAGTATTTTATGTCCCGGGTAGTTAAATCGAACATGAATCAAGAAGTACTGTAGCTATTTTTAAATCAAATGGAGTAGTAATTTTTATGTTTTCCCGATTGCCGACTGTCAACGCAACGGGAACGCCCAATGCTTCTACAACTGAAGCATCGTCTGTAAAGTGGGGGGTATAAGATTGATTATAGGCTTGTTTCAGTAATTCCACATCAAACACTTGAGGAGTTTGGACCAGTTTATAATCATCACGGTTTACAGTAACACTACCTTCACCATTCAGATGCCGAACCGTCTCGACCACATCAATAACCGGAATAACCGCTTTTTTTTCAGCAGCCAAATCATAGCAACGTGAAATCACCTCTTGCGACACAAACGGACGAACTCCATCGTGTACACCTACCAGACCGGGAGTATTCACCAAAGCCAAACCGTTTTTTACTGAATGGAAGCGGGTTTCCCCACCATCAGCAACAACATGAGGCAATGAAAAGTGATACTCCCGACACAGTTGTTTCCAGTAATCCTGTTGGCTGTGCGGAAGTACCAATATTAGTTGTATCTCAGAGTTATAGGTATAAAAGGCCTCCAATGTACGCATCAACACTGGTTTTCCACCTATCGGAAGAAATTGTTTAGGGAGTTCGGTCCCCATGCGCAAACCTTTACCACCGGCAACTATAAGAACATACTTCATTTCAGGTAAAAATTGAAAGTTGAAAATTGAAAATTAGCGCACACACATGGCTTCTTTCAATTCCTGCACTTTTTCTTTGCCTTGCAAAAGTTCCACTATTGTCAATGCAAATTCCATGGCAGAACCCGGTCCTTTACCAGTAATGATATTACCGGTTCTCTCTACTGGGTTACCCGTACATTCGGCGCCTTCCAGATATTGTTCAAATCCAGGATAGCAAGTTGCTTTTTTGCCCTTCAACAAACCGAGTTTTCCTAATATCATAGGAGCAGCACAAATAGCGGCAATCGGTTTATTTTGTGACGCAAAATGCAAGATCAGTTTGCGCAGATCATCACATTTTTCTAAAGTTGCGGCACCCGGCATACCACCTGGTAATACAACCAATTCCGCATCATAGAAATCACAATTCACTATATTCTTATCACACAAGACCGGTACGTCATGAGCGCCTGTAACAATTTCGTCAGGGGTTACTGAGATCATTTCAACATCCATTCCTGCACGTCTCAGCACATCAACGGTAGTAAAGGCTTCTATTTCTTCGAAACCGTCAGCAAAAAAAACATAAGCTGTACCCATAGTTACTTCTCCTCCTCTATTTTAGATTAAAATAATATGTTATTGTTCCTGTTTGGTTATTTAGTCCGCTAACAGCATTGAACCGTGCTTTTTTGGCAGCATCTTCCGCAGCTTTACGCAAAGCCGGATTTACTGTATTCGTTTGCCGGTTAATACTGGTCGCAATTACTTGCCCGGCGGGATTCACGGTAATGGAAACCACTACCCTACCTTCATCCTGTACATTATAGACCGGACGTGGTAGTCCACCTTCACCTATAGAACGTCCACCAAGATTAAATGTTCCATATCCTCCTGTACCGGATGTCGCTCCGGTAGGTGCATTGCCCGTAGGGCTTCCCTGAATACCTTGACCTTCCGTATTCCCTTTGCTACCCATCTGAGCCCCTTTGCCAAAAGCACCCGAAACCCGCTTACGGGCAGCCTCTTCAGCCTCCCGACGTTCTTTCTCGGCTTTTGCTTCGGCCAATTTACGAGCTTCTTCAGCTTTTTCTGCAGCCGTTTTTTCCGGCTTCTTTATCTCCGGTTTCTTTACTTCCTGCTTCTTTTTAGGTTCGGTTTTAGGTTTCAGAACAACCGTTTCTTCATCTTCTTGCGTTATAATATCCTGTTCAGTAGGCTCTTGTACATCAGAAGCTACCTCCTCAGGCATTACATCCACCTTTACCAAAGAAGGATCGGCATCCCCTAATGCATCGGGAACTTCCCCCAACATCACAGGTATACCATCTTCTTCCGATGGTCTGGGCATCGCAAATCCGACAAGTATCAGAAGAGCAATAATAGCGACGTGCACCAATAATGCCCCCACCATTCCTACATATTTCCCTTTTTTCTTCTGATCCATCCTATTATCTTACTTTCCTTCCGGCGGGCGCGTAGCCAATACCATCTTGAAATGATTCTCATTCGCAATATTCAGTACCTTTACGATTTCACGATACGGCACAGACTCGTCAGCATACAAGGCAACATACATTTCCGGTTCCTTTGCAGCACATTCCTGCAAGAAAGGAGTCAGTTCTTCCAAAGACAGGGTTCTTTCCTTATCATTGCCAAAAGCAGCGTAGTAGTTCAAGTCCTTATCAATAATGACTCTCGTCAACGGCTTGGCGGATGTTTGTTGCTTTCCTTGCGGTAATAACACTTTAATGGCATTAGGTGATACCATCGTAGATGTTATCATAAAGAAAATCAACAGCAGGAAAATTAAATCCGTCATGGATGCCATGCTGAAGTTAGGCGATATTTTAGCTCTACGTTTTAACACTTTATTAATTACTAATTATAAATTACTAATTACTACTTAGCCGGTTCGTTAAGCAAGTCCATGAATGCCATTGTCTTAGACTCCATTTTGTTGACTACTCCATCAATCAATGTTACCAAGTAATTATAGGCAAACATGGCGATAATACCCACGACCAAACCACCTACTGTAGTAATCATTGCTTCGTAAATACCACCCGAAAGCAAAGTGATATCAATATTGTTACCTGCATTGGCCATTTGCCAGAAAGCCCGTACCATACCGGTCACCGTACCAAGGAAACCAATCATGGGTGCACCACCCGAAATCGTAGCCATAATCGTCATTCCTTTTTCAAGTTTGGCGACTTCAATATTGCCCACATTTTCAATAGCAGCTTGTACATCATTTACCGGACGTCCCAGGCGGCTTATACCTTTCTCGATCATACGGGCAGAAGGAGTGTTCACGCTACGGCAATAAGATATGGCAGCTTTCAGTTCTCCACCCAGAATATAGTCTTTTATCTTATCCATAAACATAGGATCTTCCTTTCCCGCCTTACGGATTACATAGTTGCGCTCGAATAAGATGTAGAAACAAAGAACAGACATCAAACCTAATACAATCATGATCCATCCGCCCTTTACTGCCATACTCCATAAATTCATTTCATCGGAGGCAGTAACTTGGGTCAATACAGGATTTGCACCAGAAATAGAATCGGTAAGTGCCGGAGCCACTTGGGCTAATAACAACATTGCATTCATTAGCGAAGACAGTTTTTATATTCCTGAATGGTGCGTTCCAATCCCAGATAAAGCGCATCGCTTATCAGCGCATGCCCGATAGAAACTTCATCCAACCACGGAATGTTTTGATAAAAATAGTTCAAATTCACTAAACTCAAGTCATGTCCGGCATTCAAGCCCAGACCTAAACTACGAGTCACTTTGGCAGCTTCCACAAAGGGGGCTATGGCTGCTTCCTTTCCTTTAGGATAGGCAGTGGCATAAGGTTCTGTATACAGTTCCACCCGGTCGGCACCTGCTTTGGCGGCATACTCTATCATTTCGGCATCCGTCGAAACGAATACAGAAGTACGGATACCGGCATTGTTGAACTCTTCCAATACCTCACTCAAAAAGGTAAGATTACTTTTAGTGTCCCAACCGGCATTTGAAGTCAATTGTGTAGGGCTATCAGGAACTAAAGTCACCTGATGAGGTTTAACCTTCAATACCAAATCAATAAATTCCGAATCAGGATACCCCTCAATATTGAATTCAGTACGCAACAATGGACGCAAATCGTAGACATCTTTACGACGAATATGTCTTTCGTCAGGACGGGGATGCACTGTAATGCCATCAGCACCAAAGCTTTCACAATCCAATGCAACTTTCACGACATTAGGCACATCGCCTCCACGAGCATTCCGCAAAGTTGCTATCTTATTTATATTAACGCTTAATCTCGTCATAATTTGGTTTATAGTTTGGGACAAAAGTACAAATAATAGCGATATATTGCCAGCATTCTAAGAAAAAAATAGCATCTTTGCATTCCACAATAACTGAATCGATTATGAAATTTGCCATATTTGGAAATACTTACCAAGCTAAAAAATCCTCGCATGCCGAAAACCTTTTCCGCATTCTGGAACAGCGGAAAGCGCAAATCTGTGTATGCCGTGAATTTCATCATTTTCTGACTACCGATTTACATTTAAACCTACCTTCTGCTGAATTGTTTGATGGCGACGACTTTTATGCCGATATGGTAATCAGTATCGGCGGTGACGGAACTTTTCTAAAGGCAGCCAGTCGTGTGGGGAAGAAAGATATTCCTATTTTGGGTATCAATACAGGACGCCTCGGTTTCCTGGCCGATATCTCACCCAAAGAGATGGAGGAGACATTCGACGAAATCTATAACAATCACTATAAAGTAGAGGAACGTAGCGTACTTCAATTAAAGTGCAAGGACGAGAATCTGATGAAGTCACCCTATGCGCTCAACGAAATAGCTGTACTGAAACGGGATAGCTCATCTATGATCAGTATCCATACAGCTATCAACGGTGCACACCTCACCACTTATCAGGCAGATGGATTGGTTATTGCAACGCCTACCGGTTCTACCGCCTACTCGCTCAGTGTAGGTGGCCCTATTATTGTGCCACACAGCAAGACTATCGCGATAACTCCTGTTGCTCCTCATAGCCTCAATGTCCGTCCTATTGTGATTTGCGATGACTGGGAAATCACTTTGGAAGTAGAAAGCCGGAGCCACAGTTTTCTAGTTGCAATTGATGGAAGCAGTGAACCATGTGATGAATCAATTCAACTGAAAATCTCACGGGCGGATTATTCTATTAAAGTAGTGAAACGTTTCAATCACGTGTTCTTCGATACCTTACGTAACAAGTTGATGTGGGGGGCGGATATCAGATAAATGTTTGATTAAAAGATATGCAGAAAGATAACGACAGTCTTTTGGTAGCACAATTAAAAGAGAGCAATAAATTTGCTTTTGAAGCGTTGTACGAGAAATATAGTGCAAAGTTGTACAACACGATTGCACTTCTTGTATACGATAAATCCATCGCCAAAGATATTACTCAAAGTAGTTTCCTGACAATTTGGGAAAAGCGTGCCGGTTTAGATGCAGCTAAAAGCTTCCCCGCCTACTTGTCCACCATCGCCCGCAATCTGGTATATAAAGAAACCGAACGCTTACTGCTGCATCACAAGTTTGTAGAAAACAAACTCGATACAGAAGTTGAAGCCACGGAAGAAGACACCACCCCAATGGATATCTCCTTAATAGAAAAACAGATAGAACAATTACTGCATGAACTGCCAAGTACGTCACAAAAAATCTTCCGGTTGAAAAGAGACGGTGAACTGTCCAATAAAGAAATAGCCGCCCGCTTAAACCTCACAGAGCGTGCTGTAGAAGCACATCACTATCGTACTATGAAACTATTGAAAGAAGAATTACGCAAATTCATTATGCTCTTCCTCACCCTTTACTTTCTAAACAATTGTTAAACTTCATTTTTCCGTGAGTGTTTTTCCGTACTTGCGGATATATAATACAGAACATGGAAAAGAAAGACAGTCATATTGAATTATTAGATCGCTTCTTTCGCGGACTGACCGGTCCTGAAGAAGACGCATTGCTAAAGTCCTGGATAAAGCAACCGGACTTTAAGCAGAGATTCTCTGAATATTATCAGCAATGTTGGGCATTGGCACCCGACACCATGGATAAGGCAGTGCAAAACGAAATGTTGACTGAACTTCTGAGTCAGATAGACCAGACCCCGGAAACAGAAATTCATGTAAAGAAGCTGAAAAGCACTTTCTGGTATCGGGCAGGACGCTATGTGGCAGCAGCTTGTGTGGCATTGGTGATAGGTAGCGGCGCTTATTATATAGGAGTCAGTCGACCGGATGCTACTACTGAAAGTTCGAAAGTAACCATGTCTGTTGCCAATGGACAAAAAGCGGATATCGTATTGGCTGATGGCACCAAGGTATATATCAATTCCGATTCAAGAATCGCATACGATCATTCTTATAATAAGAAAGAGCGTATCCTCACTCTGGAAGGAGAAGCCTATTTCGAGGTAACCAAAGACAAAGAAAAGCCTTTTATCGTGAGAGCTAACGGAATAAATGTACAAGCTTTGGGTACTAGTTTTAATGTACAAGCCTACAAAGATGATAAATCGGTATCGGTAATCTTGATAAATGGTAAAGTAAAAGTGGACGATGGCAAACACGAAGCTTATATGGAACCCAATGAAAGATTGGTCTGCAATTTAACGAATGGCAAGTTCGAAAAGAGCGAAATGCACCCCAATGCAAATGACTTACTTTGGAGAAGCCAGGAGTTAGCTTTCTATGGCGAATCATTTGAAGAAGTTTGCACCATGCTGACACGAATGTATAATTGCAAGTTTGTGTTCAAGAATGACAAAGCCAAGCAATGTACTTATCATGGTATCATCAAGAATAGCAGTCTGGAGAATGTATTGGAATATATCAGTCGGGCAGGTGGAATCAATTATGAAATAAAAACAGATCATACGATCATTATATATTAGTTATATTTCACGGAAAGTATATATTAATGTCACTCTAATATTTTATTAGGGTTAGTCCTTAATTTGCCCTTTCCGAAACAATAAAACATTCAATCGAACATGAAACAAAGTAGAACAGTCAAACTGTATTTTATGCTATTATGTGCATTGTTTTTCTGCGGGAGTAGCTTCGCCCAAATTAGTTTAACTACAAACAGGCAAACTATCAAGCAGATTATACCAAGAATTGAGAAAATAAGCGGTTACAGCATATTCTATACAGACAAGCTACCCAACCTTGATACAAAAAGAGAGTTGAAAGTCTCTAATGTTCCACTTGTAACTGTTCTACAAGAACTCTTTAAAGATACGCAAATCTCCTTCGAAATGAAACCGAATAAACAGATTCTGCTATTTCAGAAAGTGAGTAACAAGAAGAAAGTAACCAGTAGTGTTTCAGATAAAGATCCTATGCCTAATAGCAGTCAAGCTATTTCGGTTTCCAGTGTCTTAGTCGAAGCAGAAAGTTTTCAGCAGAAAGGCGGATGGGTAGTCGATCAGCAGTTCATGGATATCATGGGCTCACCCTATTTAATGGCTCATGGCATGGGGGTTAAGGTAGAAGACGCGACAACTACCGTTGTATTTCCGGAAAGCGGTATCTATTATGTATATGTGCGCACTTATAATTGGACATCTCCTTGGTACGATGGAAAAGGACCGGGAAAATTCACATTGACGGTGGGTAACAAGTGTTTGCCGGTAGTATTGGGAGATGAAGGCAAGCAGTGGATGTGGCAAGCAGCCGGAAAAGTAAATGTGAAAGCAGGAGAGAATCGTTTGACTTTAAAAGATCTGACTGGTTTTAACGGACGTTGTGATGCCATTTATTTCACTACAGAAAAAGGGCAACTGCCTCCCGATGAAATAAAGGAATTGGCGGACTTCCGAAAGAAGATGTCAGGAATATCGGAAGAACCGGAACAACACTCTTATGACCTTGTGGTAGTAGGTGGCGGCATAGCAGGTATGTGTACGGCAACTGCCGCAGCACGTCTGGGATGTAAAGTAGCATTGATTAACGACCGACCGATACTTGGTGGAAATAACAGTTCGGAAGTACGAGTTCATTTAGGCGGAAATATAGGTGTAGGCCCTAATTCCGGATTAGGACGCATGATAAGAGAGTTCGGACATTCCAAGGAAGGGAATGCACAACCTGCTGCAAACTATGAAGATGAAAAGAAAGAAGCTTTCATTGCCAATGAAAAGAATATCACGCTTTATGCCAACTACCGTGCCATATCAGTAAAAACCACCGATAATAAAGTAGAGTCTATTGTTATCAAACAAATAGAGAACGGCAAAGAACAGACTTTGAAAGCACCCTTGTTTTCGGATTGTACCGGAGACGGCACTATCGGTTATCTGGCCGGAGCCGATTACAGCATGGGACGTGAAGCCCGTGATGAATATGGAGAAGACCTGGCCCCTGTACAAGCTGATAAAATGACTATGGGAGCATCCGTACAATGGTATTCAACAGATAAAGACAAGCCAACACATTTTCCCCAATTTTCTTACGGACTTACGTTCAATGAAAGCAATTGTGAGAAGGTGACCATGGGTGAGTGGAAATGGGAAACCGGTATGAACTTCAATCAAATCAGTGAGTTTGAACGTATTCGTGATTATGGTTTGATGGTGGTTTTCTCCAACTGGAGCTACTTGAAGAACGGAATGAAAAACAACGGTAAATACAAAACCCGTGCGTTAGACTGGGTAGCCTATATTGCCGGCAAGCGTGAATCAATCCGCTTATTGGGAGATTATATCCTGAAACAAGATGATATCGATAAGAATGTATATCACGAAGATGCTTCATTCGTAACTACCTGGAGTATCGACTTGCATTTTCCTGATTCGATAAATGCCGTCCGTTTTCCCGATGCTCCCTTTAAGGCAGCTACCAAACACATTTATATCTACCCTTATGCAGTGCCTTATCGTTGCCTGTACTCTCGAAATATCAATAACCTTTTTATGGCAGGTCGCAATATCAGTGTGACTCATGTAGCATTGGGTACCGTACGGGTTATGCGCACTACGGGCATGATGGGAGAAGTAGTAGGAATGGCTGCTTCCCTATGTAAGAAGTATGCTACTTCACCGAGAGGGGTTTATCAAAAGCATCTACCGGAATTACGCACTCTAATGAAAGAAGGAGTCGGCAAGAAAGACGGACTTCCTGATAATCAAAAGTTCAATGAACAGAAATTGCTGAAACAACCACGTATATTTACACTTAAAAATAAATAGAACATTATTAAGATACCATGAAACATCTAGCTTCCTTATTAATTGCGCTCTCTCTGGGATGCGCATTACAAGCACAAAACACTTGCTACGGACGATTGAAGAATGATACATTGACTATAGGAAACAGTCTGATAGAACGTAAATTCCTTTGGAATAACGGCAATATCAAAACCTATTGTTTAACCAATAAAGCTAACGGACAGACATGGCTGAATAATAATCCGACACCGGATTTCAGAGTGACCAAAGACTTGCCCGAAGCACAAAACGGAGAGATATCAGTAAAAAAGGTAAAGAAAACCAAGATTTACCCTGCATACTTGAAAGTAGAAGTAGCTTTCAAGCTGGATCAATTGGATATCAAACGTGTGTATCGAATCTATGACAATTGTCCGGCCATTGCTTGTGACACCTATCTGAAAGGAGTAGTCAACAGCGTTTTCGGAGGTAGAGAAGTAAGTGCTGCCGACCGTAAGAATATTGAGTTTTCCGATGATATGAAGTCTAAAGAGGTAACCGCCGTATTGGATCAGTTCCAGTTTCAAGGTCAGCACTGGCATGCCCGCAGCGTGGAATTCTCTGACGTAACCGATTGGCATAACAACCTGGTATTCGAAAAAGATATTATTTCTTATCGCAAACTGGGGTATCGTGGAAATTTGCTATTTGCCTATAACGGCGAAGACGATTGCGGCATTTTCTTCTTGAAAGAAGCACCTTGCTCTGCGGTGCAATTGGCTTATCAGGGCCAGGACTTCTTCACAGACTTTGGGAAGTTCACTGTAACCGGATTGGGCATTACAGAGAAAGATATTACTCCCAATCATTGGACAAAGACTTATGGATGCGTACTAGGTGTATATAGCGAAGGAGAATTGAACCGGCTGCAAGCGCTTCGCTCCTACCAGAAGAACATACGTACCTATCAGGCAGATCGTGACGAAATGATAATGATGAATACCTGGGGCGACCGTAGCCAAGATTCCAAAGTAAACGAAGCATTTTGCCTGAAAGAGTTGGAGCGTGCAGCACAATTAGGCGTTACTCACTTCCAGATTGATGATGGTTGGCAAGTAGGCAAAAGCCCCAACTCAGCAGTAGCTCGCGGCTCTTTCAAGAATATTTGGGATAATAAGGATTACTGGAAACCCGATCCTAAGAAATATCCACGTGGTTTATACCCCATTGTAAAACGTGGCAAAGAACTAGGCATTGAAATAGGACTTTGGTTTAACCCAAGCGTACAAAATGATTTTGCCGATTGGCAGAAAGATGCGCAAGCAATCATTGATCTTTATCGGGAATATGGCATCAGGATCTTTAAAATAGACGGGCTTACTATCCCTACGAAAGAAGCAGAAACTAATCTGCATCACCTTTTTAATAAGGTATTAGAAGAAACCAATGAAGAAGTCATCTTCAACCTCGATGCTACCGCCAGCCGTCGCGGAGGGTATCACTCTTTCAATGAGTATGGCAACATCTTCCTAGAGAACCGCTACACTGATTGGCAAAACTATTACCCTTACTGGACATTGCGTAACCTCTGGATGCTTTCCAAATATGTACCTGCCGAGAAACTTCAGATTGAATTTCTGAATAAATGGCGGAATGCAGATAAATACAAAGGGGAAGTCTTCGCTCCCGCCAATTACTCTTTTGAATATCTCTTCGCCACAACTTTAGCCGGACAACCACTTGCTTGGTTGGAAGGAACCAATCTACCTGAAGAAGCCTTGACATTGAAGAAACAAACAGAAGCTTATAAGACCTTTCAACACGACATGCACACCGGAACCATCCTGCCAATTGGTGATGAACCTTCGGGACGTTCATGGACCGGCTTCCAATCTTTAAAAGAGGATAAAGGATATCTGATTGTCTATCGTGAGAATCATCCGGAAGAAACGGTTGAAATAGACACATGGCTACCTAAAGGAGTAAAGATAAAATGTACTCCCCTAATGGGACATGGTAAAGCTATGACAACCGTTACCGGCACCAAAGGCAGACTGAAAGTTTCATTGCCTTCCATCAATGACTATGTGGTCTATCAGTATGAAATCGTAAAATAAACATCAAAATAACAAGCATCATGAGAACACTATTCCTAATCGCAGCACTACTATGTGCTCTCCCAAGCTTATTTGCTCAGAAAGAATATCATTTGGATTCGCCTGACGGTAAGTTGACAGTAACAATACGGATAGATAAGCAAATTACCTATACACTTACCGAAGGTAAGCAGACTTTAGTAGCCTCCTCCCCTATCTCTGTTCAATTATCAGATGGTACGACATGGGGAAGTAATTCACGTTTGAAGAACGTCAGCAATCGTAAAGGCAATGAGGTAATTCCTTCACCTTTCTACAAACGCAGTGAGATAAAGGATGTCTATAATGAAATGACATTGAATTTCCGCGAGCGTTTCAGCCTCATCTTCAGAATGTATGACGAAGGAATGGCTTATCGCTTTGTTTCTACTGGTAGCAAACCATTCAAGGTAGCAAATGAAGAAGCTATCTTCAACTTTGAGAAGGATTATAAAACATTTGTTCCTTATGTAAAAGATGGCAAGCAGCCGATAGAGACTCAGTTCTCCAATTCTTTTGAGAATACATATACCTACGTAGCATTATCCGGGTTGAATCCTCAACGCTTGATGTTCACTCCGGTAGTGATAGAGCAAGACAACGGACGTAAGCTCTGCATTGCCGAATCAGATGTTGAAAACTATCCGGGTATGTTCCTTATAAACCGGGATGGAAAGAATGCACTCACCTCAATGCTGGCACCTTTCCCTAAAGAGAAGAAGCAAGGTGGACACAATCAGTTACAGATATTGGTTAATGAGCGCGAAAACTATATTGCCTCCTGCCAACCTAAAGCAAAACTACCATGGCGCATCGTCGTAGTGGCACACAATGATAAAGAACTGGCGGATAACGATATGGTTTATAAACTGGCTGCTCCTTCACGCATAAAAGACATCTCCTGGATTCGTCCGGGCAAAGTGGCGTGGGAATGGTGGAACCATTGGGGAATACAGAATGTAGACTTTAAGGCAGGAGTAAATAATGAAACTTACATGCACTACATTGATTTTGCTTCCCGTCATGGCATTGAATATGTTATTCTGGATGAAGGCTGGGCAGTAAACTTACAAGCCGATCTCTTTCAGATAGTCCCCGAAATTGATCTGAAGAAATTAGTAGCTTACGCCAAGCAAAAGAATGTAGACCTTATTTTATGGGCGGGCTACTATGCGTTTGCAAGAGATATAGAACGTGTATGCAAGCATTATTCCGAGCTAGGTATCAAAGGTTTCAAGATCGACTTTATGGATCGTGACGACCAAGAAATGGTAGACTTCCATTACCGGGCTGCCGAGACTGCCGCTAAATACAAGTTATTGGTAGATTTCCACGGTACTTACAAGCCCACAGGATTAAACAGAACTTATCCGAATGTTATCAACTACGAAGCCGTTCACGGATTGGAACAGATGAAATGGAGCGATATTCGTACAGATCAAGTGACATACGATGTAACTATGCCGTTCATCCGTATGCTGGCTGGCCCGATAGATTATACACAAGGCGCTATGCGGAATGCTACCAAGCGCTGCTACTCTGCCTGCAATGATGCCCCTATGAGCCAGGGAACCCGTTGCCGCCAATTAGCCGAATATGTGGTATTCGAATCTCCTTTGAATATGCTATGTGACAGCCCCACTAACTACGACCGCGAAGAAGAATGCACCAACTTTATCGCAGCCATCCCGACTGTTTGGGATGAGACAGTAGCAATAAACGGTGAAATAGGAAAATACATCACGATGGCTCGTCAGAAAGAAGGCGTATGGTATATCGGTTCCCTTACCAATTGGGATGCACGCACACTGGAACTCGACCTTTCTTTCTTGGGTACCGGTGAATGGAAAGCTGAAATATACAGTGACGGCATCAATGCCAATCGCTTGGCTACCGACTATAAGAAGACGGTCATTGACATCCCTGCTTCCCGCAAGCTCACCATCAGCATGGCACAAGGCGGAGGATGCGCCCTAAAAATATCTAAAAGATAACATAAACCGATATACATATATTTATGAAAAGAAGAAAACTACTTTTAATTTGCCTGCTCATAGTGTCTGCACTGAGCAGCAAAGCGCAAGCACAAGAATTATTGTCCAATGTTTACGGACGTGACTTCCAACTACTGAATGGTAAATGGGGTGCAATTGTCGACCTTTACGATCAAGGACGCAAGATGCAAGTCTACAAAAACAGAAAGCCACAGGATAACAAACAATTCTTCGAATACTCTTTCGATGGTGGATTAACGTTAAATGTCCCTTCTGACTTCAACTCACAGATGCCCGAATTGAAGTTTTATGAAGGCACAGTGTGGTACGGACGTTATTTCGACGCACCCCAAGCAAGTGGCAAACGGTTGTTCCTTTATTTTGGAGCGGTAAGTTACCGTAGCCGTGTATATCTGAATGGAGAAGAAATCACCAGTCATGAAGGAGGCTTTACTCCTTTTCAGGTGGAAATTACCGATATCGTCAAAGAGAAAGATAACTTCCTTACCGTAGAAGTAAACAATACCCGTACCACAGACGCTATCCCTGCCATGTCTTTCGACTGGTGGAATTATGGTGGCATCACCCGTGACGTCATGTTGGTAAGCGTTCCGCAGACTTACATCAAAGACCACTTTATCCAATTGGATAAGACACAGTCCAACTTGATTCGTGCCAAAGTATCTATGTCAGAAGCCAAAGCAGGCATAAGTATACAACTATCCATTCCCGAATTAGGTATTCAGCAAGCACTTACAACCGATGCAAATGGAACTGCCCAAGCAGCCATCAAAGTAAAGAAACTGCAACGCTGGTCACCCGATGCCCCGAAACTTTATGATGTAACGCTCTCCTCAAATAACGACCGTATTACCGAGCAGATCGGTTTCCGTAACCTTTATGTAAAAGGCGAGGACATCTATCTCAATGACCAGCCTATCTTCCTGCGTAGCGTAAGCTTCCATGAAGAGATTCCTCAACGACGTGGGCGTGCTTTCTCCGAAGCCGATGCTACTATGCTTCTATCCGAAGCCAAAGACCTGGGCGTAAATATGATTCGCTTAGCACACTATCCTCAAAACGAATATACCGTACGCCTGGCAGAGAAGATGGGTTTCCTTTTATGGGAAGAAATTCCCATTTGGCAAGGCATTGATTTCCAAAACGACACTACCCGTGAGAAAGCTGGCCAAATGATTAAAGAAATGGTCATGCGCGACAAGAACCGTTGCTCCGTAGCCTTTTGGGGAATTGCCAACGAAACAGCAACCTCTGCTCCACGCAATGAATTCCTGAAACACATGAAGCAATGTTGCCTTGATATCGACTCCACCCGTCTGATAACAGCAGCATTCGACTTGGTACGTTTCAACCGTGAAAGCCAGAACTTCGAGATGAACGATTCTATCATCAATATTCTCGACATGGTAGCTATTAACAAATATATGGGTTGGTATCACGACTGGCCGCTCACACCGGATAAAGCTATTTGGAACGTAGCACCCGGCAAGCCCCTCTTCATCTCTGAATTTGGTGGCGAAGCACTTTATGGCAAACATGGCGACGCCGAAGTAAAAAGTTCATGGAGTGAGGACTACCAGGCACAACTCTACTTAGATAACCTGGAAATGTTCAAGCACATCCCCAATCTGCGCGGTACTTCTCCCTGGATACTCTTTGATTTCCGTTCACCCTTCCGTTTCCACCCCTACCAAGGAGGCGAATGGAACCGTAAAGGATTGGTTTCCGACCAGGGACAACGCAAGAAAGCATGGTACATCATGCGTAATTACTATAACGAAAAGAAAGCAGGAAAATGAAACAGACATTAAAATATTGGATGGTTGCCCTCCTCCTCGCCACTACGACGTGGAGTGGGTATGCCCAAACAAAGAACGAAATGGATTTGTCCGGCGAATGGGCATTTCAAACAGACGTGATGGACTTCCGCAGAGGTTCGCTCGATGTCCGCTATTGCCACCGCTTACAGGAAAGCATCGTGCTGCCGGGTATTACGGATGACTACAAGATAGGTTACAAATCTCCTTACCGACACCTGGACCGACTGACACGCGTGTACGAATATATGGGTCCCGCTTGGTATCAACGTGAAATAGAGATTCCGGCTGATTGGAAAGGGAAACGCATATTTCTCTATTTCGAACGTACCCACTGGCTTAGTTCGGTCTACGTGGGTAAAGATGAAGTCAGCAAGATAGATTATATCAGCGTCCCCCACAACCACGAGCTTACCCAATGGCTGCATCCCGGCAAGAAGGAGTTGATAACATTCTGCATAGACAACCGCTACCAGTATGATACCCATAAGTGGGATCACGCCCATTCGGAATTTACACAGATCAACTGGAACGGTGTACTCGGAGAAATCAAGTTGGTAGCCGTCGATCCGGTTTATATGGACGATGTGCAGGTTTATCCAGATGTTAAGAATAAGAGCATCAAGGTAAAAATGGCCATCCGCAACTGTACGAAGAATGCAGTAAAAAGCAATCTTACTTTCCGCATCAAAGGAGAAAAATATGAGTTGCAAAAAGAAGTTCCGTTCAATACCAATGATTCTATCGCTTATATTGAGGAAGAAATAGCTTTAGGTAAAGGCATTCGTTTATGGAATGAATTTCAACCTAACATCTACACGCTGGAATGCAAACTGACTACACCGACTGCAAAGCAATCGTACACCCACGAAAAGAGCACGACTTTCGGCATGCGTGAAGTGGGCGAAAGCGAAGACCACATCCTTATCAACGGTCAGCCCATACATTTGCGCGGAACGGTAGAGAATGCCGTTTTCCCCAAAACAGGGTATGCACCTGTGGATGATGCTTCTTGGGAACGTGTACTTCGTATCTTGAAAGAATATGGCATGAACCACATGCGTTTTCATTCCTGGTGTCCGCCTGCCGCTGCTTTCCGCATGGCGGATAAGTTGGGTGTATATCTGGAAGTGGAAATGCCGATGTGGGGTAAGGATGCACAACCCGATGAGAAACGTTGGAACTTCTTCCGTCGCGAGTTGCGAGCTATCTTGAAAGAGTATGGCAATCATCCTTCCTTTATTCTTTATTGCAACGGCAATGAAATAACGGGTGATTTCAACTTCATCGAAGAGTTAACCGCCACTGCCCGGCAACTGGATAACCGCCGATTGTTCAGTGGTTCCACTGCACGTACCCGTGTAAAATCAGACCAATTCTATATCACTCATCAGACGACTAAAGGGCACATGGCTATCTACGAAGGTCGTCCTTATACCAACTGGGATAAGAATAAAGAGCTGGGAGTAGGCCTACCTATTATTTCGCATGAATCAGGTCAGCGTTGTGTTTATCCTAATTTTGAGGAGATTAAGAATTTCACCGGTCCGGTACAAGCACGTAATTTCGAAGTGTTCCGTGAACTGTTGGATAAGAACCATATGCTGGACCAAGCACACGATTTCTTCCGTGCATCCGGCGCTTTGACTGCCATTGAATACAAAGATGTAATCGAAGCACAGTTGCGCACGTACCTGAAAGCAGGTTTTCAGTTGCTCTCGCTCAATGATTTTACCGGTCAAGGGTATGCTCCGGTAGGTATTCTCGATCCGTTTTGGAACAGTAAAGGCTTAATCACTCCCGAGAAATGGCGTGAGTTCTGTGCCCCCACAGTTGCCTTGCTTCGCTTTGACAAACGTGCGCTCTACAATGACGAGGTATTCGAAGCAAAAGCCGAAGTGTATAACTACGGTCCTTCTGTATTGAAGAATGCCAAAATTAACTGGAGCATCACCAATAGCGAAGGCAAGACGTTGAAAAGTGGAAAGATGAAGTCCCGCACTATCGGCAAGGATGGAGTATTTCCTTTAGATAGTTTCAGTTATGCCCTAAACAGCATTACCGAGCCACAGAAACTGACTGTACATCTTTCTGTTGCTCATGTTCAGAATAGTTGGGATATTTGGGTATATCCCCGTCATGACAACCCAATGCAATCTACGGATAAAGTACTTTACACCAACGTCTTCGACGAGAAAGCCAAACAATACCTTGCCGCTGGAAAGAAAGTGGTACTTTGTCCCAAGCCTTCTAAAGTAAAGGGTCGTAAGTCTGTTTTCCATAATCACTTCTGGAATCCTATCATGTTCAAGTGGGCACCTATGACCATCGGTTGCCTGATACACGATGACCAACCGGTATTCGACCACTTCATCACCTCTTATCATACCGATTGGCAATGGTGGGATATTCTGGAGAATGCCAAAGTGATAGAAATGAAAGATGCTCCGGCAGAACTTCGTCCCTTTATCCAAGTGATAGACCGTTACGACAATAATGAGAAACTCGGCATCGGCTTCGAAGCAAAAGTCAACAAAGGTAGTTTGTTGGTACTGGCTGTAGATACTCAGAAGAATATAAAAGAGCGTCCCGCCACTCAGCAGTTATTGGAAAGTATCGACATCTACGTAAAGAGCGACAAATTCAATCCGCAGATAGCCGTTGAAGAATCTTACATCGAATCATTCTTAAATAAATAAAGGGAGAGAATATGATAAGAATATCTTTATTTCTACTTTTCTTATGGGTACTTGCCGGACCGGCAACCGCCCAAGATATAAGAATGTCGCAAATAGCCTCTTTGGAACAAGCTTATGGAGAGAGTGTAGAAGATGAAAACCCGCTTCCAATGAACGACTTGGATATGGACTTCGGTTATGCCCTTTACGAAACAACCGTCAATGTGGAAGAAGAAAATTCCACATTGACTCTGGAGAATGTGAGAGACTATGCTACAGTATATGTGGATGGCAAATTGCAAGGCTACCTGAAAGATAACAAGAAAAGCATGGAAACTCAACTATCACCAGGTACGCATAAACTAAGTATGTATGCCGAGAATATCGGTCGCATCACTTACGGCCCGGAAATACTAGATAACTCAAAAGGAATCTACGGCAGCATTACCTTAGGAGATACTGAACTGACTGGCTGGAAGATGACTCCTTTGCTTATAAAAGAGTGCGAAGTGGATAATCTGACGTTTACAGAAGGTACTTCCCTTACTCCCTGCTTCCATAAAGGTACAGTAATGATAGATGACGCAGCACGGGAGACTTTCCTCAACATATCAGGTTGGGGCATGGGTGAAGCTTGGATCAATGGGCAGTATATCGGCGCATATTGGGAAGAGAACTCCGAAACAACATTAGCCATACCAACCGGTGTACTAAGAAAAGGAGAAAACTCCATTGTAGTGTTCGAACTGAAAAACAACACACAAACTCTTATGTCACTGACGGATAAGGCTTGCTTTAAATAACTCTGACTGCTCCGACAATGCTATCCGAGTTTTTGCCAACTTGTTGGCAAGGTATTGCCTCCTTCTTGGCAAACTGTTGCCAGCATGTTGGCAAAAGCTTGCCAAGAAGGAGGCAACAACTGACACAAATCTGTTTTTATTTCTTAAAAAAGCACTCCCGCTATAGGAGTAAAGCAGTAGTTACGTGTCTAATATATACACATAATAATTATATCACATCATGAAGAACCTCACATTTATCAGTTGCCTCCTTGTAAGTGGCTGGCTGACCGGAGCAACAGCTGCCGACAAGAACCAGCCTATCTATAAGGATGCCAAAGCTCCCATTGAAGACAGGGTAAATGACCTGGTCAGTAAAATGACTTTGGAAGAGAAAGTATCCCAACTAAACCAATACACCTTGGGACGCAACAACAATGCCAACAATCTTGGCGAAGAAGTAAAGAATCTCCCGGCTACATTAGGTTCGGTTATTTACTTCGACGAAGATCCCGAGTTACGCAATGCCGCCCAAAAGAAAGCAATGGAAGAATCACGCCTTGGTATACCTATTATCTTCGGCTACGACGTCATCCACGGTTTCCGCACCGTATATCCTATTTCTCTGGGACAAGCCTGCTCGTGGAATACGGCATTAGTAGAAGACGCATGTGCCGTAGCTGCTCAGGAATCACGTATGTCCGGTGTTGATTGGACATTCTCTCCAATGATTGACGTAGCTCGTGACGGTCGTTGGGGACGTGTTGCCGAAGGGTACGGTGAAGACCCTTATACCAATGCAGCATTCTCTGCCGCCTCCGTCAGAGGTTATCAAGGTAAAAACTTAGCAGATAGCAAGCAAGTAGCCGCCTGCCTGAAACACTACATCGGTTACGGAGCCTCTGAAGCCGGAAGAGATTATGTTTACACCGAGATTTCCAATCAGTCTCTTTGGGATACTTACCTCCCACCCTACGAAGCAGGAGTTAAAGCCGGTGCAGCTACATTGATGAGCTCTTTCAATGACATCAGCGGTACACCCGGAAGTGCCAATCACTATATTATGACTGAGATTTTGAAGAACCGTTGGAAACACGATGGTTTCATTGTATCCGACTGGTCGGCCGTGCCGCAACTCATAGAGCAAGGGCATGCCGCTAACCGCAAGGAAGCTGCACGCCTGGCTTTCAATGCGGGACTTGAAATGGATATGATGGGACATTGCTATGACAAATACATGGCGGAACTGGTAAAAGAAGGCAAGATCAGTATGGCACAGGTAGACGATGCCGTGAAGCGTGTACTACGTCTCAAATTCCGTTTAGGATTGTTTGATAATCCTTATACTCCCAAGACTACAGCGAAGGAACGTTTTCTCCTGCCTCAAAGTCTGGCAACTGCCGAAAAGCTGGCGGAAGAAACCATTGTACTGCTAAAGAACGAAAATAACCTTTTGCCACTGAATACTACAAAGAAACCTACCATTGCCGTTGTAGGGCCTCTAGCAAAGAATCGTCCGGAACTCTTAGGTTCATGGTACGGTCATGGACATGCTGAGAATGTACTTCCCATCAACGAAGCATTGAATGCAGAGTTTGCAGGTAAAGCCAATTTAATCTATGCTGACGGTTGCGACTTCGATGGCAATGATACTGCCAAGTTCAACGAAGCCTTATCCGCCGCACAGAAAGCAGATATTATCCTCCTGTGCATGGGTGAAAAGAAAAGTTGGAGTGGCGAAAACGCTTCACGCTCCATTATAGAGTTACCTGTCATCCAAGAACAATTCATTGCTGAGATGAAGAAAGCCGGCAAACCGATGGTACTTGTACTGGCTAACGGTCGTCCGTTGGGGCTTTCTAAAGTAGAGCCTCTTTGCGATGCTATTGTAGAGATGTGGCAACCGGGCGTACCGGGCGGTAAACCCTTGGCAGGTGGTA
>USLU01000055.1 GCA_900555635.1 uncultured Bacteroides sp.
TTCGCCGCCGCTCAGGAACCGGACGGATATCTCACTACCTGCGTCACTAATAAATGCACCCGTCTTTCGGGCTGGTGGGGAACACATCGCTGGGAGAAGATCAATAGTCACGAACTTTATAATAGCGGTCATTTGTATGAAGCAGCCGTTGCCCACTATCGTGCAACCGGTAAACGCACGCTACTCGATGTAGCCATCAAGAACGCTGATCTGGTTTGCCAGGTATTTGGTCCGAACGAAGGTCAGAAACATGTACCCTCCGGACATCCCATCGCCGAAATGGCACTTGCTAAATTATATAAGGTAACAAACAACGAGAAATACCTGAAGATGGCTAAGTACTTCGTTGAAGAAACCGGTCGTGGAACCGACGGACATCGCCTCAATGAGTACAGTCAAGATCATAAACCTATTCTGCAACAAGATGAAATAGTAGGGCATGCCGTACGTGCCGGATACCTCTTCTCCGGTGTAGCCGATGTGGCTGCCTTGACTCACGATAGCGCCTACTTCAATGCCTTGAGCCGCATTTGGGAGAATATGGCAAGCAAAAAGCTTTATATAACCGGTGGTATCGGTTCTCGTCCGCAAGGCGAAGGCTTCGGTCCGAATTATGAGTTGAACAACCACACCGCCTATTGCGAAACTTGTGCCGCCATTGCCAACGTATATTGGAATCACCGTATGTTCCTGGCTACAGGTAACGCCAAGTATGCCGATGTACTGGAGCGTGCACTTTATAATGGAGTGATCTCCGGCGTATCGCTCAGTGGCGACAAGTTCTTCTACGACAATCCGCTGGAGAGTATGGGGCAGCACGAACGCCAACATTGGTTCGGTTGTGCTTGCTGTCCGGGCAATGTAACCCGTTTCATGGCTTCTGTACCTTATTATATGTACGCCACACAGGGTAGCGACATCTACGTAAATCTTTATATTCAGAGCAAAGCCGATCTCAACACAGATACCAACAACATAGCTTTAGAGCAAACTACGGAATATCCTTGGGATGGAAAGATATCCATCTCTGTTACTCCTGAAAAAGAACAAGAGTTTGCTTTGCGCCTTCGTATTCCCGGCTGGGCACAGGATGCGCCTGTACCTACAGACCTTTATTCTTATACCGATGAGGCAAACGCTTACACTATCTCAGTCAATGGAAAGAAAGTAAATGCCAAACAATACGACGGTTACGCCACTATCTTCCGTGCATGGAAAGCCGGTGACGTTGTGGAAATCAACCTCCCGATGGATGTGCGTCGCATTAAGGCTAATGATAATGTTGAGGATGATCTTGGCAAACTTGCCATCGAACGCGGTCCCATCATGTTCTGCCTCGAAGGTAAAGACCAGGCTGATAGCACTGTGTTCAACAAATTCATCCCTGACGGCACACAAATGCAAGCTACTTATGACGCCAATCTGCTGAATGGAGTAATGGTACTTACCGGTACTGCCCGTCAGATAGAGAAAAGTGGCAGCGTGAAAGATGTTCCTTTCCGTGCCATCCCTTATTCTACTTGGAATAACCGTGGCGCCGACCAGATGGCTGTGTGGATTCCCGCTTCTGCCGAGTATGCCCGTGCTACTCCCGAACCGACTATTGCCAGCAAAGCACGTACCTTGATGATACAAGCTCCTATCCAAAAGGATGCTCCCGAATCTGCCTCTGTTGAAACCTGGGCATGGGGCGTGAACGATCAATGGGAGCCGAAACGCTCGTCGGACATCTCCAAACCTTACCACTACTGGTGGCTGAAGAACGGTACGACGGAAACCCTTGCTTACGACTTCGACCAGCCCTATACCGTTTCCAATGTTCAAATCTACTGGCTTGACTTCGATCATTACGATGGAGACTTCCGTGTGCCAGAGAGCTGGAAGCTATACTATAAAGACGGCAAAACGTGGAAGGAAGTAGAAGCCCTTACCCCTTATACCGTGAAGAAGGACTGCTACAATAGCCTCGACTTCAAACCGGTAAAAACAACAGGATTGAAAATAGCCGCCCAGCTCCGGAAGGGAGTATCGGGAGGAGTAATTGAATGGAAAGTTAAGTAAACATATATCAACCTTTAAAACAAAATGATGTAGTATGAAAACACATGAAAATCGAGCCTTGGTAAGCAAAGCTTTGCTCAAGGCGACAGCTTGTCTTTTTCTTGCGGCAGGTATCGGTATTAGTCCGGTATTTGCAACTTCGGGAACGGCAGCTTCAATGACAACCGAGATTGTGCAGCAACAGACTGTTACAGTTACCGGTGTCGTAAAAGACAAGAGTGGTGAACCTATAATAGGTGCCAATATCTTGGAGAAAGGAACGACTAACGGCGTTATCACCAATATAGATGGTGAGTATACTTTGAAAGTCAAAGGAGCAAATTCTGTACTGGTTGTTTCTTATATCGGTTACAAAGCACAGGAAAAAACGGTCGGTGCTCAAAGAAAGATAGATGTAACTCTTCAGGACGATACTGAATTGTTGGATGAAGTTGTTGTTATCGGTTATGGAACCCAAAAGAAGGGGGATGTAACAAGTGCGATCAGCAGCGTGAAGAAAGATGATTTTATTCAGGGAAAAGTAAGTGATGCAGCAGACTTGATTAAAGGTAAAGTAGCCGGTTTGGTTATCTCAAAAGGTAGTGGTGACCCAAACTCTGGATCAAGTATCCGTTTACGTGGTGTTATTACTCTGACTGGTAGTAATAGTCCGTTGGTGCTGGTCGATGGTATTCCCGGTGATATGAGTACAGTATCTCCCGAGAATATTGCATCGGTGGATGTTCTAAAAGATGCTTCTGCAGCTGCGATTTACGGTACACGTGGTGCCAATGGTGTGATTCTTATCACTACAGTGGACGGAAAACGTGAGCAGAAAACTTCTATCAATTATTCCGGTTACTTGTCACTATCGCAATTTGGTAAAAAACATGAATTTATGGGTCCCGAAGAGATTCGTAAGGGTTATACAGACTTTACAGACGAAGGTTATGATACCGATTGGTTGGATGCAATTACACGTACTAGTTTTTCTCATAATCATAATCTCAGCGTTCGTGGAGGTACACAGAAAACCACATATTCTGCAGATGTAACCTATCGTGATGATCAAGGTGTGATTCTGAATACTTACAGCAAAGACCTTACACTGAACATGAACTTGACGCATTGGTTCTTGGACGATATGTTGAAAGTTAGTGTAAACCTGCTTAAGGGTGAACATACTAACAGTGCCAATAACGCTACCTATCAATATCGTCAGGCTATTATCCATAACCCTACCGAGCCTATCAAGGATGCAGATGGTAACTGGTATGAAAACTTTGGTCGTAGTGAGTATTCCAATCCGTTGGCTATGATTAATGAACGTATCGGTGATTATAAAACCGAATCGACTCGTATGACAGGTACATTGACGTTCGAGCCTATCAAGGGGTGGCAAAATAACCTTCGGGTTTCACGCCGTACTTGGGGTGCTCATGATAAAGGCTATTATACCTCCGATCATCCGGATCAACGCAGTACCGGACATACTGGCTACGCATACCAATCGTATGCTTCCAGTTATACAAACGAATTGGAATTCACTTCAAACTATCAATTGAATATTGATAAGCACCGTTTCGATGCTTTGGCTGGTTATAGTTACCAATACACACAAGCATCTGGTTTTAATGCTAATAATACAGACTTTCCAAACGATTTCTTCCAATACAACAATCTAGGGTTAGGGGCTTATTTGAAGGATGGTAAAGCTGGTATGGGCAGTTACAAGAATGATAGTAAATTGATAGGCTTCTTTGGACGTGTTAGTTATGGATATGCCGATAAATATAATGTTCTTGTAAGTGTCCGTCGTGAAGGATCGTCTCGATTTGGTGCAAACAATAAGTGGGGAACTTTCCCTTCTGTTTCATTGGGTTGGACAATCAGTAATGAAGAATTTATGAAAGATATTTCATGGCTGAATAACTTAAAATTACGTGCTGGTATGGGTACTACGGGTGTTATTCCAAACAATAATTATCTTTCTTTGCTGAAATATAGTTTTGGTAGCGAATACTTCTATGATAAGGGAGAGTGGAAACCCGGCTTGGTAGCAACATCGAATCCTAATCCGGATTTGAAATGGGAGAAATCAACAGAATATAATATCGGTCTTGATTTCAGTACACTGAATGATCGTTTGGGAGGTTCAATTGATGTATATCAGAAACATACCGCGGATATGTTATGGAATTATACAGTTCCAGTACCGCCCAACTTATATAATCAAACGTTGGCCAATGTAGGTAAAATGCGCAATACGGGTATTGAAATAGCGATCAATGCCGTTCCAGTGCGTACAAAAGACTTTGAGTGGAAGACAACATTGACTGCCTCACATAACAAGAATAAGTTGGTAAGTCTTTCGAATGATCTTTACGAAACAGCAAATTTCCGTATTACAGGTGGATTGGATGCTCCTATATCACAAGGTACACACTACATGGAAGTTGGAAAAGAATTAGGTCACTTCTATATGATTAAATCGGTAGGTGTTTCAGAACGTGGTGTATTCATGATTGAGAATCCTCAAACCGGTGAAATAGAAGAAATGAACGATGCTATGTTGGCTGACGAGAATTATCGTCAGGATATGGGAGTAGGATTGCCGCAACTTTTCGCTGGTTGGAGTAACCAGTTGCGTTATAAGAACTTCGACTTGTCTGCACAATTCACAGGCCAGTTCTTCTATAAGATACTTAATTCTCCACGTGCTTTCTACGAGAATAATGCAGTGTTCTTGAATAAACTCAAAAGTGTACTCGATGCTCCTTACGGTGGTGAATATACATTATCAAGAGCACAAAAGCAAGCAGTAGTAAGTTACTATTTGGAGGATGGTGATTTCGTTAAGTTGAGCAATCTTACTATTGGGTACACTTTACCGCTACATAATAACAAATATATGAAGAGTCTTCGTGTATATGTGTCGGGCAATAACTTGTTCTGTATAACTGGTTATTCGGGCTTAGATCCGGAACTTGATATCAGCAATGTACAAGCTCCTGGTATTGAATACCGTGATACTTATCCTACCACTCGTTCGTTTACTTTTGGTGTTAACATTGGATTCTAAAAATGATACTGAATATGAAAACAAAAATAAAAACATATGTTGGAACTGCACTTGTTGCATGTTCACTCTCATTCAATAGTTGTACTGACTTAAGTGAGAAGATCTATGATACCATGTCTCCCGACATTTATCAATTTACTCCCGAAGATGCACAGGCTTTGTTTATTCCTGTATATAATAGTTTACGTGATGTCCTTTGGGGCTGGTATAGTTATTCCGATATTTCAGGACTTTCGGGCGACCTTTGGTGCATTCCGAACCGTATAGGTATTGGTTGGGGGGACCTTTATATCCCGCTACACAAACATGAATTTAATCCTCAGATATGGCATTTTGGCGCTTTCTGGACACGGGCTTATGCGGGTGTTACTGCTTGTAATCGGTTATTAGCCGATCCCGCCGTACAATCGGTTGAAACTACCGTAGCGCAGCTTAGAGCATACCGTGCATTGTATTACTATATGTTGTTTGATGCATTCCGTAATATACCATTAGATACAGAGGCTAATCATGAAGCAGGATGGTTGCCAGAACAAGCTACTCCTCAGCAGACATGGGATTTTATTATCAGTGAACTCAATGACGTGAAAGGCAAGTGCGGAAATGAGAAGATCATGGGACGCATCAATAACTATAGTGTAAATATGCTGCTTGCCAATATGTACATAAACCACAATGCATGGTTTAATGATGACTCCGATAAGTCATGGTACGGCAAGTGTATTGATGAGTTGAATGAAATTATAGAGAGTGGTCTTTATTCTTTGGCACCTAGCTATCTTGATAATTTCAAAGAAGATATCTCTGCTAATCCCGAAATTATCTTTGGAATACCTTATACAGAGAAATACGGGGGTGGTAATTACTATGCTAATATGTGGCTTGCTGTTATCAGTAAGAAGACTTATGGCTTCAATGGATGGGCAACAAGCGGTGCAAATGTATTGTCACAGTTCCTCGATTCGTATGATACTGCGGATGGACGTTACAAAGATTGTTGGAATGTAGATACACCTCAATATGCAATGGATGGAACTCCTCTTATAGCAAATGGTGTACAAGTGGTTTACACGAAGGAAATTCGTAGTATCGACCAGCCGGGTTGCTACGAATACGAAGGTGGACGTTTAGTTAAATACGAAATCCTTCCGGGTGACTTCGGAACAAGCTATGACGACGTACCTTTCTACCGTTATGCCGACGTATTGTTGAAGAAGGCAGAATGCTTGCTGAGATTGGGTGGATACAAAGGAGAGACCGAACAGGATGCTGCCGATTTGGTAACGCAAGTTCGTGCACGTAACTTCAAGTCCAATCCGGCAAAAGCTGTTCGTACAGTAGCTCAGCTTAAAGGTGGCAGTAACTATCCGTATGGACATCGTGAAAATCGTAATGAAATGGGGAAAAATGATCCTGCTAAGATCTTTAATAAAATAGAAGGTGGTGCTGATATTGAATTGGGTGGTTTACTTGATGAACGTGCTTGGGAATTTGTAGGAGAATATGTCCGCCGTCAGGATCTCATTCGTTTCAAAATGACGAATGGTCAGAATGTATACAATGGTAAATCATGGTTCTGCAAACCTCGTGTAGAAGATGTTTCAGATAATCATCTTAATATCTTCCCTATTCCAAAGGAAGCGATTGATGGTAATGTGAAATTGAAACAAAATCCTGGGTATTAACAGCTAAATATGTAAACAATGAAAAAGAATATACTTTATGTACTAATAGGAGGATTACTCCTCTCTTTGGCAGCATGCAGCGAAAATTGGGAGGATGCCACAGGCAAGCATGCGTATGGTGAGAACGAAAATCCTTATTTGCGGTCTGATGCCGAAGCAACAATAACGAAAAAAATACAATTTGGTGCCGGTCAGACACATACTATTTATTTATCTAACTATGCCGAACTGTTTAAAACGAAACTAGGCATGACTTTGGATGAGGCTATTGCCGGAATGTCAAGTGGCAAGGTCGTATTTCATGGCATAAATGCCGCTCGTAATGCTTGGGATAAGACAGCTCCGAACAAGGGAACAACCGGATGGTATTTTGATGTGATGGGCAATATCTCCAGTCAAGCCAATGCCAATTTTACCGTAGAGTTGAATACTTCGGATAAAACAATAGTGGTAAGTGCATTGGAAAGTGTTATGGTAGGTTCGGCTGTAAGTATCAATGTCGGATTTGCAATTAATGGAACTGATTTTGATCAATATGTACGTATTCTCAGTGAGATTGCAATTGTAGACGTTCCGGTTGAAGTGTCTATTAATATTCCGGATGGCGAATATTCGGCAGCCTCCATTGAATTTAATGATTATGCTGACGAGATACAGGAACGTTTCGGAATGACAGTAGCAGAATTCTGTGAAGGGCTTGATGGTGATGGAAAAGGTGATATACATATGTATTCTGTTAATATTGAATCCTTGAAATGGGATGAAGAAAGTTCATATACAGCAAATGCTCCAGGCTATTGGATGAAGAAAGACGGTACAGTTACCAATTGGGGAGTATCAGGATATGCTCTTTTCGCAGAGTGTAGTATAAGTGATGAAGCTTTGAACATTGGTCGTTCGGCTGCACCGATTGCGGGTGACAAATATACTATCAGCATTGGCTTCCGTGATAAAACAAATAAGGCAAATCTGCTGCGCTTTGTAATTAATATCACGATGGAGTAAATATAGTTTAAAGGAACGTCGTTTTTGTCGTTCGATATGAGGTGGGGATTTCTATTTTGCTAGGTGGGGATCCCCATTCTTTATTCGTAAGGCATTACATAATAAATATTTTCATGAATAGAAGAAGTCGTTATTGTAGAATAATGGGAATAATACTGTTTTTTGCTTTGGCTCTCTTGAGCTGTAAGGATGACTCGACCGCTGTTAAATTACCTGGTGTACTAGAGCCATCGGATATTCCCGATTATGAAAAGTATTACAAGCCGTTAGAGTTTGCATCAATGGACATGTTTTCGAAGGATGCGAAGTGGTCATTCTATCGACACAAGCAGAGTGAGCATTTTATTGTTTTCTGGGAACCGGGATTTGGAAAGGATCCCAATGCTGCAAGTGTACCAGAGGCGATGAAGGTCAATATCGATGATTTATTGGCAAAAGCAGAGCAATTTTATCAGACGAATATCAATACATTGAAGTTTGCTGAGACGGGAAAAGGGAAATCTAACTTAGATAGGTATAAGATGCAAATCTATCTGCTTTATCAAGAAGAGTGGTTGGCTACAGGTGCAGGTTATGATGATATAATTGGTGCTTTGTGGGTAAATCCGAGTACTTGTAAACCGGTAGGATCGACGATTGCACATGAAATTGGGCATAGCTTTCAATATCAGGTGTATTGTGATAAATTGTTGAATGGAGCTGCTAATGATTTTCATCAAGGTTTCCGTTATGGGTATGGGGTGAATGGTGAGGGTGGTAATGGCTTTTGGGAGCAATGTGCACAATGGCAATCTTTGCAAGACTATCCAAGTGAACTTTTCGGATATCATGTGGATGTTTGGAAGGCTAACTATCACCGTCACTTCAACCATGAATGGATGCGCTATGCCAGTTACTGGTTGCCTTATTACTGGATGCAGAAACATGGGGCTGATGTGGTGGGAGAGGTATGGAAGCAATCCAAATATCCGGAAGATCCGCTTATGACTTATCAACGTTTGTATTGCAATGGCAAACAGGAGACTCTTTATGCGGAGTTATACGATTATGCTACACGTATGGTTACCTATGATATTGATATAGTACGCAAAAATGTTACTGCAAGTGCAAGGAACTATTCAACCAATTTATATTCAAATAATGGCTATTATCAGGTTGGTTATTCTAGTTGTCCGGGAAATACAGGATTTAATATAATCTCTTTGGATGCTCCTGCAGCTGGCAGTACTGTTAAGGCGGATTTTGTAGGATTGGATGCAGGTAGTGCTTTGACCTCCGAGGACCCTGGCACAATTATCGATGGAAATGGAAAAGAGGTAGGTATTGCTACTAATTATAATACTAGCAGTGTAGCTACCGGATGGAGATATGGATTTGTGGCAGTTGCTAATGGAGTAGCTCAATATGCTCCGATGAATAAGGATAAGGAGGGGATAGTTTCTTATACAATTCCCACGGGAACGAGTAAACTATATTTTGTTGTAATGGGTGCTCCAGAACAATATGTGTCTCATCCTTGGAATGATAACGAAAAAGATGATATTCAATGTCCTTATAAAGTGAAGTTTGAAGGAACTGATCTGGCAAGTTATTGATTAAATGTATAATATAAAATGAAAGCAAAGTTTACAACCATTCTAACTGCCTTTCTTATAGTAGGACAGGTGGTGTTGGCACAGAAATATGAACCAGTTGTGAAAAATGCCATTACTCCGAAAACTCAGTACTTTCCCATTCAAGATGTTCGTCTGCTGGATAGTCCCTTTAAACACGCCATGGAACTTAATGCCCAATGGATGAATGAACTGGATTTGGACCGGTTATTATCCAATTTTCGCAAGAATGCGAACTTGAAAGCAAAAGCAGAACCTTACGGTAGCTGGGAATCAATGGGCATTGCCGGGCATACATTGGGACATTTGCTTACTGCTATGTCACAGCACTATGCTGCTACGGGTGACGAGACTTTCAAAAAGAAGATAGACTATGTGGTCAACGAATTGGATTCTTGCCAGATGAACTTTGTCAACGGTTTCATCGGTGGAATGCCTGGAGGTGATAAAGTGTTCAAGGAAGTAAAGAAAGGGATTATCCGCTCTATGGGTTTTGACTTGAATGGTATTTGGGTACCTTGGTACAATGAACACAAGACGATGATGGGACTGAATGACGCTTATTTGCTGGCAGGAAACGAAACTGCGAAGAAAGTATTAATCAATTTATCTGATTATCTCGCAGATGTCATTGCTCCATTGAATGAAGAACAGATGCAGACAATGCTGAATTGTGAATACGGAGGAATGAACGAAGCTTTTGCACAAGTGTATGCTTTGACCGGAGATAAGAAATACCTTGATGCTTCTTATGCTTTCTATCATAAGCGTTTGCAAGATAAATTGGCAGAAGGGGTAGATGCTTTACAAGGTCTGCACTCCAATACCCAAATACCTAAATTGATAGGTAGTGCCCGTCAATATGAACTGACCGGAAACCAACGCGATGAGAAAATAGCCCGTTTCTCTTGGGAAACTATTGTACATCATCATTCTTATGCCAATGGTGGAAACAGTATGGGCGAATATCTTTCAGTGCCCGATAAACTAACTGACCGTTTAGGTAGTAATACTTGTGAAACTTGTAATACCTATAATATGTTGAAATTGACCGGACACCTCTATGAGTGGACAAATGATGTACAATACCTGGATTATTACGAACGGGCACTCTACAACCATATTCTAGCTTCGCAACATCCCGAAACCGGTAACGTATGTTATTTCCTTTCATTAGGAATGGGCACACATAAAGGATTCGGTAGCCGAGATAATAACTTCAGTTGTTGCATGGGCAGTGGCTTCGAAAACCACTCCAAGTATGGTGGAGCAATCTATAGTTATGTGCCGGGTGAAGAGATGATAAATGTAAATCTCTACATCCCCTCTGTATTGACTTGGAAAGAGAAAAGCCTGAAACTGCGTATGACTACCGATTATCCCGAACATGGTAAAGTCATTATCAAATTGGAAGAAGCATCGAAGCAGCCACTTACTATCAACTTGCGTCGTCCGTCTTGGGCTACAGAAGATGTTGTTGTCCGTATAAACGGTAGTAAACAAAAGGTGCAAAGTGCACCCGGCTCATTTATCAGTCTTCATCGTAAGTGGAAAAAGAATGATGTGATAGAGTTAACATTACCTATGCCACTCTACACCGTATCCATGCCCGATAATGCTGACCGCCGAGCTGTCTTCTATGGACCTACTATTTTGGCAGGAACCTTTGGCACGGAAAAACGTAAGATGGGAGATATTCCTGTATTTGTTTCGGAAGAGAAGAGCTTGACGAATTACATAAAGAAGATTAGTGATACTCCTGTTAACTTTGTTACTACATTACCTGGTGGACCGGATAACGTGAAGATGTTACCTTTCTACAAAGTTGCCGATGATAACCAGACCGTTTATTGGGATGTGTATTCACCTGCCGAATGGAAAGCCGTTGAAGAAAAACGCAAAGCTGAATTAGAACGTATTGCCGAACTTGATAAAATGACAACGGATTACATCGTTTTTGGTGAAATGCAACCCGAACGGGATCATAACCTCAAAGGTGAGAATACTCGTAACGGTGAAGGGTATCTGCGCAAATATCGTTTTGCTTACGAAAATGGTTGGTTTGCTTTTGATATGAAATGTGGTTACGATCAACCCATGAAACTTCTATTGACTTATTACGGAGGAGATAGCCGGAAATATACATTCGATGTAGTGATTGATGATTGGGTGCAACCGGTTAGTCTTACAGATACGACACAAGGATTTGTAGAACATGCTGTCAGCATTCCGCAGGAAGTGACACAAGGTAAAGACAAAGTAAGGATTATGTTCCGCGCTAATGATAAAACTCGCGTGAGCAATATTTATAATTGTAGATTAATGAAGAAATAATAATGAAGCTACCTATTTTCATATTTCTTTTGATAGGACTGTTGACCGGAAGTTCTCTTTCGGCTCAACAGCCTGTTCTTCCAGAAGGTAAAGCAATTTATATCCCTAAAGATTTGCAGAGTATGGATCTCAATAATCCTGAAAGTAAATGGAGTTACCATCGCATGGCTTGTACAGAGAACTTTGTTATTTTCTGGGAGAAAGGCTTTGGAAAAGATTTAGTCAATCCTCCACATTTGGAAGGACAAAACATGCAGGTTGACTTGCCTAATTTGGAAGAGAAGTTAGAGCGTTTCTATCATTTTTTTCGTGATACACTGAAGTTTAGTAAGCCTGGTTCGAAGTGCGATAAATATCGTATGATGGTGATGTTGAACTATTCTTTGGAAGGAACTGCTTATGGTGGGGATTATGATGGTGAGATCGGTGCATTATGGATTGCTCCCAACCGGGTGCAGGATAAAAAATTGAATTGCATTGCTCATGAACTGGGGCATAGCTTTCAGTCGCAAATATCCTGCGATGGCGAGGGAGAAGCTTGGGGTGGATGCGGCTTTTTTGAAATGACTTCCCAATGGATGTTGTGGCAAGTTAACCCTGAATGGATTACAGATGAAAAATACCATTGGGATGCATTTATGAAACTGACTCATAAAGCATATTTGCATTTGGAAAATATCTACCACTCTCCTTATGTGCTGGAATATTGGGGAATGAAACGAGGACTGCCTCTGATTGCCGAACTTTATCGTCAAGGTAAAAAAGGTGAAGATCCGGTCATTACCTATAAGCGTATAACAGGACTTAGTCAAGCACAATTCTGTGATGAAATGTTTGATGTTTATCGTCACTTCATTAATTGGGATTTCCCTCGTGTATGGGAAGTAACTCGCCCTTATGCCAATAAATATACCTGCAAATTAAATCGTACCGAAGAAGGTTGGTTTAAAGTTGCAGCAGAGAATTGTCCCGAGAATTATGGTTTCAATGCTATCCCTTTGTCAGTACCTGAAGCCGGAAAAACAGTAGAGATCACTTTTCAAGGTTTGGCACCTGAGGATGGATACATATCTATTCATAAAGATAAAGCAGGCTGGAGGTATGGTTTTGTGGGAATCACCAATGAAGGTAAGTCCATATATGGAGTAATGAAGCATGGTGCAAAGGGTAAAGTGAAATTTACCACCCCTTCAAATGAGAAGCTGGCACACTTGTACATATTAGTAATGGGAGCACCTACAGAACATTGGATGAATCTCGATACTCAAGGGAAAGATGCACAATGGCCTTATCAAATCAAAGTAAAGAATAGTCAACCGGATTATTCTTACTGATTTTTTAGGAACATTTAGAAAAATGTATTTATCTTGCGCTCTATTTTAAAATATTGAGATGAAATCGTTTAGCATTATACTTCTGAACTTACTGTTACCAGTACTGTTATTTGCAGCGCCGGGTGACTTCCGGTTTCGACGCTTCTCGGTGGAGGATGGTGTATCGTCTAACTCCGTGCGTGCTATTATGCAAGATAAATATGGTTTTCTATGGTTTGGAACAGATGATGGACTAAACCGCTACGATGGCACTACTGTAAAACTATACAAACTTAATATTCCCGGCTCGAATGAGTATGTCTCTGCGCTATTCGATGCTGGCGAAAAAATCTGGATTGGTACAGATAGCGGACTGTATCTTTTTGATTATGAAACCGAAGCATTCACCTCTTTCTTGGTAACTACTTCCCGGCAGGTAAGCATTACCTGTACAGTGAACAATATCACAGAAGATAAAGATGGCAATCTATGGTTCTGTACTGTTGGACAGGGGATATTCAAGTATAGCCGGAAGAATAATATCCTGGAACAGTACGAGTTCAAAAGCGCAAAGGGGTTGATGGCGAATGTTATGGTTGATAGTGAGAACCAAATATGGACCATTACCAATTGGGGAAGTCCAAGTGTAGCCAAATTAAATAAAGCCGAGAATAAGTTTGAACCATTCAATCTTCAATATGAAACTGCCGGACATAATTCCAGTTCGCTCGCTATTCTGGAGGATTCGTCCCATACTCTTTGGCTTGGAACTTGGGATTGTGGCTTGCAGAAATTAGATAAGTATACCGGAAAGGTGACCACCTATCTGCATCCATCTGATTGTAAGGGAACTAAACATATCCATTCGTTGATGGAATATGCTCCCAATCAGCTGCTTATAGGATCGGATGATGGACTTCTATTGTTTAATACGACTACTGGTGAGCATCGGTTGTTTACAGAGAATGAGTCAGATCCTAATGCTCTCTCCAACCGATTTGTTTATCCGATTGTAAAAGATAGGGAAGGGGGCGTGTGGATAGGTACCTATTATGGTGGAGTAAACTATATTCCGGCTAATAACGGACAGTTCGAGAGTTTCGCTCATTCACGTTATTCCAATTCTGTTAGTGGAACCGTTATCAGTGGCTTTTGCGAAGATGCTCGTGGAAATATCTGGATAGCCTCGGATGATGGTGGCTTGAACTGCTATTCGCCCAAAGACAAGCAATTTATCCATTACATGCCTAATGAGAGTCGTAACTCCTTATCTTATCATAATGTACATGCACTTTGTCTGGACAAAGATAACTTATGGATTGGAACATATACAGGTGGAGTCAATGTACTGAATACAAAAACCGGAGTTTTTAAGGTGTATACTACCGACGCAAACGACCCTTCTACCTTGGATGGCAGTAGCTCATACAGTATCTACAAAGATAAAAAAGAAAGAATTTGGGTCGCATCGATGTCAGGAATCAACTTGTATAATCGGCAAGAAGATAACTTTGTCCGTGTAAAGACGCTCGGTGCGTTGACTATTGATATCGATGAAGACCGGGAAGGATACATCTGGTTTTCTACTCAAGGGCGAGGATTGTTTAAATACGATCCTGAAATGCAGATTTGGAAGAACTACACTGATACGGGTAAAGCCGGTGAATTAAGAAATAATCAGGTGAACTGCGCCCATGTGGATAGTAACGGTGACATGTGGGTAGGTACTATGTCAGGACTTTGTAAATACAATGTCAGTAAAGATGTGTTTGAGCAAATCTCATTAGACATCCCCAGCCGGAATATTTGTAGCATTATTGAAGACCAAGGTGTTTTGTGGCTTACCACTACTCGCGGATTAGTACGCTATACTCCCAAGGAAGGCTGTCAGGTATTTACTAAAAGCGATGGGCTGCAAAGCGAGCAATTCTTGCAGAACTCTGCATTGAAAGCGTCTGATGGGAAAATCTATATAGGCTCGGTAAGTGGTTTCAATGCCTTCTATCCGTATCAGATTAAAACGAATAAAATAATACCTCCGGTCATTATCACCGGTTTGGAAGTCTTCAATAAAGAAATCAGGATAGGAGACGAAATGCTGCCGAAAGCACTGAACCAGATGGAGCAATTGGAACTTTCGTACAAGGACAATGTGTTCAGCCTGCTTTATGCTTCGTTAAGCTATTGTACACCGGAGAAAAACCGGTATGCCTACATGTTGGAAGGTTTCGACAAAGACTGGAATTACGTGGGTTCGCAGAATAAAGCGACTTATACGAACCTGCCTCCCGGAACTTATGTCTTTAAAGTGAAAGCTACCAACAACGATGGAGTTTGGAACGAGCAGGAGGCAAATCTGAAAATTGTTATTCATCCGCCATTTTACTGGAATACATTCTCTAAAATACTTTATTTTATCCTGTTGTGTATTGCTCTCACTTTCTTTATCTGTTTCCTGCTGAAGCGTTCGGAAAAGAAGCATACAGCAGAGATTACCCAGCTCAACATGAATAAAGAGAAGGAAGTGCATGAGGCTAAGATTAAATTCTTCACCATGATTGCACATGAAATTCGTACGCCTGTATCGTTGATTATAGGACCTTTGGAGAAGATCATGAAGTCGTCCATACAGATGCCCGAAGCGCTGCATCACGATTTGAGCATTATCGACCGCAATAGTCAGCGGCTGTTGTTCCTTGTTAACCAGTTGCTGGATTTCCGAAAAGTGGAGCAGGAAAGTATGGTGATGAAGTATGCCCCACAGAACATCCGCCAGTTGCTCGAAGCGGTGTGTGTGCGGTTCAAGCCATTCATCACCCAGCATGGTGCGCATTTGGAAGTAGAATATCCCGATGCCGATTTTACGGCAATGGTAGATAGCGAAGCCGTTACTAAACTGATAAGTAATCTGCTGACTAATGCCAGCAAATATACCAAAGATAAAGTAGTCTTGTCATGTGAAGTGCACCCCGAACAACATACATTCGTAATCCGGGTTACTGATAACGGAATAGGAATCAGCAAAGAAGATCAGCAGAAAATCTTCAAACCTTTTTATCAGGCTATGGACAATAAACCCGGCACAGGCATCGGACTAAGCATCGTAAAAAGTATCATTGAGTTGCATAACGGCTGCATAGAAGTTGAGTCTGAGGTTGGCAAAGGTTCTTCGTTTATTGTAACGTTCCCCATTGAACAGTCAGTTATCACAGCGCAGGAAGGAGAAGCGAGTGTTATCAACTCTATGCTACCCGAAGATATCTTGCAGGAAAGTTTGGTGGCAGCTACCGCCGGCAATAAACCTATGATGCTGATTGTAGATGATAACGAGGAAATGCTGAACTTCCTTTCAAGTAGTTTCTCCAATCAATATTCCATCCTGACGGCAGAAGATGGAGTGGATGCTTTAGAGAAGTTGAAGGAGAACGATGTCACTTTGATTGTGAGTGATTGGATGATGCCGCGTATGGATGGAGTTGAGTTCTGTAAGACATTGCGATCCGACCAGTCTATCAGTCATATTCCATTCATCCTATTAACAGCAAAAACAGATGTCAATTCGAAGATAGAAGGTATGGACTGCGGTGCGGATGCTTATATCGAGAAACCCTTCTCTGTGCAATACCTGGAGGCGTGTATCAAGAATCTTCTGGATTTGCGTAACTTGTTGCGTCAGAAGTTCTCTAAAATGCCGATGGTGCCGCTGAACAGTATTGCAAACAATACGGTGGATAATAAATTCCTTACCCGTATCAACGCAATCATAGAAGAGAATTTCTCCAATCCTGAATTGTCGGTCGACTTCTTGGCGGACAAGTTATGCATCAGTCGCTCCGGACTGTTTGCCAAGATCAAGACATTAGCCAATATTACCCCGAATGAGCTGATTCAGATTGTACGCTTGAAGAAGGCTGCAACGCTGCTTGCGGAAAATAAATACCGGATTAATGAGATCTGCTACATGGTTGGTTTCAGCAACCCGTCCTATTTCGCGAAATGTTTCCAGAAGCAGTTCGGAATAAAGCCGGGAGAGTTTGTTAGTGGAAAAACGTTAGAAAACAGTTAGTTCTTGCATTGTAGTCTCTTTGAAAATCTTTATATTTGCGCCCGAATAGAGCATGAATTAATTAATTTAAAATAAAGAGAACCAAATGAAACAGGATATGATTGTTATCCTTGACTTAGGTAGTCATGAAAATACGGTATTGGCTCGTGCCATCCGCGCGTTAGGTGTTTATAGTGAAATCTATCCTCACGATATCACGGTTGAGGAGTTGAAAGCATTGCCCAATGTAAAGGGTATTATTATCAATGGTGGACCGAATAACGTAATAGATGGTGTTGCCATCGACGTTAATCCGGGCATCTATTCATTAGGAATTCCCGTAATGGCTGCCGGACATGATAAGGCTACTTGTGCAGTGAAACTAGCTGCTTTTACCGATGACATTGAAGCTATTAAGTCAGCAGTTAAATCGTTTGTTTTCGATACTTGTAAAGCTGAGGCTAACTGGAACATGACGAACTTCGTTAACGACCAGATAGAATTAGTTAAGCGTCAGGTAGGCGACAAGAAGGTGTTGCTTGCACTTTCGGGTGGTGTAGATAGTTCAGTAGTGGCAGCTCTGCTTCTGAAAGCTATCGGAGACAACCTGGTATGTGTGCATGTAAATCATGGATTGATGCGTAAAGGTGAGTCGGAAGATGTAGTCGAGATGTTCGGTAATCAGCTGAAAGCCAATCTTATTTATGTAGACGTAACCGACCGCTTCCTCGATAAGTTGGCAGGCGTAGAAGATCCGGAACAGAAGCGTAAGATTATCGGCGGCGAGTTTATCCGTGTATTCGAAGAAGAAGCTCGTAAACTACATGGTATTGACTTCTTGGGTCAAGGCACTATCTATCCCGACATCGTAGAAAGCGGAACGAAGACTGCCAAGATGGTGAAATCACATCACAACGTAGGTGGTCTGCCCGAAGATCTTCAATTCCAACTCGTTGAGCCTTTGCGTCAGTTATTCAAAGACGAAGTACGTGCTTGCGGTCTTGAACTGGGCTTGCCTTATGAAATGGTTTACCGCCAACCATTCCCCGGACCTGGTTTGGGTGTACGTTGTTTAGGTGCTATTACCCGCGACCGCTTGGAAGCTGTGCGCGAAGCAGATGCTATCTTGCGTGAAGAGTTCCGCATCGCCGGATTAGATAAGAAGGTATGGCAATACTTCACCGTAGTGCCCGACTTCAAATCAGTAGGTGTACGTGATAATGCCCGTTCTTTCGAATGGCCGGTTATCATTCGTGCCGTCAATACCATCGACGCCATGACTGCAACTATCGAACCGGTAGAATGGCCTATCTTGATGAAGATTACCGACCGTATCTTGAAAGAAGTAAAGAACGTAAACCGCGTTTGCTATGATATGTCGCCGAAACCGAATGCGACTATCGAGTGGGAATAAACAAAGCGGTTTTATCATATTGAAAGCCTCACCTCCGGTACTCTCTGCAAGAGAGAAATGGGAGGTGAGGCTTTTTTCTTTTATCCTATAATCCACTTACTGCCTGGTATCAGCGCAATAATCTTCGTAGTTATGTAACAACAGATGAACGTAGCTGCCGTGATGCAAGGTATAGCGGCTACAGTGGGCAATGCCATATTGTACTTGAAGATTGTCACCCATAATCCGAGCCAGAATATATGCATGAGATACATGCCGTAGCTGAGTTTAGACATTTCCTGTATAAGCCTTGGAGCCTTCAACTGATTTATACATGTAAAAAGAAGGAATGTACCTGTTGTAAGGAGCACACAGTTTATTGTGCAGAAAGCCCATCCGATTTCTATCACGGGGGTGGAAAGAATTTCTCCGGGTATAGCTTGGATATAGAACGAGTAGATGGTCCATACGGCTCCTATTACCATTAAAACAGTTCCTATAGCCAGACGCTTGGAGCGATTCCATGTAAGGTGTACACGTATATAATGTGCCAGAACAAGATATCCCAAATAACTCACTCCGGCTTTTATCACAGACTTTGAGCTGCTCCTCAGAACGGAGAAAGACCATTGTACCAACACCGTTTGGTCATATATGATGCCGCTACTGAGAATCATCTACATGGCAATCAATAACGGCTGGTTGCAGCGTGATCCGTTTTACGGGTACAGCATCACAAAAGAAGAAACCAAACGGGGCTTCTGACGAAAGAGAATCTGGAAATCTCTTTTGATGGTCATCTGTGGATAAAAACAAATCGTCAGAAAATGGGCATAGAAAGTAACATCCGTCTGTTGGAAGTTGCCAGACATATTATTGAGAAATACGAGGGTATGGCGAAAGACGGCAAACTGTTACCCGTTCCTTGTTATCCCAACTGCAAAAACGGAATCAAAATAATTGCAAAACGCTGTGGTATAGATAAAAATGTTACGTGGTATCAAAGTCGGCACAGCTATGCCACGACCGTGTGCCTGTCGAATGACGTATCCATTGAAACACTCTCTAAAATGCTCGGACACCGCAGCATCCGCACGACGCAAATTTATGCGAAGATTACAGCGGAGAAAGTCAGCCATGATATGGAGAAGCTATCGAAACAGATTGAGCAGATGGAATCATTTATCTGTCAAGCAATTTAATTACACCACTTAAAATCATAAACAATGAAAAGAGAAAAGATAACTATTAGTAAAAGCGGTATAATCACTTTACAGGGTAATCCGGTTGAAACGGTTTGGATGCGTGATTTTGAGATAGCAGAGCTTTTTTTGACAATGCTATCCACCATCAAATCCAATATTCGGGCAATACTGAAATCGGGAGTAATAAAAGCCGATTTACAGTATGATGGAGTAGTTTACGGAAAACATATTTTACCTGACTATTTCGGGCTGGATATGATAACAGCACTTGCTTTTCGGATAAACTCGCTGAAAGCTAAATTATTCAGAGAGTACATATTCGGTAAACTCTATGCAGTAAACACACAGAGTACACCGAATATAATTATCCAAGTGAATGCTGATAAGAGATTCAATAAAGAGAAAGTAATTTTCAATTAAAGTCGGAACAGTCATTACCATTATAGAGGCAAAAGTCGTTACGGGTTCTTCACGCAGGTACAAGGTCAAGCCGCAAGCGGTTATCGGAACAATCTTCACACCTTCGCTACGCTTCGGGTTTTATTTCATCATTTGCTCACACTCGGTAATTCATGCAAGTATGATAACACTCGTTTAATCGCAGATTTCTTCCGATCAACCTTGTACCTGCTAAACCCTTCACAGGAGAAGCCTCTGAAATGGCAACGACCGCCCCGACATTCCAACCCGAAAAAGAAAAAATAACAGTAACGAATAAAAGCAGAGACGGTATGACTAAGAAACTGAAATTTGAAGGTATTGATGCGGTGGGTATTTTGAATTCCGTCCGCCCCATGAGTGAACCGTTAAAAGAAATACCGAGAGTAGGAAACGCGACGGAGACAAGCGAAAGTAACAATCACAGAACCGCACCGGATATAGACGAAGCACGATGTCTGGCATACATCAAAGAGAATTCAATCTCTAAACAGCTGGAAGTTAAGCGAAAGGAAGCAGAATTGCAAAATGTGGTAAGTGAACTGACTATACAAAGTGAAGTAAGTACACCGGGTAAGCAAACAGAACTCATTAATCCGGTAAAACTATCCACTCAGAAACGCACTGGCGAAAAGACAAAGGAGGAGGCATTCGAACAATACCTCCAGACCTTCTTACAGATTTCCAAAATTGATAATCGCAAACCCGTGTTTGTGAGTTGCCATACACGGGACAGACTTGATGAGATTGTGCGCAGGCTGGGAGGCAGAAAGATGAGCGTGTCGGGATTGATTGAGAATCTGGCACTGCATCATCTGGAACTTTATGGAGAGGACGTTGAACTTTGGAGAAAATTATAGTTTCACAGCTTATTGATATAGTGTGTATAGTCAGTATAGCATGTTTACCCAATGGATATACTATACTGAATACACTGAAAAGAAAGCTAACTTTTCAATCCATCCCACAGGTGAATTTTTATGTTCATCAGAACATAGCAAGGTCTCTTTTGAGTTACTCAAAAGGCAGCGAGTAACTCGCCGCACCTTGGCCTTGCAGTGAATAATCACCCTCCGAATTCGGGTGATTTTGGAAAAACTAGGCTTTACAATCATATTTTAGCGCCTATTCTTGGATTATTTCAAATAGAAACAATATATTTGTATTATATGCTAATTAAATGAGCAAATAATGAAAGACTTAAATAGATTGAAAGTTGTTTTAGCTGAACAAAAGAAAACAGGCAAGTGGTTGGCTGAACGATTAGGGAAAGATACCTCAACCGTGTCGAAATGGTGCTCAAATAAAATGCAACCATCGTTAGAGATATTAATGAGGATTGCAGAAATACTTGACGTGGATATTAGAGAACTAATAATTACCACTAAACGATAATTATGGATGGTCAATTTATAACAAATAAAGATTTGATATTATCGGATATTATAAATTCGATTCTACCTAAGTGTGACAATGCCTATTTCTTAGTAGGCTATTTTTATTTTTCGGGCTTTGCAGAGCTTTGTGAGAAGTTGAAGAATATAAATCTCAAAGTTCTTGTGGGTTTAGAAGTAGAGCGCAATATTATAAATGGTATAAAAGAAGTTGAGAATTTCACGACTTCAAACAAATCACGTGGGCAATTGCGTGAGGACTTTTACAAAGGTCTCGTTGATATCTACAACAACACAGACTTCTTTGATTCTGAAGAGCAGATAGAGAAATTCAGATTCTTTCTGGAAAAGATAGAAAATGGAACATTGGAAGTCAAGAGGACTTCTGATCCTAACCATGCAAAATTATATTTATTCCAGAATAGAGAGGAAGAAAGTGTATGCGGTACATTTCCCGGAACAATGATAACAGGTTCAAGTAACCTTTCTATTACAGGGTTAAAGAATCGTCTGGAACTGAATGTGATTCTTCGAGACAAACCAAGTTATGTTGAAGGTAAATCTGTTTTCGATGAATTGTGGGACACTGCCGTAACGATTGTAGATGAAGAACATATCGCAGACTTCAAAGAGAAGGTCATCAAGCACATTTGGTTTGAAAAGCTCTATTCTCCATACGCAATGTTTATTCGTGTATTGCATGAATACTTTAATATTACTACTGATGAAAACATACTGACTCCAAGCGATATAACAGACGGTACATATTCTGATTTAAAATACCAGACGGATGCTGTGCAATTGGCATTGAACTCCATTAAGAACCATGAAGGAGTAATCATTTCGGACGTTGTAGGCTTGGGTAAAAGCATTATCGCCTCTACGGTTGCACGGAATTTACGTTTACGTACCATTATTATATGTCCTCCTCACTTGAAACAGCAATGGGAGGAGTATAAAGATGAGTTTGGCTTTACAGCATCCGTGTTCAGTACAGGTAAGGTAGAAGCGGCACTAAATCACTATCGTATGATTGCCCGACCTGATGAGAAATTCCTTATTATTGTGGATGAAGCGCATAAATACAAGAATGAATTTATTTTGGATTATAGTATCCTGCATGACTTATGTATGAGCAATAAGGTGATGTTGCTTACGGCGACACCGTTTAATAATCGCCCGGAAGACATATATTCTATGCTGAAACTCTTCCAAATACCAAGTAAATCGACACTTAAGACTGTAGAAAATTTGAGTGCAGCATTCAAAGACTTGATTTCAAGATATAAGGATTTAGCGGAAGGACAGCGGAAGAATATATTGTCCAAATCCGAAATCAAAAGTGAAGCAGACTCCATCGCTCAAAACATTCGTTCCATTATTTCTCCTTTGGTCGTTCGTCGTTCACGTCTTGATCTGGAAGAAATTCCGGAGTATAAAGAGGACTTAAAACGTCAGCATATAAATCCTGTGATTCCCGAACCTCCTGTACAGTTAGGATACTATTTGGGAGATATTCGTGACCTCTATCTTCGTACATTGAGTTTGATTTCCCCAACAGATGAAGAAAAGAGAAATAGCCCGGGATTTCATTACTATGAAGGTGCCCGTTATAAACCGACTGCATATATTGTTGATGACGAGAAATCAAAGAAGGATTTGGATAAGGAATTAGAAGAAAAGATGGGTACCGATTTGGGCATGTTAATTGGACGGCAGGTCAATGTATCCGTCTTTATGCGCCGTATGCTGGTTCGTCGCTACGAGAGCTCGGTAGCGGCATTCCGTGATTCTCTGAATTCTATGATTGATTCTTCGGAACATATCTTGAGGTGGATAGAAAAACGTGATAAAGTACCTGTATATAAAAAAGGCACACTACCTGATGTGGAAGAGTTTTACGAAACAACGGCTGATGATTTAAGTGAAGAGATTGCAGATACTTTTGAAAAATATCAAGAACGTGGATTCTTTGAGATTGACATGAAGTATATCAAACGGAAAGAGTTTCTTAATGATATTCAAGCAGACTTGCAGTTGCTGAAAGATATTCGTGAAGAATGGTTTAAATCAAAGAAGGAAATAGTTAAAGGAAAATCAGTGGCTACCTATGACATGAAGTTTGATTATAAGCTTGAGGCTTTTCGTAAACTTCTGAAGGAACAACGTATGGCAGACCCGGCTCGTAAGATAATCGTTTTTACAGAGTTTGCCGACACAGCTAATTATTTGGGAGCAGCATTGGAAAACGAAGGATTAGGTGTGTTCAAATATACATCAAAAGAAGCGTCTTCTACCAACAAGTCAATAATTCGTGCCAATTTTGATGCGGGCTTGAAACCTCAATATCAAAAGGATGATTATCAGATATTGATTGCTACCGATGCCATATCTGAAGGATATAACCTGCATCGTGCCGGTACCATCTTCAATTATGATATACCTTATAATCCGACTCGTGTCATCCAGCGTATCGGACGTATCAACCGTATCAACAAGAAGATGTTTGACAAGCTCTATATATATAACTACTTCCCGACAGATATAGGTGAAGCTGAAACACGAACAAAACAAATATCGACTTTGAAAATGGCAATGATACACGCCATTATGGGCGAAGATACCAAAGCCTTAACCGATGAAGAAGAACTGAATGCATTCTTTAAGGAACGCTACCAAGCAGAACTTGCCAAGAGTGAAGAACGTTCGTGGGATACTAAATACCGCAATCTACTTAATAAAGTAAAGGGGACAGAGATTCATTCCATAGCTCTTCAGATACCGCATCGTGCCCGAATAGCCCGTGAAGTGGAGAAAACATGCAAGGGAATTATTCTTTTTGGCAAAAAAGGCAATGATTTCGTTTTTAAGATCGGAATGAATAACACTGATATCCCGCTAATGCTTACTTCAGAACAAGCATTGAATCTTTTTGAAGCAACAACTGAGGAAGAGCCAGTAGCAGTAGACAAACAGTTTGATGAAATCTATCAGCACGTCAAATCACATTTATATCGTAGTATTGCAAAAGATGAAAATGAGAAGTCACGTCTTGAAGCCTTTGATAAATTGAAATTATGGCTGAAAGCCAAAACATTACCAAAGGATTATCTGAATGATTTGTTAATGATTCTTCAGAATGACGGTCTAACCGGGGAAGAAGTTCGTTTTATCAACAAACAGACGAGCAAGACTACTGATAAAGTTATGGAGAAGATAACCCAAAATTACCTGAATCGTATAGTGGATAAAATGAACAAAGTGGAAGAGGGTGATGAGACTCTTATCCTTGCCGAACAAATTAAATAATTAGAGTATTATGGAATTTAACAAAAGATACAATCGCACAGAGTTTGTCGACTTCTTGGAACACAAGTTTTTACCGGAAGATTTCGTGGTAGAAGCAACAAGTATTGATATAGAACGCCAAACTAAGTATATACGCGCTGTTACCAAATTGGGGTCAAGTGAAATGCTCGATTTGGTAGTGTATGAAGTACGTCACAACTCTACACAAGATGCTCGTGTAGGCTTGTCGAAAGAGGCATTCCGCTTCCTTGCAGATGAATGGGAAAGCAGAGCGCTGGTGCTTTTCGTACCGGAGAATAGCGATGCTAACTATCGTTTTTCCTTAATTACCATCGATTTGAATGAAACCGAAGAAGGTAAGCTGCAACGTATCTACTCTAATCCTCGCCGCTATTCCTACTACTTAGGTGAAGGTATTGCTTATTATACTCCCAATAAATATCTAAACAATTTAGGCCGTGTTACCAATGAGAAGGATTTGACAGAACGCTTCTCTGTAGAAGTATTGACCAAGGCATTCTATCAGGAACTCTCCGACTGGTATGCATGGGCAGTCAAAATTATACGTTTCCCGAATAAATTGGATGATAAAAACGGCGATGACAAGTATAATGCTGAAGCTGCCATCCGTTTGGTTACTCGTCTTATCTTTGTGTGGTTCCTGAAACAGAAGCAGCTGATACCGGAAGAGTTCTTTGATGAAGACTATATAAGAGAAAACTTAATTGAAGACTTTAATCCAAATACAAAAGTAGACCTGTTCTATAAATCATACGAAAGTAAGTATTACAAGGCCATTCTTCAAAACTTGTTCTTTGCGATGCTCAATAGCCCGATAACCAAAGAGGGAGATAGCGAACTAAGTGAACGTCATTTCCGTTCCGGGCGTGGAGATTATGACAATAATAAACTGATGCGTTACGAAACCATGTTCAAGAATCCGCAGTTGTTTATCGATTTGGCCAATCGTACCGTACCATTTCTTAATGGCGGTTTGTTCGACTGTTTGGATGACAAGGATAATAAAAACTATGTAGATGGATTTTCCGACCGCGAAGAAGTTAAAAAATCACTTGTTGTTCCCGATTACTTGTTCTTTGGCGAAGAGGTGGGCAAAAATATCGACCTCTCGGAATGGTATGGCGACAAGAAGAAAAAGCGTGTCAGTGCTTGTGGTATTATCGACATTCTGAAACGGTATAACTTCACAGTAGAAGAAAATACACCTTTCGACCAAGAAGTGTCACTCGATCCGGAATTGTTGGGTAAAGTGTTTGAGAATTTATTGGCTTCTTACAATCCGGAAACACAGACTACAGCTCGTAAGCAAACCGGTTCTTTCTATACTCCGCGCGATATTGTACAATATATGGTGGACGAAAGTCTCGTGGCACATCTTAAGCGGATCGTTGGTGAAGAATTAGAAGTGGAATATCGTAAGCTCATCAGTTATGTAGATGAGGAAGACTTATTGACCGATGCACAAAAGCAGCAAGTGATGGAGGCTATCTATCATTGTAAAATACTCGACCCTGCTTGCGGTTCGGGAGCATTCCCTGTAGGTATGCTCCAGCAGATGGTCCATATCCTTTCTAAACTTGATCCTACCAACGAGCAATGGAGAAAGATGATGCTTGACAAGGCGGTCAATGAAAGTCGTACTGCATTTCAGGCTGAATCAAGAGAAGAACGGGAAGAACGTTTAAAGGATATTGAGAACTCTTTCGATGAGAATCTTAACAATCCCGATTATGCCCGTAAGCTTTATCTAATAGAAAACTGTATCTATGGTGTAGACATTCAGCCTATTGCCATCCAGATAAGCAAGCTCCGTTTCTTCATCTCACTCGTGGTGGACCAAAAGACCACGGCTGATCCTACCAATAATTTCGGAATCCGTCCATTACCTAACCTCGAGGCCAAATTTGTGGCTGCCAACTCGCTTATTCCTTTGGCAAAGACAGAAAATAACTTAGGCCGTACACCCGAAATCATTGAAATAGAAAACAAACTAAAAGAAGCTAATCATAAGATATTCGGTGCTAAGACTGTTCGTACAAAACGCAAATGGAAGGAAAGGCTTATTGAACTTCGTGCCGAGATGGCTGAAAGATTGGCAGATAATGGTTTTCTTACTACTGATACTGCCAATCAGCTTGCATCTTGGGATATGTTCAACCAAAACACGTCAGCTTCATTCTTCGATGCAGAGTGGATGTTTGGAGTACAGGATGGTTTTAATATTGTTATAGCTAATCCTCCATATGGCTATATATTCAAGCAAGTTTCTTATTTACCTGAACTTCTAAAATTATATTCAGTAGCAGAATATAAAATTGAAGCTTATTCCATATTTACAGAATGTGGACATAATTTTTTGTGTATGGAAGGAGTATTGTGCTTTATTATGCCGTATACTTTTATTTCAGGTATTTACTTCTCTCAGTTTAGAAATTATCTCAAGACAGTAGGCCTAAATAAATTAATAATTTTAGGAAAAAAAAGATTTGAAGCTGCGGAAGTTGATACTGCAATATTAATAGTTGATAAAGGGGTACAATGCCAAAATATTACTTTGACAGATTTAAGAGAGAAATCGTACTTATGCCTTAATAATCTTTCATATTTTACTGTCTCACGAGACAAATTCTTCACTTTGTCTAATGAAGTTTTATTAGTTACCCAAGAAAAAAATATAGATTTATACTTAAAGTTAATTGGCAAAGGTTCAAATAAGATATCTGATATAATCAAATTCTACCATGGGATTCAAACTAGAGGAAATAAATTAGCGTTATCGGAAACTAAAGTAAACAACCTTTATTTACCAATAATTAAAGGAGCTGATTTTAATAGATATCAATTATCTTTTGGTGGATTATATATTAATTTTATCCCATCAAATGTGAAATCAGGTGGAGATCTCTCCTTTTATAATGTTTCTCAAAAATTGGTATTCCGAACAACAGCAGATCGAATTATTGCTACCATTGACAGTAATCAATTTCTTACCTTAAATAGTGTCAATGTAGGAATTCCAATTAATGCTAAATATGATTTGGAATATATCCTTGGCATTATTAATTCAAAATTGATGGATTTCTGGTATACATTGACTGTTCAAGAAAAAAACAAAACATTTGCAGAAGTAAAGATAGTGTATCTCGAAAGAATTCCTATAATTGATTTGGATAAAGGTTCCCAAAAGCAAATTGTTGATATTGTGAAAAATCTAATGAACGAATCAAATAATGAAAAGAAACAAAAACTTGAAAACATGATTGATTTGTTAGTCTACCGCCTCTATAACCTAACTTACGATGAAGTCTGCATTGTAGACCCAGAAACTTCAATTACACGTGAAGAGTATGAAAAAGCTGAATCATTATGAATGAGAAAAGAAGACAATTACTATTAAAAGCAATGGAGGTATGTGAAGGTATAGCCAAAGCTATTACCTTAAAGAATAATGGGAAACCGTTTTGTAATGCATATTGTCCTGGAGAAGATGTATTGATAAGTGTTTTAAATCAATTGATTGTAGAGATAAAAGATATTGAGCCTGAATGTTCTCAACGTTTGATGGCGGAACTCCAAAATATCAAGGGATTATCTAATCAATGTGTAAATCCATTCTCATTTGGAGCAATAGTTGCTATTGTGAATATTCTACGTATGAAGCATATTAACGTGCAAAAGAATGAAAAGAAATTTTTCATTAGTCATTCTTCTCTTGACAAGACTATCGTTAACGGATTTGTTAAAGAGATATTGAAAATCGGTTGCGGCTTCAAGGATAATGAAATATTTTGTACTTTAGATTCAACTTCGATTCGTACAGGTGACGATTTTCGAGAGAAAATTATTATGAATATGAAAGATTGCGATTATATATTTTTATTCATTTCTGAAAGCTACAATCTGAGCGATATATGTAAAAACGAAATGGGAGCAGCATGGGCATTAAAAGAAAAGAGAGTATTACCGTTTATTCTTCCTGGAGTTTCTTTTGAGCAAATGGGATTTCTTAATGTAGTAAAACAAGGAGCATCTATAACCGACAAACGAAAGCTAGATGAGTTTTATGATGAATTATGTGAATGTTACAATATTCATCCCGATTGGCCAAATTTTAATAAGGCAAAAGAGGAGTTCATTGAATTAATTACACAATAAAAAATTATGTCCCGATTAAGTGACCTATACGAGGCAATGGAAACATTGCGCAAAGAAGGTCTTTCATTGAATGAAGACCTCGAAAAACAAGTGAATGATTTGGAAGAGAACATCATCAAAAAAGAAATCCTTCCGATTGTAACTGAGACGATTGCACCGGCTTTAAAGCAAGTGCAGCGTGAATTAGTGCTTGTCGTGGATTATGTACCGGGCGCACCTATTAGTGTACACTTGTCTCGCAAACGAAATTTCACAGCAGATATAGCGGATGCCAAAGAGATTCTTCCTGATCCACAGGTGGAACATAAAGAAATAGGTAAGACCGGACCAAAAGGCGAAATTGCGCCGGCTACCCGATTGAAGATTACATTTGCTGATGGTCGCGTGATTCAAGAGCCACAAGCAGCTGAGACTTTCCGTAAGTTTGTGATAGAAGTAGGTGCCGAACGTGTTCGTACTTTAGGAATGAAACAAAATAAAGTGCCTTTGATTTCCAATACGCTTGATAAGAAATATAAAAGTTCACAAAAGCCTGTCGGTAATGGTTGGTATCTGATGACATGTAGCAATACGCTTACCAAGAAACGGGATATAGAACGTATAGCCAATATGTTTGATATAAAGATTAAAGTTGAAATAGTGTAATTCCTTCCATCATGAAACGAATAAGAATATTCATAAGCAGCGTACAGAGTGAGTTTGTCGAAGAACGTGCAATGCTTTGTCATTATATCCGAACAGACGTATTATTGGGCAAATTCTTTGAACCGTTTATTTTTGAGGAAGTTCCAGCTAATGAGTATCCTACAAATCATGTTTACCTGAAAGAAGTTGAGCTATGCGACATCTATTTGGGGCTGTATGGAAATCTGTATGGATACGAGGATAAAGAAGGTATTTCTCCAACAGAGCGAGAATATGATTTGGCGGCATCATTGCATAAAAGCCGACTTATCTATATAAAAAGCATTGGCGAGGAGAAAAGGCATCCCAAAGAAACGGCATTGATAAGAAAAGTAGAGCAAGATATAGTACGTAAGACTTTTGTAGATATTGACGGATTACGGACTTCGGTATATGCTTCTTTAATCAGATATTTGGAAGAAAAGGAATATATCCGGTGGCGACCGTTTGATGCTTCCTGCGATAATGGAGCTACATTGAAGGATTTGGATGAGGATAAAATGAGGAATTTTATACACATGGCTCGTTCGAAACGTAACTTCCCTCTGCCAGTAGAAACTTCTCCTGAGGTTTTGCTTACTCATTTAGATTTAATTGATGAGGATGGGCGTTTGGCTAATGCAGCCATATTGTTGTTTGGAAAGAAACCTCAGAAGTATTTTATTACTTCAGAGATAAAGTGTGTGCAATTTTATGGAGATGTCGTAGAGAAACCAATGCCGGCATATCAGATATACAGAGGCGATGTTTTTGAACTGGTCGACCAAGCTACAAGTTTTGTAATGAGCCGTATCGATAATTGGGTAGGAACAAGAGCAGAGGGAGAAAAAGCAGATATTCCGACACGTCCTGAATTGCCTATTGATGCCGTAAAGGAAGCCATTGTAAATGCTGTGTGCCATAGAGACTACACAAGCAATGCGAGTGTGCAGATAATGTTGTTTCGCAACAGACTGGAAATTTGGAATCCGGGAACATTACCATACGGACTTACCGTTCACAAACTTCATGGACCGCATAAATCGTTGCCCGCAAACCCGTTGCTTGCTGACCCAATGTATTGGAATGGATATATTGAGAAGGTGGGAACTGGTACGGAGGATATTATCAACAAGTGTCGGGAATATGGCCTAAAGTCTCCTGAATTTTATCAAGAAGAAGATTTTAGAGTAGTCATTTGGAGAACAATCGCAGGGCAAGACGTTCCAAAGGTGATCCAAAGCGATCCAAACAATGATCCAAAGGTGATCCAAAGCGATCCAAACAATGAAGCTAGACTCTTAGAGTTGATAACAAAAAATCCCTCAGCGTCAAGGGCAGAACTCGCCAAGCGACTTGATTTAAGTGAACGGCAAATAAGAAAAATAATCGACCAACTACGTAATAATGGTAAATTAAAACGGGAAGGTGGTAAAATTGGGAAATGGATTATTATTGAAGAATAATAAAAAAAGTAGCCAACTTTTTGCTCCTAATAAGGAATTTGGCTACTTTTGTTTCAGAGTTGTTTGACATTAGCAAAATGCAGAAAATTAATGCGACCGTAATGTTGCCAAATCGTTACCGATAACTTATTACTTCTCAATTACAGTCTGTCAGTCAGATAGGTATGTAAAAGTTTCTTATATGTAGGCAAAGATAGTAATAAAGAATGAAAGTCACATTAAATTCAAGTTCTGGACGTACAAAAACTTATTTACGTAATAGATATTCTTTTAGATTACTTTTATATTTGCATCTTGAAGTAAAAACACGGCGATAGACCGTCCAAAACACTATAAAATGATACAACAAAAAGAAAAACAAACACGCATCGACGTGGCGGACGTACTACGTGGACTTGCCGTAATGGGCATCATTGTATTACATGCCATCGAACATTTCAACTTTTCTTCCTATCCCGACAAAGCTATGCAAAGCGACTGGCTCAACTTCATGGACAAAGCCATTTGGGACGGACTGTTCTTCACTTTTGGTGGAAAGGCTTATGCCGTATTCGCTCTGCTTTTCGGGTTCAGCTTCTATATTCAGGATAACAACCAACGCATGCGGGGCAAGGACTTCCGTTTGCGCTTCTGCTGGAGATTAGTACTACTGTTTGTTCTCGGCAATATCAACGCTATATTCTTCACGGCCGAGGTATTGGTGCTTTATTCCTTGGTCGGCTTTATCTTGCCGCTTGTCTGCCGCCTGAAGGAGAAGTGGCTATGGGTGTTGGCCGGTCTGCTGTTGATACAACCGTTACCGCTTTACTATGTGATACGCGCTTGCATAGACCCTGCTTTCACTCCCCCCGTCATACCTACAAGAGAGCTTTGGGGAGCAGCTTTCGAAATGCAAAGCAACGGAACATTCCTCGAAACCATGCGTGTAAACTTGTGGGAAGGACAATTGGCCAGCCTGGCTTGGGCATGGGATCACGGCCGGGTATTTCAAACAGCGGCTCTCTTCTTGCTTGGGCTGCTGATAGGGCGTCGCGGACTGTTCTTGAAAGAGAATATGAAAGTGTGGAACAAAGTATTGTGTGGTGCACTTGTCGCTTTCTTCCCCTTATACGGATTGGGCAATATGCTTCCCGACTTCATCGCCAATAAGGCGATACTCACCCCATTATTGCTAATCATTACTTCGCTATCGAAATTCTCGTTTATGCTGATACTCTTGTCGGGGGGCATCTTTGCCTTTTACCGTACCAATTTACACGGTCTTCTGATGAAGATAACCCCTTATGGCAAAATGAGTCTCACCAACTACATCACTCAAAGCATGGTAGGTGCCTTCATCTTCTATAACTGGGGACTGGGATTGCACAACCGGCTGGGCATCACCGCCAGTTGCTTGGTGGGAATATTGCTCTTCTTTGTGCAGTTTGCCTTCTGCCGCTGGTGGATGAACCGACATACGCATGGACTGCTTGAATACCTTTGGAAACGGGCTACCTGGTTGAAGTAAGGCTATGCTGTTTTTTGATTTTCAAAATAATTGCCGAAATACTTGACATCGCTTTTCTGATGTCGTATATTTGTAAGGTGAATTTATAGATACTTCAATTTTAAGTTAGGATAAACGGAGGGGTAATGCTTCTCCGTTTCTTTTTTACCCTCACGTCTTCTTATTTCAAATGCCGCATGTTTGCTTCCTAAATGCCACACTTTAGCTCCCCAAACCTTAGGTCTAAGCAGGTGAAATGACTGGCATTTACCTCCAAAACCTTTGTGATTTTGGTGAAAAGCCCTAGCATTTCGGACACTGAAGTGCGGCAAAACAGATGATGCGTTTAGAACAAACAGATGATGCGTTTAGGGTGAACAGATGATGTATTCGAATAACACACACCATGTATCCCAATAACACAAACAAGAGACTTCAGCTTCCCACCCGTTAATCTTTCGTAAATCTGCTCTTGACAACAATTTCGTTTTGAACCATACCGAAACCCTGAGCGCGAAAGACCTCAGATTTTTACATTGATCCCCCGATTTCACTATGATTTCACCGAGTGCCTGAAAACAAAAAAAGACAACCAGAAGTGGAAGCCTCCTAATTGTCTAATTCTAAAGCCTTTCGACTTTGTAGCGGGACCCGGGATTGAACCGGGGACCTCATGATTATGAATCATGCGCTCTAACCAGCT
>USLU01000056.1 GCA_900555635.1 uncultured Bacteroides sp.
GGGCTTCGGCGTGGCGGTCGAGGGGCATCAGCATCTGGGCCTTGGCGGTGAGGAGGCCGCGCAGGCAGTAGCGTTCCACGAAGGGGAGGCGCAGGCGTTGGAGGCTGTCGAGGTGGCGGAAGCCGCCTTCAAAGTCCATCAGAATGTTGTAGTTTGCCATCAGATCGCGCAGGGCATGGTTGCACAGCACGCGGGCTTCGGTCACGCTGAGGCTGTCGGGGTGCTGCGGAGCATCGGGACGGAGGCTGGCGGGCAGTAGGAATACGGAGTCGAGGTAGGGGATGGATTCGCGTTCCCGCCTCTGGTCGTAGAGTTGCTTGAGGGGGGCGAAGAGGCGCAGGCTGTCGGCGCGGTAGCGGGGGGAGCGGGCTTGGGCGGTGTTTTCAAGGCTTCCGGCTGCATTTCCGGTGGCGGGCTCATTTCCGTTGCCGGTGTGGCAGGAGGCGAGGCACAGCAGTGGCAGCAGGAGCAGTAGTAATGATTGCGTGGATTTATGTATGGCTTGTTGCAGGGGTTATATTGAAATTCACGGACAAAGTTATCCATTTTCGGGAGAATACAAACAGATCTCACTAAAAGCAGGAAACCATGAGCAGCAAAATCTATCCCATCGGAATATAGAACTTTGAGAGCCTTCGCAAGGATGGCTATTTCTATGTTGATAAGACCGAATTAATCTACCGCATGGTAAAAAGCGGGCGTTATTATTTCCTCAGCCGTCCCCGGCGTTTCGGCAATAGTCTGCTGATATCGACCCTCGAAGCCTATTTCCTGGGGAAGAAGGAATTGTTTCAAGGACTGGCTATGGAGCAGCTTGAAAAGGAATGGAAACAATATCCCGTGTTGCACCTCGATCTCAATATCGGCAAGTATGATAGTATAATTTTTCTTTTCATAATGAATTTGTTTTTATCTGTATTTCCTTCTTTCTGCACGCCGCATTTCGGCAGGGCAGGCTTAGTTGGCAACCTTCTTTGTGAGGTTTGCCGTTACTGTGTAGAAATTACCCGAATATATCGCGCCACCGCTCAGCGTTACGGTGTATTCGCTACCCTCAGTATCTGTTACTGTGATGATGATTCCCCCTTCCACTGCACCGCCACGCACTAAGTAGGCTATCAGCTTTCCGTCAGTACACTGGAAACCATTTTCATCCTCTCCCAAGTGGAGAATTAGACGAGCATCTTCGATACTTTGCCCTCCGGCATACCCAGACTTCAGATTAACACTACGGTAGAGTGAGAGCACATAACTGCTGTCACCACCAGTAGCGGTTAATTCCAGTTTCTTCACATTCTTATTCTTTGAATCATCAGGTAGTTGCAGGGTGAACTTCATCAGTGATACGTGTTGTTTAAAGGAAAAATGAGTTTGACCTTCGTCGGCGTAATTAGCGGTGGCGTACATGAAATCGTAATCGGAGATGTGGGCGGTGCTGTTGTTGTTGGTCTGCCGTTGCTCAACGAATGAATCCGGTTCTTTTTGTACATTAGGAGTGGAATTTTCCGGCTTCTTTGTGAGATAGCTGATACAAGCTAGCCAATCACTTCCATTGTCGTATATGAGTGCATTCTTTGGATTTACGTGGAAGGCAAAGAGTTTTGTTCCCGAGGCGACGCCGGTAAGTCCGTCTGTGGATGTAAATGTAGCTTGGGTTCCATTGGCTTCGGTGCAGGTGTATTTCTTGAAGCCGGCCTGCTCAAGGTTTTTTTTGCTCTCTGTCGTTCCTTGGACAGGCGGCACGCCTATGTATATTTCGTCCCCCGTCTTCCAGGTTACGTCCATCTTACTGCCATTTTCCTGGTAGTTCAACCTTGTCTGCGCGCCTGCGTCTTGCGACACGGTTACGGTGGTCAGTATGCCGGTTTCGGGCTTGGTGTCCGGTTCTTGTGCGTTGTCCAACAGAGGCATTTCGCTGGTGCAGGCTGTGGCGGCGGTCAGCATGAGGGTTGCTATGGCTGCTTTATATACCTTATTATATATACGTTTCATGGTTTTGTTTCTTTTCTTTTAGGATGATTACTTGTTTTTGTTATTGCTCCACGGTGAGGATGTCATTTATCAGGTCTTCCAGTTCGCTGCCCGATGCGGAGTTGTAGCTGCGGCGGACGTTACTGCTTTGGGCGGGGGTGCCCCAATTGCCTCCGCTCTCGAATCCCGTAAGGCTGGCGCTCATCACGGTGCCTTCCACGTCCATCTCAATGACCTCTACCTGAGGCGGTGTGTAGGCTGCCTTGTTACTTGTGGGGGCATGGGTTGCCGTGGCTGCTTGTTTTGCTTTTTCTGTTTTCATAATTCTACTGTATTAAAACGGTTAATAAATAATGTGATATCGAAATCGGGTGGATGCTTCTGTGGCGTTGCGGCGGGGGATGCGGGGGCGGCATCGGTCTGCTTTTATTTCTTGAAGCTGTTGTCCTCGTCTTCGGCGGTCTGTTCCCCGTCGAACACCATGTAGCCAGGGGGCATCTTGTCCAGCGGCTCGCCCAGGCGCTGAATCCACGGTGTCAGTTCCTCGCCTTCGGGGGCGCCGGTCAGCTTCAGCCGCAGGCGCTGCTTGGTTTTTATCACGCTGTTGGGGCTCACGCTGAGGCTTTCGGCTATCTGCTTGTTGCGTATGCCCAGCTTCACAAGGAAGCAGATCTGCTGCTCGATGCTTGAGAGGCGGGTGTGGGTGTGCTCTTCCAGTTCCTTGATGAAGCGCGGGTAGTGGGTCATCATGAAAGCGAGTATCATGCGGTGGTGGTTCTGCCTTTTGGAGGCGGGCGTGGCGTGTGTGCCTTCGGGGCCGATATGTACGTTGTCGGAGTGTGTAAATACCTGCACCATGGGGCACTGGGCTTCGTGGCGTTGCAGTTGCTGTGTCAGGCGCACTTTTATCAGTGCATCCATGCGTCGTCTCAATCGTGACCACCGCAGTGGGCGCAGCAGTTGCTGCACCAGTAGGACGACCGTACATCCGCCAAAGAAGGCGGCCGTGGCGAGTAGTGTGTTATATGTATTTATTGTCATAATTTTTGTTCGTTTATCTTGTATCGCTTTTTTGGTAAAATCGTTGCTTCTAAGATAAGCTATATTCTCATAGCAGCCGCATGCGGGCTATGGACAGTTAGATAGACGGTATGAGGAAATATTGGGTGAAAAGGCAGAGAATGGGCATAAATTCTCGCCTTCGGAGAAAAAATAAGGGGGAGGAAAATAAAAAGGCGAAAGACTGGAACGCCTTTCGCCTCTATGGTATTGATGGGAGGAATGTAAAGATGTGTGGAAGGGAAGATAACTATATGGCTGCTATTTCTTCGGGAGATAGTCCGGTGGCTTTTACTATCACCTCTTCGGAGGCACCGAGCTGCTTCAGGTTGCGGGCAATGGAGTAGCGTTCTTCTTCACGCCCTTCTTCGCGTCCTTCTTCACGCCCTTCTGCTCGTCCTTCTGCTCGTCCCTCTGCTCGTCCTTCTTCGCGCCCTTCTGCCCGTTCTGTATATATATTGTCACGAAGAATGACGATATTGTCCAGATGGCGGTAGTAGGCTTCAAGTTCTTCTTTCTTCATTCGGTCCAGTTTCAGCCGTTCGCGTGCTTCATGCAGGCCCGGAGCTGTGGCGTTATCCGGAATGTCACCCGTATTCAAGTAATAAATCCACTCTTCGAGCGGGCTTTTAGCCACTTGGTTGAAGTCGTTTACTTTCAGAATATAGTACTCGGGATAGAGCTGGCTCACGTGGTCTACTTTGAAGGTTTGTCTCTGGAAGGGTGTCAGTTCCAGGATATCTCCTTCATGGATGCCGCGAAACTCGGTTTTGCCATGATATACGATATCTTTTCCATTGCCCAAGGAGAAATATACGATGTTGACGCTATAGACTTTACGCACCTTGTCGTAGCCTTCGCCACGGTTGATGTATTCGGTCACCAGTTTGGAAGTGCCGAACAGCATCCGCTGGAAGTAGGCGTATTCATTGTTGTTCTGTACTTCAATCAGGATAAGTTCGCCTTTGGAGTTTTCGGCAAGCATATCCACGCGGTTATACTTGTCAAATTCTTCTTCCTGGTTACTTTCGCTTTCCAATAGTTTTTGGATAGTGATGTTTTCTTTCAGAAGGGTGGTCAGAAACCCTTCGAGTACTCCGAAATTGGCTTTATTGCGCAGCAGGCGCTTCATAGCCCAATCGAAACGAATATAATTGCTTGCCATAAGTTCGTCTCCTTTCTCTTCTTTGGTTTTCATGCTAACAAAGGTAAGGCGAAAATGTTGAATAACAAGGAGTATGCGGCAAATTTATTTATTAAAACAGTGTCGCTTTACGATGCCGGTGTGAGGGAAAGTGTGGCAATATTGAAGATTGGTACTTTAATAATAATTATCCCCGTACTCCGGTTGGAGGGACGGGGATAATCTTCTTTTATTCTTTTGCGTCCGGCATTTTCCGAAACGCATTTCTGTGTCCGGACGGCATCTGTGCCTATGCGTTCAGCGCTTGTTCTATGTCCGCAATGATATCGTCCGCATTCTCAATACCTACCGAGAAACGAATCAAGTCGGGGCGTATGCCGGCTTCCAACAGTTGTTCGTCAGAGAGTTGGCGGTGAGTGTGGCTGGCGGGATGCAATACACAGGTACGGGCATCGGCTACGTGTGTTACGATAGCAGCAAGTTTCAATGAATCCATGAATTTGATGGATACGTCACGTCCGCCTTTAAGTCCGAAGGAGATAACGCCGCATGAACCGTTCGGCATGTATTTCTGTGCAAGCGGGTAATACTTATTGTCGGGCAGACCGCAATAGTTCACCCAGGCTACCTTTTCATTTTTAGAAAGATACTCGGCAACAGCTTGTGCATTTTTGCAATGTTGTGGCATACGCAGGTGCAGAGTTTCCAGACCGATATTCAATAAGAATGAATTCTGCGGGCTTGGAATACTGCCGAGGTCACGCATCAGTTGAGCGGTAGCCTTCATAATATAAGCCATTTTGCCGAAGGCTTTTGTATAGGTCAGTCCGTGATAAGTTTCATCCGGTGTGCAAAGTCCCGGGAATTTGTCAGCGTACTTATCCCAATCGAAATTTCCACTATCTACAACGGCACCACCTACGCTTGTAGCATGTCCGTCCATATATTTAGTAGTAGAGTGTACAACGATATCGGCTCCCCATTCAAACGGACGGCAATTGATAGGAGTAGGGAAGGTATTGTCTACAATCAGAGGTACGCCGTGGCTGTGAGCAATGTGCGCAAACTTCTCGATGTCGAGTACTTCCAGTGTCGGGTTAGAAATGGTTTCACCGAACAAAGCTTTGGTATTGGGACGGAAAGCAGCGGATATTTCTTCTTCGCTGGAATCGGGATTAACGAAAGTAACGTCAATTCCAAGTTTCTTCATCGTGGTGCCAAACAAATTGAAAGTGCCTCCATAAATAGTAGAAGAGCAGACAAAGTGGTCGCCGGCTTCGCAGATATTAAAGAGGGCATAGAAGTTGGCTGACTGACCGCTACTGGTAAGCATGGCGGCAATACCCCCTTCGAGGGCGGCTATCTTTGCGGCAACGGCATCGTTGGTGGGGTTTTGCAGACGGGTATAGAAATATCCATTGTCTTCGAGATCGAACAAACGTGCCATTTGTTCACTGGTTTCGTATTTGAAAGTTGTGCTCTGATAGATGGGGAGTACACGAGGCTCACCTTTTTTGGGAGTCCACCCTGCTTGTACGCAGAGGGTTTCAGGCTTGAATTGCTTTGCCATAATGCTATCTTTTTAAAAGTTTCTTTGTTTATAATCGCGTAAGTTGTCGCAAAAGTAGGGAAAAAAATATAATTTTGTGCGTAAGTATAGTAAAATGCTTTAAATTAGCGGCTGAAAATCTGCTATCAATATAAATAGATGATGAATAATTGGAATATAAAACGGGTATTTTGTTCACTGGCTATCTTCCTCTGTACTTTCTTTTCTTTTCATGCTTTTGCCCAGGCAGAACAAGATACACCGAGATCCGGAGAAGGCATTTCTACTTTTCTTGAACGTAACAATCGTCCGGCAAGGACTTATTATAAGGAATTCATCAAACTGAATGAGAAGCGTTTACGTGGTAAACAAGAACTGCGATTAGGGGTGAAATATATATTGCCACCGTTGCGGAATAAAAAAGTAACTAATAAACGTGAGGACAAAAAATCAACTGAGGTTGCCTCTGATGCCTCTTCTGAATCTCCTTCCGAAAGAACTCCTGTAAAAGGAAAGAAATCTGTTAACGAACCTCTGTTTGGAAAAGAACTTGCTAATGTCAAAGTAACTTCCAATCGTTTGCGGGGTGCCTGTTTCTATGTGGTCAGTGGTCATGGTGGTCCTGATCCGGGTGCTATCGGCAAAATAGGTAAAATAGAGTTGCACGAAGACGAGTATGCGTATGATGTGGCTTTGCGTCTGGCACGTAACTTGATGCAAGAAGGAGCTGAAGTACATATTATCATTCAGGATGCCAAGGATGGTATTCGTGACGACCGTTATCTTGCTAATAGTAAACGGGAGACCTGTATGGGATCACCTATCCCTCTAAACCAAGTGGCACGCCTGCGTCAACGTTGTGACAAAATCAATAGTCTTTATAAGAAAGACCGTAAGAAATATAAGTATTGCCGTGCCATCTTCCTCCATGTGGATAGTCGTAGTAAGAGTAATCAGACGGATGTTTTCTTCTATCATTCCAAGAATAAGCCTGATAGCAAGCGACTGGCAACCACTATGAAGAAGACTTTTGAATCAAAGTATGGCAAGCACCAGCCCAATCGCGGCTTCTCGGGTACAGTAAGTGCACGCAATCTTTATGTGCTTGCCAATACGTCACCTTCTTCCGTATTTGTTGAATTGGGCAATATTCAGAATGCTTTCGACCAACGCCGATTTGTAATCAGTTCCAACCGCCAGGCATTGGCAAAATGGTTAATGGAAGGATTTATCACAGATTATAAAAAGGCAAAATAAAAACTATTCTTTCATTGGTTTGTTCTTCTTTCATCGACCCTAACTTAATGAAAGGAAACCTTATGCGAAAGAATTTAATGTTTGTGGGGGCACTTGCGGCTGTCCTTGTGCTTGCCTCTTGTGGCAACGGCACTCAAAAGAAAGAAACCGCAAAATATTCTGCTACGGAAGTAGAGCATGCCAATCAAGTGATGAAGTACTATGATACTTCTTTGGATCTGTTGAAGAATGTAGTGATAGAAAAAGATGTAAATTCCGTATTGGGATATATGGAACAAGATGGAGAAGCACCTATGCTTACGGCTATTGTTCCACCGGCTTTTTCTCAAAAAGACTCTGCATTTGTAGTAAATCCGGGCTCTTATTTCAACGAAGAGACCCAGCTTAACTTAAAGCAGAATTATGACCAGTTGTTCAGTACACGTAAGCAGTTTTACGCCACCTTTAATCAGTATCTTTCTTATCTGAAATCAAAAGATAAAGTAGCGGCCGGTAAATTGTTGCCTGTCAATTATCAACTAAGTGTTGAGATGTCTGAGTATAAACAGAATATACTCGATATACTATCTCCTTTTACCGATGAAGCCCATAAGGTTTTGTTGAACGATAACCCGATGAAAGAGCAAATACTTTCCATGAAGCGGATGACTGCCACCATGCAAAGCATTCTGAACCTTTGTATGCGTAAACCTACTTCAGAGACCATTCGTCTTGATATGAAAATGGCTAAATTGGTTATTCAACTGGATATTGCCAAACACCTTCCTCTGGTAGAAGGACATCCCAAAGAAATGAAAGCTTTCCAGGACTTCTTGACTAATGTCGATGCTTTCGTGAAAGATATTCAAAATATCAGATCCGAAGGTAAATATTCAGAAGCAGAGATGGAGACATTGTCCGAGTATGGAATGAGCTTGAATTGATGAACCATTCCAATCCCTCTAATAACTCGGTCCCTTAAAGGTGAGGTTGATAGTCTGCTTCTAAACAGAGCATTCATATTCCCCTTTAAGGGATTGAACGGTGAAAAGCACTTTTGTAACAATCGGAACAATAACTCTATGAAACTTCTGCATGATAGCCACTTTTTATTTCTATCGAAAAGCTATCATTGTAATCTCCCGGCATATATTTGTTTATCGCTTTTTCTTTCATAAACTGATAATATCTTTATAGATCTTTCCCGAAACTCCCTTAAACGTACTCTTTTTATAACATTCGGTAAGTAATTCGGCATATTCCAGTATCGATTGATTTGAGTCTTTAGATAGATTTGCAGTCAGAATCCCACTACCTAATACTCCCGGATTACAAGGTATAGGTGTTTGATGAATGAAATCAATAATTAATTCTACACAGACTGAGTTTTTTAATTGGAGCTGATTGACTGTATTTCTGATTTCTTTATTCAATTGTTCTTTCATTTCCAGATTAATATAACCGTACCAAAGAAAGCATTTCATACCTCTGTTTGCAGCTTCAGCGAATACATTCAGATAAGTATATCCTTTATCATTCGGACGATTTATCTCATACGGGTCTATGTGCAGAAAACTATCTTTAGGTAATAGGGGTAATAATTCTAGCGTACCCGATATGGAATCTTTATTATAGGTAAGAATAGGCACAGATAATTCTAACAGTTCAGCATATTCAAGTATGGTATCGAGAGAAGATTGTTCAAGGTCGAAGAAGATATATCTGTCAGAAATATTTTTTAGTACATTCATAGCAAGCCCTGGTGAACCTATGTACTGTTCATCTTTCATTGATTGGCTTTCAATCTGGAAATAGAGTGATTGGGTTAAATACTCATATTGGGGGGCTTCTTTTAAAAAATGATATATGCCATATTCCTGTTCGGGAGTATGCTGCATAGAATATCTGGTACATGCGGAATTTGTCTCTACATATACTTGTGGCCTTTCGTTGCTTAGCACCTCACATAGTGCCGAATGCTTTAGCATGTCGGCTTGTTTGCCATAATGAGTATAAGTTGACATAGCCGATGGGGATTATTTTGCTTCCGGATGTCTCTCCAGCCATCTTACCGCATACGAACAAGTTGCCTTCGGCTTTAATCCTTGTTGTGCTGCATATTCATAGGCCCTCTTTACTAGAGCAGCGGCAATGCCACGCCCTTCTAGTGGAGGAGGGACTATTGTATGTAGAATATCTAGACTTTCGTCTTCCAAGCGATATTCTACATAAGCAGTATAGCCTTCAATCTCAGTTGTGAATAAATGCCGTTCGGGCAAATGATTAACGATATATTCCATAATGGATCCTTTCTTTAAATGAATGTGCAAGTTCGCAAAAAATAGGCAGAAAGGCAAAGGAATACTCTTTTATTTTATGTGAAAACCTATTTAGGTTGTGTGGCAGGTGCCAGGCATACATTTACAGCATTTAATCCTTTCAATCCTTTTTCGAGGGTAAAGGTTACAATATTACCTTCTGCAATTTCATCGGTAACATTATTGATATGGAAAAAGTACTTGTCAACTCCGGAGAGGTTTTTAATAAAACCGAAACCTTTTGCCTCATTGAAGAACTCAACCCGACCTTTTAAGATAGCAGGCTCTTCTTCTACCTTTTTAGGTGTTGATATGACGATACTCTCAATATCAATCTCTTCTTTCTTGAAATTCTCAGCCGGTGGAGTGGAAGTTATCATTCCATTCTCGTCTACATAGGCAATCATATCTTCAAAGCTATTAGTGCCCGATAGTTTTCTGTTTTCTTTCTTCTTCTGTTTCTCTTCTCGTTTCTGATTTCTCTTTTTTTCGTTATCACGCTTACTTGTTGTGATGGATTTTGCCATTGAACTATTATTTAATGAATACTCTGTTAATCTAATGCGAATTAGCAATATAGGAGTGAGGAGGAAGGATAATTAAAGAAGAGGACTACTTACTAATAATAATGTCAATATTAAAAAGAAGAACTATGCGATAATAATTCATATCTCACGACCTTGGCACAAAGATAGCAAAAAAAGATGGATAAACAGTTTCTTATCCATCTTTTCATTAAAGTATTAATGTTTTTATTTATCTTAGATTATTTCTTTTTCATAGTTTGTGCTTTACGTTGTGCCATTTCTTGCGCAAAAGCTTCGGCACCGTTTTCTTTTATATAGCGGATGCAGGCGGCACGGTCGGAGTTGAACAAGAAGGCAAATACTTTTCCTATGAAGTTATTGTGTATCTTGCATTCCTTTACGTTCTTCGGGCATTCGGCACAGGTGGCATAACCGTTATCCTGACAGCATTTTCGAATCTTGCACCAGCTTGCTTTCTCGTTCTGATGACATCCGGGACAAGCTCCTTTTATATACTTCCGGCAGGCTCCGCAGTAGAGTCCGCAGGCGGCAATACGTGATGTATCGGCTTTGATTTCTGTTTTATCCATTTTGTATCAACATGAATGTTTGTAATTTACCCATTGCTTAGTGAGTATACAAAGTTAGTGTTTTCTTCGTAACATCTGTTGTTTCCTTATGCATTTGTCTATTCTGTGCTGGGTTTTATTCTACCGGAATGTAGATTTCAGTCAGCAAATCTTCGGGAGCAGTGTTAGCAGGGTCATTCATATAACGTTCGGCACTGGGTTCGTTGCGGAGTGTGCACTCCATTTCGGGAATATACTTTCCATAGATGGTGTCGTATACGGCTTGCAGATGTTCGTAGGAACCTTTATATAAGAAGATGGCATAACGACCGGCAGGGATCAGCTTGAAACCTACATCACCTTTGGGAGTAACTCTTTCGGGCATAACCATACATACGTCAGTTCGAAGTTTATCGGCTGGCGTCACTTTGGGATCGTCGTGATAAATACAAAGAGGCATTACTTCGCCCATCGGTAATTCTTGCTCCTTAATAAACTGGAAGAGGCGCATCCATGTGCCACAATAATCATTCAGTTTATAATCTCCGAACAGGCGGAGGTAGATTACATTACGGGCGGGAACTTCCTTGACTTCTCGTTGCAGGTCAAGATCGGGACGGATAATTGCTGGTTTCATAATTACAAAGTTTTTATTGTTACGGTATTCTAAAGGTGAAATGCCATAGAATTGCTTAAATACTTTGGATAATGAAGAAGGTGAAGAGTATCCGATGCGATAGGCAATATCTGCTATGGGCATATCGGAATAACGTAGCAGTCGGGCGGCGGCTTCAGTACGCGTCCGTACGATAAATGTGCCGATGGGTTCGCCCAAGAATGCTTTCATAATGCGGTGGAAATAGAACGGAGAGAAGTGGGAAATCTTGGCCAAAGACTTCAGGTCGATTTCTTCTCCGAGGTGAAGATTGATGTAATCTATCACTGCATTTACACACTTTTGATATTCTTCTTGCGTTGTCTTCTTGTTTTCCATGTTTCTATTGGTTTTCACGATGCAAAGATAGGGGTAAAAAGATAGGGGGACTTGTCCGATGTTGCTATAAATAGGATATCTTTGCATCTTAATTACGAAAAACTACAGATAGATGACTGAAGATATAAAGTTGCAACTCTTGGAATGGGCGGATACCTATCATTGTACCGACTTTATTGAAAATGATCCGGTACAGTTTCCGCATCGTTACACCCGGAAACAGGATATTGAGATAAGTGGGCTACTGACAGCGATTATGAGTTTTGGCAACCGTAAACAGATTCTTAAAAAGGCGGATGAACTTCATGTATGCATGGGGGATTCTCCTTATCAATATGTGTTGTCCCGCAAATGGGAGAAGGATTTTCCTGTTGCAGATAAAAGTAGCTTTTATCGCATGCTTTCATATTCTGATTTTAATGGATACTTCAGACGGCTGAATGAGGCTTATTCCAGTTTTGACTCTTTGGAGGATGCTTTGTTGGTTCATTCGGGTTCTCCTATGGAAAAGCTGTGTGCATTTCTTGAAGTATCTGCCAAGAGCCCTCAGAAGAAGTTGAATATGTTTTTGCGCTGGATGATCAGAGATGAATCGGAGGTTGATTTGGGTATTTGGAGGAGTTATAGTAGACGGGATTTGATAATTCCCTTAGATACGCATGTGTGTCGGGTGGCATATGCTTTGCATCTTACTGAGACTGAGACTTTTTCTCTAAAGAATGCCCGTCGGATAACCGATGCATTGGCTGAGGTATTTCCGGATGATCCGTGTTTGGGAGATTTTGCTTTATTCGGATATGGAGTAAATAATAAGTAATAGGAATCATGATAAATTATAGGTTCATTCTTTTGGGGATAGTATTATTCATCGTCTTTTCAATTCAGGCACAGAATACTGTTATTGCAGACAAACGTGATGCTGCACTTTGCCGTGTGGCACTTGTTCAGCCTCAACTTGCATGGGGAGATGTTGAGGCTAACTTATCAGCATTTGAAAAGCGTGTTCGGCAATGTAAGGATTGTGATGTAATAGTGTTTCCCGAATTATTCACATCCGGCTGTGAAATGAAAAAGAAGAATAAGGAAGAAGCTATTGATTCTAAAGATAGAGTTGCTTCTTTTTATTCTACTACTATCAGGAGGATGAAGAAGTGGGCGAAACAATCGGGTGCTTTAATTATCGGTTCTACTATATATAAAGAAGCGGGGAAATATTACAACCGGCTTTTAGCTGTATTTCCTGACGGAGAGTACCAATATTACGATAAACATAACTGTTTCAAGAAAGGTAGTTTCTCTCCCGGTGATAAACAGTTGACATTAAATTGGAGAGGGCATCGCTTCGCTACCTATATCTGTTATGATCTTCGTTTTCCGGAATGGAGTAGAAATAACGGTCGATACGACACTGCCATCTACATTGCCAATTGGCCTGCATCCCGTAGTGCTGATTGGAATAAGCTTTTGCTTGAGCGTGCTGTTGAAAATAAGGCTTATGTAATTGCGGTGAATTGTGCAGGTATGGATCTTGCCGGAATTGATTATGCAGGCGAAAGTACGTTGATTGCACCTAATGGTGAAGTACTAGCAAAATGCCAAGACTATAAAGAGGATATAGTAATTGTTGAATATTAGTAAACCGCAGATATACCCGCTCCGTGTCTGCTCTGTATAAAGATACCTCTATACGGAGTAAGTATGGAGCAGACACGGAGCGGGTACAATTTTCAATCTTTCAAGGCTACAATCACTTGCGATATCATAGTGCGGATATCGTTTTCATCTTTTGCGGTGTAGAAATTACCATCTACTTCTGATGGGTTATCAGTGGTCTCTCCGTTTTGAATGGCGGGTTTTGCCAAAGGATGAACGGCTACTTTCTTGCCTTTCGTTACTCCCACGAAATCGAACATCATGGCGGCAGCGCAATGTCCAATCATGATTTTACCTTTTTCACCAAAGGCCTTGATTACTTCCAACATGGTAATGTTATACGGTTTATCTGCATTTTGGCGGAATACAGGAACTGCATCGCCACAAGCGAATACCAATGCATCGTATTCATCTTCGTGACCTTTCAAATTTGCCACTGTATCATCTGCGATAAGGGCAATGCCGGAATTCGTTTTTATTTCCTTACTATCTGCTACTGCGAATACCTTATAAGAAATACCATTTTCGAAAAACGCTTCCAAGTATTGGAATAAACCAAATCCGTTTACCGGGTTAACTGCTAAAACTGCAACTTTCTTTGCCATAATTCTAATTATTAAGTGAGACAATAGTTATTTTCAGTAACTTTATTACTTTTGTGAAGCAAAGTTATGCTTCTTGTTTGGTAATAACAAGAACGCACTTGATTGTAAGATAGTTACAGCTATGTAACTAATATTGAAGTTCAACGAATTAGAAAAGGTTAAAAAATGAAAAGTTTTCACTACACTGGTACTTGCCCGATACGGGATGTACTAAGTCGATTGGGAGATAAATGGTCAATGCTTATACTGGTTACTCTGAAGGCGAATGGTACGATGCGTTTCGGTGATATCCAGAAAAGTATCGGAGATATTTCTCAACGTATGCTGACGGTGACCCTTCGTTCGCTGGAGGCAGACGGATTAATAGCCAGGAAGGTTTATGCAGAAGTTCCGCCTCGCGTAGAGTATTGTCTTACTGAAACAGGTTTTAGTCTGATGCCACACGTTGAATCTTTGGTGGGATGGGCGCTGGAACATATAGATGAGATTTTGAATCGCCGGAGTTTACAAACAGAATAAGGTATAAACAGAGGGAAGGCTACATTAATTAATATCTTCCCTCCATGTACTTCTTACTTTTTAGCATTGTCTGCTATATCATGTACCTTATTCTTTAAGCTGTCTGCTTTGTCGGCAGCCTCATGCGCTTTGTCTGCTACTTTATCAGCAGCTTTTACACCTGCATGCATCGCATGCTCCTCGGCAGAGTTAAGCGCTTCTTTAGCTTCGTTACTGATTTTGTGAAAAGCATGATATACATCTTCTTTCAGCTTCTTTGCTCTTTGGGTACGTGAAAAATGATATGCTAATGCACCTACAGCCGAACCTACTCCCAGTCCGATCCAGAAATTAGAACTTTTGCAACTCATAATCTAGTTAGTTTTAATGGTTATTATTAAAATCAATTTTGTATAGACAACATACGTGTCCTACATTGGTTCAAAAGAGAGTGAATAAATTCGATTATTTAGTAAAAAAAGAATGTTGTTTTCAACTATATCATTATTTTCATTGTTGTACATTGCAGTAAGATTCCAAGGTTATGAGAATTGTATTCAAACTATATGATAATGGAAGGTATGAAACAAATAATTTTTATTTTTGTAGCATTAATCAATTGTCTGGCTTGTGCGGGTAATCCGGCTGGAAAGACTGAAAAGAAAAAAGATATGAAACCAATGAAAGAGATTTATCTGGCGGGAGGATGTTTTTGGGGTACCGAACATTTTCTGAAACAAATAGATGGAGTGGAAACCACTCAAGTAGGCTATGCCAATGGAAATATTGCAAACCCTACTTATAAACAAGTATGTACCGGCACTACGGATTTTGCCGAGACTGTAAAAGTACAGTATGATCCTGAGAAAGTAGATTTACCTTTTCTCATCGACCTTTATTTTAAAACGATCGACCCAACTAGCATGAACCGTCAGGGAGGGGATAGGGGTACACAATATCGTACCGGTATTTACTATACGGATTCTGCCGATCTTCCGGTTATTAAAGAAACAGTGCAGAGTTTGGCTGCTAACTACACCAAGCCCCTGGTTGTAGAAATAGAACCATTGAAGAATTTCTATCCTGCCGAAGATTATCATCAAGATTATTTAGATAAGAACCCGGGCGGATATTGTCATATTCATCCTGAATTGTTCGATCTGGCCCGTAAGGCTAAGATGAAGAAGAAAACAGTTGCTTACACAAAACCGGATGATGCCACTTTGCGTTCACAACTCACAGCCGAGCAATATGCCGTGACTCAAAAGAATGCTACCGAGCCTGCTTTTAAAAATGAATATTGGGATGAACATCGTCCGGGCATTTATGTAGATATTACTACGGGAGAGCCTTTGTTTGTATCTACTGATAAATTTGATTCCGGTTGTGGCTGGCCTAGTTTTTCAAAGCCAATAAACAATAAACTCATACAGGAGAAGGTAGATACGACTCACGGTATGGTTCGTACGGAAGTTCGCAGTAAAACAGGTGATGCTCATTTGGGACACGTCTTTAATGATGGCCCGGTGGATAAGGGGGGGCTGAGATATTGCATTAATAGTGCTTCTTTGCGCTTTATTCCAAAAGATAAAATGCAAGCCGAAGGTTATGGTGAATACCTCAACTTAGTGAAATAAGCGAGTATGGATATACTATTGGTTAGTAATGATGATACCTGCCGTAGCCGCATAGCACAGGAGCTATTAAACTCTTTTGGCAGGGGAATGAAAATATCTACAGCAGGAGTCATGGAAGGGAACTACATCCCTGATGCTGTTTGCAATGTAATGGAACAGAATGGATACGAAATCTCACGAAAGAAGCCATCCTCAGCAGGAACATATGCCCGTCAATCTTGGGATTATGTAATCACTCTTTGTCAGGAGGCTGAAGATGAATTGAAATATATGAATCTGAAATCAAAGCATTATGCTCGTTTCTATTTCGATGATCCTTTTAAGAAACGTGGGCAGAGTGAAAGTGAACAGGAGCAACAAGTTTCCTTGTTATATGATGCCATGTACCACGAACTTTACGAGTTCTATCGTGATGAACTGAGTGAACAATTAATGCCTCGCTGTACATGTGGGGCGAATATCTATTGTCGTTGCGAATAAAGAAATTGCATAGTTAGGGTTGATATGTCCTAACTATGCAATTTTTTTCTATATATAAATACGGCAAGTGAAATGTCTACGATTTATCCTCCGATCTCACCTAATAAATCAAAGGAGGGAGCAAAAAACAATGTACCTGTGATAGGAGTACTAAAGTCAAGCAGACGGTCAGTGTTTCCTACGGGTTCTCCAATAAACATTCTTTCGAGCATTAAACGAGTGGTTGAGAATTTTCCGGCATATCCAATGAAATAGGTACCGTATTCACCCTTGGATGTATTGGCAAAGGGCATATTAGCGCGAACAATTTTCAAATCATCGCCTACATTGGTAACGGCATTGTGCGCGTTTGCGGGCTTCTCTTCGTCTGAGAGTTCTACATCATTGAATTTGTGGCGACCAATCACTTTTTCCTGTTCTTCAGTTGGCAGTGAGTTCCATGCGGTCATATCATGGATATACTTCTGAACAAAGACATAGCTGCCACCTGCAAAGTCGGGATCTTCATCACCAATAACGGCAAACTGATAAGGGTCTTCATCTACAGCCGGATTCTCGGTACCATCTACAAAACCGATGATGGCTTTGCCACCCAGGTATCTGAAGCCATGAGTCTCGTCGATAGAAACGGCTACTCCGCTAAGTTTCTCATCAATTATTGAAGCAAATTCAAAGCAGAGCCCCATCTGTTTAGAGCGGATATGAAATAGCAGGTCACCCGGAGTTGATACAGCAATATGTTTATCGCCACGGATCTCTGCGAATGTTTCAAGTTCGTTGGGTCTTTGCTGATCGGGAAAGAGCTTGCTCCAAGCATCCGCCCCGAATCCTAGGGTGGCGCTGAACTTTGCATCAGGAAAACGGTTTTGCATGCTGCGAATCAATGCTGAAAAGTTGGCACACACATCTTTCACTTTCTTCTGAGTATCCGGAGTATCCAAAAGCCCGTAGACGATAAATATTGCATTTTCGCCGGGATGTTCAGTAACGGCTTGCGGAAAATTTTTCATGTTAAAATCAGAATTATTATTTATATTAGTAGTACTATAAATATAAGGAATAAAGGTTTGAAGTTGTTTTTTGAGAGACTGATTTTTAACAGCAAATAAGATAGCTACATTACTAAGTGATCGCATTTAATTTAATACTTCTGCATAGTATCGATAAGGTATATGGCTTGGGATGGAAAAAGAAAATCCCTGAAAGGTGATACTTTCAGGGATTTTCCAAACTTGAATCTTTTTCTGTGGTGCCACCAGGAATCGAACCGGGGACACAAGGATTTTCAGTCCTTTGCTCTACCAACTGAGCTATGGCACCTTGTTTCTTGTTTGCGGTTGCAAAGGTAGTGAAAGTTTTGGACTACACAAGGGGTTTGGTAATAAAAAACGCTGATAAAAGGCTATGTGGCTAATTATCAGCGTTTATTATATCAAAAAAAATATTGAAAAAGTTTGTTGTAACTTGGTTACTCCAACTTTGTTACTCGGCTTCTTCGGGTTTATCACTCAAATTGTCAGTATTTTCAGCTTCTTCGGAGGTAGTGGCTTCTTCCTGTAACGGGTTCCAACCTTGGGCTTTCAACTCAAATTCCTGACCGTCGCGGGTAATCAAGCCACAACCTAGTTCCGGTCTGGTGATATGTCCGATAAGCTTTACGCCTTCTATTTCAGAAATCTTATCATGCTCGGCAATGGGGACGGTGAACAGTAATTCATAATCTTCACCACCGTTGAGGGCACACGTTGTTAGGTTCATATTAAATTCCTCTGCCATGACTGCGGTTTGGTAATCAATGGGGATATGCTCTTCGTAGATACGGCAGCCAACTTTACTTTGGGTGCAGATGTGCATTAATTCAGAGGAAAGACCGTCGGAAATATCCATCATGGCAGTAGGCTGAATGCCGGCTTCGGCTAACTTCTTGATGATGTCCTTGCGAGCTTCCGGTTTTAATTGGCGTTCCAAAAGATACTCCTTACCTGCAAAGTCGGGTTGTAGGTCTTTGTTTTCTCCTGAGAGAGCAGTCTTTTCACGTTCCAAGAGTTGCAGTCCCATATAGGCGGCACCAAGATCACCGGAAACACAGATAAGATCGGTCTCTTTTGCACCGTTGCGATAGACTACTTTGCCTTTCTCGGCTTCACCAATGCAAGTAATGCTGATGGTGAGGCCTGTATAGGAAGATGAAGTGTCACCGCCAACGATATCCACGTTATATTCTTCACAAGCCAGACGAATACCCGCATACAGTTCTTCCATTTCCTCTACACTGAACCGCTTGGAGAGTCCTAAAGAAACAGTGATCTGCTTGGGTGTACCGTTCATGGCATAAATATCGGAGAAGTTGACAACTGCCGATTTATATCCCAAATGTTTAAGAGGGACATAAACCAAGTCGAAATGTACACCTTCCATCAATAAATCAGTGGTGACTAGCACCTCTTTGTCCGCAGGGTAGGAGAGGACGGCAGCATCATCGCCGACCCCGTATTTACTGGATTCATTTTTTAATTCAATACCTTCGGTGAGGTGACGGATCAATCCGAACTCTCCGAGGGTTGCTATTTCTGTTCTCATACTTATTTAAATGAAGAATGAAGCATTAAGAATGAAGAATTTCCGGGTAATATAGGGATATTCTTCATTTTTAATGCTTCTTTTTTACGCTCTATTAATCAGCTCTCTCATTATCTCCGTCATCTTCGGTTGTGCGGCATCGGCAGCTTTCTGCACTTCCTCATGTGTCACTTCTACAATCTTGCCTTCTACACCGAGATCGGTGATAACTGAGATACCAAACACTTTGATGCCGCAATGGTTCGCAACGATCACTTCGGGCACGGTAGACATGCCCACTGCATCTGCACCGAGAATATGGAACAATTTATATTCGGCAGGAGTCTCGAAGGTAGGACCTTGGGTACCTATATATACGCCATGTTGCACTTTAATGCCTTTTTCCTCGGCAATGGCATTTGCCTTGCGAATGAGTTCTTTATCGTAAGCCTCGCTCATATCCGGAAAACGGGGACCGTATGGAATATTCTTTCCGCGTAGCGGATGTTCAGGGAAGTAATTGATATGATCTGTGATAATCATTAAATCGCCGATTTCGAAGTCGGGATTCGTTCCGCCGCTGGCGTTGGAAACAAACAGGGTCTTGATGCCCAGTTCACGCATGACACGTACCGGAAAGGTGACTTCCTTCATGGAATAACCTTCGTAGAAGTGGAAGCGTCCCTGCATGGCCATAATGTCTTTGTTGCCCAGTTTACCGAAGATAAGCTTTCCGCTATGCCCTTCTACGGTAGATACGGGGAAATTTGGGATGTCTTCATACTTTATTTCATACTTCTCGGTGATTTCACCGGCAAGGCTGCCCAGTCCGGTACCGAGGATGATTGCTGTCTCAGGACTTGTGTGCATTCTCCCTTTCAGGAAGGCTGCTGTTTCTTGGATTTGCTCTAACATAGTCAATAATGTTTTGGTCAAATATTTGTTGTTGATTTTGTAAGAATTCTATTTCTATCGGTAGCACGTAGATGTATGGCTTCAAGGCTTCATCCAGTGCCGGATGGTTTTTCAGCCGGGTAGCATCCTTTTCGGTGGTAATGATTAACCTCTTGGATTCTTCCAGTTGCAGGAACTGCTCCTTCACCAGTTGCAGGTCTTTGGAAGTGAAATTGTGATGATCGTCAAATGCCAGTAACTTGACATGCGATGTGTATGCTTCTACTTCCTTTACTAGCGGTGCGGGTGAAGCTATGCCGGTAACCAGTAGCACTTCCTCGTCTCCGGTCAAGGCAGAAAGGGATTTCCTATTGTCGGTCTTTCCGGGAAATAACGGTTTCAGCATACCATAGCGGAATCTGGAGAAATACAACTGTTGATAAGGATAGAGATGCAACCGTTTGGTGATGATATTGAAATCTATCGGCTTGATGTCGTCGGGACATTTGGTTACAATGACGATAGTTGCCCGGTTCTTACCGCTGGTAGGTTCACGTAATCTTCCGGCAGGAAGTAGGGCATCATCGCATAACAACCGATGAAAGTCAGTCAGCAGAATATTCATTCCGGCTTTTACATACCGGTGCTGGAAAGCATCATCCAGCAATACGGCATCTACGGCAGGATTTTTTAGAGTGAGCAGTTGTTCAATGCCATGACAACGGTCTTCATCGACCGCCACCCGGATATTGGGAAACTTGCTCTTTATCTGATAGGGTTCGTCACCTATCTGCCGTACATCGCTTTGGGCTTCTGCCAGTACATAGCCTTTGCTTTTCCGCTTGTAACCACGGCTTAAGGTAGCCACCTGCAAGCCTGCTTTTTGCAATAATTTTATCAGATATTCCGTATGGGGGGTCTTACCTGTTCCGCCTACGGCAAGATTGCCTACGCATATTACAGGAACGTCAAAACTCTTTGACCGGAGCCAGCCCCAATCAAAGAGTTTATTTCGTAAGCATACCCCTGTCCCGTAGAACCACGAGAGGGGGTATAGCCAATGGTATATCTTTCCCGCCGACATATTGTGTTTATTGGATATTCAGTTCAAAAGGCACACGGGCTTGTATGCGGTCGGCCTTTTCGAAGTTTTCCAAAGCGCTGAACTGCTGATAAACTTCGCCAATCGTGCCTTTCATCATACGAGCCTTGATATAGTTGCCGGGGTTGGTATTCATAAGGCTTTCGAAGAAGCTTTCTTTAGCCGGATAATTCATTACGGTGTAAGCATCTACGCCTGCTTTGGCAATGGCAATTTCCACTGCTTTATCCAGACCGCCCAGTTCATCTACTAACCCTAGCTCTTTAGCTGTACTTCCGGTCCAAACGCGACCTTGGGCAATCTTGTCCAACTCTTCTTTGCTGATGCCACGTCCATCGGAGCAGCGTGTTAAGAAGAGATCATATCCTTGATTTACATACATCTGAACCAGGTTCTTTTCACCATCAGTCATCGGACGGGTCAACATGCCAAAGTCAGAGTATTGGTTGGTTTTCACTACGTCGAAGTTCAAGCCGATTTTCTCAGTCAGACCTTTTGCGTTGGGGAACATACCGAAGATACCGATGGAACCGGTCAGTGTGGTAGGTTCGGCTACGATGGTGTCTGCATTGCAAGAGATGTAGTAACCGCCCGATGCAGCGTAATCACCCATAGAAACGATAACAGGTTTTTCTTTCTTCAATTCGCTTACGGCATACCATATTTGTTCGGAGCCGAAGGCGCTTCCACCCGGAGAGTTTACACGCAGTACTACGGCTTTTACGTCTTCGTCTTCTTGCAATTTGCGTAAGTCTTTGATTACTTTTTTAGAGTTGATACCCTCTTCACCGGTCGAAGACGAACTGGTACCATCTATTTCACCGTATGCATAATATACGGCAATTATATTTCCGCTCTTGTCCTTAGGAACGTTTTTCTTTACGTTCACCATATCCTTCAGTCCAAGTATGTGCATGCGGTCGTCTTTGTCAATACCTATCATGGCTTTCAGGTAGTTGCGTACGTCGTTTTTATAGATCAGGGTATCGGCAAGTCCGCAGCTTACGCTTTCGGTAGCAGGATGAAACATCATCATGCGGTCGGCAATAGCGTTCAGAGAGTCCACAGATACTTTGCGTGATTCGGCAACGTCACTGGTTATTTGTCCCCAGATAGAGGATAGATATACATTGACCTGTTCGCGATTGGCAGGGCTCATTTCGGTAGAGATAAACGGTTCAACTGCCGATTTGTAAGTACCTACTTTGAATACTTGCATTTCTACACCGATCTTGGCTAACAAATCTTTGAAGAACATAGGGGTGGAAGCTAGACCTCTCCATTCAATCATGCCTTGCGGATTCAGCAGAACTTTGTCCGCAACACTTGATAGGTAATAAAGACCTTGTGTATAAGTATCGCCATATGCTATGATGAACTTACCCGATTCCTTAAAATCCTTCAAGGCATTACGAATTTCTTCCAATGAGGCAAAGCCTGTTCCCAACGAAGTAGCTTGTATATAAATACCTTTGATATCATCATTTTCTTTGGCCTTCTTGATAGAAGAAAGAATATCGTCCATACCATACGTGCTGTATTCATCGCCCAGCAGGAAATCGAACGGATTATCCTGGCTGCGTTCTACCAAAGCACCATTCAGGTCTAGCATCATAATGGAGTTCTTGTGAACTTGCGTTTCCGACTCCGAAGACGATACCATACTAAAGAATACAAGGATGCTGACGAAAAACAAAACAACTCCCGACACAATGATACCGGTTATGGTAGCAAGGGTAAATTTCAGAAAATCTTTCATTGTACTTATTGTTTTTAGTGTGCTAACTTAATTAAGCTAACAAAGATAAATAATTAGGTTGATATTTACCTTATATGTCGCAAGGTTTTTCTGTTTGTCACACTAGGCGGGGGATAATTTCATGCGGAGTATTTTGTCCAGCTTGCCCACCAGGTAGAAAGGCAGATTGATTAAGCGGAATTCTTTCCCGTTTACCGTTTTCACTTCGTCTATAGAGAAAGGTTGTGACCATACCCTTATGGCTGTGGTTTGAGTAGATCGTTCCATAAACGAATGTAAGGATCGCAGGTGGGCATTGTGCCCTGATTTTACCTCGATGGGATAAATGCGTGAATCTTGCACCCATATAAAGTCAACTTCTGCACTCGATTCGCTTTTTCCTCGTTGCCAGAATCCGCGCTTTTGGCTTACTTTATCAGTTAGGGTCAATAACTCTTGACCCACAATGTGTTCGGCTATCATCCCTCGCCATGCATCCATGATGTCTTTGGCTCCTAAAACTTCTTTTTGCACTTGTGAGGCATAGTTTACCAAACCTGTATCGAGCCAGATCAGTTTCGGCATACGTCTCATTTCGGGAGTTGCCGGTACTTCCGTAGAGGTTGTAGGGTAAACCAGTTCCAGCAGCATGGCTTTCTCTAACAGGCGAAAAGCTTCACTAACTTCGCGTGCATTGTATGATGAGCCGGCAAAACCACCAAGAGTGATAGCTTGTGCGGCTTTATGCCATCCGTCCCTTAATATAAATCTTACGACCTCGGGCAATTGATTTCCTTTTGTATATTTTTCTACGTCATCCCGGTAGCCTTGCAATAGTGTTTCGTAAGTCGATTCAAGCGATATGATATCTTTTCGCTCGGCATAAAGTTGCACTACTTCCGGCATTCCTCCTATGAGTGTATATATATTGAAGAGTACGGCCAGGCGATCATGAAAGGCTACTGTGATTTCCGGTTTGTCCAGAACCGGTAATAATGCTTCTTCGCCTGTCGCTCCTAAGAATTCCTGAAACGAACAGGGGCGAAGGGCCATATATTGTACCCTTCCCACGGGGAAAGAAGCATGTATATCTATTAAGTTTTCCAGTAAAGATCCGGCTGCGATTACATGTAGTTCCGGTAGTTCTTCGTAGAAATACCGTAGTAATGCAATGGCCTTTGCCGAATTCTGGATTTCATCAATGAAAAGTAGGGTAGAGCCTTCTTTTCGTGTTTTGCCACAATGAGCAAATAACAGAGGCATTAAGTCCTTCAGAGGAATATTCAATTCAAATAAAGCGGATGCTTCCGTTTTCTCTAAGTTAACAGAAAGATAGTTGTCAAATTGTTTGCCGAATTCGTTTACTACCGTTGTCTTCCCTACTTGTCTGGCTCCACGCAGTACAAGAGGCTTTCGATGGGGATCTGTTTTCCATTGTTCTAAATGGAATAGAATATTCCTTTTAAACATTTCTTTTTAAATAGTTTGATTATCAGTGGCAAATATAATGTTTTGTTTCAAAACCGAGGCAAGTTTGGTCTTATTTTGTTTCAAAACCGGGGCAAAAGTTCGACGAATTTGTTTCAAAACCTAGGTAAGTGTACCAACTCGATAAAGTAGATTGTACCAGACAAACTAAATCTATTTCATAAAAAATAATGCCCACTCAGGAATCTCATCAACGTATTGTTTCACAAGTTTTCCTTTAGTTAATCGGAATAATAATTGGGCATCTTGCTTTTCAAGGGAGTTATATATTATATTCTTTTTCCCATTCCGTAGATTGCTTACGAAAATCATCTCTAATTTCTTGGAAGAATTTCTTATGTGCAGCCTCTGACTTCTTCTTTGCTTCTTCTTCTGCAACTTCTTTCATTAGCTGGGAAAGCATTTCATCAGAAGGGTCTTCCATACTGGTGAGACGATAGGAGTTCATTTCTTTTTCAGACATATCGAAATTGCGTTTAGTATTACTATAACAAAGATAGCAATCTTTTGCGAAAAAAGCCTCCTTCCCACGCTTAGGAAAGAGGCTCGCAAACAAACAAAGCACACCGGATGGAGATTCACATCTACATCGGGTGCTGATATCCCGCAGGTTGCGCAGTCATAATGAAAGGCAAGATGCGGGTATTTCTTTTAGGGTTCGTTCCCAAAGCAGTTTGGGGTATTGGCCTTGGCTGTAGGATTTCCAGTGCGAACTTCCCCAACCGTTACTGGGATCAATGCTGTAGGCGGGCCATACGTTACTGGCATTATCAAATGCTTTATTTGTATTATTAACTGCGTTGTCTCCAGCAGGTTTATTTCCATCGCCGGGCATATACCAATTATTATTAACACTACCATCACCTTGTGTCCATCCCACAATTTCGCCTCTCATAATATTTCCTCCACCGGATGTTGATTCATTCGGATAGTGTTTGACAACTCCGCTATTGTAGCAGTAAGAGAGTTGCGGAGAGCCATAGTAGATTGCTCCGGCAATTCCGCCCACACCGCTTGGTTTACCGGCATGATAGGGTTCATTCGGTTTGACCTCGCCTGCATTATAACTATACTGTAACGTTCCACTATTCACCCAGCCTATTACTCCTCCAAAGATTTCTCCTGTTCCTAAGATAGTACCCATATTCTTACAATGAAAAGCTTTTCCTTTTAACTCTCCACAAATACCTCCAAAGAAGCCGACACCTTTTTTTGTACCTGTTATTGTTGCGGCATTACTGCAACTTTCAATGATTCCATTCGGATCGCATGCCCCACAAATAGCACCGGCAGTTCCGCCATTTGTAATACTCCCGGATGTGATGTGTGTGTTTTTTATCGTTCCGCTAAGTCTCTTGAATAATCCTTCCCCATTGCAAGTCAGATTACTGATGCTTTTATGGTCACCGTCGTAAGTACCGGAATAGTCACACGGTTGCCAATTAGCATAGATAGACAAGTTTATATTTTCTGTCTGTTTATAATGAGCAGAAGTATTTTGTGCCACTCCCCGCAGTTGCGGCGGCGTTGTCACCCTATATGGGTCGCTAGCCGAAGTTCCTGCACCCTCCATGCCACCCGCACTTAGCGGCAAGGTTATGGTCGAGGCAGATGCATCTGTTGATAAGCTTGCAATATTGGCCGACACCAACAATTGCTCTTTGCTGTCAGCTTTCGCCAGATTATCGGTGATATAGACATCGAAGGAAGTGAAGGAGGCGGGGATTTTCCTCAATCCCTCCACTACATATTTACTATTGCTTCCGTTGACTTTGGTTGCGGCATATTCCGTCCCGTTTATTATAACTTTTGAAACCGGGCCCAGTGCGGCTGCATAATTTCCCGTATTCAGTTCTACGCACCAGTTCCTGTAAGGGGCTTTGATACGTATGTACCTTCCTGCCGTGATGTCGCCGGCTGTAAGCGATTTCTGAAAAGCGTAACGGTTGTCGGCGGGGCCGTAATCAAATGTCACGGTGGTGGCTATGCCGGGACGTACGAGATAACGGTATATCTTGTCCTGCATTTTCCAGGGATTCATGCCATGAAACAGAGGGGCGGGGTCGTAAGGGGCGGTTGAATTGGTTGTTTCCTCAATCTCTATCTCTATCAAGGACATGGCGTGCGTAAAGGCCAGGCTCAGGCTGCTGCCGCTAAGTGTACCCGTGGCTGTCATCAGGTCGGCGGAAGTGTATTTGGTATAGTCACTCTGGTCTTGGGCGGGGGTGAATGCGGCGGTTATCTCCGCAATGCTCTTTTTGCCGCTCATGCTACTGCTGTAGGGATAATAGGCATAGTAAGTGATGCCACCGCCAAATGTATGGATCTGATTGGTAGCATTGGCGGGACTCCAGGATGCGCCGTTGTATGTATAAGGGATGTTGTCCTCCAGAATAACGCTGCCGGAGCTTTTTAAGGCAAAGACCCCTATCTGGTCACCGTTCGCGAAGGAAGTCTGATAGCCGGACTCCTGGGCGCGCGTGCCTGCGTTTTCCTTGAAGTTGCTTAAAGTGACCTGCAAGGAAGTAAGCGCTTGCTCCGGCTTGTCCTCTAAACTTTTGTCACATGCCATAAACAGGGCGGCAAGGACTGTACATAAAGCTGCTTTTTCTATGACTCTTTTTATCATCTGTATGTTTTTTTAGAATGTAAAACAAGGATAGGCATTATGTATGGTATGATCTCCTGCATCTCCATGACTTCCATTATTGAAAACCCATGGATAACTTCCTCCACGCGAACTTGTCCAAAGGTCGGAGAAATTGTAGTTGCCGGAGCTTGCTTTGGTTTTGCTTTTATTTATGATGTCCCTGTTTTCGTAGGCATACGTGGTTTGCCCTAACGACATGATGTACCAGCCGCTGGTGGAGGTGGGAGGGGCGGCAACCGAGTTTATCAGCTGTTCGCGCAGTTCACGGGCGGCAGAAACTGTCGTGCTGAGACTCTGCGTATTTGTATAGCCGTTGAAATCGGTTGTATTGCCGGAACCTCCACCGCCTCTTCGCCCCTGCATCATTTCCAGTGCCATTACGTAGCCTTTTATTTCCGTGAGTCCCGTACCGCTGTAATTCGATACATTGTCTCCCCGTTCCGTTCCTGTTTTGCCGTTGGCATATACAATGCCCAGGCACGTCTTCCCGCTTGTCGGCATCACGTCGTATTGCAGGGAGCTTCCGTCAACCAGCATCCGGTAGCCGCCGTCGCTCCATGTTCCGTCGTCGTAATAGTAATCTCCGGGTTTGATGTCTGTGGCTTTATATCCCGGGGCTATCTCTCCGCCCGTGTCCACGTTTACGGTTGTCCCGCTCCATACGCCGATGCTGCTTACCGTTACCGTCACCGCCGATCTTGTTATTTTCAGCTTGTAGGTGATGGAGGCGGAAGGCAGCCATTCGTTCATGGAAGGCAGTTGCAGGTTGGTCAGGGTCTTTGTGTCTCCCACGCCGTTCATGGTATATGTAAAGGTAAGGGTGGCAGCCTCCGAGCTTCCGACGGAGGCCACGGGAAGCAGGAAGAAAGAGGCTATCTTTTGGGTGCTTCCGGCGGATATGGTATTGGAAGGCGGGGGCAGGGTGGCGGTACACGAGATGTTGTTTCCCGCTCCGGAGGTGATATTGCTCCATCGCATCCAGTCGGTGGGGGAAGTGGTTGAAGTGAACGCTACCGTGCCGCTTTTTTTCGTTTGGATGGCGAAGTTGTTGACCGTTACTCCCGTGAAACCGCTGCCTGCTTCCACTTCAAAAACAACCCGTGTCAGTGCATGCTTGAATCCGAATCTGATTGTGCCGTCGGTTGCTGCCTTGTCCGGCATGGGTTTTGCCAATAACAGGTCGGTTTGCGCCGCTTCCGTGCTTTGTATCTGGTAATCAAAGGAGGGATAGCCGGTGCTCGTAATTCCCGGCAGTGTCAGCCCGGTGGCATTATGGGGTGCGTAGGCAAAGAAAGAGAGCTTGTCGTTAGTGTTGGCGGGCCAGAACTTGGCGGGACTGTAGGTCCAGCTGCTCCCGCTTTTTTCTATCTTTTGGTTGTACATGAAGTTGGGCGTGGAGGATGGATTGAACCCCCTTCCCTGTGTGAAGTAAGCCAATACCCCGAAGTCGGCGAGATTGTCCGGTGTGAAGTCCGTGGCTCTCGTAGGCGTCGTCACCTCGGGAATGAAGCCTATGGGTACAGTGCCTTCCTGCCCGCCGGTGCGGCCGTGGGATTCTTCTTCGCAGCTACATAGGCATAGCGAGAGTATGGCTATCGTTTCAATTAACAGATATTTTTTCATGACTTTGGTTTGCGGTATGTTAAAACAGCGGTGCCTTATGTGCCCGGACAAGGACATTCAACCTTGTCCGGGCTATTGAGATGGGTGGCGGGTTATAGAATCCGCCCGGTTTAAAACGGGTTTATATTATGGGGCTACATCTATGCCACTGTCTGTACCGGTAGTCCAGTTTGTCCACGCATCTTCCACATCGATAGTGATGGCGTTCATCTTGATGGTGAGCGTATAAGTATGGGCAGTCCCTTTCTTGAAAGTTCCTGCGGGCAAATCAATCACCTTGTCCGTTACCGTACTTGTTACATTGCCTGATCCGCTGTCTTTCATTACGAGGTCGTAGCTGATTTTCAATTTCAAGTCACCTGCGGTTCCGGTTCCTGTCGTGTTGTCCACGGGGATGAAATACAATGCCTGGTCGGTGGGGAACAATGATACCGGTGTGGTACCCCCTACCTCTACCGAGCTTGTGGTATAACCGTTGAAGCTTGCGGCGGTCTTGTTCAAGAAAGCGCTGAGATCCTTGTCGCCGCTAAAATAGGCGGGAGCCCCGAGTGCTTCCCATGTGTCATCGGCGAATTTATATTTGGCTTTGCTGTACAGCTTGCTCGTTCCCGGATTCAGTTTCAGTCCGGTCACGAAAATTCGGGTATCGCTGCCCAAATCCACCTGTGCCTTGACCTTTACGTCCGCCACTTTCGTCAATACATGGCTGAACTTGAACTTTACCGTACCGCTGGCACTGCTTGCCGTCTGGTCTTGTATGTCAGTACGGTTGTCCGTTACCAAGTCCACCATATCAGTCCAGCCAATGGTTCCGCCGGAGTTATTCACTTCAAACTCAAGGGTGGGCGCGCCTGTAACCGTATTTGCCGATAACTTGATCCCTTTGCTTGTTCCGGCACTCGGCGCATTCTCATACGGTGCGTAGGCAAAGAACGTGATTTTATCCGAGTTGGTAGGCCAGAAACGGGTGTTGGCGTATTCCCAGGCTCCCGAACCGCTTCCTCCCGTACCGTTCCATGTGCCGTGCTCATTGTACAGGAACGAGGGCGTGGTAGTGGCTCCGTCTGCACCCCATCCCGACGAACTTGTCTTGTACGCCAGGAATCCGAATCCGTCACTAGTCGAGGCCTTGAGTGTCGCACTGGTCGTTTCCGTTCCTCTGGTCTGTACGCCCGTATATACTCCGAACTTGATGGCGGAGTTCGCGTCCGGGTTCGTGTCCACCACTTCATTTTGCGAGCACCCTGCCATGGCCAGGGCCGTCGCTACAAAAAATAAACTTTTAGATTTCATAATCTGCTGTGTTTAAAAATAATTAATTAATTAATTCAAAAAAATTATATGTCAATATCTACGTTCTCTTCCTTCTTCCAGTCATCCACCTCGGCGTCGAATCCGGAGTCGGTACCGCCCTCGGGCTTCACGTTGGGGAAGGGGTCGGGCACATCCACTTCCAGAAAGAACACGGGATTGCCCTCTTCGTCCGTCTTTTCCCGGGCCACGGCATTGGTCACAACCTGTTCTATCACCGTCTTGCCATCTACGAGCAGCGCCTTGACCTTTAGCTCGTAGGACGCGTCTTTCTGTATTCCGAAGGTATTGATGGTTCCCGTCAGTGTGCCGTCCGAGATGGAACCGGGGGTGAACGTGGGATCGCCTGCGTTGAATACCTGCCCTCCCGTCTCGTTGCCGGGCCGGCCGTTGCGCATGAATATGGATAGCGGCACTCCGAGCAGGGTGCATTGCGCTTCCCGCACGTTGTGCAGCCCCTTCACGTTGAGTATCACTTTCACTTCCCGGGTCAGGGGCAGCGGAGTAAGCTGCAACCGGCATTTATCCTGCGTGCAGTCCGGATTGTCCGAGCGGGTCGGCGCATAGTTGCCCAGCATGTTGTCCGTCACCACGAAAGCGGTGTGTGTGCCCGCCAGCCTTTCGGGCGAGGAGACGATGGTGCGGGTCTGGTTGCGCGTCTCCATTTTGCGGGAGTACGCTTCGAAAGTCTCTAAGGTCTGCCAGTTGCGGAATGCCAGGGCACCGAAGTCGTCGAAGGAACGGTTGAAGAGGACGGCGTCGTACTTGCCGGAGGGCAGGCGCACGCTGCCGCTCTCGCGTTCTCCCATCAGTACGAGGTAGGGCTTGTCTCCTCCGTCGGGATAGACGATGAGGGTGGCGCCGTAATCTTTCTCCGCCTCCAGCCCCGCACGGCTCCAATCTACCGTGACGCTGATCTCCGCTTCGGTGTAGTAGGTCAGTTCACGGCGCTCGCAGGCACTGAACATCAGCAATGTGCTCAGCAGTCCGCCCCAAAGCAGGGGCAACGGGGCCGTTTTTCTGTTTTTATGTAAATTTATTTGGTTCATTCTCTGTTTTCTTCACGACGCGTCAAAGACTTGTCAACTTAATCTCTTGCAGGTAGGAGCGGGTCATATAGTTGATTACACCCAGTTTCTGTGCTACCTTGTAGTAACGGTTGTAAAACTCTTCGGTGGTGATGCGGTTGCAGTCCAGGTGTTCGTCCAGCGCTTCGAGAATATCCAGTAGGGATATTTCACCGAAAGGTCGTGCGGGACGATAGGAGTAGTGGTTGTACTCCTTTTCCGTACCGCCTTCCTCTTTCCGGATAGGGGTGATGAGCCCTTTCTTTTCGAGGAGGGCGAGCAGTTCCTCCGCTTCTTCCGGAGTGCCCCGGTAGCGGCTATATGCCGAATTTTCTTCCCTCAGTGTCAGGTCGTATAGGAGGGCGATGGCTTTCTGTGTTCTGGGTGTCAGCATACTATCTATTTGTTTTTTTGTTTTCCGGTGAGCCGCCACACCAGGGATATTTTAGCCTTGGTGGGGCCGAACCATGTATAGTTTCCGTTTTCCAGCCAGCGCAGTACTTCATAGTTCTGCTCGGTGCGGTAGTGTCGGTAGTTGGTGCGCAGCAGGCCTATACCGATGTTAAACTCCAGGTTGAGATTGCGGGCTATGCGCCGGGCGTAGCCATAGCCGATGCCGGCTGCTATGAAAAATTCTCCCTGATAGCCGTTCTTCTGCCATTGCAGGTCATACTTGCCTCCTCCGGCATAAAGTCCCATGAAATGTCCGGTCAGTGCTGAACGGCGCCGGTAGTTCCCCATCCAGTACCTCACTTCGGCGCCTCCCGCCAATACTTGCAGGCAATACTTGTCGCCGTCTATCAGCCACCAGGGGAATATGTATTCTGTGTTGAGCGACCAGCGTCTTCCCAGCGGAATCTCCAGTTCGATATTAGGCATGAGTGCGGCGTCAAACAGAAGATTGGTTTTAAGGGCGAACAGGGTCCGGCGGGGGGATGGCTGCAATGTCTTGGCGGCTTGACGTGTAAGCGGTAGGCTTTCTTCCGCTTTTCGGGTGGCGGCGGGCGTTGACGGGCGCAGGCTTTCTGTTTTGCCGATGCTTGTGCGGGTAGGCATTTCGGGATGCTTCAGGGGACGCAGGTAGATGATGCATAAGGTGGCGTTGCGCAATATGGGCAGTAGCTTTTCGGATACATACCGGTAGGGTATCCCGACATTCACTATCTGTACAAGTTCGCCTATCCGTTCGTCGGAACGGTCCAGTGCGAGGATTTGCAGGAGTTCGTCCCGGCAGGGGGTGAGGGTGTCGCTTTCCACCAGTGGGGCGAGAGCTTTCCAGTTGGCTGCGTGTGAGGAGGTGGTGACGGGGAAATTGCGGGTTTGCGGGTATTTGGCGATAAGCCGTGACTTTACTTCATTGGCGCGCCGGTTTGCCAGCAGCACATTGTAGGGCTTGCTTCCTTCGGGGGAGGCGAATCCTTGTATGTGTATGGAGTCGATGCGTGAGGACTTGATGCCGTCCTCGAAGAGTATTTGCAACTCATCCGCCACTCTTCTGTTATTGTGCAGGTTGTAGTCTATCTGGAATTCGTTGATACGGAAGCGGAATATGAGGCTTTTCACTTCTGTCGCGGCGGTTTGTGCGCCAAGTCTTGCCGGACAAAGGAATATCGGGAACAGCAGCAGCGGGAGCAGCAGCGCTGACGGCGATATGTAGTTTCTCGTTTTTAACATGAATGTCTTGGTGTTACAGTAATACAAAATATTGTTTGTTTTCAAATGCCGCCGGATGATAAATCGTATGTTCTCCTGTAGATTCATCTGAGACGTTTCATTCCGGTTCTCTGTAAGAAGCGGAACGAAACGGTGAAATTTAAAGAAAACCCCTGTTCCGGTTCTCTGTAAGAAGCGGAACGAAGTTTGTCGGATGTAGTTTGGTGCGGTTGAAGAGGGGCGTTTAGGTATTGCCGATTTGTTTTTTATTTATCTTTTTTTCTAAATAACCTGCTTTTTTCAGTGGGTGGGGGACTCTTTTGTCTTAAAAAGACTTTTTGAGGAATTGACTGTTATGTAATATTTTCATTGAATGGAACCTCAATTATGATTATGAATATATTGTACTTGGTTATGAACCATAAAAGATGAAAGCTCATTTTGTGGCTAAAAACAGTATGAGATTATATATATTTACATTGAAAAGCGATGATTTTTTTAAAAATATATCTTTTTTCTTGTCTGTTTCAAAATTATAACGTTACTTTGCACGTAATTTATTCCGCTTCTTACAGAGAACCGGAATATCTTTCCCTTTTGAACGTCCCCCTGCCTTTTACCATTCTTCCGTCTTTCGTTTTGTTTTCACCTTTTTTGCTGATGCAGGCTATGACTGTACGGTTCACGCCCGCCAGACGGTCGGGAGTAAAATGGAAAATCCAACGTAACTGCCCCCCAGTGTCCAATGTAAATTGCCCCCCTGTTT
>USLU01000057.1 GCA_900555635.1 uncultured Bacteroides sp.
ATAATAACATTTTAACAAGCGAAAAGGCTGATGTTTATCAACTGCTGATTCGCATAAATAGTAAAATAGTAAATCAACCAGATGTTAGATAAAAGTGAAATGATTTTCGGCGTTCGTGCCGTGATAGAAGCCCTTCAGGCTGGAAAAGAGATAGATAAGATCCTCGTGAAGAAAGATATTCAAAGTGATCTTTCCAAGGAGCTTTTTGCAGCTTTGAAAGGTACGTTGATACCTGTTCAGCGTGTTCCGGTAGAGCGTATCAACCGTATTACCCGGAAAAATCATCAAGGAGTGATCGCCTTCATTTCTTCTGTGACTTATCAGAAAGCGGAGGATCTTGTTCCTTTCTTGTTTGAGCAAGGAAAAAATCCGTTTTTTGTTATGCTCGACGGAGTGACCGATGTACGCAATTTCGGGGCGATTGCACGTACCTGCGAATGTGCGGCTGTCGATGCCGTGATTATTCCTGTCCGGGGTAGTGCGTCGGTCAATGCTGACGCCGTGAAAACATCGGCAGGAGCGCTACATACTCTTCCGGTATGCCGTGAACAGAACCTCCGTTCGACTCTGCAATATCTGAAAGATAGTGGTTTCCGCATTGTGGCTGCTACCGAAAAAGGAGATTATGACTATACCAAGGCCGATTATACAGGTCCCCTCTGCATCATAATGGGAGCTGAGGATACAGGAGTTTCTTATGAAAACCTTGCCCTCTGTGATGAATGGGTGAAAATTCCGATGCTGGGCACTATCGAATCCCTGAATGTCTCTGTAGCTGCCGGTATCCTGATTTACGAAGCTGTGAAACAAAGAAACAATGACTGATATGAAGAAGATTTTAATTCTACCTTTGCTGCTTTTCTTCCTGGTACAAGGAAGCATGGCACAAACCCCAAAATGGGTAGAGAAGGCAAAACGTGCAGTCTTCTCAATAGTGACTTATGACAAGAATGATAAAATGCTGAATACGGGAAACGGATTCTTTGTGTCCGAAGACGGATTGGCTTTATCAGATTATACTCTTTTTAAAGGAGCTGAACGTGCGGTAGTGATTACTTCCGAAGGCAAGCAGATGCCGGTCAGCCTGATACTTGGAGCGAATGACATGTATGATGTCATTAAGTTTCGTGTGGCTATCACCGAGAAGAAAGTGCCTGCGCTGGTCGTTGCTAAAACAGCCCCGGCGACAGGGGCCGATGCGTGGATGCTTCCTTATTCTACACAAAAAAGTATCGCTTGCGTTACTGGTAAGGTGAAAGATGTTTCCAAAGTAGCCGGAGCATACCATTATTATACATTGAGCATGCATATGAAAGATAAGATGGTGAGCTGTCCGGTGATGAATGCGGAAGGTCAGGTATTTGGTATTGCGCAGAAATCATCCGGTATCGATACGGTGACTACTTGTTATGCGGCGGGAGCAGCTTTTGCCATGTCGCAGAAAATCAGTGCTCTTTCTTTGGGAGACGCTGCCTTGAAAAGCATTGGTATCCGGAAAGGTTTACCCGAAACGGAAGATCAGGCATTAGTGTATCTGTTCATGGCCTCTTCGAGCCTCTCGGGCGAGGACTATGAAAAGCTGTTGGATGACTTCATTCGCCAGTTCCCTGCCAATGCAGATGGTTATCTCCGTCGTGCCAATTATTATGCATCTAAAGGTAAAGACGATCAGACCTGGTATGATAAAGCCGTTGCCGACTTTAATCAGGCTCTGAAAGTAGCCCAGAAGAAAGATGATGTATATTATAATATAGGTAAGCTAATGTATGCTTATCAATTATCGAAGCCGGAGAAAACTTATAAAGACTGGACGTATGACACCGCTTTGAAGAATGTCCGTCAGGCAATCGCTATTGATCCGCTGCCAATTTACATTCAAATGGAAGGCGATATACTGTTTGCCCAACAAGACTATGCCGGTGCTTTGGCTGCTTATGAAAAGGTAAATACCAGCAATATTGCTTCTCCGGCCACTTTCTTTAGTGCTGCCAAGACGAAAGAACTGCTGAAAGGGGATCCGAAAGAAGTGGTAGCCTTAATGGATAGCTGTATTGCCCGTTGCCCGCAACCGATTACGGCCGACTTTGCTCCATATTTGTTGGAACGTGCGCAGATGAATATGAATGCCGATCAGGCGCGAAATGCAATGCTCGATTATGATGCTTACCATACGGCAGTCAAGGGAGAAGTGAACGACGTGTTCTATTATTATCGCGAACAGGCAGCTTTGAAAGCACGTCAGTTTCAACGCGCTTTAGACGATATTGCCAAGGCCATCGAGATGAATCCGACAGACCTCACCTACCAGGCAGAGCATGCAGTTGTAAACCTCCGTGTAGGACGGTATGAAGAAGCCATTCAGATTTTAAATAATATATTGAAGACTGATCCTAAATATGGTGAGGCTTACCGTTTATTGGGACTTTGCCAGATACAGCTGAAGAAGACAGATGAAGCTTGCGGCAACTTTAAGAAAGCGAAAGAATTGGGTGATCCGAATGCAGATGAATTGATAACCAAATACTGCAAGTAAAAAGATCATCTTCTTGAAGATAAAAAATGAATCCCTGCCAATTTTCGAGTTGGCAGGGATTCCTCGTTTTGGGGGACGTTGTATAAAAAACTCTCTCTCTTTTTTTTATTTTTCCCCACTTCACTTGTTAAGTTCAGGTTGTAGGTTTTAATGATATATGGTTTGATTTCCCTTTTTCCCCTCTTTTATAAGTTAAATGCATGGTTATTGAAAATACTGCATGGCTTCACTTATTTTTTTTAGAAATAATTCGAATTTCTATCTAAAACAGTAAGTAAATTTAAAATCGTGGTTCATTTTATCTATAATCTTACTATATTCCGCACGTTTTTAATAACACGTATGAGATAAGTTATAATTTATGGAAAAAAATCGATTTACTATTTGTGCAAACAATTACATCGATTGTTTGCGACAAGAGGGTCGTTATTCTACGGCCCATGTGTATAAACACGCTATTCGTTCTTTTTCGCAGTTTTGTGGAACTCAATCCATCACGTTTAGTAAGATAAACCGTGAAACTCTAAAGAGGTATAGCAACTATCTGATGGCTTCCCGTTTGAAGCCCAATACGATTTCTACGTATATGCGTATGTTGCGTAGTATCTACAATCGTGGTGTCGATATGCATCAGGCTCCTTATGTACATGGTTTGTTCCGGGATGTTTTTACCGGGGTGGACACACGTCAGAAGAAAGCTATCCCGATCAGCGAACTTCACATGCTATTAAACAAAGATCCTCAATCGGAAAAGCTTCGCCGGACGCAGGCCATTGCCAATCTGTTATTTCAGTTTTGTGGAATGCCTTTTTCTGATTTAGCCCATTTGGAAAAGTCCAATCTGGAGCGGGGGCTTTTGAAGTACAATCGTACCAAGACCGGTACTCCTATGAGTATAGAAGTGCTGGAGTCAGCGCAGAATGCAATTGGGGGATTGTACAATAAATCTGACGCCCGGAGTTCTGGCTATCCTGATTATCTTTTCCGGATATTAAGCGGAGCGTACAAGCGGAATGAAGAAGGAGCCTATCGTGAGTATCAGTCAGCTTTGAGACGTTTTAATAATGAGTTGAAAAGCCTGTCCAGAAAATTAAGGCTACATTCGCCCGTTACGTCGTATACGCTTCGTCATTCTTGGGCTACGACTGCTAAGTACAGAGGTGTACCTATCGAAATGATTAGCGAATCACTAGGACACAAATCTATTAAAACAACACAGATATATTTAAAGGGTTTCGAATTGGAAGAAAGAACAAAAGTAAATAAATTGAATTATTCTTACGCTTGTAATTTTAAAATGCTCTGATTAATATTATTAAAGCATTATGGATTAGGGACTTAATGCTGATGTTACTTCTTAGGTAACGGAATTATATTCGCTACAAAGATAGGTAAAAATATTAATAGCAAACAAACAATAAACTTCTTTTTTTCCTTTTTCTCTAAAATATGCAACATAAATCTATCTGAATATGAAGGATAACATCTTCATGCTCAAAGGCTTTTTATTACCTAAATTCAAGAATGTTTTATATTGAATGTTAGGTGCCCGCTTTTATATTCCCTCATAATCGATTTTTTTCTTTTTTTCACAGCGATGTGTATTCTATATGTGTGTTGTCCGTTACCTAAGAAGTAACGGATGAACATGGGGTAAAAAAATATGATTTTAACGAAACCGAAATCAGTAAATGCCGGGCCTAGTAGTGGGACAGGGGAAGGCGTAGCACACTCAAAACGCTGGTATGTAGCACTCGTTCGAATGCATCACGAGAAAAAAGTTGCCGAGCGTTTGTCTAAGATGGGAATTGATTCTTTTGTTCCCGTTCAACAACAAATTCATCAATGGAGTGACCGTCGTAAGATGGTTGATACAGTCTTACTCCCAATGATGGTTTTTGTACATGTCAATCCAAAAGAACGTATGGAAGTCCTTTCATTTTCTACGGTCAGCCGTTATATGGTGATGCGTGGAGAGAGCACTCCTGCCGTTATTCCTGACGAGCAGATGGCCCGTTTCCGTTTCATGCTCGATTATTCCGAAGAAGCAGTCTGTATGAATGATACTCCACTAGCGCGTGGTGAGAAAGTTCGTGTCATAAAAGGTCCTTTGAGTGGACTTGTTGGCGAACTTGTGACTGTAGGCGGGAAGAGTAAGATTGCCGTTCGTTTAAATATGCTTGGCTGTGCTTGTGTAGATATGCCAATCGGTTATGTAGAATCCACAAAAATCACCAATGACAACACGAAGAAAATTTAACGTATTTCTATTCATTCTGTTGCTGGGAGTTTTTTCTCCTTTAATGGCTCAAAACATGAGCGACTCCCAAGTTCTTGAATATGTAAAGGATGGCATCCGCCAGGGTAAAGAACAGAAACAACTAGCCTCTGAACTGGCACGTAGAGGTGTGACCAAAGAACAGGCAACTCGTGTGAAGCAACTGTATGAACAACAAAACAATGTCAATGCTTCCAATGCAACGGGTACCGACATCAATGAATCACGCCTTCGTGAGGAAATGAAAGAAAACACTTCCGATATGCTGGAAGACCATCCGAGCACTCAAGACCTCGCACGTGGGAACCAGGTTTTCGGACGAAATATCTTCAACACCCGTAACCTGACTTTTGAACCCAGCGTCAACATCGCCACTCCTTTAAATTATCGTCTTGGTCCCGGTGATGAAGTGATTATCGACATCTGGGGAGCCAGCCAGAACACTATCCGCCAACATATTTCTCCTGACGGCACGATCAACATTCAGAAAATTGGTCCTGTCAACCTGAACGGACTAACTATTGCTGAAGCCAATGACTATCTCAAAAAGACATTAAACAAGATATATAATGGTCTTAATAATACGAATGACCCCACTTCTGACATCCGTCTGACTTTGGGCAGCATACGTACTATCCAGATCAATGTAATGGGTGAGGTTGTCCAACCGGGCACTTACTCCCTCTCTTCTTTTGCCACAGTCTTCCATGCACTTTACCGTGCGGGTGGAGTCAGTGACATAGGAAGCCTTCGCAATGTACAGCTGGTACGTAACGGCAAAAATATCGCCACGATCGACGTCTACCAATTTATCATGAAAGGAAACATTCAGGATGACATTCGTCTTCAGGAAGGCGATGTAGTAATAGTCCCTGCCTATGACGTATTGGTTAAGATTGACGGAAAAGTGAAACGTCCCATGCGTTTCGAAATGAAAAAGGATGAGAGTCTATCCACTCTTATCAGCTATGCCGGTGGCTTTGAAGCCGACGCCTACACCCGTTCCTTGCGTGTCGTACGCCAGAACGGGCAGGAATATGAAGTAAACACAGTCAAAGACCTTGACTATAGTGTCTATAAAATGCGAAATGGTGATGTTGTGACCGCTGAAGCCATCCTCAACCGCTTCATCAACAAACTTGAAATCCGTGGAGCCGTTTATCGTCCCGGCATCTACCAGTTGAATGGAAAACTGAATACTGTCCGTGAACTGGTAAACGAAGCTCAAGGCCTGACCGGTGATGCCTTCTTGAACCGTGCCGTTCTCTATCGTCAGCGTGAAGACCTGACTACCGAAGTTGTTCCAGTAGACATCAAAGCCATCATGGACGGTACTTCCCAAAACATCATCCTGATGAAAAACGACATCCTTTATATTCCTAGTATTCATGACCTGGAAGACAGAGGCAACGTCGTAATCCACGGTGAAGTAGCCAAACCTGATTCTTATCCTTATGCGGATAACATGACCCTTGAAGACTTGATCATTCAGGCAGGTGGCTTACGTGAAGCCGCTTCTGTAGTTCGTGTAGATGTATCCCGTAGAATTAAGAATCCTCGTAGTACAGTAGATAACGATACTATCGGCCAGATATATACATTCTCCCTAAAAGAAGGTTTTATTGTAGATGGAACTCCCGGCTTTGTCCTTCAACCTTACGATGAAGTTTATGTACGTCGCAGTCCGGGGTATCAAGCTCAACAGAATGTAGTTGTTGAAGGTGAAATTCTGTTTGGAGGCTCTTATGCTATGACCAGTCGTGAAGAACGTCTTTCGGACTTAATCAATAAAGCTGGAGGTGCAACGAATTATGCCTACTTACGTGGTGCCAAATTGACCCGTGTGGCCAATGCAAGTGAAAAGAAACGCATGGGTGATGTGGTCCGCTTGATGAGTCGACAGTTGGGTGAAGCTATGATGGACTCTTTGGGTGTTCGTGTGGAAGATACCTTTAGTGTTGGTATTGACTTGGAGAAAGCATTAGCTAACCCTGGAAGTACAGCAGATATTGTCTTGCGTGAGGGTGATGTGATTTCTATTCCGAAAAATAATAATACAGTAACGATCAATGGTGCCGTAATGGTTCCGAATACAGTTTCATATATAGAGGGTGAGAATATAGATTATTACCTGAATCAAGCTGGTGGTTATTCTGAAAATGCAAAGAAGAGTAAGAAATTTATCGTATACATGAATGGTCAGGTGACTAAGGTGAAAGGTAGTGGTAAGAAACAGATCGAACCGGGATGTGAGATAATTGTGCCTAGTAAAGCTAAGAAGAAAACTAATATAGGTAATATCTTAGGTTATGCTACTACCTTCAGTACTTTAGGAATGATGGTTGCTTCGATTGCTAATCTGATAAAAAAATAAAGAATAATAGTTTTATATGACTATGATAGAAGGAGAATCTGAAAAAGAAGTAAAACAAGGGAAAAATAATCATCTGGGTGATGAAATTGAAATCGATTTAATGGATATTCTTCGTAAGATTATTGCTATTCGTAAGACAATTTATAAAGCAGTTGGTATTGGATTAGTGATAGGAATTATAATAGCTTTAAGTATCCCAAAACAATACACAGTCAAAGTCACCCTTTCTCCGGAGATGGGTGCTTCTAAAGAAGGTGGTTTATCTGGTTTGGTTGCTTCTTTCTTAGGAAGTGGTGTTACTATGGGAGATGGAACCGATGCTTTGAATGCCTCTTTGTCTCCAGATATTGTATCTTCTACTCCTTTTTTATTAGAACTCTCTACAATGAGGATACCTGTATCTAAAGATGAAAGCATGGCTTTGAACACTTATTTAGATGAAGAATCTTCCCCTTGGTGGAGTTATGTAATTGGATTTCCAAGTATGGTACTTGGCGGAGTTAAGTCATTATTTACTGAAGAAGATGAATCAATATCTTTCGGTAAAGCGAATCAGGGTACAATTGAATTATCTAAGATGGAGTCTATGAAGATTGAAATTCTAAAGAAAATGATAACTGCTTCTGTAGATAAGAAAACATCTATGACTTCCGTTGCTGTAACTTTGCAAAATCCTAGGGTAGCCGCAGTGGTTGCCGATTCTGTCGTAAAGAAATTGCAGGAATACATCATAGACTATCGTACTTTCAAAGCAAAAGAGGATTGTCTCTATCTGGAGAAATTGTTTAAAGAACGTCAGCAAGAATATTATGTTGCGCAGAAGAAATATGCCGATTATATGGATTCTCATGATAATATCATATTGCAAAGTGTTCGTGCAGAATAAGAGCGATTACAGAATGACATGAGTCTTGCTTACCAAGTATATAGTCAGGTTGCCAGTCAACTTCAGGTTGCTAGAGCCAAAGTTCAGGAAGAGAAGCCTGTATTTGCTGTAGTAGAACCTGCAGTGGTTCCATTGAATCCTTCAGGAACCAGTAAAAAGATATATATATTGGCATTTATCTTTCTATCTGTTTGTATTGTCATATTTTGGAAGTTATTCGGAGAAAATATTCTGAATAAGTTCAAAGAAATACAGGCTTAAAATCAATAGATAAGGTAATAATGGCATCAACTAACCAGATAAATAAAGTCGTAGAACTTATTGTGGTTTTCGGAGATCTGATTATTCTGAACTTCAGTTTGTTCCTGTTACTTCTCTTTTGGGAAAAAGCGTTTGTGTATTCGCCTTTTTCTGGTACTGCTTCTTTGATGATGACTTCTTTAAGTCTTTGTTATTTGGCGTGTTCTGCTTCCCGTGGGAAGGCTTGGAACAGCAGAGAAATTCGTGCGGATCAGCTTGTATTGCGTGTGTTGAAGAATATTATGATGTTTTCTGTTTTTTGGGCATGTATCATGGCTTTTAGCGGAATCTCTATTGTTTCTCCTTTATTTTTTGTCTTCTATTTTTTTATTCTCTTTGTTGTTTTAAGCATCTATCGTATCATTATTCGTCGTTCACTGATTGGTTATTGTGCTAAGGGCAATCATAAACGCCATGCAGTATTTATCGGTGGAGGTAATAATATGCAGATGTTATACGAAGAAATGGATAGTTCTCTGGCATCTATCTATGAGGTTGTCGGTTATTTTGATATTAAATCTAATGATATTCTTTCATCTCAATGTCCATATTTGGGTAATCCTGACGGTTTTGCCGATTTTATGTCTGGACAAACGGGGATAAAGCATGTATTTTGTTCTTTGTCAATGGAACAGGGACGTTACAATGTTTCTATTATAAATTACTGTGAGAATCATTTGCTTTATTTTCATGGTGTTCCTAATGTTTGTAAAGGTTTTCCTCGGCGTATCTGGCATAGTATGGTTGGCAATATGCCGATTTTAAATTTACGGTATGAACCTCTTAGTAAAATGGAAAATCGTGTATTAAAACGGGTGTTCGATATTGTTTTATCCGGCATTTTTTTAGTCACTATTTTTCCAGTTGTTTATCTTATCGTGGGAAGTATTATTAAACTAACGTCTCCCGGTCCTATATTCTTTACACAAATGCGAACCGGATTAAATGGTCGGGAATTCAAGTGTTATAAATTTCGTTCTATGAAGGTCAATGAAGAAGCAGATAAGAAACAGGCAACAGTTGATGATCCCCGGAAAACTCGTTTTGGAGATTTTCTCCGGCGTTCTAATATTGATGAACTTCCGCAGCTTATAAATGTCTTTAAAGGTGATATGTCAATAGTCGGTCCTCGTCCTCATATGTTGGCTCATACAGAGACATATGCTCGGTTGATTGATAAGTATATGGTACGCCACTTTATTAAACCCGGTGTAACTGGTTGGGCGCAGACACATGGTTTCCGTGGTGAAACTAAAGAATTGTCACAGATGGAAGGACGTGTAAAAGCTGATGTTTGGTATATGGAACATTGGACAATATTGCTTGATTTATATATCATTTATAAGACTGTGGCAAATGTGATTGTGGGGGAGAAGAATGCGTATTAAATTGGATAAAAGCTTCAACTAATGACAATTGAAATAGAATTACTTAATTCAAAATTGTAGTAATGTAAAAATAAGTAACATTTATTTATATATATATGAAAGTTGTTCTTCTTGCTGGAGGGTTCGGTACACGTATTTCAGAAGAATCTCAATTCAAGCCCAAGCCTATGATTGAGATTGGTGGTAAGCCTATTTTATGGCATATTATGAAAGAATATGCCTACTATGGATTTACTGAGTTTATAATTTGTGCTGGTTATCGCCAGCAGTACATAAAAGAATGGTTTGCCAACTATTTTCTTCATAATAGTGATATTACATTTGACTATACAGAGAAAAAAAATGAAATAACTATTCATGAGAATCACTGTGAATCATGGAAAGTAACGGTGGTTGATACGGGTCTTAATATCATGACAGGTGGGCGTATTAAACGGATTCAAAAATATATTGGAAATGAACCATTCTTTATGACTTATGGAGATGGTGTTTGTGATGTAGATATTCAAAAATTATTGGAGTTTCATAAAAAACATGGGAAAATAGCAAGTTTAACTTCAGTTTTTTTGAAACAGGAGAAGGGGGTACTCAATATAGGTGGTAATAATGCAGTAAAAGCTTTTCGTGAGAAAGAAATCTCTGATGGAGCTTCTATTAATGCTGGGTACATGGTACTAAACTCGAAAATCTTTGATTATATCGAAAACGATTCTACAGTGTTTGAACGTGAATCTCTTGTTAAACTTGCGGAAGAAGGTGAATTAATGTCTTATCGCCACAAAGGTTTTTGGCAGTGTATGGATAATAAACGTGAAATGGAAATGCTTGAGGAACTTCTCGCTTTAGGGAAGGCTCCTTGGAAAAAATGGTAAAATAGGATGCTACAAGATAGAATAAAGATTATTCCTCGTCACTTTGTTGAGGATGAAAGAGGGTGGTTTTTGAAAGTGATTACTGGCACGGAAGAAAACATACCTTCTCATACAGGAGAAGTTTATCTCACTATGGGGACGAAAGGGCAAGCGAAAGGTGGACACTATCATCCAAAGGCGATAGAATGGTTTACTGTTATTGAAGGTAAAGCCATGCTGAAGCTTGAAGATGTCGAGACACATGAAAAGATGGAAGTAGTGATGTCTCTTGAAAATCCTATTTCGGTATTTGTTCCTAATAATGTGGCACATATATTTGAAAATCTAAGTGATAGCAATTTTATAGTGTTGGCTTACACTGATCTTGCTTATAACCCTTCCGATACTATTATTTATCAATTATGATCGATATATTTAAGAATTTCTATAAAGGTAAACGAGTCCTTGTAACAGGGCATACTGGATTCAAAGGGGCATGGTTGAGCATTTGGTTGCATGAACTAGGAGCTGAAGTTATTGGTATAGCCCTAGATCCATTTTCTGAACGGGATAATTATGTCTTATCCGGAATCGGAAAGAAGATTAAAGCTGATTTGCGTGGAGATATTCGGGATAGAGAATTGATGAAAGAAGTCTTTGCTAAATATCAGCCAGAGATAGTTTTTCATTTGGCTGCTCAACCACTTGTTCGTCTCTCTTACGATATTCCAGTAGAGACCTATGAAGTAAATGTCATGGGTACTATTCATATAATGGAAGCTATTCGTGCCACTAAGAGTGTGAAAGTGGAAATAATGGTTACAACTGACAAGTGTTACGACAATAATGAGCAGAAAGAGGGTTATGTTGAAACCAGTCCGTTTGGGGGATACGATCCATATAGTTCTTCAAAGGGTGCATGTGAGGTGGCTATCCAGTCCTGGAGACGCTCATTCTTCAATCAAGCAGATTATGGCAAGAAACACACTGTGTCCATCGCTTCTGTTCGTGCAGGTAACGTGATTGGTGGTGGGGATTGGGCAAAAGACCGTATCATTCCTGACTGCATTCGTGCATTGGAGGCAAATAATATAATAGACATTCGTTCTCCTAAAGCAGTTCGTCCTTGGGAGCATGTGCTTGAACCACTTTCTGGTTATATGATGCTTGCCCAAAAGATGTGGGAACATCCGACTGAATATAATGAGGGATGGAATTTTGGTCCCGATTCAGAGTCTGTTTGCACTGTATGGGAAGTTGCTACTGAAATAGTAAAAAAATACTATGGCGGTGAGGTTTCATTTGGACTTATAGCTAATAAACTACGTGACCTTTCAGATCCCAATGCCCTTCATGAAGCTAAGCTTCTTATGCTCAATATCAATAAGGCAAAGATTCGTCTTGAATGGAAGCCTCGCATGGACATGCAGCAGTGTATAGAACTTGTCGTGGATTGGTATAAGCGATATAAGAATGAGGATGTCTATGCATTGTGCATAGAGGAAATTAATAAATTTATAGGATAATATGAAAATATCTATATTAGGAACAAATGGCTTTCTCTCTACTGCCATAGCTCGATACAGCAATCTGCAAGGATGGGATATGGACATGTATGGACTTGATGAACCTGTTGGCCATAAGTACGACAATTTCTATAAGGTGAATTTGATGGATACTGACCTCAATTATAACAGATTGTTAACGAGTGACATTATTATCTATGCCATTGGTGCAGGCATTCAATCAAACTTAAATGAAGACTATAATCTTATATACACCCTCAATGTAACGGTTCCTGTTGCTATTTGTAACAAACTGAAGGAATTGGACTATGAAGGTCGATTTGTGACTTTTGGCAGTGTATTTGAGATGGGTGAGACGTGCGATGAGAGATACTTCACAGAAGAAGATCTTCTCTCATCTATATGTGTTGCACCGAATGATTACACTGTCAGCAAGCGTATGTTGAGCAGTTTCGTTGCTTCATACAAGCACAACTTCACACATTGGCATTTCTATATCCCGACTATTTATGGTGAAGGCGAAAACCCGAAGCGTCTGATTCCTTACACTATATATTCAATACGTAATGGTGAGAAACTGTCTTTTACGGCAGGAGACCAAACGAGACAATATATCTATGTGAGTGAAGTTCCACACGTGATCGGTCTTGCCGTGGAGAAGAATCTCCCATCTGGAGTATATAATATTGAGGGTAAGGAAACTGTAACTGTTAGAGAAATTGTATCAAAGATTCACTGTTCTATGGGTAAAAAAATACCATCTGATTGCTTTGGAATTGTACAACGTAATGATGCCACCATGAAATATTTGGCTCTTAATGGCAAGAAACTCCGTGAAGCTATAGGTTTTGAGGCAAATATCAGTATTGTTGATGTAATTGATAAATATTAAGTTTGAAACATGTATGATAAACTAATTTCAATAGTACTTCCTACGTTTAATAGGAAAGAATACTTAAAATTGACTCTAGACTGTTTTCTTGATCAAGTAAATCGTAACGCGAATGATATTAGTTTCTGTGTATGTAATAATGCTTCAACGGATGGAACTGACTCCTTTTTGGAGAAATATAACCTTAAAAATAAAAATGTCGGTTTTGTTAATTTTGCAGAACATGTTGATGTCGGATATAGTATATCCAGAGCAAATGATTTAGCAAATGGCAAGTATATTTTGATGTGGGGAGATGATGACATTCCTGCCCCTTATCTATTAGATGTTTTATTAAAGATAGTAAAAGAGTATTCAGATATGGGATTAGTTCATTATAATCGATTGGTCGGTTATGATGATAATATTGATTGTATTAATAAACTATTGGTAAATGATAGAAATACCAGTTGTTCGATTGAATTCTTTAATACAATCAATGATTTTTTAGTAGAACATGCCCTTGATATAACTTTTCTATCTTCATTTATATTTAAGAATGATCTTTGGAAACGTAATCGAGGAAAGGTAATAACTTCTTCTCATTTTGGTTACGAGTTTTTGGGTAAAATATTACATGGTTTTATGTTTGATAAAATATGCTATATACCATACCCTCTATGTATTCAACGAAAACCTTATAATCGTCCATGGATGAGTAGATCTCCCTATTATCGATTTATTGGGATACCTAATATGTATGCGGATTTTGAGAAGTGGGGATTGATAAAATCAGCGCGAGAGCTTTGGAGTTCTCAGGGGAATAGAAATAGAGAGTTTTTCTCTATCATGTCTCAAACATCTATATTTAAAAGTGAATATCGTCCTATATACAAAGATATGTTGAAAAGTCAATCTACTATTAGTAGAAAGCTATGGACGCTAATATTTATATTTTTATTTCCTGGTTGGATATATAAGTTTGTCCGAAAACGAGTGTTTAGTAATTCTTAAATTAACAGCTGTAAGCGTTTAATTTCGACGTCTTCTCATTTCACCAATTAATGAAGGCCTATTTAACTGTTTATATAAAAGGATGTACCAATTAAAAAATGATGCTTACTATGTTTAAGGAAATAATTAGCAATATTTGCTTGTATTAAGTGTGTAAATATTTGATAATGAGTGAACTGTGAATAGGTAACGTACAGATTGGACGTATGTTGAATTAATAAAATAATGATTGGAATGAGTAAAGATGTTTGCGTGTATATTCTAACACACAATAGACCAAATGAGGTGTTACGATCTTTAAATTCAGTTAGACGACAAAATTTTCCAAATTTGAAGATAGTTATATCAGATAATTCGGATAATGAAGATACATTAAGTCTGTTGAAAAATATCATAAATAATGATGCCAGGATAAGCTATATCAGAAGGGGAGAGGAATGTTCATCAGGTTTAGTTGCTCATTTTAATTATATATTAGCAACTAATACTAGTGAATATTTTATGTTATTTCATGATGATGATGAGATGTTACCTAATATGGTAAATGCATTATATGAATATTTATTCACTCATGATGAAATCAGTGCAGTAGGGTGTAGTGGATATTTGAATATTAATGGGAAGAATACAAAGAAGAAAATGTTTGTTTCCAAAAATATAAAAAAAATGGAAAATAGCGGAAGTGTTGTAAGACAATATGCTATTGGTAATATCGCTCCTTTCCCTTCTTTTATGTATAGAAGATCAAAAATTATTGGGGCTAAAATGGATTGGCTCAAAGGAGGAAAATATTGTGATTGCTCCTTTATTTCTGCTATTGCAAATAAAGGAGGAGTAGTATACCTACCTCAATGTTATATGTATTATTTTATATCTCCAAGTCAAGATAGTCAACATCATGAGTTTATTCAATACTTGTCTTTAATTAAATTTTTTTCAACTCAAGTAGAAGATCAAAGCTTGTTATTAGACATGCGAATTTTTAATATTTATAATTATTTGCGTGATTTACAATTGAAGACTGGGGATGTCCCATATAAAAAGAAGGCACTCTTTCTATTTTATAAATACTCTTTATTCAATTATTTTCCTAAATATATTTTGCGTTTGTTGAAGTTTTACACAAAATGATAAAGGTTTATATTCCTGCTCCTTTTAATATTCCATTACAAAGACAATTCCCAAATCCTGCTAAAACTGTATGGGGGAATTGCGAATTTGTTTTCTCCGAAGTAGATGACTATGACTATATTGTCGTAATTGATAGCTTAAAAGAAGAAATTGAAACGACTCTTTCTAAAACTCAAAGAATAATTTTTCTAGGAGAGCCTCCTTATGTGAAAAAATATAATAGTAAATTTTTGAAGCAGTTTGGAAGAGTGTATGGTTGTCACCAAAAGAAAGTAGCTGATGGTTCAATGGAACTATCTATTCCATTATTACCATGGATGGTTGGATGTCATTTGCGTGAAAATACACATCAGTGTAGTAGTAACGAATATTTAACCTATCTTGATTTTCAGAAAAATGATAACTTGAATTCTCGTTTAAATAAAATTTGCTTGATAACTTCCGATAAGACATTTACAAAAGGACATCGAGATAGGGTGCGTTTTGTGGAACGGGTTTTAAAAGAGTATCCAGATTTGGTGGATGTATATGGAAATGGGTATCAATCAATATCTGATAAATGGAATGTTCTTTCACGTTATAAATATTCTATTGTAATAGAAAATTGTTCTTATCCTAATTATTGGACGGAGAAATTAGCAGACTGTTTCTTAGCTGGATGTTATCCTATTTATTTTGGATGCACAAATATAAATGAATATTTTTCAGATGACTCAATGGATACTATTGATATAAACAATTTTGAAGTAGCTATTCATCAACTAAAAACAGCTCTTTTGTCTTCAAAATATGAAGATTCTGTAAATTCAATCATTGAGTCAAGAAATTTAGTTCTGAATAAATATAATATGTTTTGTATTATATCAAATATAGTAGAGAGTATAGAACAATATTCTTTTTGTAAAAAAGAATATTGTAATGAGATAATTTCTCCTATGCAGTATTCGATAAAAGATAAAATCATTCAGATAATAGCTTGGCAATTTAATATTGTGCTATAAGTTGATTAGTAATAGAAAGTTATTGTGTTTTTTTTATAGCTTGAAGTCCTACTGTTGTGTAAAATATAGTTGTAGATTTTATGTGTGAATACACTGATTACGGGAATCTATTTTGAGTTTTATTGAATTAATTAAGATTATTCAAATCTTTTTTAATGTAAAAAGGTAGGTGAATTTAGCAATTTGCGTTCGAATAGGATGCTTGCATATTTTATGTATAGTAGATATAATATTTTGTTTAAAGGTGTCTCTTGGGTAGTGGCATCTTCCATTATTGGTAGTGTTTTACAGTTTTTGCTTATTTTTGTCTTGTTGAATTTTTATAGGCAAGAGGAATATGGACTTTGGGCAAGTGTAACATCTATTGCTGCTGTTATTGTAACAGGCGATTTTGGTGTTGTTAATGTTCTGAGAAATATAATAAGTCGAGAAATCCTGAATGGCTCCAAAGGTCTCGCCACTTCTAAACAGTATTTCTACTCAGCTTTGATTTTTTTTATGTGTTTGGCCATCTTTTTGTCGATTATTTTATTATCAATATCAAGTTATATTCCATTTGAACATTTATTTAAAACGGATAATGAGTATTTAAGGCAACAAGGAAGATCAATATTTTTAATAATACAGTTTATTTTTCTTTTTAACATACCATTTGGTATGGGAATCCCTTTGTTTTTTTCGTTTGGGGAGTCAAAACTTTATTCTATAGTGAATTCGGTGAAGTCAATAGTTGCATTTATGATGGTTTTATGTTTGTCTATTAATAAAATTCATATTACATATGTTGCTGTTGCTTATTTTACATCTAATTTATTGATTTCATTATTGGGTACACTTTACTTTGTTTATAAGCGAAGATGGTTTACTTATTCTTTTAATTGGAGGGATTGTTATCATAAGATAAGAGAAATGTTAACTATAGGTGTTAAATTTTTGAGTGTACAGCTTTTTAGTAGCTTTCTACAAAATGTATTAACAATTTATGCAGGCTCTATGGTAGGTTTGGGGGTAGCAGCTAATATAAATGTTGTGCAGAAAATTTTTTCATTTTTTGGTGGTATATATCAGAGTGCATTTAATCCATTATGGAGTGAACTTGCTTCTGCTTTTCAAAAGCATAATTATGATTGGTGTTGGAGCTTGTTGAAAAAGTCTGTATGTATAACAATTACTTTCTTTTCTTTTGTTGTAATTCTAGTTTCTATTTTAGGAGATTTCTTTATGGAATTTATTGCTGGGAATGAGTTTAAGTCAAATGTGGCTATGTTTGTGTTAGTCGGAATTTTGTTTTCAATAAGAATTGTTTTTGATAATGTTTCATTATTACAAAATGCAACCAATAAGTTGAATGCAATTGTTTATGGATATTCTATTATGTTTGTTTATGTTCTTATAGTAATACCGTGGGTCGTTCAACAGTATGGGATTGAATTAATGATATTAAATCTAATATTTATGTGGGGATTATTTATTGTTTGGGTGTATTGGGATTTAAGGAAAATAATCAATAATAGAGGAATATAGAAGATGTTCGCTAAATGAAGATTGTAATATGTAGATATTTATAGTTTTGTTGGGCGGTTAATCTATACTAAATATTTATGTGTTTTTATAGGAAAATATTAAACTAAAGTGATTCTTTTATGAGTAAAATTATTCTATGCTGCCCATTTTATAATGAAAATTTAGTGGCAGATATAAATATCGCAGAGGCAAGTAAGTGGGTTGATGAAATTCATATAACTGAATTTGATAAATCATTCAAATATACAAGTCATGACTACGTGTTTCAAAATGATTGTGAGAAAGTTCATTATCATCAAATGGATGCTTTAAAGTTATATAAAAAGCCACGTAAATATATTCCTCATTTTTTTATTCATCCAATTAGTCGGTGGATGAATAAGATGGTAAGGGATACAGCTTGGTATAATGATGGTGTATCTCGTAATTATTCGCTTTGGAATAGTAGCTATAAGGATGATGATATACTAATTTTATCTGATATGGATGAGATAATAGATAGTAAATATGCTGATGAGATAATTGATGCGGTTAATCATTATGGGGTAATCACTATTAAAATACATTTCACGATGTTTTATTTTAATTTGTTTTGTTCCAATTGGAGTGGTCCTGCTCATTATTCCTATCGAATTTTTATAGTAAAAGGAAAATATTTAAGAGAGAACTTTTATAATGATTCTGATTATCTAAGAAAAATGGGAGAACAGTCTAAACTATTAAATAAGGTGAAGTGCTTGGAAGGGATAAAGGGATATCATCATTCATGGTTAGGAGATGAGGCCTTTGTTGTGAATAAGTTGAAATCTTATGCGCATACTTTAGACTGTCATTCAAAAGATATTATTAATAATCAAGGTGAAATTGATATTGATGTCATAAAAAATAATATGAGATTAGGTAAATCTATTTTTTCAAATATCTCATTGAATGTGAATAATAAAATAGAATTACTACCTTCTGTTGAAAAGTTGAAAAAAGATGCTCCTGAGTTTTTTTTATAGCATATGTTGGTTCTTAAATTAAAAAAAGTATTTCCCTTTCTATTGCTATCTTTCCCTGTAGTCATTGATATAATTAATGGCTATCTGAGAGGTACGGATGGTACCAGTGAGAGTTTTATAGGTATTCTTTATCGTGGAATAATTATTCTATTTTCAGCTATCTATCTATTTCGTACTAAATATTCCAATTATATTAAAACTTTAATTCTATCAAGTATTGCTTTATTAATATATCATATTCTTATAGGTGCTTATTCCAATGGTGTTTTCATGGCGCTAGTGAAAATAATGAACTTCTATTTTGTTTTAAGTATCATACTCAAAAATCGTTATTTTAATGATCGTGAGATCGTTGTAAAGGCTGCGATTTTATATGGGGTATTGGCAGCCATTATTTTAGTTTATTGTTTTATAACAGGTGCGGGCTATGCTGCTTATACAGAAAACACTTTTGGTACAAAAGGTTTTTTTGTAGCAATGAATGATGTTGGATTAACTATACTTTTGCTAAATATTTTAGCATGCTATTCATTCCAAAAAACGGGAAATGTATTTTACTTTGTTGCATTAATATTGATGTCTATTGGCTCTTGCTTAGTGGGTAGCATAACTTGCTATTTTGGAACCGCTTTTATACTACTTTTTTTTGCTTTAAGTATCTTACTTGTTAAATTTGAGGATTATAAAAGCTCTTATAAAATAAAACTGATAACTTTATTTGGGGTCTTAGTTATATCAAATTATGCACTAGTTAATGTCATATCGGTTATTCAAGAAGATTCTTACCTCTCAAGGAAATATGAAGATATTGGTGCAATCTTTTTGGAGGCTTCAGGGAGAAGATATTTGATAGATGCATCGATTAAAACGATTACTAACTTTAATGTTTTTGATTGGTGCTTTGGTAGAGGAAATTTTTATTTAATGGAAAACCAACACCAGCTATATTTGGGAGAACCGAAAGCTGCTGAAGTTGATCCTTTAGATTTAATAGGTCAATTTGGACTCCTTTTTTCTATCCCCGTTTTACTACTTCCTATAAAAAAGTTGATTGCATGTATACGGAATTTTATTAAGTGCCATAATATACTAGATTATTGGTTCATAATAGCTTTTCTTTGTTTTATAGGGCATGCCTTTTATGGTGGGCATGCGTATACGAGCCCTTTAGTTCTTTCGTATTTAGCTGTTTTTATTTATGTATTAGATAGCAGAGATGTGAATAAATATATTTAATTCTATGAATATTCTTTTTTTTGTAGAAAGCGGACTTGGTAATTCGGCTTTATTAATAGATCAATTAATTGCATTGCACAAACAACATAAGAAAGTATGTGCTATATTAAGTACAAAGGAACAGGAGCCTGGTTTGATTGAGAAAATTAATTCTTTATTGATTCCTAATTATATATTACCAGGTTTAGTAGAACATCAATCTTTTAAGAAGAATGCAATTCAACTTAAACAGATTATTGAAGAGCAATCTATAGACGTTGTACACATTCAAACAAATTGGGAACTGGCACTTATTATGTATGTGAAGTATGTTTTATGTGTGCGTAGAAAGTTTAAAATGATATATACGATCCATGCATATAGGAATAATGAGAGATTTAAATCCTGTATAGCTCGATTTCTCTTGACTTTTCTCTTAACATTTTTTGTGGATAAAGTTATATGCATGTGTACATCATTGAAAAATAGTTTTCATTGGTTGTCTTATAAAATTTCAATAATACCTTTAGGAATTGATGAGAATTTCTTTGTGGGTTCTTATCAACCGTTACTTATAGATAGTTTGAGATTAATATATCCGGCCCAATTTCGGATAGGGAAAAATCAGGATACAGTAATAAGAGCATTTGCAGAATACCGAAACATTACTCATGATATGAAGTCTATATTGATTTTACCTGGAAGTGGTGAACTATTACAAAAGATGAAAAATTTATGTAAGGATTTAGATTGCGATCAACAGGTCTTATTCCCTGGATATTGTTCAAAAAAGGAGATACTAACATATTATAGAAAGAGTAACACGGCTGTTATTGCAAGCAGTAGTGAAACGTTCGGGTAATGTATTGCAGAACCATTTGTCTTAGGGCTTAATATTATAACGACGAGGGTAGGTGTTGTTTTAGATATTATTCAAAATAAAGACGGTGGCTTTTATTTTAAAACACAAAAGGAGTTAACGTCAATATTGCTTGAGTTATCCAAAAAAACTATACTAATTCAGAAAAATGGCGAAAGAAACTTTCGAATGCGAGATAAGTTTAGATGGTCCATTATAACTAAAGAATATTTGAAGATCATAAACCAAATGATAGTGGTAGATAATGAAAAATAGAGTTTTTCTTCCTATGCACGACCATAGTAGGAAGATGTATCCTCAAAAGTAAACTTATAGATTCTTCTTTTGACTGTTATTATATAAATCTAGCAACAGCTGGTGATTTGTCTGATATAGGCAGGTTAGTATGAATATGTTCCTAAAATATATATGTTTATAAGCTACCTATTATCTCAACAGATGAAGGAGGAATACTAGATCTTGTGAGAATGGAGTGATCTGATTTGTGAAAAGAAAATTTTTGTTTCATTAGCTGATATTGCATAGTTAAATTATTAGATGATGTGGAATTAAGAACTACATTGGGAGATACAGGTTATAAAAAATCTATAGTGAATTTACTCGACAGTGCTTTGAGCATTGAATGGTCGAAATTTTGTCTCAGAATCTTTCTCATATATAATTAATATTATAGAGATAAAACTGCAATATACAATGTTCTTGAATTTGAAAAACTTACCTTTGGTAGAAAACCGTCAAGGGTTAACCTTTTTGCCATCTGGTAAACTGCTGATTAATACTATCAATGCTCATTCTTATAACACCGCACAGCAAGACTTGCTCTTTGCCAAAGCCTTGCGACAAGGTGATGTATTAATTCCAGATGGTGCAAGTATTGTCAAAGCTTGTCGTTGGTTAAATGCGAAATCTAAGCCGAAAGAACGCATTACTGGTTGGGATTTATTCATGTTTGAGATGGAAAAACTAAACCATAGCGGTGGAAAGTGTTTTTTTATGGGTAGTAGTGAAAAGGTATTATCAATGATAAAGCAACGGAGTAAAGGGGATTTTCCTAATATTGAAGTAGAAACTTATTCTCCTCCTTATAAATCAGAATTTAATGAAGAGGAAAATAATGCAATTATAACTGCTATCAATAAAGCTAACCCTGATTTGCTATGGATAGGTATGACTGCTCCAAAACAAGAGAAATGGATATATACTCATTGGAACAAATTACAGATTCATTGCCATTGTGGTACGATTGGTGCTGTTTTTGTTTTTTATGCCGGAACAGTAAAACGTGCTCCTATGTGGTGGCAGCGGAACTCGCTGGAGTGGTGTTATCGGTTATTGAAAGAACCACGTAGAATGTGGAAAAGATATATCATAGGCAACTTGTTATTTATGTGGAATATGTGTAAAGAGTGTAAACATTCATTGTAAAATGAATAACTCTAATGATTATTACATCAGTGTGTTATTGGAATTTCATAGAAGTTTTTACAGAGCTAGTTGTGTTAATAATTAGATGTTTGTATATAAAATAAAATGTTGAGATGTAATAAACACGTGAGTGTTTCGTATGTGAGATGAAAAAAATGTAGGTCCCTAGCTTCATGCTGTAAAGGCATGATTCTCCTACATTGTGGATTGGAAATCGTACGACGGTACATTTCTGATCTACGCCCTGACATCGGAGGTTAAAGCCGATGTGAATTTCCCACTATATCAACCGTCTGTGAAGATCGTTGATATTTTTTACTCTCATTATACTGGATAATAATATCAGTTTTCTTTGTTTATATGTTGAAATATTTGTAACTTTATAGCATAGAAAACAGTAATAAAGAAACGATGGAACATTCAGACTTTGTAGTGAAATGTTATAATAAACAAGAGTTAGCCCAGATGTATTTTCCTGATTTGACGATTCGTGCTTCAGTCAATAAACTCCGGAGGTGGATGCGGAGATGCAAGCCGCTGATGAATGAGATACTATCTACTGACTTTCATCCGAAGACAAAGGCATTTTCTGTGAGAGAAGTACGGCTTATTACCTATTACTTGGGAAAGCCGGGAGAACTATAAATGATATAAACATAAAAAAGAACTACGGGAGACTGCACTTTCGCGAGCTCCCGTAGTTCTTTTTATATATTCATATACTCTTTTCGACTGTCAAAACAGGGACAAGCCTTATGAATCGAAGCACTAAGTTGATAATGTCCCAGGATTTGCGCATCCGGATATTGATGTTTGAGAATCGTCAACAAGTCAAGTAGCGCGAAGCGCTGCGCCTGTGTTCTCGTATCCGTCGGACGACCTTCTTCATCCAACCCACCTTCATAGCAAATTCCAATACTATGCCGGTTGAAACCTCGCACATGCGCACCGGGCTCCGATACCGGGCGACAATGGTGAAGTTCTCCATTACGGGTGATGTAAAAATGATACCCTATATCCTTGAAACCTCGTTGCAGGTGACATTGTCGAAGCTGCTCTACGGTGAAGGAAACATTGCAGCGCGTCGCGCTGCAATGAATCACCAACAACTTAATCTCACGTGGGAGATAGTTTTCTTCTGAATTTTCCATATCGGTCAGCAGGAGATTAATGTCCCACGCAGGACGTTACACCGATAGCCGAAATGATCGAAGTCGCGATAGTTACGATAAACTGGAGAATGTTTTTCCAAAGTTGCTTTTTCATATAAATTTGAATTAAAGAATAAATACTACTGATACATTATGAACTCAAGAACCAGTCAACAACCGGTTGATTATGCTGCCGGGTCCGGAGCTTCCCCGCTGCCGGAACCTCCCTGATTATCATCACCGCCATCATCAGGAAGCGGATCTTTATCCAAATCAGTGGAAGAATCACTCTTATATAGTGTATAATCCAACGTCTTACACAACTTGCGGAGATCACTACCCGGATAAAAGAGCACTTTGCCCTTATCAATGCACGATGCCTTGAATTCCTTTGCCGTATCGGTAGGAGTACCGGTCTTGATACTCATACGGAAATTACCCAGGTCACCCATCTGGACGATATTTCCTTCCTCCAGTACATTGACGATTTCGAGCAAAAACTCACCGATACAACCTTCCAGTTCCCCTTTGGAATAAGAAGAGCGTTCAGTGATACGTTTACAAACTTCCTTGACCGTCACTTTACGACCGCTACGCGCCACTGCATAAAATTTCGGAGTTTCACTAGGTTTCAACAGGTTCTTACGAGCCATGAGAGTGTAATTCTGTGCCATAACTTTTAATTTTAAATCATTAATTTTTAATTGTCTAATTGCCTTGTAATCGATTACATGACAAAAGTACTACATCGGGAAAGCGGCATGACGCATAATGACGCACACAGGCGCACAGATAAAAAGAAAAAACATCGGGAGATTTGTATCGAAATTTCCCAATGTTTGATTTCAATCATTGAGATGTTTTTTTCAAATCTCCCGATGTTTTTCCGGACCCTTCAAAAGGACAAAAGGACAAAAAGGACAGATGTGACTATTGCTCATCCATCTTGGTATAAGAACCATGAGATATCTTATTGATCTTTACTCCATTAAGCGATTTTAGCAGACGTGTTACCTTACGATGGTTGAAATCGTATTTTGCGCCAATCTGAATCGCTTCGTCTGTCGTGAAACTGTCGGGCAACTCTTGAACGAAATTACGAATAGTGTCTGGATTCTTCAGTGGACGGACCGAAGGAGACGGCATGGATGAGTGCAACAGCCGGCTATGTTCGTAACAACATAGAACGATTTGAAGAGAACGCTCAAAATCAGCGTCCGTGCAATAAATCTCGGGAGAAAGATCGGTTGCCTCAAATTGCCGGATACGGGTCTGGATCATACTGATACGCATCACCAGAAAAGCATAGCGTTTCACTACAGCTTGGAGGTCATCGTTGCCTTCCAATGCCACCTCGGACAGCATACGTGAGAAAATCTCATTCAGACGGTTCCATTGCAGGCGGTTGAAATGAAAAAGAACCGGATGAGCCAGACAGAAGTGATATAATTCGGAGACACGATGCGCAATCGGTTTGAAAGAATCTTCCAGTGAGACGCAGTCGTCGCCCATTTCTTTCCAGTGCGGAGCTTCGCGGAAAGTGTAAATCAGGGTGCGGCTGGGCAATCCGTTTTCGTAGCTGCTCAATAGGCCGTCTATTTGTCCGGGAGTACCCGTCAGCAGTAAAGCCAATTTAGGATGGCGTATATAGATCGGAATGAGGCCGTTGGCTTTGTAGGAAGAATCTATATTTTCGTGCTCAAAAGCCTTGCGGAGCATATCGTCGAAATTGCCACAATCCAGATGATTGGCTGTGGATAGCGTTTGTGCCTCCGTGTCGAAAATGATGCTTCCCTGTGGACCGTTGTCCTGCATCTGCATTTGCATGCGGGTATAGCTGGTAGTAGCAGGAATGAATAGCATTTTGAAAGGAGGTCGTTGCGGTTCTTCGGAGCATGCTTCTCCTTTCTTTTTCTGTTTTTGATATTCTGATTGCCAGTTATTATGTACAGTTTGGTAGTTTTTCATCATAGATTCACTGGTAGACAGGATTTCTGAATGTATTTCTTCCAACAGGTATCGTCCGGTTTGGGCGATGCTTTTACCACTGGCGGCAGGCGAAAGTATGACACTGAATATATGCGTGGAGTATTTTTTATGATTATAAATTCCGAAAGTCTGCGGAAGTGCTGCGCTCAAGGCCGTGAGATCGGAAAGGAGAGCGACATCTTGTTCGCGTTCGCTTCCGTCTTCAATGATACAGTCATTTAATAGGTCGGGAAGATTATTGTACAAACTGCGGGGAAATAAAGGAGTTCCTTTTCGGAATTCTTCTCCCAGCCAATAGGCTTCGTCGTCGGTATCGGAATTTTCTGCAGTACTATATTGTCTTTTTGTCCTTATGTCCTTTTGAAAAGAAGGGGCGCTGGCCGGAGAGGAAGCGGGTGCATGTTCATTAACTTGTTTATATCCAGACGATAAAACCTTTGTTAGTTCTTCGGGACGAAAATCCGTGTGCTCGAAAAATACAGTAAGTTCGCGTAATATGCTTTTCTGGGGATAGTGTCGGCGGCAGGCTTCGCAGGCAAGTTTGAAGACGTTGGAATGGCGCTGACCGGCTGTTAGCGGATGAAAGAAAATATAGGACGAAATAAATTGGGCGATTCCTTCTTCAGACACGTTTTCTGGAGTATTATCCTGAAGGGGAAAGGGAGGAAGCACTTCATTCTCAGAGAAAGTGTTTGTTTCTTCTTTTATAAGTGGCTCCAACACAAATGCCTGATAGAGCGCCGCAACATATCCGTTGGGGGAATAACTGAAATAACACATGCGACTTTCGTCCTTGCATGCCGGGTCACTCTCCAATCCCAGCAGTTGATTGTAGTAGCGGCTCACTAGTTGCTGCCCTTCACGATGGCGGTTTTCGATACCTTCTACATAGGCGAAAACTTTCACTCCGTCGGTAGGGCTTTCTATTGCCGCTACTGTGTGGGGATCTGCCGCACAACGTTGGATGACTTGAAGACGATCTTTTACATGATCGTAATCAAGTCCGACAATATGGCTGGGGAGAAGAAAGTTTTTGATAGCGTGCGCTCCGTCGAATGTGCCTGCCGGAGTGAAGCAGGGGAGTTGGTTTTTCAGCTTCTGTGCTGCGGCATGGTCTCCTTCTGCATGGTACCGCCGAATAGCGTTTATGATGGAGGCATAGATCGGATGAATGCACATAATAATGACTTCAAGGAAAGACATGACTTGGGGCTTTTTTGAATACACATTTTCGTAAACCGAGACTTTGATTTCTTCTAAGACTTTCATATAAAATTGTTTTTTGTAAGATTGAGCTACCTGACTATCAGATAACGTGAACAAAGGTCGAGATATTAAAAATAAGGTTGCTTCCCTATGTGGATAGCACTTGATAAAGCAAATAAAAAACTGAAAAATTATAAATTATTAATCATAGAATGACATGGCAAAAGAAAAACAGGAACCTTATGAGTTCTTAAGCAATTTGGTATTGGCTTTAATGGATATGGATCGTATTTTCAGTAACAGTTTTTTCATAAGCGAATTCGCTATCTCTCCTAAAACATTAGGGGAGATAAGGCGGGGAGAGGATATGTGCATTTATCAGTATGTACGGGTGATTCGGTGTATGACGAAATATCTTCATTTGATTATTCAGATGGATATGTTGCTGAAGGAGTTGCGAATTGTACTATCTTCCCATTGTGATTTGGTGGTTGCTACGGTTCCGCACCGTTCTTACGGAACTTGTCAGCCGAAAGAGTGGGTGGTAGTAATACATTGGGATGGAGTGAAATTGTGATTTCTACAGAAAATAGGGCATTTTTCAATCTTTTTGCCCGATTTCTTTCTTTATTTAATTTTTTTTATATCTTTGCTTTCATATTGAGAAACACGGATAAAAACTCACTTATTTATTCATATAAATTTAATAAATTATGTTCAAAGCTCCTTTCTCTTTTGACGGGCGTATTCGTAGAATTGAATATTTCCTGTCGGGTATTATCGGTGGTATAGTTTCCAGTATTGCATGGGCGCTAGGTGTAGGTACATTTGTTTTGGGTGCTGCCAGCGGATCGGCCGGAGGATCAGTATTTGGTTTATTGATCGGTCTTGCTGCTATGATTGCTTCCATCTGGTTCTCTTTGGCACAGGGTGTGAAACGTCTGCACGACTTAAACAAATCCGGTTGGCTGATTTTGTTGTGCTGTGTGCCTATCATTGGTTGGATTTTTGCATTGTATATGTTGTTTGCAGATGGTACGGTAGGTCCTAATCCTTACGGAGCAGATCCGAAAAACCGTATGCCATATCAGGCACAGCCTGCTTCTGTAAATGTGACTGTAAACGTTTCAAGAGAAGAGGTGAAAGTTGACAAGCCGGTGGAGGATGCTCCCGCACCTGCAGAAGCTCCAGCGGAGGAGAATAAAGAAAAAGCTGAATAATCTTATTAAAGAAGAAATAAGAAAGCCTCTTGCAAAATTCGTTTTGCAGGAGGTTTTTTGTTACTAATCTGTTTGTTATTCAATATTTTGTATAAATTTGTAGAATAAATAATCAATCTATCGAATATGTATATGTTAAGCACAGTAATCTCTCAAACTGGTGAATGCAATGCACAGCACGCGACAGACCCTTGTTTTTTAAATCAATGGGGATATTCTACCCTTTTGTTAATCATTATCGGGATAGGTTTAGTATACCTGCTTTTTAAGAAACGGAAATTCTTAGTGGATAACCTGAAATGGATTGCAGGTACGGTATTTATTGCAGGTTTCCTGATATATTGGTATGCTTTTAATGAGGGAGGGAGTGACAGTAATTCGATAGCGTTGGCGTTTAGGTCTGCTCTGTCTTCTATGGAAATGTTCGCTTCGCATTCCGATCTTTTGGAGGTTCCTGAAGATCTGCATCATGATCCTTTCTACATGACGATATTTTCTGTGATACATTTCCTGGCCGTTATAGTGAGTGCGGTTTTTATCATCAAACTGTTAGGATTCAGATTTATCTCATGGGTGCGGTTATGTATGGCGAATCTTTCAAGAAAGAAGAAATGCCGGCTGTTTATTTTCTGGGGTGTCAATGATAATGCGATATTGCTGGCTAACAGTATAAGAAAAAAAGCGGCAGAGCCAAAGGGGAAGAATGAAGAAGGATGGGAGAATTGTAAGTTCATTTTCGTGAGGTTGCTTTCTGCTAATGAAAGCAGTTCTCATGGCCGGTTCACATTCAGTCATTTCTTTAATTCGTCTCATGACGGAACTGAAAAATTTATAGAAAAGATAGAAGAGCTTGACGGCATACTGGTTAACTCTAAATTTGAAATCACAGGCCGGGTTATAGATAAAGTCAAATCGGAATTTGATTTATACAAATATCTCGGATTGAGGAGATTGGGAAACCTAATCAAGAAGTACCCGCAGGCAACTTTCTATTTCTTGTCTCCCAATGAAGAACTGAATCTGGAGGCGGTGTCTGTTTTTAAGGAAATAGCGAAATGTAAAGAAGACAGAGTCCATAATCAGGTTCAGATTTATTGCCATGCGCGTAAGAACAACCAGAACCAGAAGTTGGAAATATGTGATGGGTTGAAACATCAGATTCATATCATCGACTCGTCTAATCTTGCTGTATTGCAATTAAAAAAGAATGTGAGGAATCACCCCGTGAATTTTGTAGATGTCAATACATCGAAGGCTTGTGTAAAGAAACCTTTTACGTCGATGATTATTGGCTTTGGAGAAACAGGACGTGATGCATTTCGTTTTCTATATGAGTTTGGGGCATTGATCGATGTAAATGGCAATAGGAACCCTCAAAAAATATATGTGGTTGATGAACATATGGATGAATTGAAAGGTGATTTTTTAATGAAAGCACCTGCCTTGAAGGAGAGGAAAAATGAGTTGGAATGGTGTGAAGAAATGTCTATCCATTCCGAACGTTTTTGGGAAAAGCTCTCTGAAATCATTCATGATCTAAACTATATTGTAATTGCTATAGGAAATGATAATGAAGGGATGGCATTGGCGATTGATCTCTACGAATATGCCTATCGATATAGAAAGGATTGTTTCAATGATTTTAGGATATATCTGCGTGTCAATGGAAGTTGCAACACCATTCAGCTGAAGCAAATAAAAGAGTATTTTAATATTTATGGCAATACCCGGGATGTAATCATAACTTTTGGAGCGCAGGAAGAAATATTCTCGTACGATGTGGTATCGACAGATGTGCTTGAAGTATTGGCAAAGGAATTTTATTATGCATATCAGAAAATTATGATTGACGCAATGCCTGAAACGAATGAGAAGGAAATTGAAGAGAAGAAGAAAGCGAAGGAAAGCCTGAAGCAAACAGCGGAAGAAGAATGGAATGCGCGTAGAGAGGCATTGCAGGACAAGCATAGCTTGAATGCACAAATTAAATTGGCTTATCAGGAAGAGCAGGATAGGGCTAATGTATGGCATATCGATACCAAAAAGTTTTTAGCTGGGGCCATGGGAGAGGATGGCAAAGATAATAAGGAAAGATTGAAAGAGATGGTTGAGCTGACGCAGCGTGATGCCCATACATTGAACTATTCTAAGGTTTGTGACGTTGTTTCCAGTACATTATTTGATAATTTGAGTAAGTGCGAACATTTGCGTTGGAATGCATGTATGGAACTGCAAGGATTTGTAACGTGTGACGGAGATAAAGACTTTCAGCAGAAGAAGCATAAATGCATCGTCGATAATGATATTTTAAGAAGTAAATATCCGGAAACCATCCCTTATGACCAGTGTGTGGTTGAGCTAAGTTTTAGATTGAAAAAGAACTAACTATATGACAGATCAGGAAATAGTCGACGGATTAATCAATCGGGATGAAAAAATCACCGATTGGTTTTTCAACATAAAATATCGTCCGTTGTTTATCAATGTAATTAAGCTGATATTTGATTACTAGGTTGATTACGATGAATGTATCAGCGAACTCTACTATCATCTAATGAAGAATGATGCTGCCGTTCTTCGTAATTTTGAGGGACGTAGCACCATTGGAACATGGATTAAGATTGTGGCAATTCGTTTTTTCTGTTCCCGGAAAAAACGTGAACAGATGATAGAAGACGAGAGTAAAGAGCCTCTTTATGAGCAGAATCATGAAGAAGAAATAGACGACTCTGAATCGAAAATAGCCGCAAAGATTGATTTGGAACGTTTGTTCGATCTGATGTCGAATAAGCGGTATGTGATGGTCATCAGGGAATTAGTACTCAAAGAGGTCGAACCTGAATTTTTAGCATTATCTATGGGAATAACTGTTGCTAATCTGTACAATATTAAAAAGCGTGCGCTGGCAGCATTGGCTCACTTAGCTATGAATGATAAGAAGAAGTATGAAAACAAAAGATAAAAATATGATAACCGAAGAATTGTTGGCTGCTTTTGAAGAAGGTAAGACGAATGCTGAAGAAACAGCTTTGGTACTTGAATATCTGGCGACTGATGAAAGTTTGCAAGAGGAATTTATCTTGTCTCAACAGTTGGATGCCATGATGGGAGCTGATGATGAAGAAACGGACTTCCTGCCAATGGCGCGGATGGCAGCCAAATCGGAAGGTAATCTTTGTGATTTCCAGTGTGAACAGTTTATTTTGAAACGTAGAAAGATTGAATATAATTCGGACGAACTCTCGGAGGAGGCCAGGAATAACAGTTGGTTGAGGGAGAGGGGAACTCCTTTGCATAGTGTAGGCTGCCTGCTCGAACAACGCGGATTGATTGTGATGCGCAGTTATGGTTCCAGTATTGACAGTGTCATACGTGCCCTCAAGGCCGGACATGATGCGATTGTTGTGGTAAATAGTTGCCGGTTGCCGGAAAATAGCGAGGAGGAAATTGCTTATCATGCAGCAGTAGTGCTTGACGTAAATGAAGAGGAAGTGACGCTTTATGATCCTGCAACAGGAGAGGAAAGTACGGCCTATCCCAAGGATCACTTTATTGCGGCATGGAATGATGCAAAAGCATATCTTGCGAGGGTGAAAGTGCCTGATCTGGATTATAATCCGCGGCCCATTGATCTGGAAGATGTTGAATTGAGCACTGATTTGATTGAATTGCGTGAAGCCATTGCTGAAAATGTGCATGAAGTCTGGGCCGACCAGCGTCAGGAAGAGGGATGGACTTATGGACCGCAGAGGGATGACGAGAAGAAAGAGACTCCGGACATGGTGCCTTATTCCATGCTTCCTTATTCGGAAAAAGAATATGATCGACGTATGGCGTTTGATACGATCAAGCTGATGAAAAAGCTGGGGTATAGTATTATCAAACAGGGCGATACGGCTCTTCATAATGAGCTGATGAGAAAATTGAAGAATGAAGGCGATGCCAAAGTCTGTGAATGTGGTGCATCTATTTTTATGGACCAAATATATTGTAGTCATTGTGGCAAAAAAATAGATTGGAAATTGTTCCGTTAACATATAAATAATGATTTGTAGATGAAAAAGTATATTCCCAATCCGGTGGATACAGGACATATCCAACTCCCGAAGGAGTTGGAATACCTGGTAGAAGAAATGGCTAAGAATGTTCATGAAGTCTGGTCGAAAACCAGAATAGAACAAGGTTGGACGTATGGAAAAAAGCGGGATGATGTGCTGAAGCAGCATCCGTGCCTGGTTCCGTATGAAGAATTATCTGAAGAAGAAAAGGTGTACGACAGAAATTCTTCGGTGGAAACCTTGAAACTGATTATGAAACTAGGGTTCAAGATCTCGAAGGATGAGGAATAGGCGCTCTGCCTGCATCCAACAAGATAAATGGTGCCCAATATTTACTGTCTGCATATCCGTTCTCACGAAGGTACTGTTGTGCTTTGATAAGAGCCTGTCGTTCGGATAACCCTGAAATGATGTTCTCATAGAATTTAGTCATGAGAAGCATGGAGGCCTGGTCGTCAACAGCTGAAAGTGTCATGAGGATGGTTTGTACTCCTGCATTCTTGAAGCCTCGTTGAAGACCGAAAAGACCATCCGCACCAAGAGTACCTTGACCGGTGTTGCAGGCAGAAAGAACAACCATACGACAACCGCGGAGGTTTAGTACACTGATCTCATCTGCACGGAGCAGTCCGTCGTTATTCTCTTCCGTGGCATTGGCGCCGGACATAATCAGGAAGCAATGCTTCATCG
>USLU01000058.1 GCA_900555635.1 uncultured Bacteroides sp.
TTATCGGCTGAAAGACAGCCGATAAAATTGGCGTGGCGGAAAATAGTATGGTTACGGAAGCAAAGGCTTTTACCGCTTTAATGGTTCAAGGAGAATGACTGTTATTATTTGACTTAATAGACTATCATAGTTCTCTTTTGCTGCCAAAGATATCTCTTATTATAATGGAAGAATTTTTATAGATAATAACAAATGTGAAAACAATATCTGACTATTAATCATGTCGGAATTATGTGCTGCAAAACATAATCAAGAAAGAACTATTTGTTCTAGAGCAACAATACTACTGCTGAAACACGGCTATAATCAGTTCTCTACGGGACTCATGTAAAGAATGTGATGTTAACCCGAGAAAATGACTGAATAATCGGCAAGCATTCTTATTATCTTGCTTCGAAATCAAACAGAGACTTAAATGGACTGTTACTAGATGTATGAAAAAGTGGGATGGCTTTGGGAAAAAAGGGACTGTCGCTCCCCAAATATACTAATGACAAAATAAGGGTGTCTTTATAATGGAATTCTACTTGAAAAAATGAATGCATAAGGTGTATTTTGTGAACCGCTAACTTTTAATCTTGACAAGAAGGTTGATGTGGTATGAAAATTTGAAGACTAGAATGAGAAAAGTCAGAATACCGATTTTATGAAAAAATGCACTAAAATATTTTATTCGTTAGTTGTAGGAAAACGCCGTGTGAGTGATTTGTGCGCCCGTAGTGGATGTGTAGTAAATATGTCGATAGCAAGGCATTAGGTAACTTTCCCAAAACCTATCATCACCCGACTTATCTGTTCAACGAAAGACGGCAGGGAGTGTAGCATGTTGGGGAAGTCATAAGTCAGATAGTTCTTAAATTTGTGACCGAATGATGAGATGAAAGATATAGATACGAGGATAAAATCCTGATTGATTGAATGGCAACCTAAGTGGTCGTTGCAGAGACTTTGACATGAGAATAGCTAAACTCGTCATATTAAGATACTTCTGATACAGAAGATCAGTAGCAAAAGCTGGAAATTATCGTAACGCAACCATTGGCAATGGTAAAGGGTGGAAACCATATCCGACAATCTATCATGCTGTTGTTAGTACACAGCTAAACGGGGATTACCTGACTCGGAATGCTGCAAGGCTATGAGGTTTAGCCTCTGAATATCCGACACAACGGAGTTTCTGTAGTAATTTGAGTAAGGGAAAGTCTTGTAAATGGCAAAAGGGAGCAGTTAAAGGTTTAATACAATTTTAGAAAAAATGTGCGAGACATTATGAGAAATTCAGAGAAAGTATTAAACGGTCTATCAAAGCCTAGTCCGCAAGTAAATTACAAGTTCAATCGACTGTATCGAATCTTGTTTAACGAGGAGATGTATTATGTTGCCTACCAACGCATTAATGCAAAGGAAGTAATATGACTGAAGGCTCTGATGGGAAAACAATAGACGGTATGAGTTTAACTCGGATTGCTGATTTGATTGACTTACTCCGAAAGGAGACATATCAGCCAAAACCTGCAAGACGGGTGTATATTTCAAAGAAAAACGCGAAAATGCGACTGTTAGGGGGCCATCTTTTGACGACAAATTGGTACAGAAAGTAACACGGATGATTCTCGAAGCCATTTATGAAGGGCAGTTTCAAGACTGCTCACATGGTTTCAGATCCAATGCCTTCTACGATTGATAAGGAAATTCTTGAAAGCGGGTTATCTTGAAGATTGGACATTTCACAATACTTTCAGTGGCACTCCGCAAGGAGGAATAGTTAGCCCTATTTTGGTTAACATCTATTTAGACCGACTTGAGGAGTTCATGATGGGAATACATCCAGAGATTTGATGTGGGAGTCACAGCGACTCGCAAACCTTTCGAGGGGCACAGAAGTCTTGATTTTCAGAAGAAAGTGGCTATGCAAAAACTTAAAACGGTAACGGCTAAGAGTGAACGCAAAAAAGCTGTAGAACAGCTCAATGTTATTGACAGAACAAGATTGCAGATACCCAGTTTTGATGAAATGGACAATGGATACAAAAGGCTTAAATATGTGAGATATGCCGATGATTTTCTGATTGGTGTAATTGGTAGTAAGGAAGATTGTTAAAGAATTAAAGAGGATATTAAGAACTTCCTTGAATCCGAATTGAAACTCGAATTTTCTGACGAAAAAACTCTGATTACCCACAGTCAAAAAGCGGCGAAATTCCTTGGATATGCGGTCTTGGCAAACCGTTCCAATCTTGCCAAACGAGATAATACGGGTAGATTGTCAAGGGTATATAACAAGAAAGTTCTATTGAGAATTTCTATGGAAACCATTAAGAAGAAATTACTTGATTTCGGAGTGTTGGAGGTAAAAACTCACAACGGGAAAGAACACTGGAAGCCGAGGGAGCATAGAAAAATTATCTGTAATGATAACTTGGAAATCCTTCAAAAGTATAACTACACGATTAGAGGATTCCACAACTATTATGCGATTGCAAACAACAGTTCTTTACTCAACTCTTACAAGTATATCATGGAGTATAGTATGTATAAAACGTTTGCCGGCAAATACAAGAGCAAAGTATCCAAGATTGCCCGCAAATATAAACAAGATGGTTTATTCACTGTACAATATCAGGGCAGTAAGGGAGGAGAGAAGCAACAGACATTTTACAACGAAAGTTTCTCAAGAAGAAAAACCTGAGATAGGAGAAAATATTGATAATTCTACCGTAGTTTATCATGCCAACAGAACAAGCCTTATTGATAGGTTGAAATCTGAAGTGTGAGATATGCGGAGTAACAGGCAAATTGGATATGCACCACGTTCGCAAATTAAAGGCTTTAGGCGGTAAAGGATATGCCGACAAGCTAATGATTGCAAGACGCGGGAAAACCATAGCCTTATGTTGAAGTTGCCACTTCAAGGTTCATTCGGGCAGTATAGGCTGACTCTTTAATGGAGAACTGGATATACGGAGACGTGTACGTCCGGTTCGGAGGCGAGTACTTGGAAACCTACCATAGAAATATGACAAGGAGCTGGGTACTTGGCCTACTAATATACTTATCATACAGTCTGGTGTGGTTACGCGCTGTTAGATTGATGTAACTGTAAGTTTTCCCGATTTGTTTGTACTAGGTAATGTGATTTCTAATAATCCTTGATGGTATACTCTGCTTTCCACCACTTTCCCATTGAAAGTTACCTGGTAATCTTTTTCCGGATTCATACAAACAAGAATTGTTCGTTGATGAGGGACTGTTGAATCATCAAATGCTATTTCTGCTTGATACTGCGTATTATCAACGTTGAACTGACTGTTAGAAATCCACACCTCGAAGCCGGTTGAAACTTTCCCTATCCGGTAATATGCAGCAAACCAGTTGAGTATGGGAGATGATAGACCGGAAAATTGATGCCATCCGGCTCCACGTTGTGAGGAGATTATAAAGTGTTCGAAGGTGTAATAACTCTCCTTACATTCTGTCCCCCATGTATTTAATGCTGTAGTCGCTACTTGATAGGCTTTTTCTCCTTCCCCAAGATCCAGCAAGGCTTTCCATACCATCCATTGATGAGGAAACCAAACGGCTCCATTCCAATAACCAGCTGTACTATAATAAGGGGCAGATTGATCTACTGTGGAGATACCTACATTGGTCCACATTTCATTAGGAGAAAATACATGGCTTATCATTCTGTCTGTTTGTTCTTTGGAGGAGATATTTGCAATGAGCGGACTTACTCCGTCCAAGCCTTTATTAAAGTTGGAGCCATCTTTATATCGATAGAGGCCTTTAGGTGTGCCGTCGTTATCATGCATTACATATCCAAAATAACCGGTCTCCTCATCCCATGAATAGGTTAGTAATGCATTTGACAGCTGTTTGATGGTTTGCTCATACTCTTTTACATCTTTCTTAAATCCTAGTTTTTTTGCTGCTAAACGTAAAATTTTAGCAGCTCGGATATAATATGCCGAAGTTACTACTGGAGTAACAGAAGCTTTGTCGCGTAAAGCATGTTGAGGTGGATAATCATCCCATCCTCCTGAATTGTAGAAGTAGTCCCATGTTCGTAGCAGGCCGGAACCTTTCATTCGGGTTGTGGAGTAAGGATTCTTACCTGTCATAAAATCAAAGAACTGCTTCAGCCGTGGGTATAGAAATTGTAATGCTTCTTTTGACTGACTATTATTCCATAAATCATAATAGGCATACATTTGTATAGGTAGCGGAGTTCCGTGATGAATAAATGCAGACTCACTTCCTACAGGAGTGGTATAAGCCCTGATACATTCGAAAGCTTTAGTAATATCCACATCTATTAACCCTAAGGCTATGAAGCCAGAATCCCATGTATAAAGACTATTCCAGTTTTTTCCTGGTGTAAAGTGTCGGATATATTGTCCTTGGGTATGAACAGGGTAAACAATGTTAGATAATAATGCTGATTGTAATAGGCGATGTCCGAATTCGTATTTTTTTCCATCTGCTAATATTCTCTTCTTGGAGTCATCCGAATCTTCTTGTATCAACGAAGTCAGAACCTCCGGTGCGGAGTGAAATTTTTGAATCTGTTCATTGACTTGTTGGGGAGTTCCAGTGCAGACCAGGGCATATATAGTTTGTTCGGAATGTGGTGTTAGGACAATCGGGCGTAAAAATGCATTGGAATAATGCCATTCTCTATTTCCTATTAATCTCGATGATACATGATCGTGAGTCTTTTTGCGGAAGAAAGATTCCAGATTGTCATCCAAGACTTCTCGAATCTGGGATTCTTGGTAATTCCATGCTATTCCATAATAGTTATCACATTCCGAATATTTTAATATAAAATCTTGTTTTGTTTTTCCCGATTTAATTTCGGGAATAAAAGAAAGCTTCCTGGGTAGTATTTTGATTTGCTTTATATCTTCTTCGCTACCGATAAAGAAACCATCTAAATCAGTACTATAAGTACCCTCTGAAGTTAACTCTAGTGTATATTTACCCGGTTCTTTGCAGGAATAAGGGATTGAGACTATGCTGTATTCTCCGGTGCCTTGTAATTCCAGGCGGCTTTCAGTTATTCCTTTTACTTGAAAAGTACTTGTTTTTCCTTTAGGAGTATTGTATCTGAATCCTATCATTCCTTTTTCTTTTCCAGGTAGGATATTTATTTCATAGCTCACTTTGTCTCCCTTATCTCTCCCAAATCCTTTTCCTAGAACAAAACCACTGAGTGATTGAGAAGTTCGCATTTCGTTCCTTTTCCATCCGTCGTATACTAAATTATACTGTGGAGATTTGCGTACAGGCTCATTTGATATATAATCGGTTGCATTATACCACTGTATATTTGAATCTTCAGGGATTTTGAACTGAGGTTGTTCTCCTTCATAATCGATATATGCCATCAAATTGAGAACTAAGTTTTGATTGACAGCAGTATTATTGACGCAATTCATACCTACCAGTGTTCGGTGTTCATCTAATATATAATAGGTGACATCGGTAAATACTCGGTCTTTCCACTCCATTTCATAGCGGTATGTGATGCGGCTCATGGATGAATTGATATCCCATGGGTAATAAGATGATTCGAAAAGCACATGAGGAATCAGTTGACGATTGCGGTAATAGCCTGGCATTACAGAGAAATCGAAACGCATTCCGGCTTTCATATCGGGGATATGCGAGATTCCGGCGTATCGTTTAGAATAAGGCCCCCAAGTTTTCAGTGAGGTGATGTCGTGACTATCAGTAAAACATGAAGGAGGGATTGTTTGTTGTCCCAATGTAGATGTTGCTGTCCAAACAACTGTCAGGAACATCAATAATGATTGCTTAGTTCTCATATTAGAATGTAAAATAGTTCATGTAACAAAGGTATGACTTTTGAAAGTTATGGAAGAAAGAATCTGTTCAATAAAGAAAAGAAAATATTCATAATACAAATAGTAGATTACTATAATCTTATAGAACCCTTTTCGCTTGTTGGTCTCTATTGAAAAGGTGTAGCGGTGAATTATACTATTTTTGATAGTTTAATATACATGTATTGTCCATCGAGATATGCTCATTTTGGTAATTGGCTGAATGCGACTATTGTTAATATAGCAACTTCAGTTAGAAAAAGAAGAGATACTTTCATTTTTTGAACAATTAATTTCTTCTTTTTCTTCTAATTTCCCTTTCTTTGCAATGCTTTACAGAGCTTATATTCGCTAATTAATACTATAGAACATGAAACGAAAATCTCCAGAAACACTATGTGTATTGCCTATCTGTAACTCGATATTCACACGTATGAGCAATAAACACATTTTATCTACTCTAGTTGGTTCTTTGCTAATTCCACAGGTCAGTGCTGCTGTAACTAACAGACCGAACATTTTATTCGTTATTTCTGATGATCAATCTTATCCACATGCATCAGCATATGAATCTTCTTTAGTAAAAACGCCTGGATTTGATTTGGTTGCTCAAAATGGCTGGTTATTTAATAACGCTTTTGTGACTTCTCCCGGGAGCAGTCCTTCCCGTGCTTCTATACTTACAGGACTTTATCCTTGGCAGATAGAAGAAGCGGGTACGCATGCTTCTTCTTTCCCGGTTGATTATAAGTGCTTCCCAGATTTATTGGAAGAGGCAGGTTATTATATTGGATACACCGGAAAAGGCTGGGGACCTGGAAATTGGAAAATATCAGGGCGCAAGCGTAACCCGGCTGGTCCCGAATATAATAAAATGCGTATCCATCCTCCATATAAGGGGGTCTCTAACATTAATTACTCTCAAAATTTCAAAGAATTTCTTCATGGAAGAGAAGGAAAACAACCTTTTTATTTTTGGGTCGGTACAAATGAACCACATCGACCTTATGAAAAAGATAGTTGGGAAAAGGCTGATAAAAGGCTGACTGACGCAGAAGTGCCTCCATTTCTGCCTGATAATCCTACTATAAGAAAAGATTTATTGGATTATGGTACTGAAATAGAATGGTATGATAGTCAATTATCTCAAATTATCGATATATTGAAAGAAGAAGGTGAATTTGATAATACTTTAATTATAGTCATGGCCGACAATGGTATGCCTTTCCCTTTGGCTAAAGCAACCTGCTTCGAATATGGTATCCATGTTCCATTAGCGATATGTTGGGCAGATGGAATTAAAGATGGAGGAGTTAGTGATGAGCTTGTTAGTAGTGTGGATTTATTCCCAACCATACTTGATGCTGTCGGTATTCGATATAAAGAAAAGGCAGGAAATAGTATACTCCCGTATCTAAAAAAACAAAAGAAAACAACTGGACGAAATACAATTTTTGCAGGAAGAGAACGTCATAGTTCTGCGCGATATAATAATTTAGGATATCCTATGCGTGTATTGAGAACCAAAGAGTTCCTTTACATAAGGAATTTTTGTCCTGAAAGATATCCTGCCGGTGATCCTTGCTATATAAATAAGGAGGGAAATTTGACGCCGATGTATAGTGCTTATTTTGATATAGACCAAGGCCCGGCCTGGAGGTTTATTATTGATGAAAAAGATACTCCCGAAATATATCCTTATTTTCTGAAAGCAGTGGCAAAACGTTCATATGAAGAATTATATAATATTAGTTCAGATCCTGGTTGCCTTAATAATTTAGTAGGAGATAGTAAATACATGAAAGAATTGGAGCATCTTCGTAATAAGATGAATGATACACTCAAGAAGACTGAAGATGCACGCTATCTGAATAGTTCTGATCAAGATCAAAATGTTTGGGAAACCTATCCACGATTAAACGGAGTAATACGTTCTTTTCCGAAGCCTTTGTTCTGATAATAATTATTTTAATAATAGATTCTAAAAGCACCCACAACTTTCATTAATTGGGGTGCTTTTTTGACTTTGTATTTGGAAGAGAAAAATTAGTCAGTATGTTGACCTTGGTTTACAATAATATTGCAATAAATGGTAGTTTACCTTATATTAATAATGAATGAGAATATCAGAAGTTGAGTTGTTACGAATTAAAGGAGAAACAAATTGTTCAATAAAAGAAAGAATAATCCATAATAGTTAACTTGTTGGATATCTGTGGTAGATTCGTTTATATAGCTGAAATGGGCGTTATAGCATATCCTAAAGGATCTTTTTAATTCTTAAATTAGTTTGGGACTAATTTTCCATTAATTGGTCTATTTATAGTATTATAATTTATCCGAATTTTCTACTTTTGTTTCATCCAAAAGGATAAATATAAGGTTTTCAACAGGACAGAACTCAATTAACAGAAGATAATAATCTTCATGACATGAACAAGAAAGGTAAAAATAAAGATTGTAATAATAAGAATTTTGATTTAGGTATAGTTGGTTGAAGGGATTGTTTAAAGGATGACGTTTATTGTAAATATTATCATACGTAAGAAATGACAAAATTCAACTTAAATCTATATATGATGAATAATAAATTGATAAAAGAAAGTTTAGCTCTGGGTATACGCTGTTTTATATACCTATTAATAGGAATTATTTTATTTGAATCGTGTGGCTCGGACAACAGTAAAAATGAACTTACTGGAAGTGGGGGCAATACTACTAATCAATATTTGTTATTGCAGCAGAGTGGTCTGAATAAAATCACGGTAACCGGTAATGAAAAAGAGTATTGTTTTATTCTCACAGTAAAAAAACTGGGGGGGGGTAAAATAGATTCTGAACTTGGTGCAAAGTTAGAAGCATGGAATGAAGAACAGCTGGTTATATATAATGATAGACAAAAGACTTCATATAAGCTTTTACCGGCATCTTTATATTCTTATACTCCAGAGAATATAGTTTTTGATCAAAGCACTAATCAAGTGGATGTGGAAATAAAATTTGATCCGTCTAAAGTCTTTTCTGAGTTGAAAAAAACAAATGCTCAATATGTCATTGCTTTAAAATTAAAGAGTGATATACTAAAGGTGAAAGAAAGTGAGAGTGATATATTACTAAGTCTCTTTATTGATTATCCTAAGGTGAGTTTAGCCTCTTCTAATGTATATCAGGTGAGTGTAAATAAAGATGATACAAATGTAAAGATCATGACTTGTCTTAGCAGCCAACTTAATGATGAAAGTATTGGTAGTTGGTGTGACTTTGATTGTAAACTCAGCCTTCCGAATAATGCAGAAGAATTGGTCGCTGCTTATAACCAGTTGAATAAGACTGATTATGAATTATTGCCACAAAATAGCTATCAATTGGGCGATGAAATACATTATCGTGTAGGAGACTCTCAGATGGAAGGAATGATTTCTATCCGTCGGGAGAAGCTGGCTGTCAAATATTATCTACTGCCATTGCAATTAATTGGTACAGGAAATAATAATGTAATGTATGATGATGCAGTACACTATATGGTTATTTCTCGGAGTTATCAGAATCCAATTATTGATCAGAGTGCAGCGGACCCGACTGTAATTTTAGCCAATGATGGTTATTTTTATCTTTATGCAACTGGTGGAAATGTACCGGTTTATCGTTCTAAAGATTTGGTAGAGTGGAAGTATATAGGTTCTGCTTTTACTGCTCAAACGCGTCCCAATTGGGAGCCGATGAAGGGCCGTGCCATATGGGCACCTGAGATTCGTTATATTAAAGATAAATATGTATTATACTATTCTTGGGCGATATGGGGAAAGCAAGATGAATGTCATATTGGTGTGGCTACAGCAGACTCTCCAGAAGGACCGTTTATTGATCATGGGTGCCTTATCAATGGGAAAGAAATCGGAGTACGCAATTCTATAGATCAGTTCTATATTGAAGAGAATGGTAAAAAGTATATGTTTTGGGGCAGTTTTAACGGCATTTATGCTACAGAGTTAACTGATGATGGTTTAGCAGTAAAAAGGAAGACGGATGGAACGCCGGTATTGTTGAAGAAGGTCTGTGGGGCTAAGTTTGAAGCAACAAATATTTATAAAAGAGGTGATTATTTTTATCTTTTTGCTTCTGTTGGAAGCTGTTGCGATGGCCTTAATAGTACTTACCGGGCAGTTGTCGGACGTTCCAAAGATTTGCTGGGACCTTATGTAGATGATAAAGGTGGTGATATGCTTCAAAATAATTTTAAGCTGGTGGTTAATAAGAATAATGTTTGGGTGGGTCCGGGGCACAACAGTATTTTAATAAAGGATGATGAGGGTACTGAGTGGGTGGTTTACCATAGCTATAAGGTTGATGCCATAGATGACGGGCGAGTTGTTTTACTTGATCGTTTACGGTGGGATGAAAATGGTTGGCCATATATAAAAGGACTAGAACCCTCTAATTCTGATTTAGTGCCAGTCTTTAAATAACTTCTATGAATTTGTAACATACGAAAGTAATTATTCATAGAAACTTAATACTAAAATTCTATTTATTAACATTTAAAATCAATGTATTATGAAAATGAAAACAGAAAATCATGGTTGGCTTTTCCTATGGGGATTGCTGACATTGGTTAGTTTTTGCTTCATTGGCTGTAAGGATGATGATGGAGGCGAGAAAGGGGCGCTTTTTGATCCAAGTAAGCCAGTGGTAATTTCTGATTTTATTCCCAAGGAGGGAGGTTGGGGATCTCGTTTATTATTGTATGGAAATAATTTTGGCGATGATCCGACTAAAGTGAAAGTAACTATCGGAGGGAAAGAAGCGAAGGTAATTACTGTAACGAACGATAATTTGTATTGTTTTGTGCCACGTGGTGCCGATGCAGGTAATATTGAAGTCACTGTTCTCGACGGACGTGGGGAAGAATTAGCTTATGGAGAGATAGATGAAAAATTTGTCTATAAGAAGAAAATGCTGGTATCTACTTTGGTCGGAGAGACAAAGCCTGATATATTGGACGAAAATACAAACTTTGATATCATAGATGGTCCATGGGGAAACTGTGGAGGATTGGAAAAAATGGAGTGGTTGGTTTTTGATCCTAATAACAAAGATCGTTTGTATGTGTGTGGAGGAGGAAAAACACATCGAATTGTTGATTTCGCTGAAGAAACGTTGGAGTCGATAAAATTTACAGGTGAAGCTGCTGGTACTGCTAATATTTTGAGTTTTACAAATGACGGTCAGCTGATGGTTGTCAGGGATATTGCTCAAGACAATAAAAATGGAATATTTTTTTATTCGCCGGAGTCAAACTTTCAAACACAGGTAAAGGCCATATATGCTCGTGGTTGTAGAGCAGCGATTCCTCATCCTATTAATGGGGAAATTTATACTTCTCGATTTGATAAAGGATGGATTGGACGGTATGACCCTGTTACGGGTGATTATAAGATGGATAAGATTCAAATGCCTTATGGTTCTATACAATGTTTTATCGCTATTCATCCCAAAGGTGACTATATGTATATTATGGTGAGAAATAAGCATGTGATTTATCGTGCGGATTATGACTTTGATGAGAAAACATTTACTACCCCTTATTTGGTTTGTGGAAAATATGAAGCATCAGGAATCGTGGACGGTGTTGGAGGTAATGTTCGCATGAACGAACCGCAACAAGGATGCTTTGTGAAAAACGATGAGTATGCAGGGCAAAAGGATGAATATGATTTTTATTTCGTAGATAAGCAAAATCATTGTGTCCGTACTCTGACTCCTACTGGGCGTGTAAAAATATATGCAGGAAGACCAAATGGTGATGGTACGAAAGGGTTTAACGATGGAGATTTACGTAAAGAGGCTCGCTTTAATTTTCCTGCAAGTATAGTGTGGGATGAAAAGAGAGAATGTCTCTTGGTGGGAGACTCAAATAATCATCGTATCCGAAGAATTGCTATGGAAGACTAATAATGATAAATACACTTATGATGAGAAATATTTTATTAATATGTATGATGTTACTCGGATTCTCGGTTCATGCTTTTGCACAGAAAGAGATTGTAGTGACAGGTATCGTAACTGATACAAACAAAGAACCGTTAATAGGTGTCAATGTATCTATTGCGAATATGCCCGGTTTAGGTGCGATAACCGATATAAATGGTAAGTTTCTACTCAAAATGCCTCCTTATAACAAATTAGTTTTTACTTATATTGGATATGAACCAGTGGAAGTATTGGTAAAAGAGCAACGAACAGTAAATATAGCTATGGAGGAAGCTAAAGCTACCCTTATTGATGAAGTAGTAGTTACTGGTACTGGTACACAAAAGAAAATTGCTGTGACTGGTGCTGTGACCAATGTAGATGTTGCAGCATTGAAAACAAGCCCAAGTGCTTCTATGGCTGATGCATTAGCGGGTGTTGTTCCTGGAATCCAGGCTATGCAATCCAATGGTCGACCTGGTTCTGTTTCTGAGTTTTGGATACGAAGTATCTCTACTTTTGGTGCTAGTAATGCTGCATTGGTTTTAGTTGATGGATTTGAACGCGACTTGAATGAGATTAATGTCGAAGATGTGGAATCTTTTACGGTATTGAAGGATGCTTCAGCTACGGCAATTTATGGTAGCAAGGGAGCTAATGGTGTTATTTTGGTTAATACTCGTCGTGGTAAAGAGGGGAAAATTAACATAAATGCTAAAGTCGAAACTTTTTATAGTATGTTTACTCAGCTTCCTGAATTTGTAGATGGGTACACGTATGCTTCGATGGCAAACGAGGCGAAGACGACTCGTAATCAAGAACCTTTGTATCAGCCTGAAGAATTGGAATTATTCCGTCTTGGTCTTGATCCGGATTTATATCCGAATGTGGATTGGATGGACTTGATATTGCGAGATGGTGCATGGAGCACTCGTGCTTCATTAAATATGACTGGTGGTGGTAGGACTGCCCGCTATTATGTTGGTGGTAGCTATCAGGATCAACAAGGTATGTACAAAACAGATAAGTCGCTGAAGAAATATAATACTAATGCTAATTTCCGAAAGTGGACATATCGTATGAATGTGGATATTGATATAACTAAAACAACCTTGTTGAAAGTTGGTGTTTCTGGTTCATTACGTAAACAGAACGATCCGGGTGTAGGAACAGATGCTATTTGGACAACGTTGATGGGATATAACTCTATTATGATGCCGATAACATATTCAGATGGTAAAGTATCCTCTTGGACTGCAAAGGAAGGTAATATCAATCCATGGGTGCAAGCTACTATGACTGGATACAATGAAAGTTGGCAGAATAATATTCAAACAAATGTAACGTTGGAACAGAAGCTGGATTTTATTACGAAAGGACTTAAATTTATTGGACGCTTCGGGTATGATACGGAAAACTCCAATTGGATAAAACGAGTGAAGTGGCCAGAACTATATAAAGCAGAACCTTATCGTGATGTAAATGGGGATTTGATTTTTACTCGTGTTTCGGAGGAGAAGAGGATGACACAAACTTCCGGTTCAAGTGGAAAAAGAAATGAGTTTTTAGAATGGGAATTGCATTATAACCGTGGATTTAAAGATCACCATGTGGGAGCGGTTGTAAAGTATTCACAATCTGCAAAAACAGCAACTCAAGGTATCGGTACAGATCTTAAGAATGGTATTTCTCGGCGTAATCAAGGATTAGCTGGACGTGCTAACTATAACTGGAAATATCGTTACTTTATTGATTTTAACTTTGGGTATACTGGCTCGGAGAATTTCCATAAAGATAATCGTTTCGGTTTCTTTCCTGCTATTTCTGGTGCATGGAATATGGCGGAAGAATCTATTATTAAAGATAATTTAAAATGGGTGAATATGTTTAAAATACGTTATTCGTATGGTAAAACAGGTAATGATAATTTAGGAGATACTCGTTTCCCATATTTGTATAATCTTGAAACAATGTTGGAGAGAGACAAAGATGGAAAAGTAGTAAGTGGAAATAACCCTGTTGGGGGATATCAATTTGCGGATTTTGGCTATAACAGATATTATGGTGGTATGCGCTATACTTCTGTCGCTTCAACGAACGTGTCATGGGAAGTATCCACAAAACAAGATTTAGGTATAGATTTTTCATTTTTTGATGATAAACTATCAGGTTCTATAGATTACTTTCATGAACGAAGAGAAGGCATTTATATGGAACGTAACTATCTACCTTGGGTCGCTTCATTGGGTACATGGACGGAATATAAGGATGGTAAAGCAAATGAAAAGGATATTCACCCTTATGCCAATGTCGGAATAGTTGAAGCGCGTGGATTTGATGGAAATTTGTCTTTCCGCCATAAAATAGACAAAGTGGATTTGACTATACGTGGAAACATGACTTATAGTAAAAATGAGATTTTAGAGCGTGATGAAGAAAATACTGTCTACTGGTATAAAATGCAGGAAGGGCACCGGGTTGATCAAGCTATGGGACTGGTTGCATTAGGCCTATTTAAGGATTATGAAGAAATTCGTAATTGGCCAAAACAATTTGGTGATGTTATGCCGGGTGATATTAAGTACAAAGATATTAATGGAGACGGAGTAATTGATGATAATGATAAGGTGGCAATTGGTGCAACAAAAAAACCTAATTTTACGTATGGTTTCGGTGTGTCGGCAAAATGGAAAGGTTTAGATGTGAATGTACATTTCCAAGGTGTAGGTAAATCCACTTATTTTATAGACGGTTCTACTGTTTATATGTTCTCCGGCGGTAATAGTGATGGTGATGGTTGGGGAAATGTGATGAAAGAAATGGCTGAAGGCAATCGTTGGATTTTAGGTGTCAATGAAGATCCGAATGCAGAATATCCTCGTTTGACTTATGGAAAGAATGATAATAATAATCGTGCTTCTACATATTGGCTTAGAAATGGAGCTTATCTTCGTTTGAAGACATTAGATATTGGTTATACACTTCCTGCAAGTCTAGTTCGTAAAGCTCATATGAATACGGTACGTATTTTCTTTACTGGGACTAATTTACTCACTTTCTCTAAGTTTAAGCTTTGGGATCCGGAAATGGGAAGTTCTACAGGAAAGTCGTATCCGCTAAATAAGACGCTTTCTTTAGGTGTATCTGTTAATTTGTAAAAAAAGAATATGTATGAAAAAGATAATAACAATTTTATCCTTCGCTGTGGGATTGACCTCTTTAGTAGGATGCTCTGATTATTTAGATTCAGATTATCTATTTGATGAAAGAATGAGCATTGAAGATGTCTTTAGCAATCGGGATTATACAAACAGGTGGTTAGCAAGAGGGTATTCTTATTTAAGTAATGGTTACTTACAGGATGTTTGTAGTAAGAGAGATTATCCTTTTAATTTTGCTGATGACATGTATTATGGAGACGGTGGTTATGAGAAATGGAAGAGTGGCCAATATAGTGAAAGTGGAGTTAATAATTCCAGTAGTGGTATTTGGAAGAATGCTTATTTGGGTATTCGTCAAGTAGCTATATTCTTGAATAATATAGATAAAAATAAGGAATTTACAGAAGAAGAAATCACAGATTTTAAAGGGCAGGCGCATTTTTTGAAGGCATACTATTATTGGTTGATGCTTCGTGCATTTGGTCCAGTGCCTATCATTCCGGATGAGGGGGTCGATTACACAAAAGAATATGATGAATTAGCTTACCCGAGAAATTCGTATGATGAATGTGTGGACTACATTACTGGTGAACTTTTGAAAGCTGCAGAACGATTACCATTACAACGTTCAGTACAGGAGGTGCTTCGTCCGACGAGAGGAGCTGCCTTAGCTTTACGAGCCAAAATTCTTTTGTATGCAGCTAGTCCGCTATTTAATGGAAAAGCTCCAGAAGTGGTGTCTTCAGCTTTGGTGAATAAAGATGGGAAACGTTTGCTTCCCGAAACTTATGATGAGGCTAAATGGGCAAAGGCAGCGGCGGCAGCTAAAGATGTGATGGATTTGAATATTTATGGCATACATGTGGCATACTTCAATAGTAATACTGGTGATATTGCATATCCAGCGACAATTGTTCCACCACATGATGATGAATTTTCCGATCAATCATGGCCAAATGGATGGAAAAATATTGATCCTTTTCAATCATATCGTGAAATGTTTGATGGAAGTATTATAGTAAGTCAGAATGAAGAACTAATTTTTACTCGAGGTAAGAACCAAAGCCGTGAAAGTGTAGATATTATGGTTGTTCACCAACTTCCACGTAATGGTGCTGGTGGATATGGTTCGCAAGGTATGACCCAAAAGCAATGTGATGCTTATTATATGAATGATGGTACGAATTGTCCAGGTATGAATGATGTGTACAAGGAGTTTGATGGATATAACGAACGTTATGATTCTCGTCCAAGAGAAGAGGGGTATGTAGAGACGAATGAATTAGTCGATTATCCCGAACTGGGGCCGTTGGGTACTGGTGTGTCTAAACAATATGTGCAACGTGAGCCTCGTTTTTATGCGTCAGTGGGCTATAATGGAAGTACATGGCATTTGTTAAATGCACTGAATGATAACACTCATGATGAGGAGAAAAATATACAAGTATTCTACTACCGTGGTGAAAGTAATGGGTATGCTAACTCCTCTTATTGGCTTCGCACAGGTATCGGTGTTAAAAAATATGTACACCCAAATGATATCAGTTATACGCAGAAAAATTCGTATGATGTTGATCGTATTGAGCATAAAGCAGACCCGGCCATTCGTTATGCAGAGGTATTGTTAATTTATGCAGAAGCATTGAATGAACTGACGGGTTCGTATGAGGTTCCTTCTTGGGATGGTAGTAAAATGCATTCTGTGAAACGTGACATAACTGAAATGAAGAAGGGGATTCGGCCTATTCGTATTCGTGCAGGATTGCCTGATTATGATAAAGTTAAAGGCCATGAAACTGCTTATGATGATCCAAATGAATTCCGAAGGATGTTAAAACGTGAGCGGCAGATTGAGTTTTTTGCTGAGGGGCATCGCTACTGGGATTTACGTCGTTGGTTAGATGCACCTCTAGAAGAAACTACTCCTGTATATGGTTGTAATATTTTGGCATCAAAGGATATGGCTGATCAATTTCATACACCTGTGATGTGTACGTCGTTACCTACAATTTTTGCTGAAAAAATGTGGCTTTGTCCGATTGACCATACTGAATTAAAACACAATGTGAATCTGGTTCAGAATCCAGGTTGGACAAATCCTGAATAACCTTTTAGATATTGAATAAAATGAGGAATATATATTATTTGATTTTAGGCATGATGCTAACCATTTGTTGCACTGCCTGTAATAAGGAATGGGAAGATGAACAGTATTTACATATGGCTTCTTTTAAAGCGAATGTTAATGATCAAGGGGTAACTACGACATATGTACGCTTTAAGCCAGGTGGAGTGGTAAAATATGATCTTCCAGTTATTATGAGTGGATCTACTATGAATAACCAATCTCATACAATTCATTTTGGTTTGGATGCTGATACTTTGAAGCGGTTAAACATAGAACAATATGGGCATCGTGAGGAACTTTATTTTCAACAGTTGCCAACAAAGTATTATAATATGCCTGAGTCTGTGGAAATGCCTGCTGGTGAGTGTTTAACAACATTGCCAATTGAATTTACGTTGGATGAGACACTTGACCAGGCAGATAAGTGGGTGTTACCCATACAGATATTGGGTGACCAATCTTATGATTATCAGATAAATCCGCGTAAATACTATCGCAGAGCTATGCTGCGTTTGCTTCCGTTCAATGATTATTCAGGCACGTATGATGCGGCTCAATATCGAATTTTTCTTAAACCTGATGTGAAGAATCCTTTCACTATATCCTCGCAAAGAGCGTTTGTGGTAGATGATAGGACAATTTTTATCTATGCAGGTACAAGAGATATAGATTATCTTGATCGTAAACTATATAAAGTATTTATTCGTTTTCCGGAGAAGGGTACAGACTCGAAATTGTTAGAAGTGTGGTCTGATAATCCGGAAATCGAATTAAAGCTTGATGAACAAAAAGCATGTACCTTTACAATGAATGAAGAGATGGATGAGTTAAAGCCTTATCTAAAGAAGATTTATATTACTCTTTATTTATATTACTCTTTCAAAGACTATACAACTGTTCCTGGTACAAAGCTTGAGTACGTGGTAGAAGGCTCATTGGCAATGCAACGTAATCTGAATACCTTGATTCCTGATGAAGATCAACAGATTCAGTGGTAAACTGAAGTTTGTTTAGTTCTTATAAATATTGGGGGGGATTCTATCTATGTGATAGGAAGGTTCTCCCCCTTTTTCTATTCTAATAAAACTTATAGGGAGAAGGTTGACATCTGTTTAAGTCTTCTCCTTTTTTAACCTAATTATTTACTTCTTTTAAAAGGAAAGGTATGAGAAAAAGAATACTCTTCAATATTTTGTTTATTATAGGGATGACATGCTTGGTGTCATGTAATGATGATAATGAAAAAGCATTGGATGAAGGAAAAAACACGGAAAGCGGAGATGTTCAGGAGGATAGCATGGATCCGATCACTGAGTTTACTGCTGCTGCCACATCAAAAGCTAACGAATTGCAACTGAAATGGAAAAATCCTTCAGATGCAGTATTAGTAGAGATTTCTTATGCTTTAGTAGTAGGTGGTGGGGATACTTCCTTAACTACTAATGTACGTGTATATGGTGAGGAAAATAGCAAATATACACTCCAATTACCAGAATTTGGAATATATCAAATTGGTGCTGTAGCTGTAGATAATTATGGTAAGCGTTCTGAGAAAGTGATGATTTTAGGTACTCCAGCCGAAAAAGATGCGATTGACCCGGATATAATAGCAGAGTATAAATTGCCGATTGCTGATCCTTTTGTGTTATACTATGAAGGTAAATACTATGCATATGGTACTCGTGTTAACGGCTTCGAAGTGTATATCTCTGAAGATTTGAAGCAATGGAAGCGAAATAATATTAAGGCCTTGTCACCGGAAAATTCCTGGGGAACTAAATGGTATTGGGCTCCAGAAGTGTATTATGTGAAATCAAAGAATTTGTTTTATATGTTCTATTCGGTGGAGGAACATATTTGTGTAGCTACTTCTACTAGCCCGGAAGGCCCTTTTATACAGAGAGAAAGGCAGCCTATTGTAGCAGATGAGAAAGGAATTGATACTTCGTTTTTTATAGATGATGATGGTACTCCTTATCTCTATTATGTACGATTTACCGGGGGAAACGTGATTTGGGTAGCGGAAATGAATGACGACTTGACCAGTATAAAAAAAGAAACATTGACTAAATGTATAAGTGCTACTGAACCTTGGGAGAAGAAACAAGGTACGATTGCCGAAGGTCCTTCGCTATTGAAAAAAGGGAATACTTATTATCTGATATATTCGGCAAACCATTATGAAAGTAAAGACTATGCTGTAGGATATGCAACTGCTAGTTCTCCTAAAGGACCTTGGACCAAGTATAGTGGAAATCCGATTCTTCGGAGAGACAAAGATGCTGCTAAGTCTGTAGGCTTGGTCGGTACAGGACATGGAGCGCCATTTGTCTGTGCCGATGGAAGTTACAAATATATCTTTCATGCTCATGCAAGTGAGACAAGTGTAGGTCCCCGTACTTCTTATATCAGTAACTTCAATATCTCCGATAAAGGAGTAATTAGTATTACAGGAGCAACGATTGAACCGGTGAGAATAAAGTAACCATATAAGCCAGAAATGTCATGAAAAATATCCGATTTAATATGCTGTTAGGTATCTGCATCTTTTTCTTATCTGTATTATTAGGTGCATGTGGTGGAGGCGGCTCGCCTGTCATGGATGAAATAGATGATGGAAAGCAAGACGGACAGGGGCAAAAAATAGTACCTCCGGTTGCCGATCTTATGGCGGAGAAAACGGAGAGAGCGAATGAATTGCAAGTAAGCTGGACTAATCCAGTCGGAGCTATTTCTGTGGAAATCACTTATTTACTGGAGGGAGATAAATTTGAGAACGTCACGAAGAAAAATATACGTATTGCTACAGAAAAAGTTAGTACACTATTAATTGTTGTTTCTGAACCGGGGAGTTATATTATAACTGCTGTCGCAGTCGATAATTATGGGAGACGTTCTGATGAGTTGACGGTCATTGCTACCCCGCTTCGTGAAGAGGAGGTGGTGAGAACACATTTTCTGGAAAGAGCAGATATTCTGATGACCTCATTGATGAATCTTTATTTTGGCAAATCAGCGCGTGACTGTTGGAATACAAAATATCCGCTTGCTACCGGACCGTATTGGGATGGAGATGCTGTTGTTTGGGGGCAGGGAGCGGGTTTTTCAGGTTTTGTTGCTTTGCGCGAGGTTTCTTCTAGAGTGCCTGTTTACCAAAAAAAGTATGCAGATATGACTGACCGTATGTACAACAGTATCAACCGTTTCATTACAACTGACAATAATCTTAAGGCTTATGCAGTTTATCCGCAAAATGGAAATGAGAGATATTATGATGATAATGTCTGGATTGGACTGGATATGGCGGAACTGTATGAACAAACTAAAGAGAAACGTTTTCTTGAGAAGGCAGAAATGGTTTGGGATTATTTGATGGTCGGAAATACTAATTCGTGTGGTGGAGGTATTTTGTGGAGAGAGAAACCTGTTTACAGTAATAAACATACTTGTTCTACTGCACCGGCAGCGGTGTTGGGATGTAAATTATATCAGATAACAAAAGAACAAAAATATTTGGATAAGGCTAAAGAACTATATGTATGGTTAATACAGTATATGCAAGATCCGGGCGATTATCTTTTCTATGATAATATTACTCCTTCATTGACTATTGGCAAGAGTAAATATAGCTATAATTCCGGTCAGCCGATGCAAGCTGCGTGTTTGTTGTACAATATAACAGGAGAACAACAATATTTGACTGATGCGCAGCAGATTGCCCGCTCAGCTCATAAAAAGTGGTTTACTTTATATGATTCAAAAGAATTGAGAGAAAAGATTTATTGTATCAATGGAGATCATATATGGTTCTATTCTGTATTGTTTCGTGGATTCCTAGAGTTGTATAAGATTGATGGGAGGAGAGAGTATGTAACCGCATTTGAAAAGAGTATGTTGCAAGCTTGGAAATCTGAATGCCGTAATCAGAATACTAATCTGTTGAGTAATAAGTATTTTGTTGGAAAAACAAATACTTCATGGGAGATCCTTCACGAGGGAGCTTTTGTAGAAATATTAGCTCGTTTGGCTATGTTGGAACTTGAAGGTAAATAATAAAAATAGTATATGTGATGAAAAATAATAGTCGAGTATATTATACAGGGAAAATATTATTTTATTTGTTCTTAGTCTTAATATTAGGCAATCTTTTTTATAACTGTTCCAATGAGGATGGAGAATCTGTACCGACTATTCAGGAGAGTTTAGGAAATGGAGGAAAAGAAAAATATACTTATGTGTATCAGTTGAATACGGATAATTATAATATGCCGATAGAAGGTAGTATTTCTCCTGAATATGATGACTCTCCTGAAGGCAAAAATATTGGTAATTTGGTTGATGGGGATTGGACAAGTTCTTTCTATACTCCTAATAAATCTGTCTCTATAATTTGGAAAGGAAAAGAGCCGGTTACGGTACGCTATTATTCGATAATGGCAACTGGAAATAAAGAAGGAAACGCACCTGGTGCATGGTCTCTTTATGGGTCGAACGACAATGTAGAATGGACAGAATTAGACAATAGAGTTCGTCAAACATTTGGAAAAGCGGAAAAGAAATTACTGGCATTGAGTAATAATGAAGCATATCAGTATTATAAGTTGACTATTCATTATAATCAAGGGGGGAAGGGATTGGAGATCTTGGAATGGGTGTTGCAAGCTAAGCGTACTATTGATATTCCGTCATTAATAAACTTTCCAGTCGGAAGTACTCCTAAGGAGATAGGTAAGCGGTTAGGGCATCTTTTTGCAAAAGGTAAACATAATGGAAAAACGCTAGGTTATGCTGAGACTTTTACTTGGAATGGTGCATTGAAGTATGCAGAAGTGACTAAAGATAATGAGTTGATGTCACCTTTGAAAGCTGGATTTGAATCATTCTTTTCTATTGATAAGAATTTTCTGCCTGTTATGAATCATGTTGATCGGAATATGTTTGGCAGTCTTCCGTTGACACTGTATTTGATAACCAAGGATGAACGTTATCGGGAGATGGGAATGCCTTATGCTGACACACAATGGGAAATTCCTGAAAATGCGAAAACTCAAGAAAAGGAATGGGATGCGAAAGGATATAGTTGGCAGACTCGTTTATGGATTGATGATATGTATATGATTACCATTATACAGATGCATGCTTACAGAGCGACAGGTGATATGAAGTATGTCGAACGTGCCGCTAAAGAAATGGCAATGTATTTGGATGAATTACAACGCTCGAACGGACTTTTCTATCATGCACCGGATGTCCCATATTTTTGGGGACGTGGAAACGGATGGATGGCAGCTGGTATGGCGGAGGTGCTTCGTTTTTTGCCGGAATCTAGTCCATATTATTCACGTATCATACAAGGTTTTCAGAGTATGATGGCAAGTTTGAAGAATTATCAGACAGAAGAGGGGATGTGGCGGCAATTGATTGATAAACCAGATTGTTGGATAGAAACGTCAGGTTCGGCAATGTTTGCATACGCATTTATTATGGGAGTGAAATATGGTTGGTTGTCTGTAAAAGAATATGGAGAGGCTGCTCGCAGAGCTTGGTTGGCAATGATTACTTATATTAATTCAGATGGTAAAGTCAGAGAGGTTTGTGTGGGTACCAATAAAAAAAATGATATGCAATATTATTATGACCGAGCACGTAATACAGGTGATTATCATGGCCAAGCTCCATATCTTTGGTGTACTGTTGCTTTATTGGAAGAATAATCAATTTTAATAATCAATTTTAATAATTAATGTCATTACTGTCCCGTAAAAGTGGATAAATAGTTCTTTGAAATAATTGAAATATAGTCTATTAGATACTACTTTTTAGTCGCGACGATTTGAAATCATACCTTTGAGGTCAATTAAGGTGACCTCAAATGAACCAAGATAAATATGTTTTCGCTCAGTTAGTAGAATTCTTGAACAATGATAAGTTCAGAAGACTTGTAGACAAGTATGATGGCAATCGTTATGTGAAACATTTCACTTGCTGGAGTCAGTTACTTGCAATGATGTTCGGTCAACTCAGTAATCGTGAAAGTCTTCGTGACTTGATTGTAGCTTTGGAAGCACATCAAGGAAAGCGTTATCATTTGGGATTGGGTCGTGAGCCCATTGCCAAAACTACGCTTGCATCTGCCAATCAGAATCGGGATTACAGAATCTTCGAAGATTTTGGGACTCAAATTTCATTTATTGACTTGTTTTTGGCATACCGGACAGCTAGAAAACACTATTTTTGTCCTCATCCGTTTTTAGACTTTTAAGATTATATAAACAAATAAATTGTAACGTACGAATATGCACAACATTGCTAAAACCTTTTTCCCGATTTTATTATTACTTTTTGCTGCAGTAGTGACAGCACAGAATGGGAAGAACAATGTCGGAAATGCGCAACGCATCTGGCTTGATTCTGAAATTGGTCATCAGGGCGACTACCAGTGGAAAATGATAAAAGCTGGAGATGCAACAGATCCCGGAGAAAAGATTTCGTTATCCAATTATGCAACTGCAAATTGGATGCCGGCTATCGTACCCGGAACAGTGTTGAATTCTTTGGTGTATAATAAAAAATATCCGGAGCCTTATTATGGAATCAATAATAAGATTGAATCTAAATTGATACCGGATATTTCTGAAACCGGACGTGATTTTTATACCTACTGGTTCCGTACAGATTTTACAGTTCCGCAGTCATTCAAGGGAAAGACTGTCTGGTTACAGTTGGATGGTATCAACTACCGGGCAGAAGTATGGGTGAATGGTAACTTATTGAGCACAATGAACGGTATGTTTATTCAGGACTATATTGATGTTACGGATTTTGTGAAAATCGGAGGAAAAAACGGACTGGCTATAAAGGTCTATCCGGTAGATGTTCCCGGAAGTGCGAAGCCGAAATTCTGGGGAGCAGCCGGCGAATTCCATAACGGTGGAAACGGTAACATTGGTTTGAATACTACCATGTTGATGACGGTAGGTTGGGACTTTACCTTTATGGACGGTATCCGTGACCGTAATACAGGTATATGGAAAAATATTTCCCTCTATGCTACAGGCAGAGTAGCATTACGCCATCCTTTCGTTAAATCTGAATTGCGAAAACCTGATTATGACCAGGCTCGTGAGACTGTATCGGTTGAAATTATCAATCCATCGACCAGTAACCGGGTAATCAGTTGCAAGGTGAAGGGTGAAATTGTGGGTGAAAATATCACTTTCGAAAAGACCTTCCGACTGATGCGTGGAGAAGAAAAAACAGCAACCTTCTCCCCCGAAGAATTCCCGCAACTGATTATTAACTCTCCGAAACTGTGGTGGCCTGTCAATAAAGGACCACAAAACTTATATGACCTGAAGCTGACAGTATCAGTTGATGGCAAAGAATGTGATTCTGTGAAAACAAGATTCGGTATTCGTGAGATTGTTTCGGATAGAAAGACTCCCGATAAATCACGTGTCTTTTATGTGAATGGCAAACGATTGTTTATTCGTGGTACCAACTGGATACCGGAAGCAATGTTGAGAACTTCGGATGAACGTACTTATGCTGAATTGCGCTACTCCCGTCAGTCCGGTGTCAACCTTTTAAGAATGTGGGGAGGCGGAATTGCAGAATCTGATTATTTCTTCCAACTGTGTGATGAATTGGGATTGTTGGTATGGCAAGAATTCTGGATGACCGGTGACACTCGTCATCCGCATGATAAGGCTCTCTATATGAGTAACGTGGAATCTACCGTAAAACGTATTCGTAATCATCCATCTTTGGCTTATTATGTTGCTTCTAATGAGAGTACAGAAGTTACCGGTACTCCTGAATTACTGAATAAACTGGATGGTACACGTGGCTTCCAGATGCAGTCCGAATGTGAAGGAGTGCATGATGGCAGTCCTTACAAACAGGTAAATCCGATGCAGCATTATGAAAATACGGCCTCTCCCAGAGGAAGCCGTGTAGACGGATTTAATCCGGAATACGGTGCACCTACTCTTCCGACTGTGGAAATCCTCCGGGAAATGATGGATGAAAAAGACCTTTGGCCTATCAATAAGGAAGTATGGGATTATCTGGATGGAAATGGTTTCCATCTGATGAGTACTATGTATACAGACTTGGTGAATAACTACGGAAAATCATCATCCATTGATGAGTTTGCACAGAAAGGGCAATTGTTGGGAGCTATTAATTCGAAGAGTATCTGGGAAGTATGGAACTATAATAAACTGGATTATGGTGATCGTTTCTGTTCCGGACTTTTGTTCTGGTATCATAACTGCTCTATGCCTCAAGTGGCTTCCCGTATGTGGGACTGGTCTCTGGAACCGACAGCGTCGCTTTATCATACTGCCAACTCTTTAGAACCATTACATGCACAGTTTGACTATCTTAAGAATACAGTGTCTGTAGTGAATGATTATTATCGTGAATTTAAGAATTATAAAGTGATAGCACAGGTTTACGATATTAACAGCAAGAAAGTATTTGAAGAATCAGCAGTGGTTAATCTGCCTTCGGATGGAGTGGTGAATGATGCGCTGACTATTCGTTTCCCAGAAAACATATCTCAAGTTCACTTTATTAAACTGATTCTGAAAGATGAGAAAGGAAAAGATGTTTCTTCTAACTTCTATTGGCGTTCTAATGATAAATATGAAGGAAGTAAGACTTTGACCGGTCCAGCTGCTTCAGGTTTCGAAGACTTGAGCAAGTTGAAGCAGGCAAAAGTGAAACTGGCCTATAAAGTGAGAGAAGATAATAATAACTATTTTGTAGATATTACTTTGAGAAATACATCCGGTCAGATTGCTTTCTTTAATCAGTTTCAATTCCTGAATTCAAAGATGAGTCCAATACGTCCGTCATTCTATACGGATAATTTCTTCTCTCTGATGCCAGGTGAAAAGAAAACGGTGACTATTGAGACGGCAAAGGAGAAATTGAAGGATGGAGCTGTGTTGGCATTGAAAGGCTGGAATATAAGTAGACAAGAATATAAACTTAGATAAAATGAAATATAGACTCATAATTGGCATATTGTCGGCATATGGATTTATAACTCCCCCTTTGCTAGATACTTCTGTTATCGCTGATGAAGAACAGATAAAAGAATGGGCAATAGGTCCATTCTTACGTCCTAGTGGAGCTAATCCTGTTATTTCTCCGCAGCCGACCGAATTTTATTGTCCAATGCAGAAGCAACAGATAAGATGGGAAGAAAGCGATACTTTTAATCCTGCAGCCACAATGAAAAATGGAAAAATTATTGTTCTTTATCGGGCAGAGGATAGTTCGGCACAGGGCATTGGAAAAAGGACATCGCGCATTGGTTATGCTGAAAGCAAGGATGGAGTTACGATGACAAGACTTGATACGCCTGTACTCTTTCCGGCTGATGATGAATTTGCTGATATTGAAAATCCAGGTGGTTGTGAAGATCCTCGGGTTGCAATGACTGAAGATGGACTTTATGTAATGCTTTATACTGCTTGGAATCGTAAGAAAGCTCGTCTTGCTGTAGCTACCTCCAGAGATTTGAAAAAGTGGACGAAACACGGACTTGCTTTCGGAAAGGCATACAATGGGCGTTTTGCTAATCTATTTTGTAAATCGGCTTCTGTACTGACAAAACTGGTAGGAAGTAAATTGGTGATTGATAAAGTGGATGGTAAGTATTTTATGTATTGGGGTGAGTATGCTGTTTATGCGGCTACTTCTGATAATTTGATAGATTGGTATCCGGTGTTGAATGAGAGGAATGAATTGAAGAAGCTAGTTCAGCCACGTAAGGGGCATTTTGATTGTCAAATGACAGAATGCGGCCCTCCAGCGATTCGTACAAAGAATGGTATTGTGCTTTTGTATAATGGAAAGAATGCCGGAAATGATAGAGATACAGATTATCCAGCCGGTGCATATTGTGCAGGGCAGCTATTGTTTGATAACGACGATCCTTGTAAGGTCTTAGATCGTTTGGATAAGCCTTTCTTTGTGCCGGAAGCTCCTTTTGAGAAGAGTGGACAATATAAAGATGGAACTGTGTTTATAGAAGGACTCGTTTATCACAAAAAGAAATTATATCTCTATTATGGTTGTGCTGATTCAAAAGTGGCGATGGCTGTATGTGATGCTGTAGAAAAATTAGAGGTGAAATAACTTTGTTATAATTGGAAGTATCAAAAGCAAAGATTAATTAAATATATTGTCGAATAAATTTAAGATTAAGTTTTATGTATAAGAAGGTATTAATATTATTGTTTTTTATCCCTTTCCATTTGTTATTTGCTCAAACCAATATGTTGAAAGATTTTCCAGAGGGGCATACGCCAGAGGAAATTGGCAAGCGATTAGCATATCGCTTTTTAACAGAAAAACATGCGCTTCATGTTGGTAAATGGATTGGTTATCCGGAAACCTTCTATTGGAGTGGTGCCTTGCGATATGCTGATGGGGCGAAAGATAAGGAGCTTATTCAACGTTTACAAGAAAAGTTTGATTTCTTGTTTACTGAAGAGAAGGTTTTACAACCTATTATGAATCATGTTGATTTGAATATGTTTGGTAGTCTTCCTCTCGAATTCTATTTGGTGACGAAGGATCTGAAATATCGTTATTTAGGTTTGCCTTATGCCGATTCGCAGTGGGAGCTTCCGAGAAATGCGAAACCGCATGAAAAGGAATGGGCGGAAAAGGGTTATTCTTGGCAAACACGTTTATGGATTGATGATATGTATATGATTACCATTGTACAGACACGTGCCTATAAAGTAACGAAGGATAAGAAATATATTGACCGTGCTGCTAAGGAGATGGCGATGTACTTGGATGAATTACAACGTCCGAATGGCCTTTTCTATCATGCACCGGATGTTCCTTATTATTGGGGACGTGGAAATGGTTGGATGGCTGCAGGTATGACAGAGTTGCTTCAATGTTTGCCTAAGAATCATAAAGACCGTCCGCGTATTTTAGAAGGTTATCGGACAATGATGGAAAGTCTGAAGAAATATCAGAATCCGGAAGGTTTGTGGAATCAGTTGATCGACCAGTCTGACTGTTGGACTGAAACTTCTGGTTCGGCTATGTTTACTTTCGCATTTATCAAAGGGGTTAAGAATGGCTGGCTAGATGCAGAAGAATATGCTCCTGCGGCTCGTAAAGCATGGATGGCTTTAGTTTCATATCTTAATGATAAAAATCAGGTGAGAGAAATTTGTGTGGGAACGAATAAGAAGAACAGTAAACAGTACTATTATGATCGTCCGCGCCGTACGGGTGATTATCACGGACAGGGTCCTTATTTGTGGTGTGCTGCCGCTCTTATGGAAAAATAATTGTTTGGGTATGGGATCGTAGTTGAGGCTTTGGGGAATTTTTGCCGATTTGGATAATTATTTCTATTTATAGCTCAATTTGTTTTATTCAATGTGGAGGATGTTCCCTAACTTTGCCTTAACAATTTAGTACAAATAGAATCAGGCAGGCTGATTCGCATTAATATTTTATATGAGTCTGAAATATTTGCTTTGTGGGATAGCTTTTGTAGCATGCGCTACTATTGCTAAGGCTTTTAATAATGTGCCGGAATCGATTTCTGCATCTATTTCCTTGAAAGTTCCGGGGAATGGGGCGAAACGTTATCCATTGACTTTTCAGAAGTCGCAAAATAATAACGGCACTTATTATTTGGAGAATTCGGAAAAGATGCCATTGACTGTGTCTCAAAACATAGTGGATGGTAACGATGGGACATGTATTAGTGTATCTATCACTGCATTGGAAGATATTTACTTTAATTATAATCAGCAGGTGGCAACAGACTTCCGCCATAACGATTGCCTGTTCTATATGCCGGGATTCTGGTATCGGCGTAATCTGCGTTCGCCCAAAGAAGCCCCTTCATTTCATACTTCAGACAGCTGGATTGTAAGTGAAGACAGGTTAAGCGCACCTCTCACCGGGATTTTCTGTGAGAAGAAACAACGTTTTATGACTGTCAACAGACTGGATAAATTTGTAAATAACACGTTGGCTACTCATCGCGAAGGTGAGGTTATTCTTTCGGATAAGACTTCTTTGGGGTATACCGGATTTGAAAATAAGGACGGGGTTGCTACTCTTTCTTTCGGCTTTCCTTATCGGGAGGCTCCTAAAAGTTATATCCGTAAATTGACATTAGCTCCGGCTGTAACGGCTTATCAGCATCTTAAAAAAGGGGAGACGGTTTTGTTGACTTGGCAAATTACTGAGGGTGAAGCTAAGGATTACTCTGATTTTGTGCGCCATACTTGGGAATATTGTTATGATACATATTTGCCTAAGCCTGTAGATACTCCCTATTCAATTGAATATATGAAGCAGACTCTTAGCCAATTCTTTGTAAGTAGTTTTGTAGATAAATATCCGTTGGTATATAATTCGGGTATACATCTTAGAACAGATGCGTGTACAAGTAATGGGCAGGCAGAAGTCGGTTTTATAGGACGTGTTCTTCTGAATGCATTCAATGCCTGGGAATATGGTTGGGAATCTAACCGGGAAGATTTGAAGGCTAACAGTGCCAAAATATTCGACAGTTATTTGAAGAATGGTTTCACGGAAGCAGGCTTTCTCAAGGAATCTGTAAATTATGACAAGAACTTTGAGGATCCTGTTCATAGTATCCGTCGTCAATCGGAAGGACTTTATGCAATTTTTCATTTCCTGGCTTATGAAAAAGAAAAAGGTCGTAAGCATCCGGAATGGGAACAGCGATTGAAAAACATGTTGAACATGTTTCTGCAATTGCAGAATGCTGATGGTAGTTTTCCACGAAAGTTCCGTGATGACTTCTCGATTGTAGATAAAAGCGGAGGAAGTACTCCTTCGGCTACATTACCTTTAGTCATGGGATATAAATACTTTAAGGATAAACGTTACTTGGATAGTGCTAAGCGGACTGCGGATTATTTGGAAAAAGAACTGATTTCTAAGGCCGATTATTTCTCGTCTACTCTTGATGCGAATTGCGAAGATAAAGAAGCGTCACTTTATGCTGCAACTGCTACCTATTATCTTTCATTAGTTACTAAAGGGGAGGAACATAAGCATTATGCTGATCTGACGAAGCAAGCCGCTTATTTTGCATTATCGTGGTATTATTTGTGGGATGTTCCTTTTGCTCCCGGACAGATGCTGGGTGATATTGGTTTGAAAACACGTGGCTGGGGAAATGTTTCGGTTGAAAATAATCATATCGATGTGTTTGTTTTTGAATTTGCCGATGTACTTCGTTGGTTATCGAACGAATATAAAGAATCCCGTTTCTCGAACTTCGCAGAAGTGATTTCAACCTCTATGCGGCAGTTATTGCCTTATGAAGGACACATGTGTGGCATTGCCAAAGTGGGTTACTATCCGGAAGTTGTTCAACATACCAGTTGGGATTACGGGAAGAATGGCAAAGGATATTATAATGACATTTTCGCACCCGGATGGACTGTTGCTTCTTTATGGGAATTATTTACTCCGGGGCGTGCCGAGATTTTTATGGAAAGGTAATATAATAAATTAATTTGTAATGACATCTAGAAGAGATTTTCTTAAAAAAGCTGGGTTGATTTCTGCTGCTTTTGCGGTTCCCGCTCTTAATGTGAATGGAAATACCACACAATCCAAAATACGTTTAAAGAACACAAAGATTGCGGTGGATGATCGGTGGGATGTTATTGTAATTGGTGGAGGACCTGCTGGGTGTACTGCTGCGATTTCTGCAGCCCGGGAGGGAGCTAAGACTTTGCTGATTGAGGCAATGGGACAACTTGGCGGTATGGGAACAGCAGGTATGGTTCCGGCATGGTGTCCGTTTTCTGACGGTGAAAAGATTATTTATCGAGGCTTGGCGGAAAAGATATTCGAGGCATCAAGAAAAGGAGTGCCTCATGAGAGAAAGCAAAAACTGAATTGGGTGAATATAAATCCAGAATATTTGATGCAGGTTTACGATCGGATGGTCGCTGAATCGGGGGCAAAAGTCCTTTTCTTTTCGAGGGTTGCTGCTGTTGAGATGTCAGCTGATGATACGGTAGATGCTATCATTGTAGCAAATAAATCCGGGCTTGTTGCATTCAAAGCAAAAGTCTTTATTGATGCGACGGGAGATGGAGATGTGGCTACCTGGGCAGGTGCTTCATTTAAAAAGGGAGGTGAGGATGGTATACTGCAAAGTTCTACTTTGTGTTTCTCGTTTGCCAATGTCGATAGCTATAACTACAATCTCATAGGTCCTTCATTGCATACGAGTAACAAAAATAGCCCTATCTTTGACGCGATTAAGTCCGGAAAATATCCATTGATAGGCAGACATTTCAATAGTAATCTGATCGGTCCGGATGTGGTACAATTTAATGCAGGACACATTGATAATGTTGATTCGACCGACCCATGGGCTACTACGCGGGCGATGGCTACCGGTAGGCAAATCGCTGAACAATACTTGGAGGCACTGAAAGAACTTCAGCCTAAAACTTTTGGTAGTGCTTTTGTTGTAAAGACTGCCTCCTTGTTGGGGGTTAGAGATAGTCGTCGGATTGAAGGGGATTATACGTTTACTTTCCAAGATTGGCTGGAGCGTAAAACATTTGAAGATGAGATCGGACGTAATTGTTACTATATTGATGTTCATAAACCGGGGCATAAAGAGACGCGTTACAAAAAAGGCGAATCTCATGGAATTCCTTATCGTTGCTTGACTCCTAAAGGTATGAAGAATCTATTGACCGCCGGACGCTGTATTTCTACTGATGAGGAAGCTTTTGGAAGCTTACGAGTGATGCCACCTTGTCTGGTGACTGGTGAAGCTGCCGGAATGGCTGCGGTACATGCTATCAAACAAACAAAGAATGATGTTCATAAGATTGATGTAGGTTTTCTACGCAAAAGATTAAAAGAAGAGGGGCAATATTTCTTATAAATACATTAGGGATGAATTTTATGGGATGTTCCTCTTGACAAATCCTTTTAAATGTTGTATCTTTATAGTCCGGAAAAGAGCTTAAACCTTGTAAATAACAGATAAAAGAATATGAAATTGATGACTTGAATGGTATAATATTATAACAAATCTGGACGTGTTCCCTAATAAATATTGGGAAGGATATACCGGATATAGGCAAAAAGGCTGCAAATTTTATGAAATTTGCAGCCTTTTTGTTGTAAAAGATGGATTTATAAACTCGGAAATCCAATGGCAGAGTTTTTAATAAACTCAGATACCGTTCTTAATAAACTACTCAAAAGTTTATTAAAAAGTAACCATACTATTTTCCGCCACGCCAATTTTATCGGCTGTCTTTCAGCCGATAA
>USLU01000059.1 GCA_900555635.1 uncultured Bacteroides sp.
CCCTACACGTGTCGTTCCTGTGTCGGATTTGAATGGGCCATAGGTAAAGCGGTTTCGGAGATAATAGCCATTATCCTCTATTTCTTTCTCCGAAAACATGCCAAGCAAAGCAGGATAGAAATCTTTCTGTTTCAACTTCAAGGAATCATCGGCAATGATATAATTGGTTTTGCAATGATAATTGTCATAAAAGCTGAATGAACAATTGAGTATAATCCGATTGATCGTGTTGCCGTATAAGTCCGGGCGCATCCGGTGGCTCAGTTCCGGTTTGAGTTCTTTTTCCAGACTCTCTATCACAGCCTTCGAGTTTTCATAACAATTTGCAATACCGCGTGTAAGGCATATCGGGTTTTTAGATATCCAGTTCCGCTGGCTGTTTAATTTTGGGGCCTGTATTTCGCCTATGGCTCTGCCTGAACCTGTATCTTTCATGGACGGGGCATCGGGACTTTTATGGAAAGATGAAAGTCCGAAATCAATGGCTATACCTTCTCTTCTATTTGACCACACAGCGTCTAAAAAGCGAGGTTCTGTATTCCGGTTAATAAAAAATGTGTTGGGATTGCCGTTGAAATAGATGCCTCTTATTGCCTCGAGAGGTTCTCGATTTCCCCATCCGACAATAGCTAGGCATTCGCAGAGCTTTACGGCCATATTCCATTCCGTTGCATTTTGGTATCGGCTGTATTTTAGGAATTCGGTAAATAAATATGCCCGCATCTTTTCAAGGTCGGGTAATTTTAACAGATATTCCCGAAGTTGTTGCAAGTCATCTATTTCATAAATCAGTCCCAACATTTTATTACGTGTTTCCTTTACTTCAAAATCTGTTCAATGAGTTTATCCGGTTGTTTGTAGCAGGGAACGCTCGTCTTACTTGTAAACTCTAAAACAGCTTCATTTGTCATATAATATATAATCAAAGTAAGATACGCTCAACTGGTCAGAAGGTGAGGAGCAGCCCTTTCTTTTGCCGGAGAGCTTCTTCATAGAGGCTGCAAAGGTCGTCGTAGGCTTCCATCCATTCCTCCGGTTCGGTTTCATACAGCAGGTCTTCGGGTTCGGCATTTGCTGCCTCGTCTCTGTTTTCCTTCAATATCTGCAGAATCTCCGCTACTTCGTCGCGATCTATAATGCCCAAACCTTCCATACCAGGGTCTACGATAACATCATCGATCTCAACTTCCCAACCTGTGACGGGAAGCTCACCCTCTTCAAATACGTTGAGTTCTTTAATCACTTCATTCACGGCATCCCACATTTCGCCCAGGCCACGATCATCCTCCACATCATAGCAGGCAGTGAGCAGGATGTCGAAATAGACCTGAAGTGTAAGTTCGCCGAACTCCTCTTCCCAACCTTCGTCCAACTCATCGCCGGTGTAAGGGGATTGCAACTCATCGAGATGATTGCAAATATACTGATGTGCCACCTCGGTGTTCTTGATGCTGTCTTTCATAACCGGTTCTATCTCAGCGTGAAATTTCTCTGTGTCAAACACAAACGCCTTATGTTCCATACTCATAATTCTTCGTTTATATTATAGTTAGATACTTTATGTCCTTTATCGATTACTGACTGATTACAAAATTAGAAAAAAGCTCTGAAAATTGTTTATCCTAATAACGGATTTCTCCATCTATCACTTGAAAAATCCGCTTTGCCATTTGTTTCTTTCTGTTCCTGCAACTCCGCCCCATAGAAAACAAAAGCGTAACGAATCGGCTGAAAAAGCCTTCGTTACGCTTTGCTCTATTTGGTAATCTCGCTATGTGTTTGTTTTAGAAGCGCACCATCAACTCCAATACAATCTTATCTTGTTCCGATTCTTTGGCAATGCTATGCTTGGCGTAGAAATATTTCTCGTAGTTCAATCTGATATCACTTTGAAAAGCTTTGCCAAGACTGAAGGTAATGCCGCCCGTCACACGATGACGTTTGTAGTCGGTAGTAATTAATGCACCTGTTTCAGAATCAGTTGCCTTACCGTCGCTTTGATCGGTCATCATGTCGTAGCGGGCAAGGAAAGACATCTTCTTGAATAGCTTGCGAAGCGGCAAATCGTAATTGACAAAGGTATTTACCGCCTGTACGTCGCCGAATGCATTGTCCGAATAACTTTTGTACAAGTATTCCCCTTCGATGTGGAAACGGTTGAATTCGTAGTAGGCGCCAATGTCGTAAGATTGCATGCGTACCTTTTCCGGTTGGATGCTCTGTACGCTTAATGTAAGGTTCAGTCCCTTGGTAAATAGGAATTGAGCTTTAGCGGAGTAGTTCACTTCCTTGTGCCACTCTTTTTGGTTAGTCAGACCGGAACCGTTGAAAAGTCCGCCTTCTATGGTGATAGGCAGGTCGGTAGGTAAAGTATAGCCTAAAGTAAGACCTACATCACGCACATTACCTACCTGCTTGGCTATAAACGAACGGTTGGCAAAATATTGTTGGTGAGGTGAGCGGTGAGCATCAATTGTGAAAGGCACGCGCATCTGACCGGCTGTAATCGTAAGTCCGTCCGTAGGAAAAATACGCGCATAAGCATCCAGCATTTTGATTTGTCCTTCGTCCGAAAGATCGATTTCTGCTTTATAAGCAACGCTGGGTAGTACATTTCCAGTCAGGCTGATACGGGCATTACGCACTTCAAAGCGTCCCGCTCCCATCGTAGGTTGATATTCATACTTGGCCCGGATAGTTCCATGTATTTCAGGAAGATAATCTTTGGTTTCCAGCTTTTCTTTTTCAATCTTCTTCCCATCCTCGTTACTTGGTTTTTCCTGGGCGTTTGCTATCAATGGCAGCAGAGCGATAAACAGCATGAGTGCGCTTTTCTTCATAAACTTGTTGTTGTCGATTAATTTACGGCTGCAAAGTTCGGACACAAGTGTTATGTTATTGTGTCATATATGTTGCGTTTTTGTTACAAAACTTGCCGGGGCAAGAGAAATAGTAGGGTATCATTTTAATCATTTTATGGGTTGATTTAGTTTTATGGCTTGTGTAATGTGTTGATATTTAGTGCGGTTGTTGGTGGGGACTAAATGTTTCAATTCGAAATATCAATGAAATATTTCTATCTTTGGAGGAGTTATTTATGAAATAATGTGCTATAAACATTGATACTTATGAGAAAACACTTGCTCTTGTTGGGAATGGCATTGCTAATAGGTACTATGCCGATATTTGCTCAAGAAATACATCCTGTAAAGGCAGTACCTTACGAATGGAAGAATGTGCAGATAGTTGGTGGTGGCTTTGTAGATGGAATCGTCTGTCATCCTACTGCTCCAGATGTTCGTTATTGCCGCACGGATATGGGAGGTGCATATCGTTGGGACGCTTCTGCCGAGCGTTGGGTTGCGCTACTCGATTGGATTAGCCTGGGCGAAAGCAATCTGCAAGGTATAGAGAGCATTGCTATTGATCCTCAAAATGCGGAGAATGTATATATTGCTTGTGGAACATACACAAGTAGCTCCAATGGTGCTATCCTTTATTCTTATGATGGTGGTAAAAACTTTACCCGTGTTGATGTTCCATTCACTATGGGAGGCAATGAAAATGGCCGTGGTAATGGTGAACGAATGATGGTCGATCCGCAGAATGGGAATATTATCTATATGGGTACTCGCCTCCATGGTTTGTGGCGCAGTATGGACAAAGGGCAAAGCTGGTCGAGAGTAACCTCTTTCCCCGATGTAACGGAGCATCTTGCTCCTAATGACCGTGTCGGCTGGATGAATCGGGGAAGTGGAATAATCAGTGTTGTTTTTGGTACTCAGGATAAGGGAAATACGGAGGTAACTAAAGATATTTATGTGGCAGTCTCGTTGATGGGACGTACTAATTTGTACGTAAGCCATGATGCCGGTACGAGTTGGCAACCGGTGGAAGGGCAACCTATTCAATACTGTCCTACACACATGGCATTATCTACCGATAATCAGTTGGTGATTACTTATGGCGATAGTCCCGGTCCAAGTGAGATGAAAGACGGAAGTGTATGGAAGTATGATGTATCTAAAAAGAAATGGGCAAATATCTCACCTGTTCAATTTAAAAAGGGCGAAAAGGCAGGATTTGGTTATGCGGCGGTATCCATTGATACTCGTAACCCCAAACATATGATTGTAAGTACCCATTGCTTAGGCGGTAAACATAATTTCAATAGTGATGAAATGTTTCGCACTACCGATGGTGGCAAGCATTGGAAGCCTATTTTTAAAACCGGGTATGAGTATGATTGTTCAAAGGCACCTTATGTGAAAATAGCTCCGCTGCACTGGATGTTCGATATCGAAATAGACCCTGCCAATCCCGAACATGCACTGTTCACTACAGGTTTTGGTGGCTGGGAAACATTTAATCTTTCGGCGGTCGACCGGAAAGAACCTGTTAAATGGAGTATTATGTCTACAGGCATTGAAGAAACCGTTCCCCTCGAACTTTATGCTCCGGAGAAAGGTGCCCGTCTCATATCCGGGGTTGGTGATTATGGTGGTTTTACTCATTTCGACCTCGATCGTCCTGATCCATTGGGCAGTCATGGAAATCCTCATTTCGGTAATACGAATGGTGTAACCGGTGCTTGGTTGAAACAGGAACTAATAGTCAGGGTTGGCACTATCTTTGGTCATCAGCCCGGTGCCCGTACTATCTCTTATTCCGAAGATGGCGGCAGAAATTGGGAAATGTGTGCTTCTGTTCCTGTAGAAAAAGCCCGAAACGGTCATATTGCCGTATCAGCCGATGGTTCCTCCTGGATTTGGACACCCGATCGTTCGGAGGCTTACCTTACTCGCGATAAAGGTACTACCTGGCAGCCTTGTCGGGGCTTACCCAAGAATATCCGTGTCATTGCAGATAAAGCGAACTCTAAACGCTTCTATGCTGTTGATGCTGTTTCCGAAATTCTATATCATAGCGAAGATGGTGGTGTTACCTTTCAAACTGACACCTTGAATCTGACTGTAAAAAGGAAGCTTCGCGGCAATACTTCTTTGCATCGGGCTGATCCTCGTGGTGGACAAGACCGTATCTACTCTACTCCCGGCTACGAAAAAGATTTGTGGATTGCAGCTTATGATGGACTTTATCATTCTACCTCTCAAGAGGGATTTGACTTCCGTGCTTTAGATAAGGTACGTACTATCAATGCTTTTGGTTTCGGTAAAGCAAAACCGGGCAATGATTATCCTACCTTATATATAATAGGTGTAATCAACGGTCAATACGGTTTCTTCCGTTCCGATGACGCTGCGGTTTCCTGGGTACGCATAAATGATGATGCAAATCAATATGGGCTGGTACTCCATATCTGTGGGGACATGCAGGAATATGGCAGAGTATATATAGGTACGCATGGCCGGGGGATAATAACAGGAGTACCGACTACCTTGCAAAATGCCAAATGAGTGAAGTTGTTTGGTAACTGACAATAAAGAAGTATTTATATAGGACCAATCTCTTTTTTCCTTATTTTTGCATTCTAGTGAATAAACGGAAAAGAGAATACGAATGAAAAACCGAATCATATTCCTGCTACTATTACTATTTAGCATTCTTCCTGCAAATGCCGAATACTTTCGTAACTTGAGTTTGCAAAACGGTTTGTCTCAACCATCGGTGTTGAGCATTACCCAAGATGGATTGGGAAGAATGTGGTTTGGGACGCAGGAAGGCATCAATATGTATGACGGGGAGCAGATAACCTACGTCAAAGGCATGATAACCAATGCACGGGGAGACAGCCTTTGGATAGGGAATTATGTTCCTTTCATTGTTCACGATGATGATGGAAATATTTTCTTTATTGCCGACAATAATCTGTTTGGCTATGATATTCGTACATCCGCTTATAAGCAATATACATCGGGCGGTGTTACTACGGCTTTGGCTGCTTACCGGAATGAGATTTGGTACACCTGTAATGACTCCCTTTTTACCTATGACCGCCAGCAAGCATGTTCCCGTTTTAAACTCGAATTGCCTTCCCATACCATCAATACACTGACTATTAGCGAGAGTACTATTTATGTAGGTATGGCGGACGGTCTTTGTGTTATCCCTCGGAACGCCCCGAAGCAATTGCGCTTTATGCTCAAGGATACTGATATATACAGTGTCTTTGAAAGTTCGGAAAAAGAGGTTTGGATCGGTACGCGTATGCAGGGCTTGTACAGGCTTAAAAATAATGCACTGCAAATGGTGCCCCAAACGTCTACCGGTAACATCGGTATCCGAAATCCACAGATACGAGCGTTCGTAGAAGATGATGAACACAACATTTGGTTCGGAACTTTTGCCGGATTACAGAAATATGACGTCCGGAAGCAGACTTATACTATGATTCAGATTCCTCAATATGTAGGAGGCTTGAACCATCCCTCTATCTTTTCGCTTTATCAAGACCGGCAAGGAACTATATGGATTGGAAGTTACTACGGTGGCGTAAACTATTTCAGTCCCGACCATAGCGGGGTTGTACATTATGATTATCAGACTGGCAATCAATCCAATCTTTATTATTCATATATCGGCGAGATGGTGGAAGATAAACATGCTAACCTCTGGATCAGTACCGATGGAGGAGGCATAAGCTGTGTCAACGAAAATTGGGAATTAGTACACCAGTTTGCAGCGGGCAATCAGAATTCTATTCCTTATAATAATATTAAAAGTATCTGTTATGACCCTGAGAATGATTATCTGTATATAGGCACTCATTTAGGAGGGTTGTCCCGCTACGATATCCGGAAGAAACAATTCTATAATTACCAGAATTACCCCTCCGGGGATTCACCGACTCCGCATAACTTCATTTATCAAGTGAAAATGTGGAACGGCAAGCTTTATCTTTCTTCCCGCGAAGGTATCTTTATGCTCGATCCGGTGAGTAACCGTTTTACATTCTTGTTTAAACCACATTCCTATTGTACTAACTTTGATATAGATGATAAAGGAAATTTCTATGCCAACCAAGCGGACAAAGTTCTGATTGTTTCTTTATCCGACCTGTCACAGAAAAGCTCATTACGTTTACTCGACATGGGTTATCAAGGAGGAATAGCCCGTATACTGGCCACTCAAGAAGGTGCTTATATTTGTACGTTGGGTAGCGGACTACTGTTTTATAATTACCAAACACAGGAAATCACTTCCTATAATGCTGCTAACAGTACCTTGCCAAGCAATTATTGCTACAATATAAAACGAACTACCAGCAACAAATTGATTCTTACCGGTGATCAGGGAATTATGCTATTCGATCCGGTAAAGCAGACTTTTATAAGATTAGCGCAAAAGGAAATCTATCTTCGGGCGCCTATTATTCGTGATTGTGGTATCTATGTGTCTCACGCCAATAAAATCTATATCGGCGATACCAAAGGAGTTACTCTTTTAAGTGAAGAAGAATTCCAAACGTCTCAAGTAGAGATTAGCTCTCTTTACTTTTCAATGCTTCATGTTAATAACAAACTGATACAACCTTCTCCTGACGGGCAAATACTTACCGAAGCTCTACCTTTTGTGAAACAACTTACCTTGGACTCAGAGCAAAATAACCTGCTTATCAGGTTTGCCCACTCCGATTATCAAAACAAACATGCCCAACAAGGGTTTGAGTATAAGTTGGAAGGCTTGGACAAGGTTTGGACTTATACTCCTGTTCCCGAAGCACGATATACTAATCTCGATCCCGGCAACTACACATTATATGTACGCCTGGCGCATACTACCGATCAGCCGCCTATCAGTCTGGCAATTCATATTGCAACTCCTTGGTATGCTACGTGGTGGGCTTGGATATTGTATTTGCTAACAATAGGTTCGGTAATAGCCTATTATGCATGGAATCGGATAACCAAACTCGCTTTGGCTCGCTCGTTGGAAAAAGAACGTATTGAAAAGCGGCATATTGAAGAGTTGAACCATGCCAAACTCGTGTTCTTTACGAATGTGAGCCATGAGTTTCGCACACCTTTAACGCTGATTGTAAGTCATATAGATACGCTGCTACAGAGCCAGTTACTACCTCCCCAAGTATACAATAAGATACTAAAAATAAAACAGAGTTCGCAGCGAATGACCAATCTGGTGTCTGAACTTCTGGACTTCAGACGCTTTACGCAGAACCGTTTCACACTACAAATCGGAAAGAGGGATATAGCCAAGTTCTTGAAAGAGATTTATCTGTCATTTAGCGATTATGCCCATCAAGCTAATATTCGCTATCAGTTCCTTTGTAATCCCGTAGAGATTGTATGTTGGTTTGATGCCAAACAGTTGGAGAAGGTGTTCTTCAATCTCCTCTCGAACGCTTTTAAATATACGCCCGAAGGAGGTGAGATTGGCATAACGGTTAGTACAGAGAGTGGTAATGTGAAAATACAGATTTACGATACGGGTTGTGGTATCTCGGACTCGGATACAGCTCGTATCTTCGACCGCTTTTACCAGGCGGATAATCAGCAGGGCACGGAACAGTCACCCGGAACCGGCATAGGACTGGCACTGACAAAGAGCATTATAGAGAAACATCATGGTGAAATAAGTGTAGCTAGTGAAGTAGGAAAGGGAAGTACTTTTACTATTACCCTGTCACTCAATATGAATGTATATCAAAATGATGAACATGTACAGTTCGTAGATAATGTGCCGGAGGTTATTACAACAGCCGAACCGTTAGAGGAAGAGAAAGCTACGTTACCCGGTGATACCTATATGTCTGAAGATAGTTTACTACAAGAAACTGAACAGGAGAACGACCGTAAATTGTTATTGGTAGAAGACAATAAGGAGCTCCTGCAAATATTGCAGCAACTTTTTGAACCCTTCTATCAGGTTTACTTGGCTAGTAATGGAAAAGAAGGGCTTGCTCTGGCTTATGAGCATAAACCCAACCTGATAATCTCAGATATCATGATGCCTGAAATGACTGGTACCGAAATGTGTTTGCAGATAAAGAATAACATTGATTTATGTCATATTCCAATAATACTGCTGACTGCACTTAACACTACGGAACAAAATATAGAAGGGCTGAATCGTGGAGCCGATGATTATATCAGCAAGCCTTTTAATGCACAATTACTTTTAGCCAGAGCCAATAACTTGGTGAGGAATCGGTTGCTGATACAGCACCAATTACGTAAACAGCCTTTGTCTGAAATAGATTTGACCAGTATCAATCCGCTTGATCAGGAGATGTTGCGTAAAACTTCACAGATTATTGAGGAACATATAGATGATCCTGAATTCGATATACCAGAATTGTGTAAAGGAGTGGGCATCGGGCGCTCATTGCTTTATTCTAAATTCAAAGCACTTACGGGTATGACTCCTAATAATTTTGTGCTTAATTATCGTTTGAAACATGCGGCAACTCTTCTCCGGCAGTACCCGGACTTGCCAATATCGGAAGCAAGTGATCGTAGTGGTTTTAGTTCACCGGTTTATTTCAGCCGTTGCTTTAAGAACCAGTATGGATGTACTCCGCAGAACTACCAGAAAGGAGCAGCCGCAAAAGAATCATAATTTATATCCGGCAGCCTGAGCTATTTTCATCGGTATCTGCGTGTTATCTATGCGTTCTTGGAATAGCTCGGCACCTGCACCAATGGCAAATACAGGAACGTATCCGGCTGAATGACCTCCGCTGGTCCATCCTACAAGGGCTATTTCATTGATGATTCGTTTGGCTTCGGCGGCAATAGGTTCATCTTGGGCATACTCACTCTTTTCGAGTTTTATGTCCTGTTGTTTCAGGCTTTTGTCATAAACTGCTTTCAAGCGTGCTTCCTGTGCAGCGGTAAGTTCTATTTTGTCCCAGAAACCGAAATTATCTTTTAATGCCTGCTGAATGGCTTCCCAACTGACTTGATTGTTGGTTTGGGCACGCATGTTGTTCACTATTCGGGTGAAACCGCTTTCACTCACTTTCTGATTTTTCAGGACTTGCAGGTTGAGCTCGTATGTTCCAGTCCCCAGTACAAAACCTCCGGTTTCATGATCGGCTGTAACGACAATAAGAGTTTCATCCGGATGCTGTGAGTAGAACTCATAAGCTGTTTTGATGGCATTATCGAAATCTATTATTTCGTGGAAAGTAGTTGCTGCATCATTACTATGGCATGCCCAGTCTATTCTACCGCTTTCTACCATCAGGAAGAAACCTTCAGGTGCGTCTTTGGATAGGAAGTTGATGGCAGACCGGGTGATATCCTGTAGAGTCAGATCGCCTTTCTTGCGGTCGATAGCACAAGGGATGGCGCCCAATTCGTGTTTGGAAGCTTCTTCTGTCTGGAACAAGATCATTTTATTGGCTTTCTTGCTTTTCTTCAAGTAATCTTTATATCCTCGTGCAAGGGTATAGCCGTGCTTCTCGGCCATAGTATAAAGATTTTCGGAAGAAGGATTGTCGGGATCTGTTGCATCCCGGAAGTCAGAACCGGCATAGAAGTCGAAACCGGTCTTATATAAATCTTTTCCAATCTCGTGATAAAGCGTACGTTTGGCTGCGTGTCCGTAGAAGGCTGCCGGTGTGGCATGATTAACGGTTACACTGGTAGTAATACCTACCCGGCATCCTTTGTTCTTAGCCCATACGCCTATACTGTTGACTGGGGTTTGTTGATCCTTTAGTACACCGATAGCACTGTTTTTGGTCTTCTGTCCGGTGGCAAGTGCCGTTCCGGCAGCAGCCGAATCTGTAACCCGATTGGTAGCGGAATTGGTGGTAGCTACTGTAGAATAAGGAAATTGAGTGAAAAGTAGAGGTGATATACCCATCTTTCCTTCCAATTCGGCTAGGTATATTTCTGTACCTTGCACTTGGTTTACCCCCATGCCGTCACCAATAAAATAGAATACATATTTGGCTTGCTGAGCATAAGCACAAATAGCAAAAAGTAATAAAAATAGTAAGGAGGAGAATCTTCTCATAATACTTAGTTATTAAGGAAAGGATTAATGTTTTTCTTGTTCATTGCGTAAGGAGTGGTGTCCGTCAATAGGGAAAGGTTTGCCACTCCATGCTTTACGAGAGGTCCAGTCGGTTGCAGGTTCACTCCAGAAGGGGTGTGTTGCCGGTAAGGCTAATGGCATGAATACCAGTGAGGTCATGTACAAGCTTCCGTTATTGGTATAGTAGTTTGCCAAATTCGGTTGATGTCCCGCAAAGCCCAGGCGGAGAAAACCTTTATCGTCGAAGTTACCGTCTACCGCAAACATGTTTCGCATAACGGCGCTCAGTGCACTACGAACCTGTCCGTTGCTCAATCCTTGGGGTACTCCATATTTCCAGGCAGCCAATGATAATGATTGAAAAGCGCCCATCCGGTAGACTACCGAACGTCCAAAGGCGGGATAAGTACCCTCCGGCGAGATGAGCCGTTCCATAAAAGAGTTGAATCTTTGCATACGTTGAATGGCCAGCTCCGGACTTATCGGTGTAGGAAAACCTTTTGCCCGGCATACTTCTAGAACTTCTACGTACATGGGATGCATTACATACGAGTTGTAATAGTCTAAGGCAAATTCCGGTCCGTCCGAGTACCATCCGTCGCTTAAATACCATTCATTGATTTTATTTACAGCTACAGTAAGTGCAAACCGGTCTGTTTCTTCACCAATAGAAAGCAGGAATGCTTCGGTCATGGCTCGAAATAATAGCCAGTTGTTATACGCCGGACGGATGGTACGTAGACCTTTAAAACATTCTACGTAACGTTGCTGTGTCGTTTCATCCAATTGTTTCCAGGTAGTTTCGGGGGCACGGAGAAAGCTCTCGGCAATGTAGGCAGCATCTACCAGTATCTGTGTAGGACCTTCCCAAAGCAAATAATCCGGACTTTGGGGATCTACTGCGTTTTTATAGGCTTGCAGTGCCCATTCTTGTAGCTGACTGCGTTGTTTGCCTTCTGCCGTATGGTCATCGGGTAGTGCCAGCCAGGGAGATATACCTGCCATTAGTCGCCCGAAAGCTTCCATGTAGCTGACACGTTTGTCCCGTCCGTCCCAAGTAGGACTAAGCTCTAATTGCATGTTCTTTTGCAATTCACCTTTGCTCATGTTTTCCAGAATCGGTTGTGCTATTCTGTAACAAAGATCTGCCCACTGTTTTCTTTCATTCATAGGCTGTTCGGCTTTCTTGCTTGCAAATGTACTTCCCAAGAAGCTGAAAGCGAGAAAGACTAAAAGTAAAAATCTTAGTTTCATATTCATATATTAGATGTGTGTTAGTGAATGCTTTTTTTGATATCCGCTTTACGCTTCAATGCTTCCAGATAATAGTAGTCGGCATAGTTCAAAGGCATATCTACTTCTGCGTTATGAGGGATACTACCTACACTATGCATCAAAATGAAGCGTCCGTTTTCTCCTTGTTTTGCTGTATAGGTAGTGGAGGCGAGGGATTGCATGATCCGGTCGGCATATTCATGATAGGAATCGACATCTTGTATATTGTAGGTACTGATTTCGTAAAGAGCAGATGCTATAACAGCGGCAGATGATGCATCTCTGGGTTCGTTTGGAATCTTGGGCGCATCCATGTCCCAGTAAGGGATTAGATCGGCGGACATCTGTTTGTGGTTCTTCATGAAGCGAAATGTTTTAAGTGCCTGTTCCAGGTATTGTGGGTTACCGGTTTCGCGGTAGCACATACTGAAAGCATAGATAGCCCATGCTTGTCCGCGTGACCAGGCTGACTCGTGGGCAGCACCCTGTGCGGTATGCCGATGGCGGACACTGCCATCAGCAAGACTATAATCAATAACATGATAGCAACTTCCGTCTTCACGGAATTGTTCTTGCAGGGTACGGTCGGCATGTGCTATGGCTATATTATAATAGGTAGAGTCACCCGATAATTTGGTAGCTTCGAATAGTAATTCCAAGTTCATCATATTGTCAATGATGACCGGACATTCCCATCCACGTTCCGATTGCCAGCTATTACCTTTTACATCCCAACTTTGGATGATTCCCGCTTTTTCTCTGAAACGTGTGCAGAGTGACTTGGCTGCATTTATCATTACTTCTTTATAAGCCGGAACTTGTGCCAGGCGAAGTCCGTTGCCATAACTGCAATTGATGATGAACCCAATGTCGTGATGCCAGGTCAGGTTTTTGGCTTCATCCAATGCTTCAGTATATTTCCGGGCTAGCGGAAGCAAGGTGCTGTCTTGCGTCAGTTCATACAAATACCATATACTGCCGGGGAAGAATCCGCTTCGCCAGTCTGCATAATTACAATAATAAACGTCTCCTTCTGATGTCAGAGTTACCGGATTCAATACTTTGCCGCTGGCTTCAATCGTATCTATTTCGATTCCGATCTGCATACGGGCATTTTCTACAGCTTGCTCGTTCCATGCCAATTCGGCTGTCTGCTGTTTGGGAGAAGTACAACTGGCAGATATTGCTGCTGCAATAGCTATACATCCCATTGAAAGAGTTTGAGTCAATTTCATGGTTTATAAATTATATTATTAAAGTTGTTTTCTTTAGTCTTGAATGGTGTTGCAATATTAGTGCATTTGGGTAAGATGGAATTGTACAATTGTACAGAATATATAGGATTATTGTTGAGAGGAAGTAATTTTGCACTGTAATATAAATGAAATGAATATTACACTGAAACATGAATGAAACGTATGACTATGAAAATTTTCCTGAATCCTATTAATATTGTCCACGGATAATTTTGATAGTGACTTCGGACAATTTATATAAGGACGGTCGGATGAAAAGGCGTAAACTTGCAGCGTTAAAAACAACTAATCTTTAAAATACTTATGAAAAGGAATGTCAAACATTACGGCTCTCTTCCCAAAAGAATGGTATTGGGAGCATCTTTGGCCTTAATTGCTACCGGAACAATATGGGCTACTGGAACGGAAAGAAGTTCCATATCACCCCATGCTGATATCGTGGCAAGTATCACACAACAGAAAACACTTAATGGTAAAGTCGTCGATGCGCTTGGAGAACCGATAATTGGTGCCAATGTAATAGTTAAGGGTACTACCAACGGATTGATAACAAACGTGGATGGTGATTTTACACTAACTAATGTATCGGTAGGAGATGTAATCCAGGTTTCATACATTGGGTTCCTGACTCAGGAGGTGAAAGTGACCGGTAATATGACCTCGCTGAAAATTACTTTAAAAGAAGATGCCCAGGCATTGGACGAAGTGGTAGTAGTAGGTTATGGTTCCGAAAAGAAAGTGAACTTGACCGGTTCGGTAAACAACATCAATATGGCAGATCTTACAGAAAGTCGTCCCATTACGGACGTTTCTCAAGGTCTGGCAGGTATGGCCGCCGGTGTACAGGTAACTTCCAGCTCCAACAAACCGGGTGAAAACTCGGCATCTATCATGATCCGTGGTCAAGGTACATTGAATAACTCGGCTCCCTTGGTTATTATTGATGGTGTAGAAGGTTCATTGAACAGTGTACAGCCTCAGGACATCGAGAGTCTTTCTGTATTGAAAGACGCTGCTTCTGCTGCAATTTACGGTTCGAGAGCTGCCAACGGTGTTATCCTGATTACTACCCGCACTGGTAAGCAAGGTAAAGTAAAGGTAGAATATAACGGTTATCTCTCCTGGGAATCGGTAGGAAAGACTTTCGACTTGGTTTCGAATTATGCCGACTATATGGAGTTGATTAACGAAGGACTTACCAATTCAAAATTACCCACTACCTATTCTGATAGCTCCATCAAGCTATGGCGCGAGAATGCAGGAAAAGATCCTTTGAAGTATCCGAACACGAATTTGATGGATGCTATGTTTCAAACATCGTTGAGCCATAATCACAATGTGTCCCTCAGCGGTGGATCGGATAAGATAAGATTCTATACTTCATTCGGTTTCCTCGATAATCCTGGTGTTATGGAAAACTCAGGTTACAAGCGTTCGCAGGCACGTGTCAACCTCGATATAGATGTTGCTCCTTGGTTGAAGATCGGGACGAACGTGAACGGTTATGTTTCTTTTACCGAGCAAGGCACGGATAAGATGAAAGATATATTTACCTATGCTGCCGCTACCTCTCCGGGTATGGTATTCCAGGCTCCCGACGGTAGATTCGGGGCTACGAACAATGGTGAAGACGATCCGCAGAATGCAGCCAACAATCCGCTGTACCGATTGTATAAAACAGATGGTGAAAATCAGGAAAGATTTGTCAAAGCCCGCTTCTACGGTACATTGAATCCAGTGAAAGGCTTGACATTGACCGGCTCATTCAACTACATGCTGCGCAACAAGACAAGCGAATCGAAACCTGTATTTATTGAGCAATGGAACTTTCTGAACGAGACCATTACTTCTACCGGAATAGGTAAGACTTCATTCACGAACAGTGACTATAAGTGGAACAACTACTTGATGGATGTTACTGCTACCTACCAGAATAAAATTTCTAAACTGGATTACAGCATCATGGCAGGCGGAAGCCAGGAACTGTTCCGCTATAAATGGTTCAAAACTACCAAGCAAGATCTGATTGATCCGGGATTAGGAGCACTTGACGGTGCTGTGGGGGCTGCAACTTCTTCCGGTAACACCGTAGAATGGGTAATGCGTTCTTACTTCGGTCGTATCAAGTTGAACTGGGATAATAAATATTTGGTTGAGGCCAATCTTCGTGCCGACGGTTCTTCCCGCTTTCTTAAAACAAACCGTTGGGGATATTTCCCCTCTGCATCTGCTGCCTGGAGAGTAAGTGAAGAAGCATTTGTGAAAGACTTTGCTGATAAGATAACCCTAAGCAATTTGAAGTTACGTGCTTCCTATGGTATGCTGGGTAACAATGCACTGAGAGGTACAAACTCCGACATCGAAGGAAACTATGATGCACAAGCACTCTATGGCGCATCTAATTATGTATTGAACGGTAATGTCGCTACAGGTCTTGCCATGTTGGCTATTCCTAACGGAAATCTGACTTGGGAGAAAACAAAGATATTTAATGTAGGAGTTGACTTCGGCTTCCTTTCAAACCGCTTGACGGGTACGGTGGAATACTTCAATAAGAAGACAGAAGATATCTTGATTGACCTTCCTGCTCCGTTGGTAAACGGTAATGCATCCATTCCCAGACAAAATGCGGGTGTGGTAGTGAACAAAGGTGTGGAAATCAGTTTGGGCTGGCAAGATAGAATTAAAGACTTCTCTTACTTCGTGAATGGAAACGTTACTTTCATCAACAATAAAGTAACCCGGTTCAAAGGAAACGAAAGTTCTATAACTAATGCCAATATGATTAAGGAAGGCTATGCTATCAATGTACAGTATGGTTATGTGGTAGATCGTATCGTACAAACGGAAGAAGACTTGGCTTATGTGCAGAAGTTGATTGACAACACTCCGATTGATCCGGCTACAGGCAAACCTAAGAAAACATTCCCGTCCAACACACCGGGAATGGGTGACTTGCTATACAAGGATATGAATAATGATGGCGTCATCAATGACGACGACCGTAGAGTCATAGGTAATGGTGCTACCCCCAAATGTACATTCGGTTTGAATTTGGGAGGTGCATACAAAGGATTCGACTTCTCTGTCCTTCTGCAAGGAGTTACCGGAGTGGAAACGTATTGGTTGGATAATTACTTCCGTCCTTCTGTTCGCCACAGCTATCAGTTGAACAAGAAAATTGCAGATGGTCGTTGGCACGAAGGCATTACACCGGGGGCAGCCAAATATCCTCGTCTTTTGGAATTCAATGATAACCGTAATACCTTGATCAGTGACTTCTGGGTACAGAACAGATCATTCCTTAAGATTAAGAATATCCAGTTGGGCTATAGCTTTACCAAAGCAACATTCCCGTCACTGCCTGTAGAACGTATCCGTATCTATGGTAGCTTGGAGAACTTCTTTACATTTACAAAATACGACGGTTTGGATCCTGAAGTAAATGGTGTGGACTATCCTGCCATGAAACAAGCGGTTGTTGGTATTAATCTTTCATTTTAAACTGATACTTTATGAAAAAATATAAATTACTGATAGGTGCGCTTATAGCCTCTATGAGCTTGAACAGTTGTTACGACCTGGATAAGTATCCGGCTGACCAGATAAGTGACGGAATTTTTTGGAAATCGGAAACGCATGCCAAGCAAGGTATGATGGGGGTATATGCTGCCATGCAGGCTGATCATGCTCTCGGGTTGAGATTTACTTTCGACAGTATGTCTGATATAGGTACCGGTTTTGGCGATGAAGCCTATAGCGATGTGATTACCGGTGTATATACTGAGCGGTCGGGTTTTGTTGAAAAGAAGTGGCAATCACTCTTCGATGGGGTAATGAGAGCCAATCTTGTGATAAATAAAGTAGCCGGAATTGAAAGCATGAGTGAGGAACAGAAAAGCCAATATGTGGCAGAAGCTAAGTTTATGCGCGCACTGTTCTACTTTGAGTTATACAATTTCTTTGGAGCATTGCCACTATATGACGAGAGTGTTAATCTGAGCACGGATTACAACAATATGAAAAAGCCAAGAAGCTCTAAAGAAGATGTATTGAAGTTCATCTTGGATGACCTCAATTATGCTACTTCTCATAATCTGCCCGTACATTGGGAGACAGCCGAATATGGTCGTGCAACTTTGGGAGCCGCCTATGCGTTGCGTGGAAAGGTGTATCTTTATATGAAAGATTATACGAAAGCTGCTTCGGATTTTGAGGAAATTATTCTGGATAAGTCAGGCAAGGGATATAAATATTCATTATACGATGATTATGCCAAGTTGTTTACCCCTGAAGGTGACCAAAGCGATGAAATGATCTTTGCCATTCAAAATTCAGGTGGTGTAGGAAAGGATTATGGCATGCCATTGGCTTTCTATATGGGAAACCGTGCTACCTATGGCAGTGACTGGGCTTCTGCATTGCCTTCTTCTAAATTGGTAGATATGTATGAATACAAAGACGGACGTCCCTTTAATTGGGAAGATGTTATTCCCGGTTTTACTACCAGCAAGGAAGTAAAAGATAAAACCTTTGTATGTACGTTGACCAAAGGTGGAAAAGCGATAGATGCCTACCCGGAAAACCGCGATAAGTTACTCGCAATGTATGAACAACGCGATCCTAGAATGATGCAAACGGTAATTATGCCTTATACCATGTATGACGGTTGGGTAAGCGAAGCACCTAAAACATGTGAGTTTGTCATTGCCCGCAATGAAACTCCTAATGAAGTGAACGGATTTATCCGTGTGGGTACAAACAGAAGAGAGTCCTATATTTTCAGAAAGTTCGTACCGGTAGGTAATATGGGTGGAGAAATCAATAATCGTGAAGATACCCCTATTAATTTCCCATTAATTCGTCTAGCCGATGTTTACCTGATGTATGCCGAGTGCAAGAATGAATTGAGTGATCCTACTACAGCAGTAGCTTATATTAATAAGGTGCGTCAACGTCCTTCTACCGATATGCCTGCCCTCAATAGTGGTGCTGCCTGGTTGAAAGCATCTTCCAAAGAAGAAATATTTGAACGTATTAAACATGAAAGAGCTGTTGAGCTTATTGCTGAAGGCCATCGCTGGTTCGACCTCCGCCGTTGGGACATTGCCAAAAAGGTACTTCCGGGTGATGTGTATGGTGCTACCGGACAACGGATGATGACTCGTTCTTTCAATGACCGGGATATGTTATGGCCTGTACCTGGAGTTGAGATCGAAAGAAATCCGGCTTTGAAGCCGAATAATCCGGGATGGGATTGATATAGAAAATATAAAATAGGTATTCCTTATATCTTTTCTCTTCCTGAGCGAGTGAAGAATCTGTAAACGAGCAAATTTGTATGCAGATTCTTCATTTCGTTTAGAATACTGTTGCCTTTTGTCAACTGTATATTTTATTGTTTAATGTAAAATGATTTGTCATGGATAAGCTTATCAGAGTATTTTTATATTTATTCCTTATTGGGAGTAATGTTTGGGCACAAAATACTTTTCCTATACTTAAATTCGGTTTGTTTGCCGATACACAATATGCTGACTGCCCATTGGAAAATTCCCGGTTTTATAAGCCGGCATTACAGAAACTAGATACATGTATTGATTACTTCAATCAGCAAAATGTCCAGTTTTCTATTAATCTGGGAGATATAATCGATCGAAAAAATAGCGATTTAGATTCGGTAAAGTTCTATTTATCACGCCTTAATAATCCGATTTATCATATTACGGGTAATCACGATTATAAGGAAGTGACAGATAATGCTATGCTATACAAACAATTGGGTATGCCTTCAGGATACTACTCCTTCAAGAAACAGAACTGGGTATTTATAATGTTGAATACCAATGAAGTTTCGGCTTATGCCAATATTAAAGGTACAGAAAAAGAGCAAGAACTGGCTGAAATGCTGGAGCAGATTAAGCGGACCGGTGGGAAGCAGGCTTATCGTTGGAATGGAGGAATTAGCAGGAAACAGATGCAGTGGTTGGATAATCAGTTAACAGAATGCGAAAAAAATAAGAACAATGTACTTATCTTTACACATCATCCTCTTTATCCTCAAAGTGAATTTACTGCCTTGAATAATATGGAAATACTTCACACTATTGAGAAATATCCATGTGTGAAGGCAGTTATTTCGGGACATCATCATGCCGGTGCTTTCGCTTATTACAAAGGAGTACCGATGATAACACAGCAAGGGATGATAGAAACTGAAAAGCAGAATGCTTATTCTATCGTAGAGATTACGTGTGATTCCATTATGATAAAAGGATATGGAAGAGTACCGTCACGTTCTTTTAGATATTCACAACTTCCCTATTGGAAAGATGTACAAGTAACTTCTGTAAATACGGAAACTCCCCGGACTTCTTTCATGACTTATGCCGATCGTTCACAAGCATTGACCGGTAGATTCGAAAATAGTCCTTATTATAAACTTTTAAATGGCATTTGGAAATTCTATTATGCCGAGTCTGATACCAAACTACCAACTGATATCACCGATGCATCAACAAGTACAAGAGACTGGCATGATATTAATGTGCCTGGAAATTGGGAAGTGCAAGGGCATGGTACAGCTATCTATACAAATCAATGTTACGAATTTCAACCCAGCAACCCACAACCTCCTCTATTGCCTGAACAGACTCCGGTAGGAGTGTATCGAAGGGAATTTACCATACCTGCTGACTGGAGTGAGCGTGACATCTATTTGCATTTAGCCGGTGCAAAATCTGGGTGCTACGTATATATTAACGGGGAGGAAGTCGGCTATAATGAAGACTCTAAGAATCCCGCAGAGTATCTGATTAATAAATTCTTACGACCAGGCACGAATGTGCTTACAATAAAGATATATCGTTGGAGTACCGGTTCTTATTTGGAGTGTCAGGACTTCTGGCGAATGAGTGGAATTGAAAGAGATGTTTTCTTGTTTGCCCAACCTAAGGTTGCGATCAATGACTTCCGAATAACTTCTACTTTGGATGATAGCTATAAGAATGGTATTTTTCGTTTGGCTATTGATTTGAAGAATCATAAGATGAGTAATGCTGCCATAGAAGTGTGTTATGAGTTGATTGATCCTTCAAATAAAGTAGTTTCTTTGGGAAATAGAAGTATTTCTTTGCTATCAGGCAAAACAAAGACGGTTACTTTCGAAAAGCAATTATCAGATGTGAAAACTTGGACGTCAGAGTCTCCTAATTTGTATAAGTTGGTAATGACCGTTAAGGAGAATGGAAAAACGAGTGAAGTAGTACCATTTAATGTCGGTTTTCGTCGTATTGAAATTAAAGAAATCGAGCAGAAATCAGAGAATGGAAAGAACTATACTGTTTTATTGATTAATGGCCAGCCACTGAAACTGAAAGGGGTGAATATCCATGAACATGACCCCAAAACAGGTCACTACCTGACTGAAGAATTGATGCGTAAAGACTTTGAACTTATGAAACGTGCTAATATTAATACAGTACGTTTGTGTCATTATCCACAAGACCGTCGTTTCTATGAGCTCTGTGATGAACTTGGTTTTTATGTATATGATGAGGCTAATATCGAAAGTCATGGTATGAAGTATGACTTACGTAAAGGAGGTTCTTTAGGAAACAATCCTGAATGGCTGAAATCACATATGTATCGTACAATCAATATGTTTGAACGTAATAAAAACTATCCTTCATTAACTTTCTGGTCGTTGGGCAATGAAGGTGGAAATGGCTATAATTTCTATCAAACCTATTTGTGGATGAAACAGGCTGATAAAAACATTATGGATCGTCCGGTAAATTACGAACGTGCGCAATGGGAGTGGAATACGGATATGTATGTTCCGCAATATCCTACTGCTGCTTGGTTGGAAAGTATAGGAAAAAAAGGTAGCGATCGCCCTGTTATTCCCTCTGAATATGCCCATGCTATGGGAAACTCCACCGGTAGCCTTTGGAATCAATGGAAGGCCATTTATAAATATCCCAATTTGCAAGGAGGATACATTTGGGATTGGGTGGACCAAGGTATTCTGACCCAAGATGAAAAGGGACGCTCGTTTTGGGCTTATGGTGGTGATTTTGGCGTTAATTCACCTAGTGATGGCAATTTCTGTTGTAATGGTATTGTGAGTCCCGATCGCACCCCCCATCCTGCTTATGCTGAAGTCAAATATGTGCATCAGAATGTAGCTTTTGAAGCTAATGATTTGGCTACAGGCAAGTTTTCTGTAATGAACAGATTTTATTTTACGAATCTGGATAAATATCAGATAAGTTATAAAGTAAAAGAGAATTCTAAGACAATTCGTAGTGGTAAACTTTCTATAGCTGTTGCACCTCAGGATACCAAATCTTTGAATGTGAACGTAGATGGATTAAAACCTAAAGTGGGAACTGAATATTTTGTAGAGTTTAGTGTGAAGACTACTGAGCCGGAAGCTTTACTACCTATAGGTTATGAAATAGCGAAAGAACAATTCCGTCTACCTATAGAACCATTGGAACAAACCTATAAGAAGTCTGGTCCTGCTCTAAATTGTAAAATAGATGGTGACCTTTTGGAAGTTGAATCTTCTCTTATTCATTTTGTATTCAATAAGCGGAATGGCTTGGTCACTTCATACAAAGTTGCCGGTACAGAATATTTTAAGGATGACTTCGGATTTCAGCCCAATTTTTGGCGTGCTCCTAACGATAATGATTATGGAAGCCAAATGCCTAAACGTTTGCAGATATGGAAGCAAGCCAGTAGAAATTTTAATATTGTAGATGCAAAAGTGAATATGGAGGGTAAAGATGCTGTTATAACTGCTAGTTATCTTTTGGCAGCAGGAAATTTATATATTGTAACATACCGTATTCATCCATCAGGGGTTATAAAAGCAGATTACACATTTACTTCTACTGATATGGAAGCTGTTAAAACTGAAGTTTCCGAAGAAACTTTAGCCGCAACATTTACTCCGGGCAATGAAGATATTCATAAAAGACCGTCACAATTGATTGTCCCACGTATCGGTATTCGTTTTCGTATTCCGATTGATATGAACCGTATTTCATATTTTGGAAAAGGTCCTGAGGAAAACTATATTGATCGTAATGCAGGGACAAGTGTTGATCTTTTCAAAAATATGGCAGAAAATATGTATTTTCCGTATGTACGGCCACAGGAAAATGGGCATCATACAGATACACGTTGGCTGACTTTGACGAAGAAGAACGGTAAAGGTTTAACAATTTATGCAGATAAAGTCTTTGGATTTAATGCTTTACCAAATTCTGTAGAAGATTTTGACGGGGAAGAGGCAACTCACCGGGATTATCAATGGCTCAACCGGAATGAAGAAGAATTGAAGCATGATACTATAGCTGCTATAAATGTAAGGCCACGTCAGACTCATATTAATGATATAATGCCCAGAGATTTTATTGAAGTATGCATAGATATGAAACAAATGGGAGTAGGAGGATATGATAGTTGGGGAGCTATGCCCGATTCACAATATCTTATTCCGGCGACTCAAGAGTATAAATGGGGGATTACTATTGTACCAATGTAAATAATATGAGATACCGTTTTATTTGGATATTAAAACGGTATCTCATATTGAATTAGCTATTATTTAATCTTGATTTAATTTTATATTAAGTTCTTTGTTAAGTGCATCCAAGTATTTTTGTAGCGATCTAATAAAAACTATAAATATGAAGATGCACAATTTTTGGTTTACAACACTAGTGGTGTTGATTGGTTTGTTCTCTGTGGTTAATGCAAATGCTTCGGACAAGTTAATGGCTGGTACAAGTAAAGTGAATATAACTCCTCTTAAGCCTCGCTATCCTGTACACGATTCATTATATGCCAGAGCTCTTATTCTAGAAGCAGGAGATTCGCGTATTGCATTTGTCTCTTTGGATTTAGGCTCATACAGTAATATCTCATTAGCAGAAAAATTAAGGAAGCAATTCGATTTAAAGAATGTTTATTTCTGTCCTCAACATACTCATTCTGCCGAAGCCGGACCTAAAGAATGGCTGGAACAACAAATAACCAATGCTTTGAAACAAGCTTCTATATCTATGTTCGAGGCTCGTATATCAGCGGGGCATCGTAGTTTTCCTCAATTGAGTTTCAATAGATTGATTTTGCGTGAGGATGGTCGGGCACGAGAATCTTGGTTAGGTGACGATCATTACAGAGCAGTGAACCCGGAACGTATCCCTCACGGTCCGGTAGATAACTCGGTTGGTGTCATAAAATTAGAGGATATGAGTGGAAATCCTAGAGTTATTCTTATGAATTATGCTTGCCATCCTGACGTTGCATGGAATAATTTCGAGATTTCTGCTGATTATGTAGGATATGCTACTAAATATACCGAAGAAGCTTTCAATAATCAAGTATACTGTTTGTTTGTGCAAGGTGGTGCCGGCAATCAGGCTCCGTTATTTAAGGACGGTGGACGAACAGGGCCGGACGATCCACGTCCTAGTAACTACGATCTTATTGACCGTATGGGTAAATTGCTTTCTATTGAGGCAGTGAAGCTTGCCAAAGAAATATATCCAAACCCAAATGATGTTCCGGAGATTAAAGTGAAAACCGATTCTTTACATTTTATAGGCAGACATGACAAAACTTTGAAATATAATGTATACTTCTCTGTCCTGTCTATAAATGATCGTATTGCTATAGCTGCCGTTCCCGGAGAACCTTTTATTAAATTCCAAATAGATTGGAAGCGTGAAATGCAACCCAATCATGTTATTCCTTTCTTTTTTGGTTACACTTGGAGTGATGGGCAATGGCCGGTATATCTGCCTGATATGCGTTCTACTGCTTATGGAGGGTTTGGAGCAAGTGAAGGACCGGGGCTTATTGAGATAGGAGCAGGTGATCAGATATTCATTAAGCTGATAGAAAATTATTATCGGATGATGGGGGTGTTTCAATAGATTGAGGGGGCATGTTCATCGTTGAGATGGAGAGTGAAATAAGATAAGTTTCCGAGAACTTGTTAGCCATTTTATGTTTTTTTTATACCTTTGTCAGGCGTTCTTGAATCAAAAATATGAGAAACAATTACAGATATATCTTATTTTTATTCTTCCTGTTTCTATAGGAGAACTTATTTGCTCTTACCTATAATAATGGGCTTTATTTCAAATCTCATCTTGCCCCCAGCACAGAAAGAACTTCGCTTTCGTTGGATGAAGATAAACCATTTAAAGTAGTTAATGAATTAGCTATATTTTTCCAAATGTGGGTGCGTAAGGCTGAACCGGATTTTGGCTCAATCCTTCATTTATATACGAATACCAATCAATCTATTCGATTCTCGTTTGTTGCAGGAGGAGAACGTATGCATTATCCTGCATTAGTCTTTAATGAAGGAATGGTCACCATTGATAGCCCTATTGAAAGAGAAAAATGGGTTTCGGTTTCTTTGCGAATGAATATGAAAAACAATGCAATAGAAGTGAATTATAATGGTAAAGACACTACGATTATGGTACCACTGCAAGGAACATATTCTGTAAAGGCATTGTTTGGACATGCTAATGACTATCTTGCTGATGTTGCGCCGATAAATCTGAAAGACGTAAGAGTTTTTCAAGATGCAACAGAAACCCGTCATTGGCGTTTATGGAAACATAACGGTGATTCTTGTTTTGATGAGAAACAAGATGCTGTGGCTCGTGCGAAGTCTCCTTATTGGTTAATAGATAATCACATCGTTTGGAAAAAGATATATAATAAACAGCTACCGGGAAGGCTTGACGTTGCATTTAATGCACGTGAGGCTTTGTTTTATATAGTAAAACCTGACATTGTAGAAGTCTTGGATGAAAATGGGGCCTTAACGGAAACGATAAAAGTGTTAGGTGGTTACCCGGCAATGGAATTTACGGATCATTTAATTTATGATACCTTATCCAATAGATTAGCGTCTTATTCTATAACTCAAAAGCGTGCTTCTTTTTTCTCTTTTGATTCTCAACAATGGAGCTTGAAGGAGCGCAATAAAGAAGAACCTAACTATTATAACCATGCTCGTACATTTAATCCAGCAGATTCCTCATTCTATTTTTTTGGTGGGTATGGCTTTTATAGATATAGGAATGATCTGTTTCGTATGAACTCGGTTACTGGCGAAATGGAGAAGATTGATTATGAGCCTTTGCTTGATCCCCGCTATTCATCAGCCATTACTATTGTAGGTGATGAACTTTATGTTTTGGGTGGTAGAGGAAATAAATATGGAAAGCAGGAGTTAACCTCAAACTCCTACTCAGAGTTGTGCACCATAGATTTGAAGAAGAGAGAATCACGCGTGATTTGGAGGAAGAATAATATGGAGAATAGTATGATTTTTACTTCTACAATGTATTATGAGCCTTCGGATAGTTCTTTCTATGTGGTTTCCTTAAAAGAAGGTGGAGTATTATTGAGGGTTGATATGAATGATTCTATTTGGACTGAAGTTTCACGGCCAATTCAAAATAATGTGATACACCAAGATTGTGATTTTAGTCTATATTCTTCTCCATCTCATAATAAGTTGTTCTTAGTGATGGATAAGATTTTAACTGATCGTACACATGATGTCTCTATATATTCTATAAATACTCCTTTGATAAGTGAAGCAGACATTATGCAAAATACAGCGAAATCTTCTACTATAGCTTGGGTATGGTATGCTGGAGTTTTGGTATCTCTGCTAATTATTGCGGGATGCTTTTTCTGCTATAAATTGTATAGAAGGAAAAGACTACTTTTGAATAAAGAATTAAATGTAGTTGAAAAGGCGTCTGAGGATAAAAAGGAAGGCGAACCGGTTAATGCATCTACTCAGATTTTTGACCGTACTCACTCTTCTATATCTTTACTTGGAACATTTAATGTAAGAGACAAGAACGGAAATGATATTACATCCAATTTTACTCCTCGTCTGAAAAACTTATTGGTTTTATTGATTCTTTATGCAGAAAAGAATGAGGTTGGCATTACAACAAAGAAAGTGACTGACATGCTTTGGGCTGATAAAGATGAGATATCTGCAAGGAACAATCGAAACGTTACATTACGTAAACTACGTGTGCTATTAGATGAAGTGGGCGATATAGAGGTGATGACCGATGGAGGATTCCTGAAAATTCGTTGGAGTGAAGATGTTTTTTGTGATTATAGGACTGCCCTTCATCGCATTGGCTTATTTCAACAAAATGGTGATAAAGACGAAACACTGTTGAATCAAATATTAGAAATTTTGCTGTTTGGACCGCTATTACCCAATACGATTGTCGAATGGTTGGATGAATTTAAAGATGCTTATTCGAGTCTCTCAATAGATTTACTTCGTGATCTATTAGATATTGAGTATAAGAGAAAAAATAATGAAATGGTACTAAGAATTACAGACATTATATTTCTCCATGATCCTTTAAACGAAGAAGCATTGGCAGCCAGATGTTCTATGCTCTTTGCAGAGGGTAAAAAAGGTATTGCCAAAAGTGTGTATGATAGGTTTTGCAAAGAATATAGAGAGGCTTTGGGAGAAGATTATATGATACCTCTTTCTAGATTATGTGAGTAATAGTAAATAATTTAAAGTGAAGCGCTTAATTGAATAAATTAAGCGCTTTTTTATTTCATATTAAGTGGAATATCGAACTTAAATTAATCAGCAAAAAATATTTTTGCCTTGAAAATTTAAATCAAACACTACTAATCACTAATGCTTATGAGAAATACAAGTTAACCTTATGTAATCCTACCTGTAATTAGAATTAAGGATTTCCAAATCATAAAAAACAGATTAATCATGAAACAAATGAAAAACAATTTAAACTTTAAACGTACATGGCTTTGCATGATGGCAATGCTATTGTTTGCTGTTTTTCCGGTATTTGCACAAAATACTACAGTAAAAGGAAAAGTGGTTGATGACACAGGGGAGCCTATTATTGGAGTAAACATAACCGTAGTAGGTAATAAATCATTGGGAGCCATTACAAATTTGGATGGGAACTTTACTCTATCGGTACCTGCAAATGCTACATTGGATATATCTTTTATAGGATATAAAACTCAGACAATAAAACTAAATGGAAAAACTTCGTTGCATATTGTCTTGAAAGAAGATGCGGAACAACTGGATGAAGTGGTAGTGATAGGCTATGGTACACAGAAGAAAGCTACCTTGACAGGAGCGGTAGCAGCCATCAGTAACGAGGAACTGACGCTTACCAAAAACGTTAATACACAGAACATGCTGACAGGTAAGTTGCCCGGTCTGCGTGTGATTCAGAAAACTTCCGAACCGGGAGAATTCACTAATCAGTTCGATATTCGCGGCTTAGGATCCCCCCTCTTTATTGTGGATGGAGTACCCCGCAACGACTTCCCTCGTATGGATGCCAACGACATCGAAAGCATTTCCACATTGAAAGATGCTTCAGCGGCCATCTATGGTGTGCGTGCCGCTAACGGTGTAGTGTTGGTGACTACCAAATCCGGAAAAGTTCAAAAAGCGGCGATTGAATACACCGGTTACTACGGAATACAAACGCCAGCCGAGATACTCGATCCGATTGGAGCTTACGACCGCGCATTGTTATTTAACGAAACAACTATGCGCAGCACCACGAATCCTACCAAAACGTATGATGCGCAACAACTACAAGATATCTTGGATGGTAAAGTGCCCGATACCGACTGGTATGGCGCCATTTTGCGAAATACGGCTCCACAGCAACAGCACAACATTTCTATCCGTGGTGGAAACAAGACGGTAGACTACTACGTCAATGTAGGATACAATAACCAAGGGAGTTTCTTTCAAACTAACTCTTCCAAGTACGAACGTTACAACGTGCGCACCAACTTGAACTTCAACGTTATCGACCATCTAAAGGCTTCTGTACGGCTTAACTACATACAAGACCGCACACGCCGACAAAACATCGATACGTGGCAGATCTTTTCCAAGTTGTGGCGTTCCAAACCCACAGACCCGATATTTGCCAACAATACGGCGCCTTACTACAACCACCCCACCAGCGGTGATATAGAGAACGTAGTGCCGTTGATACATCCTGAACTGAGCGGACATAAGGATAATAAGAAAGATATTTTCCAGTCAAACTTCTCGCTCAACTACGACTTTCCGTTCGTCAAAGGACTATCGGCCAACTTCATGTTCAGCTACGATAAAACCTTCAACGACAACTCTAATTTCCAGAAGGAGTACAACGAATATACTTACAATGAGGTAAGCGATTCGTATGACGTATACACTCGTCGCTCTCCAACATCGTTGAACAGACATTATGATACCGGTTTTTCGCGATTGTGGAATGCTTCGCTCAACTTCGAGCGTACGTTTATAGATGTGCATCACGTTAACGCCATGTTGTTGTATGAAGAAAGCTATAGCCAAGACTATAATCTTGAGGCCAGCCGATATTTCAGTATTCCCATCCCTTACTTGTTTGCCGGCGATAGCGAAAATCAAGTGGGTACAGGAAGCGGATTGAACGAACGTGCTAATAAGGCGCTCGTCGGTCGATTGCAATATGAATATGGCGGGAAGTATCTTGCTAACTTTTCCTTCCGATATGATGGTTCCTCTTTGTTCCCCAAGGGAAAGCAATGGGGTTTTTTCCCCAGCATAGAGTTGGGATATCGTATCTCGGAAGAAGCATTCATCAAGGATAATCTGTCATGGCTCGATAATTTGAAGATTAGAGGATCATGGGGTAGACTTGGAGATGACAGTGCCGGTAAATTTCAATTCATCGAAGGATTTGACTATCCATCGGGTGGAAGAAATTACAACAACCCTCCCGGATATGTGTTTGGCAGTTCTTTCGTGAATGGACTAGGTTTTCGTAATGCCCCCAATATGGACATTACTTGGTTCACTGCCACCATGAAAAATATCGGTCTTGATGCCGATATGTGGAATGGTCTGTTGGGATTCTCATTTGATGTATTTCAGCGCGATCGCGACGGACTGCTTGATACTCCGTCCATTGTTGTACCCGGAACATTTGGTACAGGACTCTCGCAAGCCAACTTAAATGCCGACCGTACCAAAGGATTCGAGTTGGAACTGAGACATCGCAACAGCGTGAACCGCAATTTCTCCTACAATGCCACCGGCTTTGTATCCATGACCCGCTCCATGCTCACTAAAAAAGTGCAACCCTCGCGCAGTAACTCGTACGACTACTGGCGTAACAATGTCGTAGGTCGCTATAACGACATCTGGTGGGGTAAAGAGGCTGCCGGCTCCTATCAGAACTATGACGAGATAGCCAACTCCATCTATTCAAACTCCGGTACCTTGCCCGGTGACCCCATCTATGAAGATTGGAACGGCGATGGTGTGATAGACAGTAACGATGATCATCCCATTGCTACTACCGTCAAAGATGGAGACAACAATGATTTCCAAAACAAACGCAACTATCCGTTAATGAACTTTGCGCTGACCTTGGGAGCACAGTATAAGTGGTTTGATATTTCAGTCCAATTTCAAGGATCGGCTATGTCGTATGTATCTTACGGTGAACAGCTCTATGAACCGTTGGCGTGGGATGGAAACGCTCTCCCCGTGCTATTCGATCGTTGGCATCCTGTAGATCCGGATGTAGACCCGTACAACCCTACTACACAATGGATATCCGGTCGTTATCCGTATGGAAAGATGCGTGCCGAGGTTGATTCTAAGTTCAATATTCAGAATGGAGCTTATGTGCGCCTCAAGAATATGGAGGTTGGATTCACTGTTCCCAAAAACATTGTAACGGATAAGCTGAAAATCAATAACATTCGACTTTTTGTCAATGCTTATAATTTATTCACCATTACGGGAGTAGAGGGACTCGATCCTGAACGACCTACTGAATTGTACGGCTATATGTATCCATTGAACCGCACGTTCAACTTTGGTGGTACTATTAAGTTTTAACTACTTAAAGATATGAATAATATGAAAAAACTATATTCAATACTGATTGCGGCGTCGTGCTTTATCGGCGGATTAACTTCCTGCGTAGATTTAGACATCGCCCCCACCAATATATTAAAACCCGAGGATATTTACTCCGAAGGAGGCATACAAGCCTACATGGCAGGTGTATATAGAAATTTGCCCATGGAAGACTATCACTATGCTGCCAATGACGGATATTTTAAAACCCTTAACATTTGGCAATTAGGTACGGGGTTGACCGGCGAAATGTGCAACGAAGACTCAGGTTTTGGACAATATCATCGCGGAGGATATTGGGGAGATGGCTTTAAACTCATTCGCCAGGTTAATACTCTCATCAGCGATTTGCCCAACTATCCGAAGTTGGGGGACCAAGCCAAGGCATGGATTGCCGAGGCTAAATTCATCCGGGCCTATGTTTACTTTCAATTGGTGAAACGATATGGCGGATTGCCTCTTATGGCGGAGCCTCAGACGCTGGATCCCAACGACTACTCCACATTGTATGTAGCCCGCAGTAGTCACGCCGATACATTCGATTTTATACTCAAAGACCTTGACGATGCCATTGAGGGACTGTCCGAAAATTCCAGTGATGTCACCCGCGCTAATAAGTGGATTGCCGCCGGACTCAAAAGCCGTGCCGCCCTCTATGCCGCTACAACCGCACGTTATGGACATGAGAAGTTTGAAGACTGGAGCGTAGACGGTGTATTGTTGCAAGGTATTCCTGCAGATAGAGCCGTAGATTACTTCAAGCAGGCTTACGATGCTGCCAAGATGGTGGAAGGGCATTATGCACTGCACGAGGCCAACGGCGACAAGGTGGCGAACTTTGCCGAAGTGTGGGAAAAGTGTGATGATAATGGAGAGAGCATGTGGTTGCGTAAGTACGATTACGTAAACGGACGCCATTCGGAAGATGCTCTCTTTTCTCCCATACGCATGACAACCACCTATGGAGGACGCTACGGTGTGCCCTTGGATTGGGTCGAACTCTTTGACGGCCTTCCTTTGGATGAACAGGGACATTTCAGCGCTTTCGATGCGGATGGTAACTACTTGGTGTATGACAACAATCACCAGTTGTGGGATGCTGCCGAGCCACGCCTGCAAGCGCAATTGCTACTTCCCGGTATGCAATTCAAAGGATTCAGAGTAGACCTTCGCTCCGGTGTATTCAAGAAGGATATTGATCCGGCTACAGCGAAATATAAGAAGTTTAGTGTTGACGATGGTGCCACTAACTTTGATTATCGGGGACAGCAATATGACAACCGCGTGATTCAGAAGGGTATGTTTGTTAATCCGGGCGACGGATCGACCAACGGAAACCCCATAATAACGCAAGGAAATGACCCCCATATGTCGGCCACGTATGACGAGATAAACGGACAGAAGATCTTCATCGCTGGTCTGGATGGTCCCAAAATGAAATGGAACGGAACGGGCAATACAATGACGGGATTAATGCTACGCAAACTCTTGAATCCGCAAATGACCGTAGCCTCCACCAAACTGGAGGAATCTACTCAATCGTGGATAGAGATGCGCTATGCGGAGATATTGCTCAACAGAGCCGAAGCCGCCATTGAATTGGCACAAAGCGGCGAGACTAACTACCATGAGACCGATATGCTGCAAGACGCTTATGAGTGCATCAATGCTATACGAAACAGAGCAGGAGCTACGTTATTGACAAGCACTGACGAACTCTCGGAAGAGCCCGCCTATACCAATTGGGAAAAACCAGGGCCGAAGGGACAAGGTGCATG
>USLU01000060.1 GCA_900555635.1 uncultured Bacteroides sp.
TTACTCTTATTCATTACTCACCCATTACTATCACTTAATTATTAGTTCTGCTTATCATTTAGTTCATTATAAATAGCGATTTTCGTCAATTGTCTTATATCGAACTCAGGTTATTTACTATTGTCTCCTCAAATTATCCTATTTTCTCCCTATGTAAAGCAATTATCGCCTACTTTTGTCACATCATCTAGAACACAACAAATACCATGAAAATCAAATTTTGTCTGCTGACTCTGTTTATTGCCGTATTGCCGGTCTGTTTGTTTGCCAATCCTGCCACCGATCTGCTGGAAAGAATCGACAAAGGAGCATCGAAGAAGTTTATCATCGAACTCAAGGCGGGTGCCGACGACTTCTTTGAATTGGACCAGAAAGGCGGCAAGGTCGTAGTGCGTGGCAACAACTACGTCAACATAGCTACCGGCATCAACTGGTACTTGAAGTATTATGCCGGCATCCAGCTCTCCTGGAACGGCATGCAGGCCAAGCTGCCCCAGACATTGCCCCCCGTTACTAAGAAAGAACGTCGCGAAACATCACTGTCCCTTCGCTACGATTTCAACTACTGCACTTACTCCTATACCATGGCCTTCTGGGACTGGGAACGATGGGAGAAAGAAATAGACTGGATGGCGTTACATGGCATCAACCTGCCCTTGGCGGCAGTGGGACAAGAATGCATCTGGTTCAACATGCTGCAAAAGCTGGGATATAGCAAGGAAGAAGTCAACCGCTTCATTGCCGGACCTGCCTTCCTGGCTTGGTGGGCTATGAATAATCTGGAAGGTTGGGGAGGTCCCAATCCCGATTCCTGGTACGCTCAGCAAGAAGCTTTGCAGAAGAAAATACTCAAACGCATGCGTGAGTACGGCATCAAACCCGTATTTCCCGGATACTCGGGCATGGTACCTCACGACGCCGATCAAAAGCTGGGACTTACCCTTACCAAGTCCGATTTGTGGAACGGCTTCACCCGTCCTGCTTTCCTGCAACCTACCGATCCCCGTTTCGCCGAGATAGCCCAGCTCTATTACAGCGAACAAGAGAGACTTTTCGGTAAGGCCGATTACTACTCCATGGACCCTTTCCACGAGTTGGAGAATGCTGCTTCGGTCGATTTCGACGCTGCCGGTAAGGCCATTCTTGGAGCCATGAAGAAAATCAGTCCCCAAGCCACCTGGGTAATACAAGGCTGGACCGAGAACCCCCGTCCGGAGATGATGAAGAACCTTGCCAACGGCGACCTGCTGATACTCGATCTCTTCAGCGAATGCCGCCCCATGTGGGGAATCCCCTCTATCTGGAAACGCGACAAAGGATATGAACAGCACGACTGGCTCTTCTGCATGCTGCTTAACTTCGGTGGCAACGTAGGTCTGCATGGTCGTATGGATCAGTTGCTCAATAACTACTACCTGACTCGTAACAACCCCTTGGCTGCCCACCTCAAGGGTATCGGTCTCACCATGGAGGGTACGGAGAACAACCCCATGATGTTCGAATTGATGTGCGAACTGCCTTGGCGACCGCAGAAGTTCACCAAGGAAGCCTGGCTGAAAGACTACCTGTTTGCTCGCTACGGCACAAGAGACGAGAAGATAGAACAAGCCTGGACTTTGCTTGCCAACACCCTCTACAACTGTCCCTTCGGCAACAACCAGCAAGGCCCCCACGAGTCTATTTTCTGCGGGCGCCCCACGTTGAACAACTTCCAGGCATCCAGTTGGTCGAAGATGCAGAACTATTATGACCCAACAGTTACCGAAACCGCCGCACGGCTGATGCTCGAAGTAGCAGACAAGTACCGGGGTAATAATAACTTCGAGTACGATTTGGTAGACATCGTCCGCCAGTCCATATCCGATAAAGGACGCATCACCTACAACCGCACGATTGCCGACTTTAAGAGTTTCGACAGGCGTAGTTTCGCAGCCGATTCGCAGAAGTTCCTCGACTTGCTTTTATTGCAGGATAAGTTGCTCGGCACTCGCAGTGAGTTCCGTGTAGGCCGATGGATAGACCAGGCACGCAACCTGGGCACCACTACCGCGGAAAAAGACCTTTACGAATGGAACGCCCGCGTACAAATAACTACCTGGGGCAACCGTGTCTGTGCCGACGATGGCGGCTTGCGCGACTATGCCCACAAAGAATGGAACGGCATCTTGCGTGATTTCTATCACAAGCGTTGGGCAGCCTACTGGCAGACCCTGCAAGACCAACTGGACGGCAAACCCGAAGTGAAACTGGACTATTACGCCATGGAAGAGCCGTGGACGCTGGATAAAACTCCCTATGGAGTAACTCCCGAAGGTGATTGTATAGAGGTAGCAAAAGAAGTGTTTAGTAAGGCATTTAGTAACTAATCCCTTGCCGTTTATGGAAACTCCTCAACCTATCCCCAGCGTATCTTCCGCCAAGAAACGCCTCTTGTCCCTCGACGTCCTGCGTGGCATCACTGTTGTAGGCATGATATTGGTCAACAACTCCGGTGGGAAGCTTTCTTACGAATCACTGCGTCATTCTGCATGGAACGGCATGACGCCTTGCGACCTTGTGTTCCCGTTCTTCCTCTTCATTATGGGAATCTCTACCTACATTGCATTGAGCAAGTTCCAATTCCGCCCGTCTCCTCCGGTAGTGAGGAAGATACTGAAACGCACCCTTATCATACTTTGCATCGGCTGGGCCATCCATTGGTTCGACTTCATCTGTGAGGGTGATTTCTTTCCGCTGGCTCACCTCCGGCTTACGGGTGTGTTGCCACGTATCGCCTTGTGCTACTGCGTCGTCTCCTTCATTGCCTTATACATCCGGCATAAATACCTCCTCCGCATCATCGGACTGGTGTTGATAAGCTATACCGTATTACTTCTTGTCGGCAATGGCTTTGCTCCCGACGCCACTAACATCCTGTCCGTCATCGACCAAAAGCTATTAGGAGCCGATCACCTTTACCATAAGAGTCCGATTGACCCCGAAGGGCTTGTCAGTACCTTTTCTGCGATAGCCCATACATTGATAGGCTTCTGTTGCGGTAAGCTCATCCTGCAAAAGGAGGCTTTGGAACAGAAGACGTTGAAGCTGTTCGTTGCCGGTTTCCTGCTGATGATGTGCGGTTTCCTGCTGACCGAAGCCTTGCCGTTGAACAAACGCATCTGGTCGCCCACCTTTGTGCTGACCACCTGCGGACTGGCCGCTATGCTTCAAGCCCTGTTAATCTACTTCATCGACCTGAAAGAGAAGAAACATTGGTGTCGCTTCTTCGAGATATTCGGTGTAAACCCTTTGTTCCTTTATGTATTGAGCGAAGTAGTCGCCATCGTAGTCGGTGCAACCGGAGCCAAGCCCGTAGTCTACGAAGGCATACACGCGTTGATAACTGATCCCTACTTGGCTTCCGCCGTCTATGCGCTCCTCTTCACCGCAGTGATGGGCGCCTGTGGATACCTCTTGTATAAACGAAAAATATATATCAAGATATAGATGAAACGCCCCCCATCCACCTATGCCCCTTTACTGCTGACCGCCTTATGGCTGTTGTGCGCCTCCTCCTGTTCTACACAGAAGCAGGAATCGCTCTTGCAGTACATCGATACCCGTGTGGGCACTGCTCCCAGCAGCACCCATACCGCAGGCATGTTCGGCAAAAATACCGAAGAGTATGGTCAGACCCTTCCTGCCGTACTCGAACCCAATGGCATGAACTTCTGGACTGCCCAAACCCGTGACACCGAGCAGAAGTGCATCGCTCCTTATTATTATGCCGACACGCTGCTTCAAGGTTTCCGCAATTCCCATTGGATAGTAGGAGGGTGCACGCAAGACTACGGCTCCATGACGCTGATGCCCCTCTCCGGAAAGTTGAGAAATACGCCGCAGGCACGTGCCACCCGTTTCTCCCATCAAGATGAAGAGGCAACGCCTACCTATTACGCCGTCACTCTGCCCGACGAAGGCATCCGGGCGGAGATGACTGCCCGTTCCCGTTCCGCCATCTTCCGCTTTACTTATCAGCAGGCAGGCAAAGGGTACTTGGTAGTCCATCCGAATAGCGACGAGGGGCAGGGCTATATTACCATCGACACCGTGAAGAATGAGATATATGGTTATAACCCTGTCCATCGCATCTACCAAGGCTGGGGAGAACCGGCGGGGTATAGCGGTCATTTTGTCGTACGTCTTCAGAAGAAGATAACCGGTTTCGGTGTGTTCAAGGGAGATTCCTTGTTGCCTGGTATATCCGAGGCCGGAAATGCCCCTCAGATAGGCGCTTATGTGGAGTTTGAGGTAGAAGCCGGAGAAGAAGTACTGGTGAAATCGGCCTCCTCCTTTACCGGTCGCGAAGGCGCTTTGCTGAATCTGGAAACTGAAATACCTCATTGGGATTTCGATCAGACCCATCGGGAATTGAACCTTATCTGGGAAAAGCATCTTGCCACTATCGAGGTAGAAACGGAACACCGTGCCGACAAGGAGAAGTTTTACAGCGCCTTCTACCGTGCCTCCTTCCTGCCCCGCACGGTGAATGATGCAGACGGCCGTTACCCGTCGTTTGCTACCGGTACGCCTATCCGCCGTTTGCCGGAGGGGAAGACTTACTACGATGATTACAGTATGTGGGACACGTACCGTGCCTTGCATCCGCTTGTCAACCTGCTTTTCCCGACAAAAGGGGGCGATATGATGCAATCCCTGGTGTTGAAGTATGAGCAAGGAGGCTGGATGCCCATCTTCCCTTGCTGGAATAGCTATACGGCTGCCATGATAGGCGATCATTGTGTATCAGCCATCGGCGATGCTTATTGCAAGGGTATCCGTAACTTCGATATCGACAAGGCATACGAAGGTATGCGCAAGAATGCGTTCGAGACTCCTGACGACTTCGACGAATACAAGAATGGCATGGGACGGCGTGCGTTGACGTCTTACTTGAAGTATGGATATATCCCGCTTGAAGATTCCGTGCCTGACGCATTCCATACCCGTGAGCAGGTGTCACGTACACTGGAATATGCTTATGATGATTTCGTCCTGGCACAAGTGGCGAAGGCTTTGGGCAAGACTGCGGATTATCAACAGTTGATGCGACGGGGTGCTAATTACCGCAATGTCATCGATCCCCGTACGGGATATGCGCAGGGGCGACATGTGGATGGTACATTTCTGCAAGAAGACAATGCGTTCGGCTTTGCACGCTTTATTACCGAAGGTGCGCCATGTCATTACACTTGGTATGTGCCGCAAGACCCTTACGGGTTGATGGAGTGTATGGGCGGTAAGGAGCATTACGTAGCCAAGCTCGACTCCATGTTCGGCCGGCAGCGCTATTGGCACGGCAACGAGCCTTGTCATCAGGTGGCGTATCTATTCAATTATGCCGGTCAGCCTTGGAAGACACAACGGGCTGTGAGGCATATTATGGAGACTGAATACCTGAATGCAGCCGGTGGATTATCGGGCAATGACGATGCCGGGCAGATGTCGGCTTGGTATATGTTCGCCGCAATGGGGTTCTATCCCGTTTGCCCGGGGACGCCTTATTATCAGATAGCAAGTCCCTCGTTCCGTAGTCTTACCTTGCATTTAGAGAACGGGAAGACCTTTACGGTAAAGGCGGAGCAGGCATCGGAGAAGAACATTTATATCCAGTCCGCCAAGCTGAACGGGAAGGCTTATACACGCAATTACATCTCGCACCAGAATATTATGAATGGTGGCGAAATGGAGTTCGTGATGGGAGAGAAGCCGAATGAAGCGTGGGGTGCACGGCCGGAAGACTGCCCGCCGGATGTGATGAGTATACTAAGAGTGGAAGAAAAGTGACACATTCATTTTGAAAAAGCATATAGTCATTCGCATTTCTGGTAATGGGAGTATCTTAATTCTCCTCCTCCCGGGAGGAGGAGTACCCCTTTAGGGGGGAGGTGGTAGGAAAAACTCATACCTTTGAATGAATGATTCGGCCCGTATGTTCACCTACCACCCCGCCCTTTGGGCACCCCTCCTCCCGGGAGGAGGGGAATGAAGATACTGCTGCTTGATAATTGCAAAATGTGGTTTCTTTATTTTAAGATAAATAAGAATGCAAATTTTAACCCGTATAACTATATAATTATGAAGATAAAAACAATATTATCCGCTTTCTGCATTCTTTTGCTAATGGCGGCATGTGCAGGCTCCAAGACCGGGGGAAGTACTTATAACATCCTCGATTACGGTGCTGTGGGCGACGGAAAGACCGATGATGCTGCCGCCGTGCAAGCAGCCATCGACCTGTGTTCCAAATCGGGTGGGGGTACTGTACTTATTCCCGCCGGACGCACCTTCCTATGCAGCCCTTTCCAACTGGCTTCTTATGTGGAGCTTCATCTCGAACCTAATTCATGCATCCTTGCCAATCCCGATGAGGCTGCCTATACCCAAAGCGCCTTTCGTGAAAACCGTGGGGAGGGCATGATGTGGATATCCGGCAAAGACTTGAAACAAGTCTCCATCACTGGTACGGGCACCATCGACGGCAATGGCGTAGCCTTTATGGGCAAGGAACTCGAAGACTCCTACGAATTGAAGCCCGTCACCGACTTCGATCCCCGTCCGCATGTATTGACGCTTATCAACGTCGAGCAGATAGTTATCAGAGACATCACCATCCGCAACAGCGCCTACTGGACGGTTCACCTGATCGGCTGCAACGATGCCTCCATCGACGGCATTAGCCTGCTGAACAACCTCAAGATACGCAACGGCGACGGCATTGACGTAGACCATTCGCGCAACGTGCGCATCGCCAATTGCCATATCGAGTCGGGCGACGACTGTATCTGCCTCAAGAACCGCCGTGAGTTCGAAGAATACGGTCCTTGCGAGGATATTGTGGTAACGAATTGTACCATGGTATCCCGCTCTTGCGCCATCAAGATCGGTTCGGAGAACATGGATAAGATAGACCGTGTGCTCTTTAACAACTGCATCATCAAGAATAGCAACCGGGGTATCGGTATTCAGAACCGGGATGAAGGAACGGTAACGAATGTCGTCTTCTCCAATATGATAGTAGACTGCCAGTTCTTTTCCGACGTGTGGTGGGGCAAGGCGGAACCGATCTACGTGACGTCCTATCCTCGTGCCGTGGGCAATCATAAAGATGCCGGTTGGCGTTTTCCGAAAGGAGCTACCGAAGGACGTTGTGGCGAGGTGAGCCGCATCTATTTCACGAATATCAAATGTGCCAGCGAGAACGGTATCTTTGTAGGTGGCGATACACCGGATAAAATGAACCATATCTACTTCAAAGATGTAGACCTGCTGTTGCAGAAGCGTACGTCTTACAAAGGAGGCATCTACGACAAGCGTCCGTGTGTGGGCGAAGGGTTTATCTATGACTCCACGTATGGATTCTACTTCGATACTGCTTCAAATATCGAGATCGACCATTGTCGCATGATGTGTGGGAATATCTGTCCCGACCAGTTTATGGAAGGTGTGAAACAGAAGAATGTAACTAACTTGAAAATCAATAACTGAGAACTATCTCCATTCCCATCCTCCTGGGAGGAGGGGTGCCCTTTAGGGCGGGGTGGTAGGTGAATACATAAAGCGAATCATTTTTTCAAAGGTATTTTATCCTACCACCTCCCCCCTAAAGGGGTACTCCTCCTCCTGGGAGGAGGAGAATGAAGTTACTCTTACCCTATATCACTAATTTGCAACAATGATGAAACAAAGCATAATCTTTATACTGTATCTACTGTGTAGCTTTTCCGCCTATCCGCAAGCTACCCCTACTCCGGAGCAGACTGGAAGCATTTATTATGCCTATCCCACCCCGACCTCGGTATCCACCCCTGCTCCTGCCGGTTACGAACCTTTTTACATCAGCCATTACGGTCGTCACGGTTCCCGCTGGATGACTGCAGATGAGCGCTATACTGAGGTAGTCGATGTCTTCGATTCCCTCTACCACTGTTCCGGACTTACCCCCTTGGGTATCGACGTTCGTACTCGTCTGCAACGTGTATGGGAGGATGCTCGTGGATGTAGCGGCAGCATCACCCCATTGGGCGAGCGTCAGCACCGCGAGATAGCGGAACGGATGTATCACAATTTCCCCCAAGTGTTCCGTGGGAAAGCCTTTGTCGATGCCCGTTCTTCCGTTTCCTTGCGTTGCGCCATGAGCATGAGCTACTTTGTGGAGCGATTGAAAGAACTTAATCCTGACCTGCATGTAGAACGCCGGGCTTATCACCGATATATGGATTACCTTGCTTATACCTCTCCCGAAGGCGAAGCGTTTTCTTCCGAAACAGCGCCATGGCGTTGGGGATTCCGTGATTTCGAGGCAAAACAGGTCCGTCCCGCCCGCCTGATGGCATCCCTGTTTGTAAATCCCAACGCTATCAAAGACCAGGATGCCATGATGCGAAGCCTTTACTGGATTGCCGCCGACATGCAGAACGTGGAACTCGACCTGACTTTCTATGATATCTTCGAGTACGAAGAACTCGTCGGCATTTGGAAGACTGTTAATGCCCGTATGTATGTGTGCAACGCTGCCGCTCCGCTCAATAAGGGTTTGATGCCTCGTTGCGCCGTCCCGTTGCTGCGCAATATAGTAGATAGTGCCGAGGCTGCCATCAAGAACGGCTCGCCTGCTGCCGACCTTCGTTTCGGGCATGATACGCACTTGATTCGCCTACTTGCCTTGATGCAACTAGAGGGTTGTGCCAACGCTGAGGCGGATATGGAGAAGTACCACCTGGCTTGGCAAGACTACCGCATCTCTCCCATGGGAGCCAATTTGCAGATTGTCTTCTTCCGGAACAAGGCGAAGGATGTATTGGTGAAGTTCCTGTTGAACGAAACCGAAGTAACCCTGCCGTTTAAGTCCGGCACCAGTCCCTACTATCCGTGGGAAGAGGTGAGAGATTTCTTTGAGAAACAGATTAAGGCTGATTAGCCTCTTCGTCTATATCCACCCAGCAAATGTCGGGCTTGATTAGCGTCCGGTCGTTGACCTTTCCCTGCTGGTTTCGTCCATATTCGGGGATGAAGCGTACTTGCGAGGAGGTGATTTGTGCAGCGCTCACCTCTTCGGGAGTATCTACGCCCTGCCCTTCGGAGCGGCAAGTATAATAGAAGGTTCCTACGCCTTTCAACTTCACGGAGCGTCCGGAGTTCATCATTTCGGACAATACATGTCCCAGGTTCATAAGCACCGCATACGTGTCGCCGGGTGTCACGGTGGACATTAGGGATAGTTTTTCGGCTACATCGTCGGTGGTATAAGGGCGGCCTTGGGTTACGGCCATCGGGTGCCACTTATCATCCGATTTCTGTTTTACTTTCTTAAAGAATGCCATATAGGTTCAGTTTATAAGTGAATTATACTGATGCGTTAGTTGAATAGGGAATCATGCCACATGATTGTACTAATCACCCCACATGATTGTCACAATCATGTGGGGTGATTCCTATCTCACTTACAAAGGTAGTATAATTCACTCGGATAGTGATACGGGTTGAGGCGTTATTTCATCCCTATTTTATTCAGGCGGCGTGTTGCCATAGATTTAATATAAGAATCCGGCTTCTTGGCTTTGAAGTAGTCTGAATTTGAATCGTCACTTTGCATGTCATAAAAAGAAAGCCCTGTATTAGATTTATCGTTTGGCATACCATAAATCGTAATACAGGGCTGGAAAGCTTACTCTGAACTCTAAACTCTAAATTAAAAACAGCGGCTTTCTCTTTCTGCTATATCAATATCCCGGGTTTTGTTTCCAATTGGTGTTTTGTTCCATGATGTCCTTATGGATCGGGAAGATGCGGCGGAACTTCTGGGTTTTGGCATCGGGATTAATTATGTTCTTGTTGGCCCAGTCATTCTCGAACATACCGAAGCGGATCAAGTCGTTGCGACGCCAGTTCTCATCGAAGAACTCACGGCCACGCTCATCGATCAAGTCCTGCAACGTAGGATCTTTATCAATCAGCGGTGCATGTACATAATTGCGAATCTGGTTGAAAAGACTTTTCGGAGTATCTCCATAGGTAGCTGTTGCACCTCGTGTGATGGCTTCTGCCTTTTGCAACAAGATGTCGGCATAACGGAAGATGGGTATGTCGTTACTCTGGTTACGGCTCTGTCCGGCAGTAGTTTGCAAATCCATGTAGAACTTGTTGGAGCGCCAGCCTTGGCACCAACCTTTGAAGTTGTCACCCACATTGTTGGTTCCGTCGTTCGATACAGCCGGGTTCTTGGACATAACCACCGGTTGGCCTTTGTATACGTAGGGTGTGGTGGTAGGTGCATACGAAGCGGGGTCGTAGATATACACTTGATCTCTCAACACGGCATCATTACGCTCGTCGCCCTCCAGAGAGAAGAGGTTGGCAAACTCCGGTGTCATGGCAAAAATGCCTCCGAAACCCTGTGGAGTGACTACGCCGAACAATCCGGGGCCACCTTCGCCATCGGTATCACCGGCTTTGAAGATGCGGAAACGGGCGTATGTATTGCCTTGTTGAGTCTCACGGTCGTAAGGCATGGCATATATGAAATCCTTGATATGAGGCCCGTTGTCGGCAAAGAACTTCTTGCGGAAACCATCGGTCAGGTCGAATTTGCCCGATTGGATAATCTCGTCGCACACGGCTACACAAGCATCCAGCTTCTCGTTGCGGCTAGTGCTGGGATCATATTGCGCAACATCTTCCGAGGTATATACCGCCCAGTTGATGTAAAGTTTCGCCAGCAAAGCATTTGCCATCCAGTAAGTAGGCTTGCCGTAAGTGGCGGCGTTCACCTCCTTGCTTAAATTATCCTTGATAGCCAATAGCTCCGATTCAATCCATCGGGCCACCTCGGGACGGGTGGACTGCACAGCCGCTTCGTCTTCGGCCAGTGCATGGTCGAGGATGGGGATATTAGCGTAAGAATCCATCAGGATAAAGTGGTAGAATGCACGTGCGGCACGAATGGAGGCCACTATGGCAGGGTCGGCCTTGTCGCCGCCCAGCTCCACAATCAGACGGTTGCATTTGGTGATACCACCCGATAACACACCGTACCAGTCGAGGTGTGCATCTGCCGAGTTGGAGAGGTGATGGCTGGCATGTACATAGTTGTAGCTATCCAGCCAACCACCATCAAACGTCAGCGCCATGGCCTCGTCGGACGAAAGAGCCTGAGCCTCGCTATAACGGCGGCCTAACGGACCGCGGAATTCATAAAGTACACCCGATATCTTGGCGTCTATCGCTATCTCAGAGTCGGGATATTCGGTATATTTGGAATTGACATTCACATCCAGGTCAGTGCAACTGCTGATGGCTACTGACAGTAAGGTTGCCGCCATAAGTGGCTTTAAATTTATCTTTTTCATTTGAGTGCTGTTTTAGAAGTTTACATTAAGACCAAGCATGAAGGTACGTGTACGCGGATAGTAAGTCTCGCGGCTGTCTATGCCGGGAGCGATACCGCCGAGGGATACTTCGGGATCGGTGCCTTTGTAACCGGTAATCGTGAAGAGGTTGTTGCAAGTAGCGTATACGCGCAGGTTGTTTAGCCAATTGCCGATTTTACCGAAGTTGTAACCCAAAGAGAGGGTGGAAAGACGCAGGTAGCTTCCATCTTCCAGGTATCGGTCGGAAGGATAGTTGGCGGTCTTGTCTCTTGCGTCACAGTTGGCTACTTCTCTGAGTACATTCTTACCCAGGGTCACGAAACTGGTGCTGTTGTATTGGGCACGGGTAGAGTTGAATATCTTGTTGCCTACGGTTCCTTGGATGAAGGCGGTCAGCGACCAGTTCTTCCAGGTAAGGGTGTTATTCCAGCCGTAAGTCAACTTGGGCTGTGCATTGCCTACGATGGTACGGTCGGTGTCTTTCGGGTCACTGGTCACCTCGCCTGTACGTTCGCCTGTTTCGGGGTTGCGTTTATACCAGGTGGACTGGCCCTCTTCGTTCACGCCTGCCCACTCCAACATGTAGAATGTGCCGATGGGTTGTCCTTCCATGATGCGCTGTGTATCGGCAATGGCACCTGAGGAGATACCGTTGATGTTGGCGTTACCCTGGTTGATATACTTCACTGAATAGGCGCTGTTGCTCAACTTCACCACTTCGTTCTTGTTGTGTGAGAGGTTCAAGGTAGTTTCCCAGGAGAAGTTCTTAGTCTTCACGGGGACTGCATTGATTGTGATTTCGATACCCTTGTTATTAATCTCGCCCACGTTGGCTGTCATGCTGCCGAAAGGATAGCGGTTGGTAGAAACGGCATAGTCGTAGATCAAGTCTTTGGTCGTTTTGTTATACCATTCGATGGTTCCGCTCAAACGATTGTTCAAGAAAGCGAAGTCGAGGCCGATGTTGAACATGCCGGTGCGCTCCCATTTCAGGTCGGGATTACTATTGCTGGCTGCTCCCAGCGTATGAACCGGATAGCTGGAACCGGAAGGAGAGATATAATCGTACCAACCCGTAACGCCATAAGTCTGGATAGCGCTATAAGCGTTGAAACCAAGCGAGTTACCACTGACACCGTAGCCAATGCGGAACTTCAAGTCATCAAAGATATTCAGGTTCTTGATGAAGCTTTCCTCAGACATGCGCCATGCCAATGATGCTGAGGGGAAAGTAGCCCAACGGTTGTTCTTACCGAATGCTGAAGAACCGTCGCGACGTATAGTAGCTTGCAATAAATACTTGCTGGCAAGGCTATAGTTGACACGGGCATAGAATGAAATCATACGAAGCGTAGACATCTCCCAGCCGCCAATGCCGTTCTTGTCGATAAAATTGGCCATACCCATGTTGTGGTAGCTCAGGTCGTCGTTGTAGTAACCGTAGGTTGTCAGTTTGAAACCGTCGTTATCATTCCCCTCTTCCCAAGAGTAACCCGCCATCAGGCCTAATTTATGAATATCATTAAAGGTCTTGTCGTAGTTCAGGTAAGTTTCCAACACTTTCTTCTTATTGGTAACCGACTCACGCATAGAACGTCCGTCCATACCTTTAGCCACTAGTGACTTGCTGGTTTCGTAGAGGTTGTTGACGTATTGTTCGTTCTGATAAGAAAGAGAGAGGTTGTATACCAGCCCATCGACAATGTTGAGAGACGCTTTAGCAACACCCTGCAAGAACTTTGTCTCCGAATTGTACTGATTCTCGTTGATAAGGGAGAGAGGATTGTAGTTCTGAGAGATGGCTGTATCTTCATACCAATTGCCTTCGTCATCCCGTATGGGTACTAATGGCGAATAGTAATTCATAGCATCCAATACGCTGGCGCCATCTGTACCGGTGGGGGTAGTGTATTTGTTAGTGACGCTACCATTCAGGCTCAGCGATAAAGTCAAGCGATTTTGCAATGTCTTGGTCTGCAAGAATGAGCGGGCAGTCAGGCGGTCCATATTCGTACCTCTGATGGCACCTTGCTTTTCCAGGTAGTTGATGCTTGCGCTGTAAGACGTCTTTTCATTACCTCCGTTGATTGATACGTTATGATTGTGGCTGAATGCGGTGCGTTGTACTTCTTTCTGCCAATCGGTGTTGGCACCCATATCGTTGTTGAATACGATGTTGTTCTTTTGGGCATAGGCACGAAGTTCGCTTGCACTCATCATATCCAGATTCTTCATTACATTGTCTATAGCCATATAACCGCTATAGCTGACGTTGGTATGATCTTCTTTGCTTCCTTTCTTGGTGGTTACGATGATAACACCATTGGCTGCTTTAGAACCGTAGATGGCAGTGGCGGTTGCGTCTCTTAATACGTCGATACTTTCAATATCGTCCGGAGAAATTAAAGAAAGCGACATGCCCGGTACGCCGTCAATGATGTAATAGGGTTCCTGAGCGGCACCGGTACGCAAAGTAGATGCACCACGCAGGGTGATTGAAGAAGTTCCCGAGTTAGGGTCACTACTCTGAGTGATGGTCAGTCCCGGTACTTTACCTTGCAACAACTGCCCCGGATCGGAAAATACACCTTGGTTTAGCTTGTCTGCCTTTACGGTAGTGATGGAACTGGTAACGTCCTTACGGGTCATGCTGCCGTAGCCCACTACCACTACTTCTTCCAAAGCCTGTGCATCTTCGACCAGCGTTACGTTGATAGTGCTTTGAGTAGCCGGTATCTCTTGTTTGGTATAGCCAATAAATGAGAATACCAGGATTTTATTCTTATCTACATTCAGTGAGTATTTACCATCTATATCGGTAATGCATCCGTTCGTAGTCCCTTTTTCCAGGACATTCACTCCAATAAGTGGTTCACCCGATTTGTCCGTAACAATGCCGCTCACTTTGTTCTGGGCAAATACTAAGGTACTGCTTAGCATGAACATTACAAGAAAGATTCCTTTCATCAATGTCCTTTCTTTCTTAAATTGTACATTCAACATAAAATAAAGTTTTAGTTAGAATTTCAGTTCTTTTTCTATAGGTAATATAACTATTTATTTTGTCGCAAAGGTATGCTGTACTTATTTCAATCGTATTTCATTTATATGAAATAGAATGATAATGTATTGATATACAACTTATTAATATTTGGTAAGACAAAGGGGGATCGCTTTGCATTACTATCTTTAGAATGAGGTAATGTAAAGAATGCAGGTATGCTTACTCTATTGTTCTTCTGTAGAAGTGACAACTTAGTGGAATAAAGGGAGAATTTATTTGCCTCCATAGTTTATTAGATTATTAACAGCTGCAAAACTAGTCTATGGGAGGCAAAGCAAGGAGTAAAATGATGCAAATAAGGGGGAAAATAGTGAACTCGTGTTTTTTTCTTAGGATTTATCCTGCCCAGTCTTCCCTATCCAGATTCCTATATCCAATGGCCTCTGCCAGATGGGAAGCTTGTATAGTCTCACAGGCCTCAAGGTCGGCGATAGTTCGCGATACTTTTAAGATACGGTCGTACGCACGTGCCGAAAGATTGAGCCGGTTCATGGCATTCTTTAGTAAAGCGAGTCCTTTTTCATCGGGGCGGGCATAGGTGGCAAGTAACTTACTGCTCATCTGTGCATTGCAATATATGCCCGGGATATCTTTATATCTTTCCTCCTGAATCCGGCGGGCCTGTATCACACGTTCACGGATAGTTGCACTCGATTCGCCCGGACGGTCGTCGGACATCTTCTCGAATGGGAGTGGGGTTACCTCTATCTGAAGGTCGATGCGGTCCAACAAAGGTCCTGATATACGGTTCAGATATTTCTGTACCTGTCCCGGACTGCATACGCAAGCTTTTGTAGGATGATTGTAATATCCGCAAGGGCAGGGGTTCATGGAAGCGACCAGCATGAAGCTGGCAGGATATTCTACATTGAATCTAATACGCGCCACCGTAATTTTCCGGTCTTCCAAGGGTTGGCGAAGAACTTCCAGTACGTTACGTTGGTATTCGGGTAGCTCGTCCAGATATAGTATTCCATTATGTGCCAGGCTTATTTCACCCGGCTGAGGGAAACTACCGCCACCCGTCATGGCTACAGTCGAAATAGTGTGATGTGGATCACGAAACGGGCGTTTGGAGATAAGTCCGCCATTGCTACCTAGTTTTCCGGCTACGGAATGTATCTTGGTTGTTTCAAGGCTCTCGCCTAGTGATAAGGGAGGAAGTATGGATGGCAGGCGCTTTGCCAACATGGATTTACCACTACCGGGAGCACCTATCAGAAGAATATTATGACTTCCGGCTGCTGCTACCTCTAAAGCCCGTTTTACATTCTCTTGCCCTTTAACTTCAGCGAAGTCCAAATCGAAGTTACTTTGTTGGTTGTAGAATTCTTCACGGGTGTTGACAAGCGTCGGCTTTAATTCTTGCTTCCCGTTAAAGAATTCAATGACTTCCTTGATATTTTCTACTCCGTATACATGCAGATTATTCACTACCGCCGCTTCGCGTGCGTTCTGCATCGGTACAATCATTCCCTCGAATCCAAGCTCACGGGCTTTTATTGCAATAGGCAGTACTCCTTTGATAGGTTGCAAACTACCGTCCAGACTCAATTCACCCATCAACAGATAGCTGGATAACTTATCGGACTGAACCACTTCACTGGCAGCCAACATGCCGATAGCCAAAGGAAGATCATAAGCAGAACCTTCTTTACGGATATCCGCCGGAGCCATATTAATCACAATATTACTGGTCGGCATACGGTAACCGTTCACTTGCAGGGCAGAAATGATACGCTGATGGCTTTCCTTTACCGTTGAATCCGGCAGACCGACCAAATAGAACATACAGCCTCTGGAGCTGTTGACTTCGATAGTGATGAGGGTTGCATCGATACCTTGAACAGCCGCTCCAAAAACTTTAATGAGCATGTCTTTTATTTTTCCTTTTGACTTATTTCTTTAAGCTTCTTTTCTATAGCTTCTGTACTTAAGTTTTTCCCGTCAATTTTGCCCGAAGGGCTGAGTAATATATTGGAGGGCAACGTTTGTATAGCAAATTGTTTGACGGTTTCTGTATTCCAGCCTGAAAAGTCACATGTTTGTTCCCAATCCAAGGTGTCTTTTTTAATGGCATCTTTCCATGCTTCTTTATCAATATCCAACGAAATGCCTAAGATGGCAAAGTCTTTATTCTTCAGTTCTTTCTTATAGATACGGCGCAAGTCGGCATTGGCATCCCTGCTCGGTTGGTCCCAGGAGGCCCAGAAATGCACTAATAGATATTTATCCTTGAAATCCGTGCGGTTGATATTCTTTCCTTTTGCATTGGTAAGATGAAAATAGGGAGACATTTTTCCTACGGCAACTTTCTCTTCCTCCTGAATGCGGTCCATGAGCTCATCTATATAGGGGCGGTCTTTCAGTTCTCCGGTCATCCGGTCAATTAGCTTCTTGATTGATGCAAAATCAGGTTGTGGCTTTTGGACAAAATATTTCTCTAAAAGGTAAATGCTTACTAATGATGAATGATGGCTCTCAATGAATGCTTCTGCTTTCTGTTCCAACATTTTATCAGATGGTTTACCCAATCCTTTCAGGTCTTTCTGAAACGCTGTTAATTCTTCGTTGGGTGTGTTTCCTGTAATCTCTAAAGAAGATAAATCTACTTTGGAACCTTTGATTTTTATTTTATCTCCTTTGTTTAGATAGAGCGGGTATTCCGTACCATCACTGAATTGTAACCATGTAGACACTAAGGTATCAACGGAAAGGATTGCCGAGAATTTCCCCTTTTCTACAATGAGAGTGTCCATACGGTTGTACATTTTATCTGTTCCGTATATGTAAAGGGTGTCATTGTCTAAACCATCGATTTCACCGGTTAAACTGACTGAATTTGTTGGCTTGCTACCACAGGCAGACAATAGGATAAGCAAAAAGTATATGAGATAGATATTCTTCATTTCACTCTTTTTATTGATACTATGCTGCGAAAGTACTCCTTTTTGGTGTGAATAAAAAAAAATGCCCGACATATTTCTATGCCGGGCACCTTCTTTTCATCTTATACCTTTATTACTTGATGATATTCATAAAGTCTGCATTCGTGAAATATTTGGAGAATTCCAAATCAGAAGCAGCTTTCTTTGCTAAAGCAGGGTTCTTGGCGATAGCAGTCTTTAAGCTGCTGGTAACCATAGAAGTATTGTTAGTTCTAGCACCAAGTACAGCCATCAGATAGTCTGTGTATGCGTCCGGTTTTTCGATACCAGCCAATGTGCTCTTAGCTTTGTTGTAGTCCTTAGCCAGGATCTGAGCCAAAGCAGCGCTATTGGTTTTAGTGTCACCGAATGCGCTCACAGCTTTGTCGTATTGACCTTGAGCTACATACAGGTTACCCAATGCTTCGTTCAATTCTTTAGAACCGGAAGCTTTGCTCATATATGATTCGGCAGCAGCTCTGTCACCCTTAGTCAAGGCGATCAAACCAAGGTTCATGTTAGCTTCAGGAGCATCCTTGATAGAAGCTGCTTTCTTGAAGTAGCTTTCTGCTTTGTCAAGGTTACCAGCTTGGTAAGCCAATTTACCTAAGTTATTGTAAGCACGGAAATCGTTAGGATAGATTTGAGTTGCTTTTGTGAAGATAGCTTCTTGTTTTGCAGGATCTGTAGTCAAAGTTGAAGCATAAAGCAATTCTTCGATATTCAGTTGTTTTGCATCGCTGTTAGCCAAGTTAGCAATTTCTTCGTCAGACTTACCGATGATTTCATAGTTCAAAGTCAAACGAGAACGACGCAATTGCGGAAGGATATCATCAGCCAAAGTTTTGAATACAGAAGAGATATTCTTAATTTCTTGTTCTCTTTGTTCAGGATCAGAGTACATAGACAAAACGCGAAGAATCAATTCTTTATCTTGGATGTTAGATTTAGAAACCAGTTCTTGGAAACCTTCCCAGTCTTCTGCTGTGTATTTAGTATCTACAGCTGCATCAATTTTAGCTTTCTTCAAGTCTTTGTTGATAAGCTTAGCAGTGTTGTCCTGACGGTTTTCAGCCAATTTGGTATTCAAGTCCATACCACCATCCGGAGATGCGTATGCAGAGATTTCAATGTTGCTGATCTTCTTGTTAACAGCACTGTTTACGTCTTTCACTTCATTGTTGAATTCTTTAGCAGCTTTCAATTCACTGGCGCGGATGTTAGCTTGTTGAATCAAGAACATGATTTTAGCGTCATGCTTTTCTTTAATGATACGTTGGAAAGCATCGTCACCATTAGCCGGGTTAGCGCTATTTAATGTTTGGTTCAGCATTTCAGATGTAGAGATTACACCGTCAGCTACTTTTACAGCAGGAATAGTGATGACTTTCTTACCGATTGTAGCTTTGAATTCCAAATACAATTCAGATTTAGCCATCTCGGGAACATAGTCGAAAGAAGTCTTCATTGTATAGTTACCACCCATCTTGTAAGAGATAGCTTGGTCGTTACCTTCTACTTTTTCTCCTTGGAATACAGCAGACTGACCTTTAGCTTCACCACCGTTCCATCTCAAAACGGGAGTTACTTCTACTACTGCCTTCTTGTTGAAGTACTTTTCAGGGAATTTACCGTTGATAGTGGCAGGTACTTTACCGCCTACGGCTTCAAGAACTTGGGGAGTTACGGTGAAATAGTCTGATGACAATTCGCCCATTTTGCCGCTACATGATGTCAGCAATGCAACAACACATGCCATTAATAATGGCAAATACAATTTCTTAGTCATTTTAGGTATAAATTAATTGTTTGTAATTGAAATTTGTCTATTTCATTTTTGTTTGCTATCTCCTTAGAGGCACAGCGTCGCAAAGATATTAAATCTCACTACAGATTGTTAATTGAACCTATAGATTTATTATAATTTAATGAATTTCGTTCTCTTTACGATATTTTATGTTCCTAGGATGGTGTTCTATGATTTCACTCCTCAACATGTTGCGATCTATGTGTGTGTAAATTTCTGTTGTAGCAATGGATTCATGTCCGAGCATACATTGTATGGCACGCAGGTTGGCACCACCTTCCAGCAGGTGGGTAGCAAACGAGTGGCGAAAGGTATGCGGACTGATGTTTTTGGTGATACCTGCTGTTGCTGCCAGCTCCTTAATCAGATGAAATACCATGATGCGTGAAATGCTGTTGCCCCAACGAGCGAGAAACACATAGTCTTCGAAACCTTTTTTTATCTTACCATGACTACGGTCAATGAGCCAGTATTTTATTTCTTTGATGGCACGTGGTGAAATAGGCACGAGGCGTTGCTTGCTTCCTTTTCCTTCTACTTTAATAAATCCTTCTTCAAAGTATAGGTCTGAAATCTTCAGATTACACAGCTCGGATACGCGCAGGCCGCAACTATAAAGAGTCTCAAGGATTGCACGGTTACGCTGTCCTTCCTTTTTTTCCATGTCAACACTGGAAATAATCTTATCTATTTCTTCTACAGTCAGTACTTCAGGTAACTTGAATCCGATTTTGGGTCCTTCAAGTAGTTCGCTCGGATCGCCTTCCAAGTAATCGGATAAAACAAGAAAATGGAAGAATGATTTTATACCCGAGAGGATACGTGCTTGTGAACGGGGATGAATACCGATGTCGTGTAACCCCGCTGTAAAATGTTGCAAGTCATCGAGCGTGACGGCAAGTATATCGATCTTCTCTGCCTCAAGGAAGCTCAATAGCTTACTCAAGTCCGTCTGGTAGGCATCGATTGTATTGGGTGAAAGCGATTTCTCCAGTTTGAGAAACTGATTATACTTTCTGATTATCAACGCTTGCTTCTCCTTATTCGTTGATTTTTCTTCTGATTTCATTTCTTTTTTCTATCTTTGTGCCTTATTTTTAGAGAGAACACCGCGTTATCTCCGTATGTTCTCTGAAAGGCAAAGATATAAAAAATTGTGTTATGAGGATACAAGTTATTAATGGTCCCAATATAAATCTGTTGGGTAAACGTGAACCTTCTATTTATGGTAGTGTTACTTTTGAAGACTATCTTGCCGAACTACGTGAGAAATATGCGGATGTGCGGATTGACTATTTCCAGTCTAATATTGAGGGAGAATTGATAGACAAGATACAGCAAGTGGGTTTTGATGTAGATGGTATCATATTCAATGCAGGCGCTTACACCCATACGTCCATTGCTTTACAAGATGCTATTCGTTCAGTTACTTCTCCGGTGATTGAGGTGCATATTTCTAACGTACATGCCCGTGAGGCTTTTCGCCATGTATCCATGATAGCGTGTGCTTGTAAAGGAGTTATTTGCGGCTTTGGATTGAATTCCTACCGTTTGGCTTTGGAAGCACTGCTGGATAATAAAAAATAAGTATATATAAGTAAATAGGTATAAGATTATGTTATTGAAACAAACGAAAATTGTAGCAACGATCTCAGATCAACGTTGTGATGTGGACTTTATAAGAGAGTTGTTCAGTGCCGGTTTGAATGTGGTGCGTATGAACACAGCACATCTTGGACGTGACGGTGCTGAGAAGCTGATAAATAATGTTCGGGCAGTGTCCAACCGTATTGCCATCTTGATGGATACCAAGGGACCGGAAGTCCGTACTACTGTACTTGCCGAGCCGATTTCCTTTAAAGTAGGCGACCGTGTGAAGGTTGTAGGTAATCCCGATTTGGAAACTACCCGTGAGTGTATTTCTGTTTCTTATCCTCACTTTGTACACGATTTGAATGTAGATGGTCATATCCTGATCGATGACGGTGATTTGGAATTGGTTGTTGTAGAGAAGAATTCTGATTATTTGCTGTGTGAAGTTCAGAATGAAGCAACTTTGGGAAGCCGTAAGAGTGTAAATGTACCGGGGGTACGTATCAACTTACCTTCTTTGACAGAGAAAGACCGTACTAATATCCTTTATGCTATTGAAAAGGATATTGATTTCATCGCTCACTCTTTTGTACGTAACAGACAAGATATTCTTGATATTAAAGCTATTCTGGATGCTCATAACAGCGATATCCGTATTATTGCTAAGATTGAGAATCAGGAAGGTGTCGATAATATTGATGAGATATTGGAAGTTGCCGACGGCGTAATGGTAGCTCGTGGCGACCTGGGTATTGAAGTACCACAGGAACGCATTCCCGGTATTCAGCGAATGTTGATCCGCAAGTGTATTCTTGCTAAGAAACCGGTAATTGTTGCTACCCAGATGCTTCATACGATGATTTCCAATCCGCGTCCTACACGTGCGGAAGTAACTGATATTGCCAATGCAATCTACTATCGTACGGATGCTTTGATGTTAAGTGGTGAAACTGCTTATGGTAAATATCCGGTAGAAGCTGTTAAGACAATGACTAAGGTTGCCGCTCAAGCAGAAAAAGATAAGTTGGCAGATAATGATATCCGCATTCCTTTGGATGAGAATAGCAATGACGTTACTGCATATCTTGCCAAGCAAGCTGTAAAAGCAACTACCAAATTGAAGATTCGTGCTATCATTACAGATAGTTATAGCGGACGTACCGCCCGTAACCTTGCTGCTTTCCGTGGCAAATATCCGGTGCTTGCCATCTGTTATAAAGAAAAGACCATGCGTCATCTTGCCCTCTCTTATGGAGTAGAAGCAATCTATATGCCTGAGCTTGCCAATGGTCAGGAATACTACTTTGCAGCTTTGCGCCGTTTGCTGAAAGAAGGTCGTCTGCATCCTACTGATATGGTGGGCTATCTGAGTAGTGGTAAGGAAGGTACAAATACTTCATTCCTTGAAATTAATGTGGTAGAAGATGCTTTGAAGCATGCAGCTGAGAGCGTTCTGCCCAATAGTAACAGATACTTGTAATAATGAAGAATGAAAGATGAAGAATGAAGAATTGCCATGCGGAAAGGATGGCATAATTAAATCTTTCATTCTTCATTTTTCACTCTTCATTTCTCATTTCTATGACTTTAGACGAATACATCCTGCAGCATATTGATGATGAAGGCGAATACTTGAAAGCCCTTTATCGTGATACCCATCTCAAATTACTTTATCCCCGCATGGCATCCGGTCACTTGCAAGGACGCATGCTTAAGATGTTTGTCAGGATGATACGTCCTCATCAAATTCTGGAGATTGGGACTTATAGTGGCTATTCTGCGCTTTGTATGGCCGAAGGATTGCCGGAAGGCGGTATGCTGCATACTTTCGAGATAAACGATGAGCAAGAAGATTTCACACGTCCCTGGTTAGAGAATTCCGCTTATGCGGATAAAATCAAATTTTATATAGGTGATGCCTTGGAACTGGTTCCTCAGCTTGATCTCACTTTTGACCTTGCTTTTGTGGATGGGGATAAACGGAAATACATTGATTATTATGAAATGGTATTAGCCCGCTTGTCCGAAGGAGGGTATATTATTGCTGATAATACATTATGGGATGGACATGTACTCGAAGAACATCCGCATGCTACCGATTTGCAAACTATTGGCATTAAGGCATTCAATGACCTTATAGCACAAGATACACGTGTAGAAAAAGTAATCCTTCCCCTACGTGACGGACTCACTATTATACGTAAAAAATGAGAAAGCTTAGGAGATGGGGTGAGTAATAGATACGATCTTCATCCCTTCCTTTTCCAGTACTTCATAGCTGCCTTTAAATGTTTCTACATAAAGCCTGTTGATGTTATGAAGGATGTTTTGTTCTTGTTCATCTTCCCAGCACTGATATAGCGGGCTGTTCTTTACAAGAACATTTATAGCTCCATTTCCTTTAGTAAGTTCGTATTCTATAGTATAAGGCTCTCCATTATAATCAATGGGTACAGACAATAGAGTAGTCAGCAGTTTAAGGAACCACTTGCTGTCTATATTGAATGATAATTCTTCCAGCTCCGTGCTGAAAATAGGCCTCACAATATTGGGGGGTGCCATTTCTACCATCATCTTGGCTTCCCGGCATAATTGTACTACATCATTCTCTTGTACGTTGAAGCGCATCATTCCTGCTTCAAGGCGTGATAGGTCGAGAATATTGTTTATCAGTGATAATAGTTTTGTCGAATTTTTCTTTATCACAGTTGAATATTCTGTCAATTCATCTTCCGTCAATTCGTCTTCTGATGATGATAATAGTTCGGCAAACCCTACTACGGTATTCAGGGGTATGCGTATCTCATGGGTGATGTTATGGAGGAAACAATCCTTCATTTTATCGGCGGCTTCTACCGTTTCTAAGGCTAGACGAGTATCCTCTTCGGACTTTTTGAGTTGTCGATGGATATAGATTGCATGTATTATGCTGTATACTAGAATCAACAGTATAATAATACCAGCACTGCCTTGTATGTATAAATGGTGTTTGGTAAGTTGTTCTTTCTCTAATAGGGCATTTTGAATCTTGAAATTAGCTTGATGTGCCTCTTGGTGTCGTTGCAACATATCCTGTTTCAATGAATCTTCTCTAAGGATGGCTGTCCTATATGTTTTGCTTGCTTCTTCATATTTGCCTACTTCCAGCAAGACATCAGCATATTGTCTTAGTATGTTATTCTCATAGAATGGTTCAACCCCCTTGCATGCTGATATTGAGAGATTATATTCATTTAAACACTGGTCCCATTTTCCTATTTGTTTGTAATAACTTGCCCACAGAGCATGATAATCTATGTAAGCACTGGGATAAGTATTCTTGTCATAATATTCGGTAGCTTTCTTTAAATGCTGGTTCAAGCTTTCTTTGTCATTGATTTCCAGATATATTTTGCAAATAGCTATTTCTGTTTCCAAAAAAAGGACTTTTAAAGAAGTAGAAAATGGACTTACTCTTGTCAGAGCATCATGATATAATTGCAGTTCATTTAGGGCTTGTGTATATTTCTTTTGCTTTTTGTAGAGTTTGGCCATGTTACCATGGATTACTATTAATGCTTCGTTGTTGGCGTTTGGATTAAATCTTAAAGCCTGTTTATAAGTGCTGATAGCTTCTTCTGTATCACCATTAAAGTCATAAGCTTGTGCCAAAGCAAGCAGGGCTATGAACTCTCCTCCTCTATATTTTAGGCGGATGGCTTCTTGTCTCATATTCTTAGCTTGTATGATGACATATTCCGTATCTCCCAATGCACAACGTGCTTGGAGTAGACGCAACCAAACGGTATAATAGTATGCATAATCTTTGTATAGGTAACTGGCTCTCTTTAGTGGAACCAGTCTTTTCTGCATCATAATAAAGTCTGTGCGGTACTCATAGAAACGGCAGTAGTTGAAAAGTGCCCATATCTCTTCGGTATGGAACCCTTTCCTGATGCTTAGAGCAAATGCTGAATCCAAATATTCTTTCGATGATTCTTTATCGATATATTGTTCAAAGGCATTTCTCAGAAACAGGGCACGTAAAGAGTCCACTTGTATGGAATCTGCTTTCTGGAAGATGCTGTCTCGTATTTGTTTTTCCTTGTCAGTCTGATATGCGTATAGCTTGCTAGCAGAGAATAGGCCGGCTAAAATGAAAAGTAATGTTAGCTTCTTCATGCTTTCTCCTCCTGAATTAAGGGGTGAGTAAAGATGAACCGGGAGCCTTCGGTATATTCCGGGTCTATCCATATTTCTCCTCCAAGCCTATTGATAATGAGCTGACAGATGGATAATCCGATACCGGTTCCTTGCGACTTCTCGTCTACCCGTTCGAAACGTCCGAAGATAGAAGGTTGCTTTTCCAACGGAATGCCACAGCCTGTATCAGTAACAGAAAACTTTGCGACATTTTCTGCGCTCAGTTCAAGCCGTAGGGTAATGCTGCCTTCTTTTGTGAATTTGGTAGCATTGATTAATATGTTAATCAATACCTGATGTAGACGGAATGTATCAGTTTCTATTTCGAGGGATGGAAGTTCTGTTTCAAATACTAATGCAGCCTGCGTCTGTTTGACGCCTTCTACAGTTTGTACCACACCTTCGCATAGTGCAACAGCATCACATTTCTTTATGCTGAAGTTCATGTTTGTCACATCGAGGCAAGTTATATCTACTACATCATTCAGAAGATTGATTAGTAACTTAGAGTTCAACTGAATAATTTCATAGCATTGTTTACGGGTTTCTTCATCAATACCAGGGGTAGTCAGAACTTCGGAGAAGCCCGAAAGAGCATTAAGAGGCGTACGGATTTCATGACTCATGTTTGATATGAACAAGCTCTTGTTTTGAGTAGATTTCTCAGCTGCCTTTTGAGCCTCCAGTAGCTTCTGCTGCGATTGTATCAGTTTCTTTTGTTCTTTCCTTATAAAGTATACACAGAATACGGCAATGATAATGAAAACCAGTAAGATAATCAATATCATTACAAGAATACGGTTTTGTTGCTGGTTATTGGCTATTTCCAACTCGTCTATGGAATATACTTTGCGAAGGTCCATTACTTTGCGCGAATTGATTTCATCGTTGCTGGAATCGGACTGTGCTCCTATTTCTTTATAGAGTCTTGCAGCTTCTTCAAATTGCCGGTTTTGCATCTTCAATTCGGCTTCTTGCCAACGAGCATCTTTCTCAGCAAAACTGGTTGATGAAAAAAATAGCAGTAATATCCAAACAAATATTCTCATATTTAATTATTCATACTGTGTAGTGTGGCTACAAATGTAGTTTTTAATTTTATATTTACTAATAGAGATACTAAAAAAAAGTTTAAATTACTAGTCTACCAAGATATTTACGTAACTTTGCAGTTTAATATAGAAAGAAGAATTTATGGAAACAACCCGTCAGAATAAGATATCCCGCCTACTCCAGAAGGAGTTGAGTGAGATTTTTTTGCTACAAACTAAATCTATGCAGGGTGTATTGATCTCTGTTAGTGCTGTTCGTATCAGTCCCGATATGAGTGTGGCACGTGCTTATCTTAGCATCTTTCCTTCAGAGAAAGGAGAGGAGATTATAAAGAATATCAATGCTAATATGAAGTCCATTCGTTTTGAGTTGGGTACCCGTGTTCGTCATCAACTTCGTATCATCCCGGAATTGAAGTTCTTTGTGGACGATTCATTAGATTATCTGGATAAAATAGATGAGTTGCTGAAGTGAATCTTCCCTTCTACATAGCTCGTCGATATCTCTTCTCCAAGAAGAAGCATAATGCTATCAATATCATATCCGGTATTTCTGTATGTGGGGTGGCATTGGCTACATTGGCGTTGGTATGTACACTCTCCGTATTCAATGGCTTTCAGGATATGGTGGCTGGCTTCTTTACGGCGTTCGATCCGGAACTGAAGATAACAATTCGTGAAGGAAAAGTTTTCGATCCTAACAGTGCTGCTTTCAAACAAGTACGGTCACTACCGGAAATTGAGGTCTGGACGGAAACGCTGGAAGAGAATGCTATGGTGCAATATAAAGATCGACAAGCTATGGCTGTTATTAAAGGAGTAGATGATAACTTCGAACAACTGACTTCTATAGATAGCTTGTTGTATGGATCGGGAGAGTTCCTTTTACACGATGAGGTCGTAGACTATGGCGTTTTAGGGGTGGAGTTGGTGTCTGAATTGGGTACGGGTATTCAGTTTGTTGATCCGTTGCAAGTCTATGCTCCTAAAAGGAATGTCCGGGTCAACATGGCCAATCCGTCTGCTTCTTTCAATAGAGATTACCTATTCTCGCCAGGGGCTGTGTTTGTAGTGAACCAACAAAAGTATGATAATAACTATATTCTTACTTCTCTTGACTTTGCCAGGCGATTATTTAATTATGATACAGAAGTTTCCGCTATTGAGTTAAAGTTGAAACCCGATGCTGACATTGCCGCTGTTCAAAAAGATATATCCGGTATCTTAGGGCGCCATTATGTGGTATTGAATCGTTATGAGCAACAAGCTGATGTGTTTCGTATCATGGAGATAGAGAAATTTATATCTTATCTCTTCCTTACATTTATCCTTGTTATTGCTTGCTTTAATGTGATAGGCTCTCTCTCCATGCTTATTCTTGATAAACGCGAAGATGTAGGAACTTTGCGAAATTTAGGTGCCGATGATCGTCTGATAGCCCGTATCTTTTTATTCGAAGGAAGGCTTATTTCTATTTTTGGTGCATTGGCCGGTATACTCGTCGGACTGTTACTTTGTTTTCTTCAAAAGCAATTTGGAATTATAGCTTTAGGAGGTAATGGTAGCTTTGTAGTTGACGCCTATCCGGTAAGTGTTCATGTAAAAGATGTATTACTGGTCTTTGTTACTGTGATTGCAGTTGGTTTCTTGTCGGTTTGGTATCCGGTTCATTATCTGACACGCCGGTTGCTGAATAAATAATTTCTTTTTCCCTGTTTATGTTTCCTTTTTTTGCCGCTCGTCGTTAAATTCTTCCCCTACGTAGATTCCATTTGCTATTCGTGGGAGGACTGTATACATTTGTATCGGAATACTAATAAACAGTGAAACATTCTAGTTATGTATTGACAGAAGAGACTCTCTCTAAATAGCGTTTTTTCATGTATTATTGACTTGGCCGTTTTTACCCGTGAGGGTAGAAACGGCTTTTTACGTTATAGCCTGGTTTCAATAAATGCAACTCCCAGTTCCTATAACTAAGTAGAAACTGGGAGTTGCTTTATTGAAAAACCGCTAACGGATTATTTCGATTTATTTGGATTGCTTCTTCTTGGCTATTAATACCACTGCAATAATTCCGATCAGTAACAGTGCCAATGCCCCATAAGCAATGCTTTCTGTAATATGCAAACTCGTCGGGTCAAAGCGCATTTCAATAGTGTGCTTCCCGGCAGGCACATACATTGTGCGCAGGATATAATTGGCACGGGCTATATCAGCAGGTTTCCCGTCGATAGTTACTTGCCAGCCGTCCGGATAGTAGATTTCGGAGAAGACGGCAATACCATCTTTGGCATTATTGGTTTCGTAAACCAAGCGGTTGGGTTCGTAACTTTTCAGTTGAATGCTGGAGAGACTGTCTTTGTAGCCTTCGGTAACACCTTTCAGGATGTCTTTGAAGCGAGCGTCTACTACAGCTGTTTCGGTAGGAAGAATGTTGCTTATAGCTTCGATTTCCTGATTGGCATTGTCTACATATTGTACTTTGTCTACAAACCATGCGTTGCCATAGGCGTAAGGATTAAGAATAGGTACTGTTTGTCCTTGTTGGCCGGCAGGCAAGATGAAGTATTTTGTATTCAACATATTCAGTACGCGGAACTTAGAGGCGTCCACACTGTCCATCTCTCCACCGGCGGTGGCAATTTCCCTATAGGCAGCTTGCATTTCAGGTGAAATGTGGTGCTCTATCATCTCCTGATAGCGGCGCAACTTGGCAGCATGATATCCACCGACACTTTTGTGCCAATAAGCGGTGTTGTTCTCGTTGAATGTATTGGTAGCAAGATTCAATACGCGATAATCTAAACTTTTATCTTGCAGAATCAGTTCGTCAGCATTCGTCTTATTGAATGTTTCTGTTCGGGTTGAACTCGGAATGAACTGCTCATCATGTAGATATCGTTTGTTGACTGTCCACATATCTACCAGGCAAAGAATGGTAATACCTAATATGACCGGTGTTTTACGCAACTTTCTGATGGCATAAAGCCAAAGCAGTGCACATCCTGCGATTATAATGAAGAAACTGCGTAGGGCATCCGAGCTAACCATTGCGGCACGCATTTCGGACATGTTTCCCAAGATGCCGGAGAGTTCATTTGCCGGAATCATTTGCTGATCGACGGCATTCTGTAGCATCTGTGCTTCCTGTGTTGGGATAAAGCTTGTGAATAACCCCGGAGAAACAAACATGAGCAGCGCAACTCCAGCTGTAAGTGCCAGGCTGATACCAGTCGCTTTTTTGTGGGTCTTAATGATTGCCGGTTCGTCCAATACACGTTTTAAGGCAAAGATGGCGAGTAGCGGGATGGTAAATTCTGCTATGACCAGGATGGAAGATACGGCACGGAATTTATTGTACATCGGGATGTAATCAATAAAGAAATCGGTCAAAGGCATAAAGTTTCGTCCCCATGCCAATACAATGGAGAAGAAGGTAGCTCCTATCAGTGCCCATTTCAGAGGTCCGCGTACTATGAAGCATCCCAGTATGAAAAGAAACAGTACGAAAGCACCTACATAAACAGGACCCGATGTCATAGGCTGGTCGCCAAAATATTGGGTCAATTGACTGTAAAGGCTGCTATAGTTGGGATTCGCTTTTTCCATAGCCTTCTCATTCATGCTGAGGGGGATGGAGGCTCCTCCCTTGAAATTAGGAACGAGCAGGGTAAGCGTTTCATCGACACCGTAGCTCCATTGGGTGATATAATCACGTTCCAGTCCGCTACTGGTTTGCTTGGCTGCTTCGCCGGTTTGTACCAGCTCGCTTTTGCCGCGCATGGTTTCCTTGCTATAGGTATAGGTGTGATAGAGGTTCGATAAATTGGCGGCTACTCCTATAAGGGCTGCAACAACCAGCACGGCACTTGCTTTGAAGAACTGCGGCAATGTTTTGTTGCGCCAGGCATCTTCGAAGTAAGCTCCCACAAAGAACAGTATCACAAAAAGGAAATAGTATGACATCTGTACATGATTCGATGCAATCTGCAACGCGATGAACAGCGCAGTAATAATTCCTCCCCATAACAACTTGCCCCGGTAAGCAAGCACAATACCTGCCATCGTGGGTGGAATATAAGCCAATGTGATAAACTTCCAGATGTGTCCGGCAGATATCAGAATGAAGAAGTAGGACGAGAACGCCCACATAATTCCTCCTAGTCCTGCTAGCCAGACCGATATGCCGAATGCACGCAACAAGATGTAAAAACCTAACATCAATATAAATGTGAGGCAGACATAGTTGGGCAAGAAGAGCTGGTACACTTTCTGCACCCATTGCAATGGCTGGGCAGAGTCATAAGATGGAGAAATCTGATATGTCGGCATACCGCCGAAGATAGAGTTCGTCCAGCGAGTACGCTCACCCGTTTGTTCGTGATATTGTGCAGCCTCTTGTCCGGCACCTGCTCCGGCAGCAATATCGTGCTGAAACAGTATGCGGTTCTCTATATCCGCCGGGAAGAAGTAGGCGAAAGAGAGTACGGCAAATACCAGTATGGCAAGGAAATCAGGAAGAATCTTTTTCATAAAATCTTTGATTTTATGAATGAAGAATGAAGAATGAAGAATGAAGAATTGCCATGCGGTATAAGTATTGCGCAGCCAAATTCTTCATTCTTCATTCTTCATTCTTCATTCCAATTAGTAACGATAGTGGTCTGCTTTATACGGTCCGTCTACGTTTACACCGATGTAGGCGGCTTGTTCAGAAGTCAGCCTCGTCAGTTTTACGCCAATCTTTTCGAGGTGCAGGCGGGCTACTTCTTCGTCCAGATACTTAGGCAAGCGATAAACGTTGGTTTCGTATTTCTTGTTGAACAACTCGATTTGTGCCAATGTCTGGTTCGTGAATGAGTTACTCATTACGAAAGACGGATGGCCGGTAGCGCAGCCCAAGTTAACTAAACGACCATCAGCCAGCAGGATGATGCTGTGTCCGTCGGGGAAATAATAACGGTCTACTTGCGGTTTGATATTTACACGGTTGATACCCGGGTAATGCTTGAGGGCTTCTACCTGTATCTCATTGTCGAAGTGTCCGATGTTGCAGACAATGGCTTGGTCTTTCATCTTCTCCATGTGGTCGATGCGGATAATATCAATATTACCGGTAGTAGTTACAAAGATATTGCCTTCTGTGCAGGCATCTTCCATAGTCACTACTTCGAAACCTTCCATGGCAGCTTGCAAAGCACAGATAGGGTCGACTTCGGTTACCAATACGCGGGCACCGTAAGAACGCATAGAATGTGAACAACCTTTACCTACATCACCATATCCACAAACAACAACTACCTTACCGGCAATCATTACGTCGGTAGCACGTTTGATACCATCGGCCAAAGACTCGCGGCAACCGTAGAGGTTATCGAATTTGGATTTGGTTACCGAGTCGTTCACATTGAATGCAGGGAACAATAATTTGCCTTCTTCCTGCATCTGATACAGACGGTGTACACCGGTAGTAGTTTCTTCCGAAACGCCACGTACTTCGGCAGCTACACGATGCCAACGGTCGCTATCTTTAGCCAGAACTTGTTTAAGGATGGCATTCAACTCAATTTCATCTTCGGCATGTACTTCCTTGTCGAGTACGGCAGCATTGTTTTCTGCATCGTAGCCTACATGAATCATCATGGTAGCGTCTCCTCCATCGTCCACGATAACTGTAGGACCTTTACCACCGGCGAAGTTCAGAGCTTGGAGCGTACACCACCAATAATCGGCCAGTGTTTCGCCTTTCCAAGCAAAAACGGCTACACCGCTGGCAGCAATGGCGGCAGCGGCATGATCTTGAGTTGAGTATATATTGCAGGAACACCAGCGTACTTCAGCACCCAGTGCCACAAGAGTCTCTATTAATACCGCAGTCTGGATAGTCATGTGCAATGAACCCATGATACGGGCACCTTTCAACGGTTTTGTTTCTCCATACTTTTCGCGAAGAGCCATAAGGCCGGGCATTTCTTTTTCTGCCAGATCGATTTCCTTGCGACCGAAGTCGGCAAGCGTAAT
>USLU01000061.1 GCA_900555635.1 uncultured Bacteroides sp.
AGGAAGGCATATGTTATCTATCTGAATGGTACGGTGGCTCGTGCTAAGAAGAGTGGTAGTCATTTGATACAGCCTGGTTGTGAGATTGTCGTTCCGAGTAAAAAGGAGAAGAAACGCTTGCAATTGGCTGAAATTATGGGTATGAGTTCTATGACTGCTACAATGGCGGCAATGGTTGCTACTTTGACGAATACTTTCAAATAGTACATTTTCCGTCATCCTGAGCGTAGTCGAAGGATCTCTTCTCTTATATCACAAAGAAAAATAGAAATAGCAATGAACGAAAATATTCAAAATAAATCCCCTCACCCTCAAGAACAAGAGGAACAAGAAATTGATTTGCTGGAGTTAGCATTAAAAATTTGGGCGGAACGTAAATTTGTACTGAAGACTTGTGGCTATGCAGCACTTGTTGGATTGGTAATTGCTTTCAGCATTCCAAAAGAGTACACAGCTACTGCTACTATCGCTCCTGAGATGTCGGATGGAAAAAGTAGTGGTGGTCTTTCTTCATTGGCTGCTATGGCAGGAATTAGTATGAACGCTTCATCGGGTGCCGATGCCATCTATCCTGACCTTTATCCTGATATCGTGAGTTCCACGCCTTTTATTACGGGACTGTTCAATGTTCCTGTTCAGGACTTGAAACAGGAAACGGACACTACACTTTATTGTTATTTGGACGAGCACCAGCGTGAGCCTTGGTGGAGTATGATTACATCGGCTCCTTTCAAAGCCCTTGGCTGGGTGGTATCTCTATTGAAAGAAGATGAAGAAAACAGAGACTCCGTACTAGACCCTTTCCACTTGACCAAAGATGAAGCGGATGTCGTCCAAGCCTTAAGCAAACGTATCAGCGTTTCCGTAGACAAGAAAACAGGTCTTACCACTTTGTCTGTCACGATGCAGGACGCCCGTATTGCCGCCTGTATGACTGACACTGTGATGCAACGCCTGCAGAGCTATATAACCCAATATCGTACGAACAAGGCCCGGCAGGACTTCCAGTTTCAACAGCTGCTCTTTGAGCGCAAGAAGCAGGAATACGAGAGGGCACAGGAAGAGTATGCCAAGTTTGCGGATGCCAACAAGAATATCATTCTGTTGAGCTACCGTGCGGAACAGGAACGGCTTGAAAACGAAATGCGCCTGGCTTATAACGTCTATACCTCTGTAGCGCAGCAATTACAGATATCCGAAGCTAAAGTACAGGAGATAACCCCTGTTTATACAGTTGTAGAACCTGCTACTATTCCTATCAAGGCTGCCAAACCTAATAAGCCCATGTTGTTGATAGGTATCGTGTTTCTGGTAGGCGCGGGTTGTGTAGGCTGGGTCCTCTTTGGCAAGGACTTCTTCCGGAATCTGAAGAAAAAAGACGATAAACTTTAAGACTGTATTATGGACGACCATATTGTCATTCATTTCTTTCCGTCTGTTCTGGCAGCGAAAAGGAAAAGCTTCCTTCATTGCCTGTTACTCCGTTTGAATAACTTGCTAATGAATTTCAGAACGTGATTAATAATCCGCAAGCACCCAATTGCTTTTTAGTGCTTTTCAAAAATGAGATTGATCTTTGTGCCGTATCAAAAAAAACTATTTATGTATAGCACATCTGATTTTGAAAAGTTATGGTTTCTGTACCAGACTGAGGGTTCCCCTAAGGGTATTTCTATCAATACTTACTGCGCGCAGCATAGTATTGCTTATACCCAGTTTTATGGCTGGCTTCGTAATCGTAGCAAACTATTGTCAAGGTTGAAGTAGAAGGTCTTCCTGTGGACTCTTCGCCTTGTGAAGAAGTTCCTGTTGGCTCGGAAAGTTCTGTTTCGAATGTTCGTTCTGAATCTTACTCTTGCGACGGTTTTTATCCCTTTCGCTGACGATGTTCAGGCTGGCTTATATGCTGAGGTTGTTCCTGGTACCCCATGTGACTGCCAATTTACTGTCTTATCTTTTGTTTAACAGGTATCAGATGTCTACTCCCGCCACGATTGACAACCTAGCCGCTGAAAGAGCTATACGTCCCTTAACGGTTCAACGCAAAAACAGTTTATTCTTCTGTAGCACGAAAGGGGCTTTGAGCTCGGCGGTTTATAATACTTTCATAGAGACCTGTAAGCAGGTGGGTATCTCTTTTCGGGATTACTTCCGGGTTGCGCTTAAAGCATTGGGTAGTGGAAGAGAGGACTACGAGAATCTTTTGTTGATGACAATTGGCATCAAATCGAATAATTAACGTTAAAATTGAATGTCTCAAATCAAGGGAGGTGCCTGTAGGCATCTTCCCTAAAGGGGTACCCTGATTTTGGACGTTTACATATGACTGATTTTTAATTAGGAGTAAAGCAACTGGGTGCTTACGAGGGTTTTGCTGTAAGATGATATATAGTCACCATCACTTAATATGAAGGAACCACATAGATATGATAACTCTCAGTGGATACCATGGGAAATTTATTATTCTATATATCAGGCTAATCGGAATGGACGTGTTAGTCATACGAATGCTATTCTTGCAGTTGTCTTACCAGAACAGTATGGCAGTTATTCGTATATGATAGAATATAAAACTTGTTGTCCTTCAGGTTATAGGCTCTTGCATACAGATAGTCTTTTTACAATTTTCAAAGAAAATATGTTCAATCAAATTGAGAAAGATTCAATAGATTGTCATTTAGGAGGTAATGTATTTAGAGGATTGTGCAAGCTATATTCCAATGGTTAAATGGTGTGATTTTATCCAGAATATGGATCCATATTTTTGGCAGTCAGAATATACAAGAGACAATATTGAGGAATATGAGATGCATAGAAATGTGAATATATAAATATATCTGAAATCATAACACATAATATCAATGTTCAACTTAGATAAATTCATAGCTGATTCGGTAACGTTCCGTCCAGTGAGTATGTTTGCTGCCGATATTGACGCTAATAAAGAGACACTTACCCGCGAGATTAAGGATAAGACGGTTTGTGTAATCGGTGGTGCTGGCAGCATTGGTGCCAGCTTCATTAAAGCTGTATTTAGGTTCGAGCCTAAGTCGGTGGTAGTTGTCGATCTTAACGAAAACGGACTGGCAGAGCTGGTTCGTGATGTACGCTCCACAGAGGGGCTCTTTGTTCCAGATGAGTTTCGTTGCTATACATTGAATTTTGCAGACCCAATCTTTGAACACATCTTTCGTGAAGAGAAAGGTTTTGACATTGTGGCCAACTTCTCAGCTCACAAACACGTGCGTTCTGAAAAAGATAAATACAGTGTGCAGGCACTTATTGAGAATAATGATATCAAGGCAAAGAAACTGATGGACTTACTCACTGTTTATCCGCCAAAGCACTTCTTCTGTGTGTCAACTGACAAGGCTGCCAATCCTGTGAACATTATGGGTGCCTCAAAACGTATTATGGAAGACCTTGTGATGGCATACAACGAACATTTCAAGGTGACAACTGCCCGTTTTGCTAATGTTGCCTTCTCAAACGGTTCTCTTCCTGATGGCTGGATTCACCGTCTTCAGAAGAAGCAGCCACTTGCAGCTCCATCGGATGTAAAACGCTATTTCGTAAGCCCAGAGGAGGCAGGACAAATCTGTATGCTCGCTTGTATCCTTGGTAATGGTGGTGAGGTGTTTTTCCCTAAATTGGGAGAAGACCAGATGCTCACCTTCTCTACAATTTGTGACGAGTTTGTCAAAGCAGAGGGCTTCTATAAGGTAGAATACAACAACGACTCCGAGGCAAAGAAATATGCAGCCGATATGTCTTACGAATCAGAGAACTATCCAGTCGTTTACTTCAAGTCAGACACAACAGGCGAAAAAGCATATGAGGAATTTTTCATTCCTGGCGAGAAAGTTAATATGGATCGTTTCTCTGCCCTTGGAGTCGTTGAGGAAACCTCTCACAGAGACATGCCAGAAATCAATGCTTTCTTCGAGGAGCTTGAAGGCATCTTCTCAAGTCCAGAATTTACCAAGGCTCAAGTAGTGGAATCTATCAAGAGGTTCATTCCTAATTTCGAACACGAGGAGAAAGGTAAGAATCTTGACCAAAAAATGTAATTCAGCTATGGCAGATTATAAAAATATCTTGGATTTCGTTCACCAAGTATATCAGACTGAGAAATTCGTTCCTCTTTCAGTGCCAAAGTTTATTGGCAATGAGAAGGCATATTTGGACGAATGTATCGACACTACCTTTGTGTCGAGTGTAGGTAAGTTCGTTGATCGCTTTGAGGAGGATATGGCACGTTACACAGGAGCTAAGAAAGCTGTGGTGTGTGTAAGTGGTACCAATGCCCTTCACATGGCCATGATGCTTGTGGGTGTGGAGCGTGATGATGAGGTTTTAACTCAGGCATTAACTTTCATTGCTACTTGTAATGCTATCAGTTATATTGGTGCACATCCGGTCTTTATCGATGTAGATAGAAGCACTATGGGACTTTCTCCGGATGCCCTTCGCAAATGGCTTTCAGAGAATGCAGAGGTAAGAAATGGTGAGTGCTTCAACAAAACTACCGGTCGCAGAATCAAATGTTGCGTACCTATGCATACCTTCGGTCATCCTGTTCGCATTGAGGAGATTGTGGAGGTTTGCAACGAGCACCACATCGAGTTGGTGGAAGATGCTGCAGAGAGTATCGGAAGCTACTACAAAGGCAAACATACCGGTACATTCGGTAAGGTAGGTGCAATCAGTTTCAATGGTAACAAAACTATCACCACAGGTGGTGGCGGTATGCTTCTTTTCAATGATGAGGAGTTGGCTGCCAAAGCAAAACACTTGACCACACAGGCAAAGGTACCACATCGTTGGGAGTTCCGTCACGACCATATTGGCTACAACTATCGTATGCCAAACATCAATGCAGCCCTCGGTTGCGCTCAGTTGGAGCATTTGGATGAGTTTGTGGCAAACAAACGTGCTCTTGCATTGGAGTATGAAAAATTCTTTGCAGAAGTAGAGGATATCGAATTTTTCAAAGAACCAGCTGACAGCAAGTCAAACTACTGGCTTCAGGCAGTTATCCTCCCTAACAAAGAGTCTCAGCTTGCCTTCCTTGAATATACTAACGACAATGGTGTGATGACTCGTCCTATTTGGGAACTGATGGCTCGTCTCCCTATGTTCGAGCATTGCCAAAATGATGGTCTTGAGAATACCATTTGGTTTGCAGATAGAGTGGTGAATATTCCAAGTTCAGTGAGATTGTAAATTATGCAAAAACCAATAATTCTTGTGGGAGGTGGCGGTCACTGCAAGTCGGTGATTGAAGCAGCTGAGAGTGGAGGCCGTGAGATTTTGGGCATACTTGATTTGCCTGAGTTCATAGGTGCAAAGATTCTTGGTTATGAGGTTCTTGGCTCAGATACTGATGTGGCGAAATATGCTGATAAGGCAGAGTTCGTAGTGACTCTTGGCTTCATCAAGAATCCTGCTCTTCGAATTAAGCTCCACGAGAATATTATCAATCAAGGAGGTAAACTTGCTACCATCATTGCTTCCACTTCACACATCTCAAATCATGCAGAGATAGGAGAGGGAACTGTTGTCCTTCATCAAGCAACCGTCAATGCAGGAGCAAAGATTGGCAAGGGTGTCATCATCAATACTGCTGCCAATATTGAGCACGATGTGGTGGTAGGAGATTATGCTCACATTTCTACAGGAGCTATGGTAAATGGGGATTGTAAGGTTGGAGCAAATACTTTCATAGGCAGCCGTTCGGTATTGGCGAATGGAGTGAAAGTGTGTGATAATTGTGCGGTGGGAGCAGGATCAATCGTTATTAAAGATATTACTGAATCTGGAACATACGTGGGATGTCCAGTAAGAAAATTATAGTATGAATCATACAATCATTATTGCTGAAGCAGGAGTCAATCACAATGGCTCCATTGAATTGGCTAAGTTACTGATAGATGAAGCTGTTGAGTCTGGTGTGGATTACATCAAGTTCCAGACATTCAAGTCTGAGAACCTTGTGACAAAGACTGCCAAACAAGCGGATTATCAGAAGAAGAATATTGGGAATTCTGACAATTCTCAATACAATATGCTCAAGAAACTTGAGCTGTCTGAAGAGCAGCATTTCGAGCTTATTGAGTATTGTAACAATAAAGGCATCAAGTTCTTCTCTACAGCCTTCGATATGGATAGCATTGATTTCCTTACTTCCCTTAATCTTGGCCTTTGGAAAATCCCTTCAGGAGAGTTGACCAATTACCCCTATGTTAAGAAAATTGCATCCTTTGGTGAACCTGTGATTCTTTCAACAGGAATGAGCTCTCCTGAGGAAATCAGTGATACGGTAAATCTTTTAGTAAGTTGCGGACTTCCAAAAGAGAAAATTACCATCCTTCATTGCAATACAGAGTATCCTACTCCAATGTGTGATGTGAATCTTTTGGCAATGAACAGTATCAAAAAACAGTTTCAAACAGAGATTGGCTATTCAGACCATACTGTAGGCATTGAAGTTCCCATTGCGGCCGTTGCTTTGGGCGCAAAGGTAATTGAAAAACACTTTACGCTCGATAGAAACCTTTCAGGCCCGGACCATAAAGCATCCTTGGAACCAAGCGAATTGAAAGCAATGGTTTCAGCCATCAGAAATATTGAGCAGGCTTTGGGCTCAGAAGAGAAGAAAGTATCCTCTTCAGAAATGAAAAACAAAGCAGTTGCCCGTAAGAGTATTGTGGCTGCTAAGGCCATAAAAGTAGGCGAAATGTTCTCTGAAGAAAACCTCACCGTGAAGCGCCCAGGAATAGGTATCTCTCCTATGAAGTGGGAATCTGTGATAGGTCAGGTAGCAATTAGAGATTTCGAACAAGACGAATTGATAGAGCTATGAGAAAGATTTGTGTAGTCACAGGTAGTAGAGCTGAGTATGGTTTGCTTCGAGGCTTGATGCAAGCAATCCAGGCAGATAGCGATTTACAATTGCAAGTGATAGTAACAAACATGCATTTATCTCCTGATTTCGGTTTAACCTATCGTGAAATTGAGAATGATGGCTTTGTAATTGATCGCAAAGTTGAAATGCTGATTTCCAGCGACACAGCCAATGGCACAACGAAGAGTGTTGGTCTTGGCGTTATTGGTTTTGCTGATGCGTTTGAGGAACTGAAACCGGATTTGATTGTAGTTCTTGGTGATCGTTACGAGCAACTTGCCATAGTCGGTGCTGCTACACTCTACAAGATTCCTATTGCTCATCTTCATGGTGGTGAAATTACGGAGGGTGCTTATGATAATGGTATTCGCCATGCTATCACAAAGCTTTCACATCTGCACTTCACAAGTACGGAGGAACATCGTCATCGTGTGATTCAAATGGGCGAACAGTCTCAGTTTGTTTTCAATGTAGGTGCTCCTGGTATTGAAAATATCAAGAAGATTCAACCTTTGAACAAAATTGAACTAGAAAAATCTCTCAATTTTGAACTCAGCACGAAATGCCTATTGGTGACTTATCATCCTGTTACTCTTGAAAGCCATACAGCGGCTGATCAGATTGATAATATTCTCAAGGCTTTGGATGAGTTTAAGGATTATCATGTCATTTTTACTTATCCGAATAGTGATACTGATGGTCGAGTGATTATTGAGCGTATCAATGAATACGTTGCTAAGAATCCTAATCGTTGCCTTGCTTTGCCTTCTTTGGGCATGAAACGTTATCTTTCTGCGCTTCGCTATGTTCAGTGTGTGATTGGTAATAGTTCTAGTGGTATTATTGAAGTACCATCCTTTCATATTCCAACATTGAATATCGGAGATCGTCAGAAGGGACGTTTAGCAGCAGAAAGTGTGATTAATTGTGGTACGAGCACAAAAGAGATATCAGATGCCCTTACAAAGGTTATGAGTATGGATTGCAGGGGTATTCAGAATCCCTATGAAGGCAAGGATACTGCAAATGAGATCCTAAAAGAACTCAAGGCTGCTGATTTGAATAAGATTATTTATAAGAATTTTTACGATATTTTAGATTAACATTTTAAATTGTATTAACATGGAACAGAAATTCTGTAAGCGATGTGGTTACCCTCTGGGGCGCAGACCACGTTTGTATGAAAAAGATGGTCTTTGTGGCGCTTGTATTAATGATGACATAAAAAAAACTATTGATTGGAAAGCTCGTAAATATCAACTTAATGAAATTATCAAGTCTAGTCATTCTGATTGTGAATATAGCGCTGTTATTGCTATATCTGGTGGTAAAGACTCTACGATGATTGTAAAGCGACTTGTAGAGAATCACGGGCTGAAGAATCCATTACTAGTTACTTGTGCAGATCCTTTCACTATGACAGAAACAGGTAGGGCTAACATTCGGAATACAGCTGAGCATTTTGATCTTGACTTAATTACTTATCAATATAGACCAAAAACTGCAAAACAGGAAATCCTTCGTGATTTCGAAGAGAAAATGAATCCGATGATGGTTTTTGAGGATAGATTAAGTGGCCAAGATGCATTTCCTATCCAAGTAGCTAAGAATTTTGGTATTCCATTGGTATTCTACGGTGAAAATGGTCCTTTCGAATATGGTAATGAAGGCGCCACTGAACTCCCTATTTTCCATCCTGCAAGTGACGATAAGACGAAGGTTATTTGGTTGTGTTCTATTTATCCGTATTCTATCATGGATTCTTTGAATGAAGCTCGTGAAGTTGGTTTTAAGGATTTGGATGAAAACAACCATGAATGGGATCGTGTAGGTCAAATTGAAAATTATACTCAAATTGACTCATACGGTTATCTTGTACATCAATGGACAAAATATGTTAAGTTTGGAGCACAGCGTGTAGCAGATATAGCTTGTCGTTTAGCAAGAGAGGGTGTTTTAACTCGTGATCAGGCTATTTTACTCACCAATACAAATGATCATCTTTGTGATCCTAAGGCAAAAAGAGATTTCTGCCATTCATTGGGAATTACGGAAGAATTTTTCGACAATGTTGTTGAGAAGCACGTAAACAAGGATGTCGTTGATAAAGATATTGATGGCTATTGGAAAAGAAAAGACCTTTTTTTTAACAGTAGGAAATGATAAAAGAAGATTTACAACGGCACATTGAGACTCAGCTTCGTAATATAATGTGCGCAGATGTCGATATCAGTAATTGTATTGATGCCGCGATAAATAGGACGAATGCGTGCCTCAATGCAGCAAATAATAGCTATTATAACAGGATGGCCATAGATGGGGTTGATCCATATCATTCCTGTGCATATGCTATCCTACTTTATTTCCTGTCAAATGAATTATATAAAAGAGATGGGAATGGTGAAAGAGCCGAAAAAGTTTATTATCTCAACAAGGCGTTAAATGGATTAGAAGCTTTTTATGCTGATGAATTACCTGCTATCTTTAGCATGGAACATCCATTAGGCACTGTATTCGGTCGTGCTAAATACGGTAATTATTTGTTTTTTTATCAGAGTTGCACGATTGGAGGAAGTTGGTTTGAAAGCAAAATGTATTATCCGGTTTTGGGTGAACATGTAACTATGTTTTCCGGAGTCAAGATTTTAGGCAATTCACATATTGGCAACCATGTTATTTTGGGGGCTAATACTTACGTGATCAATTGCGATATTCCAGATTATTCGTTTGTATTCCCATCATCGGATGCTAGAAAACCTGTAATTGTGTTTGGAAAAAAGGAAGAAATTCTCAATAGAGAGAAAAACTTTTGGAAATAGGCTTTTATATTACGAAATTATAATGATAATATGTACAAAGGAAAGAAAATCCTTGCTATCATCCCGGCAAGAGGTGGTAGTAAAGGGCTTCCGGGCAAGAACATTCGTCCGCTGCTCGGTAAACCCCTCATTGCATGGTCAATTGAGCATGCTCAAAAGAGTGAGTTGGTAGATGAGATTTTTATATCTACTGATAGCCAAGAAATTGCAGATGTTGCCGAAACATTTGGCGTAAAAGTTCCAGCAATGCGTCCAGCAGAACTGGCAGTTGATACAGCACCTTCTTCTGCGTTTATTGAATATACAATTAATAAGTATAAATCAGAGGGTAAGGATTTTGATTACTTTATTCTTTTGGAACCAACATCTCCTCTTCGTGAGGCAGAAGATGTTGATAAATCAATTAGACAACTTATAGATAATCCAGAATTTGATAGTGTAGTAGGTGTTTGTAAGGCAGAAGATGTTCATCCTGCATTTATGGTAAAAGTTGGCGAAAGAGGTGAACTGAAGCCTTATGAAGCAGAAATGAAAGTGCTTAGAAGACAAGAGCTTCCTGATGTGTTCTATTTTGAAGGAACTGTATATGTTAGTAAATGTTCTGCTTTCATCGAAAAAAAGGCATTCTACCATGATTCAACACTTCCATACATTGTTCCAAAATGGAAGGCTCCAGAAGTTGATGACATTGTTGATTTTGTTACTATAGAAGCAATATTAAAAGCAAAACAAGAAGGTCTGATTAAATAATTTTAAAGTTATAGACAATGGAAAAGATTAAGCTTAACGCAAATGGTAAGGGTCAGGAACTTTACCGTAAAGCAAAGAGTATTATACCTGGTGGCGGTCAGTTACTTTCTAAACGCCCGGAGAAATTCTTACCTGAATTGTGGCCTGCATATTATTCTAAGGCTAAAGGATGTCGCGTGTGGGATCTTGATGGAAATGAATATCGCGATTTTAGCTATATGGGTATCGGTGCTTGTACATTGGGATATTGTGATGATGATGTGGACGCTGCAGTTCTCCAAGCAGTTAAGAATGGATCAATGACGACTCTAATGGTGCCTGAGGAAGTAGAACTCGCAGAACTATTGCTTGAGCAACATCCATGGGCAGAGATGGTTCGATATGCAAAAGGTGGTGGTGATGCAATGGCTGTAGCTGTGCGTATTGCACGTGCTGCAACTAAAAAAGATAAAGTCCTCTTCTGTGGATATCACGGTTGGCATGATTGGTATTTGTCAGCAAATCTTGCAGATGATAGTGCTTTGGATGGCCAGCTTATGGCAGGTCTAAGTCCAGTAGGTGTTGCTCGTGAACTGAAAGGAACTTCTTACCCATTCTGGTATAATATGATTGATCAGTTCAAGGCATTGCTTGCTGAACATAAAGATAATCTCGCAGGTGTTGTGCTTGAAGCAGCTCGTGGTATGACTCCAGAAGCAGACTTCTTCAAGACAATTGAGGAGGAATGCCATAAATTAAATATTCCTCTTATTATTGACGAGGTGACCAGCGGTTTCCGTGTTTACTGTGGTGGTGCTTGTGAATATTTTGGCATTCATCCTGATATTGCAGTTTTTGCAAAAGGTATGGCGAACGGCTATCCAGTAGCAGCAATTATTGGTAAAAAACAATATATGGAAGCAGCTCAGGATAGTTTCATCAGTTCTACATTCTGGACTGAGAGAATAGGTTTTGCTGCAGCTATAGCAACAATCAAGAAGTATAAAGTTCTTAAAGTGAATGAGCATATGAACAAAATGGGTAAGAAAGTACAGGATGGATGGGCTGCTCTTGCTGAGAAGCATGGTTTGAAAGTTCATGTTTCTGGAATTTATCCATTAGGTCATGTCTGCTTTGAGGCTTCACCACTCGAATTGAAGACCTTGTTCATTCAGGAGATGATCAAACGAGGATTCCTTGCAAGTGATGCTTATTATGCAACATTGGCTCATACAGAACAAGATGTAAACGATTATCTTGAAACTTGTGATGAAGTTTTTGCTATTATGGCAAAAGCAGTTAACGAAAACAAAATTTTAGATCTACTTGAGGGTCCAGTTTGCCATGGTGGATTTGCAAGACTTGCATAATTATGCTTAAAGATAAAATCATAATTGTTATCGGTGGTGGTGGTCTTATCGGGCGTGAAATTGTAAAAGATGCACGTCTGAAAGGCGCCACTGTCATTGATACAGATATCGTTTATGATATTGATTGGGAGAAAGGAACCTACAAACTGGATGTTACTTCTCCAGAAGCAATTGATACTCTCATAAGCGAAGTCGTGAATAGATATGACCGTATTGATGGTCTTGTAAATAGTGGTTATCCTCGTACAAAAGACTGGGGCGCTTTTTTTGAAGATATCCCTTTAGACTCATGGTGTAAAAATGTTGATTGGCAGTTGAATAGTTGTTTTTACGTTTGTCAAAAAGTTCTTGAAGTGATGAAAGAGCAAGGATATGGCTCTATTGTAAACTTCGGTTCTATTTATGGTGTTGTTGGTAACGACTTTACTATTTATGAGGGATATGGTGGAACATCACCAGCTGCATATACAGCAATTAAAGCCGGAATTATTAACTTCTCTCGTTATTTAGCCTCGTATTTTGGCAAGTATGGCATTCGAGTTAATGTTGTTAGTCCTGGTGGTATTATTGATAAACAAGATCCTTCTTTTATTGAAAGATATAGTGCAAAATCTCCACTTAAACGTCTTGGAAGACCAGAAGAATGTGCTCCAGCAGTATCGTTTTTGCTTAGTGATGGTGCCTCATTTATAACTGGTCATAACCTGATGGTTGATGGTGGATGGACTGCCATTTAGAAAAGGAGCAAGAATGCAAAACTTAGATAATTTTTTATTGAGAGCATCTGAAATAATCTTAGGTGCTCTCAAGAAATTGGACGAGCAAAAAGGATTAGATAGAGTACTCTTTATTCAAGATGACAACGATATTATAGTAGGCTCACTTACCGATGGTGATATCAGAAGAGCATTGATTAAGGGGACTGCTTTGACTGATGTTGTGTCTTCTGTCATGCAATCTGGGTTCCAATTCATCACAACAGAAGAGCAGGATGTGGTTGCCAAGGTTAAACGTTTACGTGAACTGAACCTCAAGGTAATCCCAGTTTTGGATAAAGATGGATGTATTGTCAAGATTCAGAATCTCAGTCAGCTCAGATCTATCCTCCCTCTTGATGCCGTCCTGATGGCAGGTGGAAAAGGTGAGCGTCTTCGTCCTTTGACAGAGAAGATTCCAAAACCGCTTCTTCCGGTAGGGGACAAGTGCATCATCGACCACAATATCGACAGACTTATCTCTTATGGAGTAGAGCATATCAGTGTCACTTGCAACTATCTGAAGGAGCAGCTCTATGAACACTTTGAAGAGCCTCGTTCGGGAGTAAAGGTGGATTGTGTCACAGAATCAAAATTCCTGGGCACTATCAGCAGTATCAAGTTTGTGGAAACCTTTCATAACGACACCATCCTTGTGATGAACTCAGACCTCTTCACAGACATCAATTACGAAGACTTTTACCTCCACTTCAAGGAGCATAATGCCGATATGTCGGTAGCAGCCGTACCATACACAGTCAGTGTACCATACGGCATTATGGATCTTGACGGCCGCAACCTCAAAGGTATGATCGAGAAGCCAACTTATAACTATTACGTCAATGCTGGCATCTACCTCATTAAGCGTTCAATGCTTGACCTGATTCCGGAAGGCAAATTCTTTCATGCCACCCACCTGATGGACGCCATCCTCAAACAAGGTGGCAAGATCATCCGTTTCCCAATCAACGGTACCTGGATAGATATAGGTAATCCGCAGGAGTTTCAAAAGGCTAATGAATTGGTGAAGCATATAAAATAATATAAATATGGGATTTAATAAGTTATATAGGCCATTGATGAGATTCATCGGGAATTTTTTTCCAAAAGACCATCATAAAATAATGTTTGATAGTGGCCCTTCCTTTTCGGATAATTCAAGAGCTCTTTTTGAATATATCTATTCGAAGGATCATGGAAATATAAACAAGTTTATTTGGATTGTAGATGAAGGATTTGAGAAGCCTAAGGAATATATCAACACAATTTTTATTACAAGGACAAGATTTCTCAAAAAAGGTTACTTAATATATTTAAAGCACTTATTTACATCATATTATCTTTTTGCAACTCACAATTCATTTATAGAGGCGAACCCTAAAAGGCAGGTGACAGTTTGCCCATGGCATGGTACGATGCTTAAGAAAATATGCTTTTTAAACGAGAGGGAGATAAATGAACCACGAAAGGATCAATACCGTTATTTTGTTTCTCCATCAGTAATATATAAACCTTTCTTTATGAAATGTTTTGATGTGACGAGTGAATATGTTCTAATTTCGGGTTATCCTCGTTGTGATTTAATGTTTCAACCTAATGATTTTCTAGAGAAGTTAAAAATTGATAAGGACAATAAAAAACTTGTTCTTTTTATGCCTACCTTCAGAGTACCCAAAGGGGGGATTTACAAAGATGCTGAGGAAAAGGGTGGTCTAAGATTGATAGATGTCTCAAGTGAAACAAAGCTTATTGGGCTAAATGAGAAATTAAAAGCACTTAATCTTACCATGCTAATTAAGCTACACCCATATGATAATGTTCAACCTGAATTGAGGAAATATTCCAATTTGATAGTTCTTCCCCATAAAATAATACAAGAATTTAATCTTCAGCTCTATCATCTGTTATACCATGCTGATGCATTGATAACGGACTATTCAAGTGTGTTTTGTGATTATTTACTATTGGATAGACCTATCGCCTTCAACGTAGATGATATTGATGATTATAAAAATAACAGAGGATTTGTTTTCGAGAATCCTTTAGATTATATGCCAGGATATATTGTAAAAAATGAATCAGATTTGGATGTGTTTTTAAACAACATTTCTGAAGGGATTGATATTAGCAAGGAAACACGACACAAACTATTTAATGTTTATAATACATATAAGGACGGAAATAATTCAAAACGACTGCTTAATCAGATAGGTTTCGAATTATAGAAAAATAAAATAAAAGCAATAATTTTTGCTACAGGTTTCTTAGAAAGAGGAAGATTTTGATTCCTTAATTCCCTTTGCTATGCAGATAAGAAATAGATATACCGTATTTAATAGATTATAAAGTATTGCAAATTTATCAATGAATCTTTCTTCACGTAATAAAGAGCTGGCAAAGAATACAGTACTCTTTGGCATATCTAGTTTCGCCTCAAAGGTGCTTGTGTTTCTTATGGTACCACTATATACTTCCGTTTTCACAACGGAAGAATATGGCATATCCAGCCTTATTAATATCACAACTGCGCTTTTGATGCCGTTGTTGACGATGTGTATCTCTGAGGCGGTTTTACGATTTTGCTTGGATAATGATAGTAATACTAAAGAGGTGATTTCCTATGGTATTAAATTGACTCTATTAGGAACTATTGTTGCGGCAATGGTTGCATATCCCCTTAATCTTGTTCTGAAGTTAGGAATATATGCAGTATTTATCCCTATCCAGTTTGCTACGAATTCTTTCTATAACTTATTACAGAAAATAGGCAGAGGGATTAATAAAATTAAGGAATGTGCTGTTGCGGGTGTAATGCAAACCTTCATCGTTGTGGGATTAAATCTTTTATTCCTGCTTGTATTTGAATTGGGCATATTGGGCTATATATTGTCATACATCATTGCGCAATTAGTTACGGCAATTTATCTTGCTGTTAAATGCAATCTAAAATCATATATACAAAAGGTTAATCTTAGGAGCAACAAAAAATACCTTCAATATTCAGCACCTTTGGTCCCCAACAATTTAAGTTGGTGGTTAATTGATTCAGCCAGCAGCTATATTATTAAGATTTTCGTCGGAACTGCGGCAGTGGGGATTTATTCAGCCGCTATGCGTGTGCCGACTATAGTAACTGTTATCTCTGGAATATTTATAGAGGCTTGGCTCCTATCTGTGATTAAAGTATATGACGATGCAGATGGGAAGCATTATATTGCAGTTGGATATAGAATGTATAAAAGTACGATGGTGCTTATTACGCTTGTCCTTATAACTTTGGCTCAACCTTTGGCAAGGATTCTTCTGCGTGGTGATTTTTATGAAGGTTGGCAGTACATTCCAATTATGCTTTGTATGGCATTATTGGGTGGTTTGTCTGGTTTTATGGGAACGATATTTTCAGCAGAAAAGAAAACAAAATTATATTTTATTACGGCTTTGTGGGGCGGTTTATTGGCTACAGGGTTAAGTATAGCATATTCAGGTAGGTTTGGACTTTACGCTGTTACTATAGCATGTACATTAGGAAACTTGTTAACATGGATGTGGCGTGAAGTTGCTGCGAATAAATACGTAAGGTTTGATGTGTCTTATAGTAGGAATGCGATAGATATTATTTGCTTGGCAACAATGTCCGTACTTGCTATGAAGGAACTTTATTCTTATGAGATAATAGTATTTGCGATATTTGGGTTAAATAACTTTAAAGACTTCAAGGTTGCGGCAGTTAAAATATTATCAATGATTAAGAGATAAAGAAAAGTTATAATTTGCGATATATTGCAGATTACTAATCTTCATCATTATTTGAAATTTTATATTATGGTTCAATTATTAATTAGAGATGACGATTTGAATTATTTTAATCGTCCTGAGGATATTCTGAAAGCTTATAGTAGGATGCCTGATTTGCCTATTTCATTTGCTTGTGTCCCTTATGTAATGGATTTGTCCACAGTCGGTAATTGTCCAGAAACAAATGGCAATAAAATTCCTCGAGCAATCGGCGAAAATAAGGTCTTGGTTGATTTTATAAATAAAGGTATCAAAGAAGGAAAATATGATGTTTTACTGCATGGTTATACTCATGAATATAAGATTGATTCTGCAGGTAAGAGGTATCCTGAGATGATTTGGAGAGATAGTGAGGAACTGAAAAAAATAATACCAGAAGGGAAGAAATACCTTGAAGAGCTTTTTGAAACATCGATTTCTTGGTTTGTAGCTCCTTCTAATTCAATATCAAAGGAAAATCTCAGAGTAATATATAATAACAATCTTAATTTTTCGGGCATTATTCGTCTGAAATTTGATAGATATATGACTTTTAATACAATGAAAAATTATATTAAAAGAGTTTATTATAGGTATTCCAGCAATATAAATTATCCGGGAATCTTGGATTATGGTACACACATTGAAATTAACGCAGCCCCTTTGCCATCACTAGATCAGGAGGTTAATTACAATCACTTTACACATATATTTGACTTTTGTCAAAAATATGGTTACCCAATGGCAATAAATGTACATTGTTGGGATATGAGAGACCATCCTGATAAATATGAAGGCTTATTCTCATTTTTGCAAGACGCTATTTCCAGAGGAGGCGTGCCAGTCAGATTTCGAGATCTAAAAATATGATTATTATTTACGTAAATACTCTTTTATATGAAAGTACTATTTGTTGTAAGTTCGTGCTGTACGCCAAGAATCTCCCCTAAAAGGATTTATACGGGATATGATTATATAGTAAGTGATATAGCTGAAAAATTGGGGTCTATCTGTCAGGTGGAGATATATTCTCTGAATCCTTGCCCCGAGAACAGTCATATAGATGGTGTGGCGGTGAGAAGTTGTGTGAATTACAAAAGGCTATTAAAAAAAATTAGGTTTGGGGATATCGCAAGATATGTTAAAATCTTTTTCCGAGCCCTCCCTTATATTAAGGATGCCATAAAATCTGTACTTTGGTATATACAGGTAAAAGATATAGATGATTTAATCAAAAGGAATGATTATGATATAGTTCATATACATGGTGTTCGTTTTTCATGCTATATTTCCTCTTTGGCAGTTGCTAATAATAAGAAGCCCTTCCTGTTCACTATGCATGGACTGATTTCATATGGGATTTCTGGTATTCCTCGGATAGACTCTGATTCAGAGCAGGCTGCATTTAGTATAATAAAGCAGAATGATTTTATTGCCACTGCCGTCAGTTCTGGAACTAAGAGAGTTCCATGCGAACACAGGAAGATAGATTCGAACAAAATTCGGGTAATCAATAATGCTATTAAGAACACTGTTGTAACCGATACTGAATATTGGTATACCAAATTTCCTCAGACAAAGGGTAAAAGAATCGTTATTGGAGTAGGAACTATAGGTTCTAATAAAAATCAGATACAACTTCTAAGAGCATATCTTTTGCTTCCAAAGGACTTGCAGAAGAATACTGCTGTAATACTTGCCGGAAAGGATAATACAAATGGCGCAATCGAGAAGTTCATTTTAGAGAATAACTTGTATAACAATGTTTTTATTTGTGGCTTTGTAGATAAATTTAAGTTGAGTAACCTTTATGCAATAGCAGATTATAATGTTATGTTAAGCATAACTGAAGGTTTTGGTCTTTCTATGATAGAAGCGGCAAGTTATGGAATTCCTACGCTTACGTTTTCAGACTTGGATGCCGTTAAGGATATATATTCTCCCGCATCTATGCTTCTGATGGATGATAGAAGTGACGAAACTGTAGCAGAAGGCGTTATAAAAATGTTTTCAAATGATTGGAATAGAGATGAGATAGTTAAGGAATCTCTGAAGTTCAATGAAGATATATATAGAGAGTATTTAGATGTATATAAATTTATTTTAGAGAGAGGGTCTAATATTATACCTCCCAAAGTTATAACTAGCACATTGAAATTATAATTTTTTTATGGAATCCCTTAATACGAAAATATACTCTAGGCAGGAAACTTTATTATCATTCTTTTTACCTGTTGCATTTTTCCTTTTCCAATATGGTAGCTATGGAATATATGGAATCATGTACACATATTTGCTTTTCTGTTGCATATATTATATTTTAAAATATCAACGTATTCCAGTATTCAAGCCATTGGTGTTTTATACAATCTGCCTTGTTTTGTTTACTTTCATAAACTGTGCATTTGTTGGTGGGGTTCTAACAAGAAGGTTAATTGTTAGCATTTTTCTTTATTTGTTTTGTGGATATAGTGTATCGATAATAGCGGAGCATGTGGATAAAGATGCATTATATAAATGCTGGAAATTTTTTGGAATTGTTGTTGGTATCGTAATTGTTTATCAGTTTTTTCAGGTTACATTTCAGCATCATTCAGTTCACGTAATAAATATTCTGCCTCTGACCAAAGCGGATATCGATGCTTGTTATAATTGGATTGCAGATCACGATAGACCTATTGCATTCTTTACAGAACCTGCAGCAGTAGTTGGCTTTCTCACTCCTCTTTTAGCTATGGCTCAGCAGAAACGTGATTTTTTTTGCTTTATAAGTGTTAGTATTTTTATATTGCTGACATCAAGCACCTCCGGTTTGATAGTTTTAATAATCATATGGTCTGTGTATTTTTTGCAGAAAAATAATTTTGGGACATGTGTTTTAGTTCTTTTCCTTGTTGCTGTTATTGTATATGTTTTTCTTGCAACAGACTTATTTAGGACATCAGTTGACAAAGTTATTTATGAGACGAGCGGTGAAAGTAGCAATATGTATGTCAGAGTAATTATGGGTTGGAATATTTTTTTTAATTTAGATATAAGATCAATGATTATGGGTATCCCTGATATTGACCTTACGGACTTTGCTTTAAGACATGCTTCAGATTTAGTAAACGGCGGAGCAATATGGGGCGATGATGAATTGTATACGAATACTGCGCAAAAAATATTTTTATTTTCAGGTTTTATAGGTGCAGGGGGTTACATTTGGATGCTTAATAAATTGTATAAATCACTAGAGAAAGTTGCCAAGCCATACTTTTGGTCTGTAATAGTCCTTATGTTCTTTTCTTCCAATTTCTATTTCAGCGGGCTTTTCGTTATGCAATTTATTTTTCTATTATCACACAGCACTTTGTCAATTGAAAAAACTAAAGGCCAATTAGCTTATAGGAAAAGTCACTAGTGCCACTTAAAATTAGCGAGTTACTAAAATTAGAAAAACAAAAAAATGGTTCATAAAGACCGTATTAATTTTTGATATTATTGAATTTAGATTTACTGAATAAATCCAAATTATGCTGATAAGTCTTCGTCAACTTTTGAGTGAAGAATAACTAATACAATTAATATGAAGAAAGTAATCACATACGGAACATACGATGTGTTGCACCACGGGCACATCAATATATTACGAAGGGCTAAGGAACTTGGAGATTACCTCATTGTAGGTGTCACCAGCGATAGCTTTGACAAGGAACGTGGTAAACTAAACATTCGTAATAATGTATTAGAACGTGTAGAGGCGGTACGTGCTACTGGATATGCTGATGAAATCATTATAGAGGATTATGTGGGTCAGAAGATTGACGATATTCAGAAGTATAATGTGGATGTTTTCTGTCTTGGCTCTGACTGGGAAGGTAAGATGGATTACCTCAAGGAGTACTGTGAGGTGGTTTATCTTCCACGTACAGAAGGAATATCATCAACTCAGATACGTAATGAATCCACAACAGATATTCGTGTAGGAATAGTTGGAACAGGACGCATTGCTAAACGTTTTATTCCTGAAACAGAATTTGTCAATGGAGTTAACGTATGTGCGGTATATAATCCTTCAGTTCAAGAGGGAATAACTTTCTTAGAATATGCAGAAAGTGCTAAGGCATTTGTTGACTATGATAAATTCTTAGCGGAGGTTGATGCAGTCTATATCGCTTCTCCTCATATCTATCATTATGAGCAAACTAAGAAAGCATTAGAGGCTGGCAAGCATGTACTCTGTGAGATTCCATTTATATTGAAAGATGCAGAGGCTCGAGAACTTTATGAACTTGCCGAAAAGAAAGGTCTTGTTTTGCTCGAAGCTTCCAAGACAGCTCATTGCCCAGCATGGAATCACTTGCTTGTGATGGCTAAAAGTGGTGTGATAGGAGATGTGATTGATGTGAAGGCATCTCTTTCTAAATTGATGGATGAGGTTGGTCAAAGAGAATTCGATCAGTTTCAAGCAGGAGGTTCTGTTACAGAACTCGCTCCACTTCCATTGATGGCAGTTATTAAACTTTTAGGTCTTGATGTGAAGGACGTCAATTTCTACTCGAAATTCTATAAGGGTGTTGATATCTTCACAAAAGGGAATATTGTATATGATAATGCAGTGGCAAGTATCACACTCGGATTGGGAGTAAAAACTGAAGGCAACCTTGTCGTTTCAGGAACCAAGGGCTATATCCTTGTACCTTCTCCATGGTGGTTGACCAATTATTTTGAGGTTTGCTTTGAAGACCAGAACAAAAATAAGAAATACTTCTATTCATTTGATGGTGATGGACTCCGTTATGAGATACAGGAATTTGCGTCTATGATTGTCAATAAGCGTCTCAGTTCATATCGCTTAAGAAGGAGAGAATCTATTGCCATTGCGGGTATTATAGAAAAGTTCTTGAATAATGAAAATGTAAAAGAATTGGAATAAATATGAAAATAACTATGGCTACAGGTGGCACCAGCGGCATAGGATTAGGTGTTGCTAAAATGCTACAAAATAAAGGATGTCAGGTAGTTACAACCTATTATACGGGGGTGACCCATCTTTATCGGATGGAATAGACGCAGTAGAGATAGACCAATCCAATCGCTCTGATACCTACAAATTTATAGAGTACGTAAAATCAAAATACTCTACAATTGATTGCATTATCTGCAATGTAGGTGTAAGTATTCGAGAATCTTTCACTGAAAGTACGGACGAGGATTGGGATAAGATGATGGAAATAGTCGTCACTTCCCATTATATCCTTATTCGTGAACTTTATGACATGATACCTCATAGGAACTACAGTCAATGCCATATTTTCAGGCTTTGTGGCAACTTCTTGATAGAAAGAAAAACCAGAAGAAATCAAACAGAATATATATCGCAAGACTGCAATTCATCGTTTTGCAACTGTCGAGGAAATTGTGGATGGTTTTAGATTTTGTATAGACAACCCTTTGTAAAAGTGCCTATATATTGGTGTATGCTCTAAATTGAGTACTAACATGCAAATTAACGGATGTTGATACTTTTATCACCACACGGAGTATAACAATCAAATCGTGAAAGAATGATGAATAAAAAAGCACTTGTAATTGGTGGAAGTAATGGAATAGGTTTAGCTGTTGTGCAACAACTGAAGAAGACTCATCAGGTTGCAGTATTAGACCTTGTTTCACCAGGAATATCAGATGATATAACATACGAGCATTTTGATGTGACGGCAGAAGATTTTTCTGTATTGGATAAATATCATGATGTTGATACACTCTTTATTACCGTAGGGTTTGGTAAACTAGCGCTCTTTGAAGATATTCCGGAGGAGATGATTGCCAAGTATTTCAATGTTAATACAATTGGAGTGGTTCGTATTTTGAAACATTTTTACGATCTTCTTCTTGCAAATGAAAATTTTCATTGTGGTGTGATGGTTAGCATATCAGGTTTCATGACATCTCCTTTCTTTTCTCTTTATGGAGCAAGCAAGGCTGCACTTAAAATCTTTATTGAGAGCGTGAATGCAGAACTTACAAAAGCTGGAACTGCAAATCGAATCCTCAATGTCTCTCCAGGAAGCATTAAAGGTACAAAGTTCAATGGTGGTCTGAACAATCTTGATGAAACAACATCACTTGCTATCGAGATAATAGAGCATCTCAATGCGAAGGATGATTTGTTTATACCAAAGTATGAGGAGGTTTTCAAGAATGTGCTTGAAAGATATGCTGCTGATTTCCGTGCTGAAGGGTTGCATAGCTATGAGTATAAATTGAATAGTGGAAGAATTAAATAAGTATGAGATAATTAATTAAAAAATGGAATTACATAAAATTCCTTTTTCTTCTTGCGACATAGTAAAGACGAAGAAGAGCTGGCAGTAGCTAATGCTTTCGTGGCAATACAGGAAATAATAGATGAAAATCACAATTTTATTTCGTTTAATAAATAGCTAATCATCTCATTTAAAGTGATGAGGAAAGTTGTTGGATACTCGCAATTTATATTTTTTAAATTATGAATAAAAAAGATTTTGATAATAATATTGTAATATGGAAGAAGTTGTTTGACGTTGATGACAAAACAATCGAAGTTTTACGTGCTGACATTTTGAAAATGGATTATTATAAATATAATCGCCTTACAGTTTTGGCGGGTAAACCTTGGTTTATTAAATTTATTTCTATTATCGAACGTTTGCTCTCTCCAAAGTTAAGTAAGGGATTTAATCTTGATGACGAGGACTTTATTATAATTGCCACTTGTGATTTTAACCGTGTCAAAACTTTGCCGTTGATAGCTCACAATTTCAAATATAAAGTTTTTTTTCTACCGACCTTAACAAGACCTAAGCAAGTGAGAGATCTTTATAATTACTATAAGAACGCTGAGATGGATGTATATTTTGGTACTTTTTCGAATGATGTTATAAAAGAGTATAGCAATTTCTTAAGAAGGAATAAGGCTTTATTTTCAAAAATAAAATGCGAAGATAAGGATAGCGAGAGATTATTACTTTATTTTATGAAACGTTTCGCCATTTATAGTATATATACAAAGGATATATTCAAGCATGCATCAAATGAGAAATTATGGATATTTGAGCAAGATAAACACTATTATATACCAGTAATAAATGAATTTAGAAAAAAAGGAGTGATGACTATAGAGATGCAACATGGTACTTTTTTCAACCCAATAACAGACGATCGGTTACCACTTTATGTTGATAAAATGATTTGTTGTTCGGAACGTGAAAAATGTCTCTATCGTGATGGTGGTGTTGATATTAAAGATATTTATGTCACTGGTGCTCCATTACAGACACTGCATGCTAAGAAGTTCACAGATGGTCCTATAAAATATGATTTATTGGTGTTATTATCAGATACAATTCCAAGGTGCATAGAAAGGCAAATCGTTTGCCTTAAATATATTAATGAGCATTATAGAGATAAGAAAACACTACTAAGATTTCGTCCAAAATCAGCAGCAAAAGATAAAAAAAATCTTGCTGAATATATTAAAGGGTATAGAGTCTCTTCAGGTACGTCCCTTAGTGAAGATTTATGTTCCGCAGAAAAAGTTATAACTTTTTCCGAAGATACTGTTTTTGAGATAATTCAAGCAAAAAAACAATTTATGGTATTCGTGGATAAGTCCGATTTGTATGGTGGATATCTTGATGGTTTATGTTATTCTATAGACGAAATAGATACATGTTTAACTAAACTTTTTAGTAAAGATTATTCAATAGACATAAACAGGTATATCTCTGCTTTTGGTGATACTGATTTAGAAATAGTTGAAAAAAGATTTAAAAAAGTTATTTATGAATTGAAGAATCAAAAAAATATTTTTATGAATTTTTTAGTGGATACAAATAAGAAAATAAATTAAAATGAAGCATTTAGTTATTGTAGGTGCAGGTGGCATGGGACGGACCATGTTTGATTTGGCACGAGAATCTGTTGGATATGAAACCGAATTTATTGTTAAAGGGTTTATTGATGATAATATATCTGCATTAGATGATTTTCTTGGATATCCCTCGATTTTAGGCTCTATATCAGAATATAAACCATGTGAAGATGATGTATTTGTATGCTCTATAGGAGGAAGATCAAGAAGTAAATGCATCCAGTCTATTTTGGATAGAGGAGGTGAATTTATACCTCTTATTCACAAAACTGCACGAATCGGTTCAAATGTAGTAATGGGAAAAGGTAACCAAGTAGGTGCTTTTACAACCATTGCTGCGGATGCTAAAATAGGGGATTATAATTTTATTCAGTCCAATACTATTATAGGACACGATGTTACAATTGGAAGTTGGAATCGTATTGATTCTCACGTTATGTGTGTGGGAGGTACGGTCATCGGAGATTATAATATGATTCATACTTCAGCTATGATAAATCATAATGTCAAAATTGGCAATAACATATTGGTAGGAGCTTGTAGTTTTGTAATTACTGATGTGGAGGATAATGCAACAGTGGCAGGTAATCCTGCCAGAAGAAGAAGTTAAATTATGGAAAAGTTACTTGAAGGAAAAGTTGTTTTAATTACCGGTGCAGGACGTGGAATAGGCAAGTGTATAGCTCAGCGTTTTATGGAAGATGGAGCCATTGTCTATACAAACGATATTGCAGAAGGTGATATGGCAGAATGGTCTGAACATCCAATCTGTTTTGATGTCACAGACTTGGCTGCTGTAAAGCAGTCTTTGATGAAGATTTATAAAGAGCAAGGTCGTATTGATTGTATAGTGAACAATGCTGCTATCATTGCCAATCAGAAGTTAGGTATGGTTCCAAAGCCGTTGATGGAGAAAATGTTTGCTGTGAATGTTATAGCTGTAATAGACATCATACAGATTGCATCCAGGTTGATGGCAAGAACAGGTGGCGGCAGTATTATCAACATTGCTTCAGTGACAGCGGTTGTTGGTTCGCCAGGTCAGGTAGCTTATAGCTCAACTAAAGGTGCAGTTATCTCTATGACTAAATCAGCAGCAAAAGAACTTGCATCACAGGGAATTAGGGTGAATGCTGTTGCTCCGGGAATTATAGAGACAGAGCGTTTTGCTGAACTATATGAGTCTGATGGCGATAAGATAGATAAGCGTATTGAAAGAATCGCATTGGGGCGTTTGGGAACACCTGAGGATATTGCTGATGCTTGTTCTTTCTTGGCGAGCGATCGCAGTTCATATGTTTCAGGTCATATCCTAAGCGTTGATGGTTGTGCATCTATCTAATTTATTCACTTTTTTATATTAGTTGTCATGTTTTTGGACATTGATAAAATTAATCCATCTTCAATAGCATCAATTGATGACAGTGGCGAAAAATTAACCTATGGTAAGCTTTGCTCATTCTGTACGGAGTTTGGCAATCAGATTGACCACAGAACATTGATCTTTATTCTCTCTCAGAATTCCAACGCTTCTTTGATGGGATATATAGCTTCATTGAGCAATAGAATAGTTCCGCTATTGATAAGCGTTGCTACCGAAAGAGAATTGTATGAGCGTTTTGTATCAATGTATCATCCAGAATACTTGTGGGCACCTAAGTCATTTGCTGAAACGACACAATTTGAAATCTGTTTTGAGAATAGGGATTATTGTCTTATGAGGACTGGCTTAACAGCCCCCGAACTTCACGACGACTTGTCATTGCTTTTACCTACAAGTGGAAGCACGGGTAGCCCTAAATTGGTAAGACACAGTTACCGGAACTTGGAGGCGAATGCAGTGAATGTAGGTGGAATATTTAATATCGATCCTACTCATCGCACTATGGCAGCACTCCCGATACATTACACTATGGGGCGTTCGGTAATTGATAGTCATCTGAAGGCAGGTGCAACACTCATTTTGTGTGGAAAATCGCTTTTGGATCCAATCTTCTGGAAAAGATTGAAGACAGAGGGTGTTACCAGTTTTACCGGAGTACCATATAGCTATGAGATTATGACGAAGATGCGTTTCCAGCGAATGGATCTGCCAGATTTGCAAATCATTACTCAGGGTGGTGGAAAACTGTCAGAAGTTCTCTTTAAGTCATTGGCTTTGTATGCTCAGGAAAAGGGTAAAAAGTTCATACCAACCTACGGTCAGACTGAGTGCAGTGCTCGTATGACCTATTTGCCGGCTGAATATGCAATGACTAAGACTTGCAGCATTGGAATTGCAGAACCTAATACTACATTGAGCATCATTGATGAAAATGGTATAGAGACTTACGGGGGTGAGGCTACTGGCGAAATGGTATTCAGAGGCGAAAATGTGACAATGGGTTATGCCATATGTGCTGAAGACCTCATAAAGGGGGATGAAAATAATGGCATTATACATACAGGCGACATAGCTCGTAGAGATGCAGATGGTTGCTATTATATCATTGGCCGTATGAAGCGCTTCTTGAAGATTTTCGGTCTTCGCATTGCTCTTGATGAAATCGAGAATCTCGTGAAAAGTACCTTCTTTGATGTTGATATAGTTTGTGGCGGTTCTGATGAATTGCTTAGAGTCTATATTACCAATCAGTCGATGATAGAACCGGTAAGAAACTTTATTGTGGAAAAAACTCACCTTTTCCACAAGAATATAGAACTGATTTATATTGATGCCATCCCACGAAACGAGGCTGGCAAAGTATTACTAAACCAATTAAAGTAAATATATTATGACTAATTTAGAAAAGTGTAACGCTATTTTTTGTGATGTTTTCAATGTATCCGTAGATGCTTTAGGCAATGATTTTTGTAAGGAAAATGTGGATGGATGGGATTCAATAAAGCAGTTTAGCTTGACTACAGCAATAGAAGATGAATTTGATTTATTGCTGGAACCTGAGGATATGATAGTATTTACTTCATATGAGGGAGGAAAAGAAATATTAGTTAAGAATGGCATTGAATTATAGACCATGTATAAGCATTTCTTTAAACGTTTTTTTGATATATTATTCTCTTTAATAGCGTTAATTTGTCTGTCTCCCTTATTATTGATTGTGACTGTATGGTTACATTTTGCGAATAAAGGGGCTGGAGTATTTTTTATGCAAGAGCGCCCTGAAAAAAATGCGAAAATATTTAAGGTGGTAAAATTTAAGACTATGACTGACGAAAAGGATTCAGAAGGAAAATTACTTCCGGATTCTGTCAGACTTACTAAAGTAGGAAAGTTCGTTCGCTCAACATCCATCGATGAATTACCGCAACTGTGGAATATTTTAAAGGGAGATATGTCTTTCATTGGACCTCGTCCTTTATTGCCCAAATATCTGCCTCTTTACACTCCAACTCAAATGAGGAGACATGAAGTTCGGCCAGGTATTTCTGGCTGGGCTCAAACTCATGGCAGAAATGACATTTCTTTCACTAAGAGATTTGAGTACGATGTGTGGTATATTGACCATTTGACTCTTTGGTTAGATATTAAGATTTTGTTTTTAACGATAAAAAAGGTATTTAAAAGAGAGGGCATTTCTGCACAAGGTTATGTTACGATGGAATCGTTTAATGGTAATAATTAGAGAGCTTTCCTTGTTTTATTGAACTGTGAAAACGTTATAAATCATTCTGTTATGAGCATAAGAAAATACATTTGGAACGGTATCAGCAATCTTTACCCTGCATTTTTAAGACGTTTTTACGGAATGCATATAGGAGCAAACGTCAGAATAAGTTATAAAGCCAAGTTAGATAAGAGTATAAATCCTAAAGGGATTCATATTGGAGATAATACGTGGGTTTTAGCAGATTCTATGATTCTAGCGCATGATTATTGTCGTGGTGAAAATGGTAAAGGAAAAACATACACAACTACTATAGGCGTTAATTGCGTTATTGGTGTGAGGACGATTATTATGCCAGGTGTTTCTATTGGAAACCATGTTGTGATTGGAGGGGGTAGTGTTGTAACGAAAGACATACCAAATAACTGCATGGCTGTTGGCAACCCAGCTAAAATAATTCGTAAGGGCATATTATTATCTGATAAAACTCAAATAGTAGATTATGGAATGAAACTATAACCTACTCTTTATTTACTTATTTAAAAATGGGTAATGTTGAAATAATACTTTTACAATTACTACAGATCGGACTTGGCTCAAAAAAGGATATTGGCTCAATACATTTAGATGAATATTTGTTAAAATCGTTATATGTCTTATCTGCCAAGCAGACTGTTGGTGGAGTTGTATTGGATGGTTTGCTTTCATCAATAGGGGATAGTAATGTCAAATATAAGACACTTCTCCAATGGTATGGAGTTGTGTGCAATATTGAAACAAGAAATAAGAAACTTAATAGTATTGCTGCAGAAGTCTTTGATAAGTTTAATAATGTAGGGTTATCCCAATAATAGCAAAACGATAGATAGCAGCTTTAGAATATCCAAATCCTCTTCATAGAGAATCTGGCGATATAGATTTCTACTTCTTTCTTGAAGAAGGAAAAAGGGCAGTAGATTTGATGAAACAATGGGGATGTTGTGTTCTAAATGCTTGATGGATAGGACTTAATTATATGCTCAACGGCTGGAATGAATTGCAGAACTACCGTATGGACGGTCATTATACTATAGATAATATGATCGCTGAGCGTGTCATTAAACGCTTTACCGTAAACAGAAAGAATTCCTTGTTTTACAGTTGTGAGCAGGGAGTGGATGTAGCCGTTACCTATCTTACCGTAATAGAAACTGCAAAGATGCATGGACTTGAAGTCAGGGACTATCTGGTACATGTATTCTGCGAGATAATGAATGGAAATAAAGACTGTTCAACATACGCTCCTGAGGTGTTTCGAGCATAAAAAGCAATTGTAAATGTTAAAATTATCAGCGATAGTAAGTCGCTGATAATTAATAAGGCAAAATTAATTGAGTGCTTACATATGGAATGGATATAGGAAAAAATTGCAGAATATCATGGAAAGCCCATCTGGATAAGTCAATTAATTCTAAAGGTATCCATATTGGAGATAATACTTGGGTACTTTCCAGTGCTATGATATTGGCGCATGATCATTGTAGAAGTTTAAAGGCTGATACATATATTGGTGAAAATTGCATAATAGGAATTCGTTCGATAATTATGCCTGGTTTAAGTATCGGTAATCAGGTGGTTATGGGAGGAGGCAGCGTGGTGACAAAAAATGTTCATTCGAATTGTATTGCGGCCGGAAATTCCGCAAAAGTATTAAAAGAGAATGTAAATGTTCAAAATGGAAAGATATTAATGAATTGATTAACGAGTATTATGTATTCTGACTTTTTTAAACGTTTGATAGATTTTACAGTTGTTTTTTGGGGTTTAGTTATAATATGGCCGATATTACTTTTCATTATCGTTTTCCTTTACTTTGCCAACAAAGGTGCTGGTGTGTTTTTTACTCAAGTTCGTCCGGGGAAAAATGCAAAGATATTCAAAGCAATTAAGTTTAAAACTATGACGGATAAGCGAGATGAAAAAGGTAATTTATTACCGGATGAAATTCGTTTAACCAAGGTAGGGAAGATAGTCCGTTCTCTTTCCATTGATGAATTGCCACAACTTATCAATGTTTTGAAAGGAGATATGGCATTAGTTGGTCCACGGCCTTTACTTCCTAAGTATCTTCCTTTATATTCTCCGGAACAGTATCGTCGTCACGAAGTGCGTCCGGGAATCACGGGTTGGGCACAAGTTAACGGACGAAATAGCATTACCTGGAAAAAGAAATTTGAATTGGATGTTTGGTATGTAGATCATATCTCATTCTGGCTGGATATGAAGATTCTTTTTCTTACAGTAAAGAAAGTCTTTATTCGAGAGGGGATAAACATGGAAGGAGTTGCTACCACAGAACCGTTTAATGGGCATAATTAAATGAATATTCAATAGATTGTAAATAGCATATTTACTTCGAATACATATATCATAGATGATAATATTGATGCTGTTTCCCTGATAGACATTGGCGCTATTCAACCTATAGATTATCTCAATAAAGAAAAGAAATATGTCAGGTTTGCATTTCTGACCCATACTCATTATGATCATATCTATGGAATCAGAGGATGCTAAGAATTCAAAAGAGCGTATAAAAAGTTTGGCAGAAGGAATGAATTTGTATCCCGGGCATGGAGATGCTTATATCGATTATCACAGTTGCTCTGAATAGTGCAAAGACGGTTGAAGATACTATTCGGTCGGTGCTATTCCAAACTTACTCTAACATAGAGTATATTATAATTGATGGAGATTCCAATGATAATACCCTTTCCATTATTGAAAAATATGCTCCTCTGTTTGATAAACGACTAAAATATGTGAGCGAACCTGATTTTGGAATTTATGATGCAATGAACAAAGGGCTGGGAATAGCTACAGGTGATATTGTTGGTTTTTTGAATTCGGATGATTATTTTGAAAATATAGATGTTTTAGAAAGAATAGCAGCAGTTTTTGAAAAAAAAGAGACTGATGCTGTATTCGGTAATGTACTTTATGTAAAGAACTCGGGCAGAAGAATTGTCCGAAGATACTCAGGTAAGCATTTTTACCCTTGGCAATTACGTTATGGTATGATGCCTCCTCATCCTTCTTTTTATATGAAAAGACAATGTTATGTAAATGGAGGAGGATATAGAACTGATTTTCTAATTTCGGGTGATTATGAACTTCTCTTGCGATATTTCTTGAAAAAGAATATTTCTTATCAATATCTTGATCTTGACATGGTTGTAATGCGCTTAGGGGGAGCGAGTAATCGAAACTTCTTCAGTATTTTATGTAACAATAGCCTGGAACTTATAAAGGCTTGTCGAGTGAATGGAATTTATACAAATTGGTTTATGATTCTATTTCGTTTTTGTTTGAAAGCCGGAGGAGTATTGAAATGGTTGTTTATACCATACTATGTGAGGAAGAATGATAATTAATCAATAAATTATGAATAAAACAATTTATCTCTGCCTTGCCCACATGAGTAAGGAGGGTATTGAACAGAAATATGTAAAAGAAGCCTTCGACACAAACTGGGTGGTTCCACTTGGTCCGAATGTGAATGCTTTCGAGGAAGATTTGAAACACTTTGTTGGTGAGAATAAAGAAGTAGTTGCTCTCTCTGCAGGTACAGCTGCGGTGCATTTAGCTTTGTTAGCTTGCGGAGTGGGGCAGGGTGACGAAGTGATTGTGCAGAGTTTTACATTTTGTGCTTCATCGCATCCCATCACCTATTTAGGAGCTGTTCCGGTGTTCGTGGATTCGGAGAAAGAAACCTGGAACATGTCTCCAGAACTGTTGGAAGAAGCGATTAAGGATCGTATTGCCAAGACAGGCAGGAAGCCTAAGGCTATTGTCCCTGTTGCGTTGTACGGCATGCCATACAACTGTACACGTATAATGGAGATAGCCGACAAATATGATATTCCGGTGGTGGAAGATGCCGCCGAGGGTTTTGGCTCACGTTTTAAGGGACAGATGCTGGGTACGTTTGGCAAGTTTGGAA
>USLU01000062.1 GCA_900555635.1 uncultured Bacteroides sp.
TTGGAATGAGTTTTTCCTACCACCTCCCCCTACGGGTACTCCTCCTCCCAAGAGGAGGAGAATGAAGATACTCAGTTTTACATCTCTGAAGGATGTGTATATTGAGCAGCCCTTTTAGGGAGTAAGGGGTGTGTAGTGTTACCTTACAATCTTTTCAATCCTTTTACCTCTGATTTGTCTTTTACCTCTTTGATGCTGATTGCATAGCCACCGCCGCTTGCTGCACGCAGGTTCAGTTTGCTCTTGCTGGTTACGGTACCTTTGCTGATGGTATATGCTTGCGGATTCTCTTTCCAGTCTGCATCCTTGGCATCGGCATATACGGTTGCAATGTATTGCTTGCCCGGTTGCAGGAAGTCGAATGTCAGTTTGGAAGTATGACCGTTTTCGTCGGCTGTGCAACCTACATACCAGTCGTTGGTTCCTTTGGCACGGCGTGCGATGGTCAGGTAGTCGCCCGGTTCTGCTTCCAGATACTTGGTTTCGTCCCAGTCAATAGCTACATCCTTGATGAACTGGAAGGCATCCATAAAGCGTTCGTAATTTTCAGGAATATCGGCTGCCATCTGCAACGGGCTGTACATGGTTACATAGAGTGCCAACTGGCGTGCCAGCGTGGAGCGAACTTGTGAGTTATTGCCCGGACTCATCTTGTTGCAATGAGTTTCGAAGATTCCCGGTGTGTAGTCCATCGGGCCACCAATGAGGCGTGTGAAAGGAAGGATGGTGGTATGGTTTACGGCATTTCCGCCGAATGACTCGTATTCTGTGCCACGAGCTGATTCGTTACCAATCAAGTTGGGGTAGGTGCGGCAGATACCGGTGGGGCGGGTAGCTTCGTGAGCGTTGACCATGATCTTATAGTCGGCTGCTTTCTTTACGGCATACAGGTAGTGGTTGTCCATCCACTGACCATAGTGGTGCTCGCCGCGGGGAATGATGTCGCCTACATAACCGCTCTTTACAGAGTTATATCCATTGTCTACCATGAACTGGTAAGCCTTGTCCATGTGGCGTTCGTAGTTGCGCACGGAGGCGGAAGTTTCGTGGTGCATCATCAGCTTTACATTCTTGCTGGCAGCATAGTTCTGAAGCTCTTTCACATTGAAGTCGGGGTAAGGAGTCACGAAATCGAATACATAGTCCTTGCTCTTGCCGAACCAATCTTCCCAACCTTCGTTCCAGCCTTCTACCAATACTTGGTCGAATCCATGTTCGGCGGCGAAGTCGATGTAACGTTTCACGTTGGCTGTATTGGCGGAGTGTTTGCCGTTGGGCTTGGTTTTGCTGTAATCGGTTTCACCCAGTTTCACGCTTGATAGTTCGTCTGTGTAGCTCCATGAGCCTTTTCCTGTAATCATGTCCCACCATACACCGATGTATTTTACGGGTTTGATCCATGAAGTGTCTTCAATCTTGCAAGGCTCGTTCAGGTTCAAGGTGATGCGTGAGGCAAGGATATTGCGGGCATCATCGCTTACGATAGCGGTACGCCAAGGCGAGGTGCACGGTGTTTGCATATAGCCTTTGTCACCTTTGGCATCGGGCGTAAGCCAAGATTCGAAGACCATGTTCTTGTCGTCCAGGTTGAGGTGCATGCAGGCATAATCAATCAAGGCGGCTTCGTGCAGGTTCAGGTACAGGCCGTTGTCGGTTTTCATCATCAAGGCAGTCTGTACGCCTGTTTGTGAGAAGGGAGTTTGCGAGGAGTTGGGAGTGATGGCTTTATCCATCAGGCCTCTGATTTCAGACAAACGTGATACGGTGTAATCATATTCTTGCGTATCATAATCTCCCGGAATCCAGTAAGCGGTGTGGTCGCCTGCCATGGCAAATTGCGAACGCTCTTCTTTGATAATGAAATAGTTCAGGTTCTTCTGCTGTGGGAATTCGTAACGGAAGCCTAGTCCGTCGTTGAACAAGCGGAAGCGTATAATGATGTGTCTGTCGTTGGCGGGTTGGTTCAGTGTTACAGCCAGCTCATTGTAGTGGTTGCGAATCTCTTTCTCTTCTCCCCATACCGGCTGCCAGGTTTCGTCAGTTGTAGAGGTCTTTACATCCTGAAGTTTAAAACCACTGTAGAGATTGGTTTTGCTGTCCAGTTTGTCTACGTCCTTCTTTGCCGTCCATTCGAAGTCGGTTTTGGCATTGGCATTTTCTTTTTTCAGTTCCAGTCCCAGTTTGCTGGTCTTGATAACCTCTTTTTGTTTGTAGATTAAGTCATAGGTGGGGCACCCTTGTTCGTCCAGTTTGAAAGTCATTTCCAGATTGCCATCCGGAGAACTCAGTTTCTGTTGTGCGTTTGCAACGAATGAGATGCAAAACAACGCAATAAGCAAAAATCCTTTTTTAATGTTCATATTACTAATGGTATTGATTGGTTTTCTATTTTTGTATCTGTTTAAGTACAGATGCCTCTGCCCGTTGTAGAGAGTTCTGATACTTGTGCTTCTCTTGTTTCATTCGTATGAAGGTGTTGCTACATCCTTGTTTCGTCCGAACGCTGCAAATTTAGAAGCCAAACAAGAGGTATTTGGAAACTAGAATAAAAATATAAATGCCTTTTAGGGTTAATATATTGATAAATAGTTGTTTGATTTTGTAGAGTAGTGCTAAAAATATAAGTCGAAATGAAAACAATCGCACTGAAATAGGTGTTCTAATCACTTATATTTATATATTTGTGACTCTATAAATTAGCGTTAGTTCAATGAACTTGCATAGTAACTTCATTCACTGCAAATTCATCGAACTCACATTAACTAAGTACAAATTATGATAAAGATACACTGTCTTTTCTTGTCGTTTTTATTAGTCCTGTCTTCTTCTTCGTTGGCAGCCGGTGGTGGTAATAATGAAGAAGTACTGCAAAAGCTCGATCAGATCATTCATAACAAATCCATTTATCATGTCCAGAAAGAAAAGGAGATCACTCTACTGAAACAAAGTCTCGAGCGTACCAATGATACCCACAAGAAGTATGAATTATGCGGTTCCTTATTCAAGGCTTATCTTAATTATCAAGCCGATTCGGCCCTTTACTATGTCAACGAAAAAATGAATCTTCTACCCTTATTAAACAGCGTGGAGCTGCGAAATGAGGTTCTCATTAACCGTGGTGAGGTCATGGGGATGATGGGCATGTACAATGAGGCTCAGGAACAATTGCGACAAGTAAATACATCGGAGTTAACTAAAGAGACTTTGGCTTATTATTACCGTACGTATCGCGCCTATTATGGGTGGGTAGCCGATTACACCACGAGCGATATCGAGAAAGTGAAGTACTTGCAGAAAACAGATGCTTATCGCGATTCGGTTTTAATGACTTTGCCCCCCAGTATGGATAGAAATCTGGTTTGGGCTGAAAAGGAGATTGCCAATAACAAGCCGGATTCGGCCATCGTAATACTTTCCGGTATATTAGAGAATACTTCCGATGAACGATTCCGGGGATTCGTCTATTATACTTTGTCCGAAGCGTATGGCGTAAGCGGAGATACCCGGAACGAAATCTATTACCTTGCCTTGACCGCCATGATAGACTTGAAGTTGGGTGTTCGTGAGTATGCTTCTTTGCAGAAACTTGCCTATCAGGTGTATGAAACAGGCGACTTGAACCGGGCTTATAAATATCTGAGTTGCTCGATGGAAGATGCTGTAGCCAGTAATGCGCGACTGCGCTTTGTCGAGGTAACCCAGTTCTTCCCCATCATCGATAAGGCTTATAAACAGAAGGAGGAAAAGGAGCAAGATATTTCGCGTACGCTCTTGATAAGTGTCAGTTCGCTTTCCTTGTTCCTGCTTGCTGCTATCGTCTATCTGTATCGTGGAATGAAGAAGTTATCGATTATGCGTAAAGATCTGAGCCTTGCTTACGAACAAAAGAAGAAAGTGAACGAAGAGCTGATGTTTACAGGCAAGATTAAAGAGGTATATATCGCACGTTATCTACATAGATGCGTGGTTTATCTGGACAAACTGGAGTCTTATCGCCGTTCCTTAGCCAAACTGGCTATGGCTTCGCGTATTGACGATCTGTTCAAAGCCATCAAGTCCGAGCAGTTTATCCGTGACGAGCGCAAAGAGTTTTATAATGAGTTTGATAAGTCCTTCCTGGAACTGTTTCCCAACTTTATATCTTCTTTCAATAACCTTCTGTCCGAAGACGGAAAGATGTATCCTAAACCGGGCGAACTGCTTACCACGGAGCTTCGTATATTTGCGCTGATTCGTCTGGGAGTGACTGATAGTAGCGATATAGCCCATTTCTTAGGGTATTCGTTGGCTACTATTTATAATTATCGTAGTAAGATGCGTAATAAGGCGGTAGGAGATAAGGATACGTTTGAGCAGGAGGTGATGATGCTGTAAGAATCTTCCCAGCCCTCACACCCCTCGGTCCCCTAAAGGGAGGGTGAGGGCTGGGAAGGGCTGGAAGAGGGCGTGTCTATATCCCCAACCTTTGCCTTAGTAATCGGTATCCGGATAAACTTACACGTAGCTTCGCTCCGTTTTTCAGTATGAGTTGATAACTCTCCTTGCCAAACAGTTCAAGCCGCGATATTTGCGTTACATTTACGATACTCGAACGGTGAATGCGTACAAACTGCTCTGCCGGCAAGTGGGTTTCGAGGTATTTCATCGTTTGCTCCTTGATATACTCGCCCGAAGGTGTCACCAGCGTGGTGTAATCTCCGCAGGCCTGAACGTATAGCAGTTCTTCTATCTTAATGATATGGATACGCGCTCCGTCTTTTACAGTGATCCGGTCGATACATTCTTCCTGTGGCTGTATTTCGGGCTTCTCTTCGTTGGGAACCACAAAATCGGAATCTTGTGCCGCTGTTTCTTTCGCCATCAACAGATGATACCATAAAAGTATAGCTATCCAGGCAGGTATGCCGAACAGTAAGCGGAAAGGTATGGTAGATGCAAATGAGATATAAGGCAATCCGGCAATTCTTACTATTATGTCGCATACCATAAAGCTTCCTGCGAGCCAGAATAGGATGCCGGCAATAGTTATGATGGTATTGGTTCTTTGTATGGATATGCTTCCCACGACGAACCATGCCAGGTAGGCAAGTGTCGCAAACCATCCTGCTGTAGTGATTGTATCTATAAGTGTCGGTAGCCAGTCGGTGCCGGCGTAATATCGCAATAAGGCTGTTTGCCCTGCTGCTAGTAGCAATGCTACTGTAATTGTTAGAATTAAACGATAAGTATAATCAGTTATCGGGTGTGTTGTCATAAGTTAGTCTTTAATTTCCAGTCCTCCGAAAGATACATTTCCGCGGATAAGGAGAATATACCCGTCGTCTTTCGGGTTGGCTCCTTGCCATCGCTTGTCTTCGCATCCTCCACAGAAACAGTTACACATGATTTGTATTTTCCAATCGGATGGGGTATATAACTCTATTCCTCCCCAGTTGCAATCGACATCTATATAAGTGATGCCGGGTGCTATGTGCGTATGCCGTAGATCAATAGTGGTGCCTCCAAAGTTGGTGCTTATTTTTGCTCCTTTGAAGATCTCATCCAACACCACATGGCGGACGGCACCAAGAGAGTTGTTGGAATAGAGGAAGCCGTCCTCCGACTGGCACTGCTGTTCTTCTTGTATGCCCATTCTCCGGTTTGCCATCTTTTGTGCCATTTTCTTCTGAAAGTGCATCCGGTGGTGCTGCCAATTCTTGGGTCGATGGGGCTTCAGAAAGAGAACTCCTATAAATATAAGAACCAAAGGCCAAAGCAAAGCCTGGGAGTTATCAGGAAACCACATCAGTTTGCTACCTAAAAAGTAGACACCTATCAACAGCAGAATGCTTCCAAAAACATATCGTTGGCGCACAATGCTGTAAATACCCGATATAATGAAGAGCGAATGCCAGCTTACCAGCAGATTAAACCATTCTTCCGTTATGAATCCCATATTACGGGCAAAGAGTAATGCACCTGCAAGGATAAAAAGGAGTGCCACCAGCATCTTGCCGAATCCTGCATGAGATGAGAAATTTTGTTTTGCTTCCATTAATTCTTATATTATGATTGATAGTACAAAGGTGGAGTAATTCTTTCTTCTGATAAATGCTTTTCAGATGATTGCAGGAAGAAATTCCGATGAATGCCGTGAATAAATCGGTGAACACGGGAAGGAAAGTGGGACTATGAATGAGATTATTCTTCGGTTTACTTCAGCTTTCTGTTTTTCCACCAGTACTGAATAAAGCGCAGTCCCGTGCCAATGAGTGCTAAGGACAATCCGGTATAAAATACGGCGATAAATGAATCGGGTAATAGATGATAAACACGCACTACCACCCCTATAGTTATCATAAATACCATGACAATCCACCCTTTTACATCAAAAAAAGAGAAGGGGCAATGTTTCCCTTGTTTCTGCGAGATGCGTTGCGTATGCTTTTTGTATAGCTTGTGAAAGATGATACCGAAGAATAGAAGGAATATAAGGCTGGCTTCGCATACTTTGAACAACCAGTACTGCTCATCGCCTATCCAGCATGTCAAACCGATGCGTAGGATATTTATGCCGGCTAGCAACCATATGGTGCCGGCGGTAATAAGCAAGGTATGTTGAGTTACTCCGTATTTCATGATAGATAATAATAAGAAGCGGCAGACTCATAATCTGGAGGCTATATAAATTAAAAAAGACTCAATCTTGTTCAAAGATGAGCCTTTTTCGTGGACCAGCCTGGGCTTGAACCAGGGACCTCCAGATTATGAGTCTGTTGCTCTAACCAACTGAGCTACAAGTCCGGTGTATCCTTGTTTGGATAGCGGGGGCAAAAGTAGTATTTTCTACTGAAATATGCAAGAGTTCAGATGAAAATACTTTGAACTTTATTGCTTTGTCCTTAAACATGAACCATTTATCCCTTAGAATTTATACGTTCGTTTGGGATTTTTGGGGAACCAACCTTTCTTCACCCGGTCTTCTTGTTCAAAGACTTCTTTGATGGTCCAGAAGGAGGAGAAGGCGAATACACCCAGTAAAGAGGCTATCAGGATATTCTCTACGCAAAGGGAGGCGATGCTGCCGGCAATGCCTAACAATAGGAAAATCCACCAGCATTTGGTCCCCCAATAGTATTCGGCTTTCACTACTACGGGATGAAATAACCCGATAATGAGGAAGGTGCAAATGCCAATGACAAGCCCCGATAAATGATATTCGTTTAAGAAACTCATATATTACTTATTACTTCTCCGGACAAATGGGGATTTCTTTCTTAATGCTTTGCTCAAGTGATATCAGCGTTTCTGTAGCAGTAACACCGGGAATTTCTTGCAATTTATTATTCAACAGATCCATCAAATGCTCATTGTCGCGGGCATATACTCTGGTCAGCATGGTGTACGGACCGGTGGTGAAATGGCACTCCACGATTTCGGGGATTTTCTCCATTTCGGCAACTACGGCTTTATACATAGAGCCTCTTTCGAGTTTGATTCCGATGTATGTACATGTTCTGTACCCCAAAGACTTGGGATTTACATGGTAACCAGAACCGACAATGACTCCTAAGTCGATCAGGCGTTGTACGCGTTGGTGAATGGCAGCACGTGACACACCGCACTCAGCAGCTACATCCTTAAACGGAATACGGGCATTCTGGGAAATGATTTCCAGAATCTGACGGTCAAGATTGTCTATTTTCTCCATAATTGTAAATTAAGTAAAGTTCATGTTGTTATCAAATAGTAAGCAAATATAGAACTTTATTTTAATTTATCTATGAAAAGGAAGGAAAAAATGAATAAAAGTGAGAAAAGGGAGAAGCGGAAGAAGGTGATATGGTGATAAAGTGATAGTGTGATAAAATAATAGGGTGGTAAAGTTATACACCTTACCACCCTAATACCTTATTATATTTATCTTACTTTTCGATATCAAGCAATTCTACTTCGAATATCAAAGCAGAGAACGGTTTGATTTGACCACCGGTTTCTCTTGAACCGTATGCCAAGTCATAAGGGATGTAAAGTTCCCACTTAGAACCTACAGGCATCATAGTCAGAGCTTCAGTCCAACCTTTGATAACTTGGTTAGCACGGAAAGAAGTAGGCTCGTTACGTTTGTATGAGCTATCGAATTCTGTTCCGTCGATCAAAGTACCTTTGTAGTTAACTTTCACCTTGCTGGTATCAGCAGGGATAGCACCTGTACCTTTGGTCAGGATCTTATATTGCAAACCGCTAGGAGTAGTTACAACGCCTTCTTTGCCTTTGTTTTCAGCAAGGAATTTTTCACCGGCAGCTTTGTTGTCGGCATATTTAGCAGCGTTTGCTTTTTCTTTGATGGCTTCCATCTGAGTTTGCATGAAAGCTTGAGCCTTAGCCATGTCCATTATGTTGGTCTTCTTTGTAACACCAGCGAGGAAACCTGCCAACAGGTTTTCGCGGCTGATAGTCTGTGTAGAGTCACCACCGAATATTTGTTGGTTGAAGCCTTCTACCCATTGCTTGCTAACCATCTGACCAACTTGCATACCAGCCATGTAAGCTGCGTCTTTCTTGTCGATCTTAGCTGCACCTTCGTTGAAACCTTTCAGGAATTCAGCCATCTGGGTAGAGTCGATACCTTGTTGTGCCAGGTATTGATCCAAACCTTCAGTGCGTGCCATACCAATAGCATAAGACAATGAGTCAACGTCCGTCTTCAAATTTGCTTTCGGACTTTGTGCAGTACAAGATGCCAAACCGGCAGCTACTGCAAGAGCCATAAGAAATGTTACTTTTTTCATTTTGCTTTTACTTGTTATTTATTTAAAACTTTCAATAGTTCTACTTCGAAAATTAATGTGCTGTGCGGGGGAATCATTTCGCCGGCACCTTGTGCACCGTAAGCCAGGTCGCTGGGGATGAAGAGTTTCCATTTGGCGCCTTCGGGCATCAGTTGAAGAGCTTCTACCCATCCCGGGATTACTTGGTTTACACCGAATGTGGCAGGCTGGCCACGTTTGATAGAGCTGTCAAAGAGTGTTCCGTCAATCAGTGTACCTTCGTAGTGGCATTCTACCTGGTCGGTAGCAGTAGCATAGTGTCCTACATTGCCTTCTTTGATAACTTCGTATTGAAGTCCGCTAGGCAAAGTAACGACGCCGGGGCGTTTTTTGTTCTCTTCCAGGAAGTTCTTGCCGGCTTCAATGCTGGCAGCATTCATTTTCTCTTCCAGTTCGGCGAAGTATTTGTTTACTATTTCACGGGCTTCGTTGTGGCTGATAGCCGGTTGGTTGCCCTCCAATATGTCTTTGATTGCTTGTGCAAAGTCATCAACTGCGATGCCTTTGGCACCCATACTCAAAAGATTCTGGCCTATTCCGAGGCCGATAGCGTAACTGAATTTATCCATGTTTACTTTTTTATGAGTGGCAAAAGTACGTCTTTTATTTGAATGATAGGACTTTTCGTTATTTAATTTTTCTTATTTGTGCATCAATTGTGACTATCTTTTGTATTTTTGTGAGAAACAAAATCGAAAAGAAAGAAAGCAACTATGAAGAATTTAGTTATTTTATCCGGTGCGGGGATGAGTGCAGAGAGCGGAATCAGTACTTTTCGTGATGCGGGAGGTTTGTGGGATAAGTATCCTGTGGAACAGGTAGCAACGCCGGAAGGTTATGCACGCGATCCGGAATTGGTACTCAACTTCTACAATGAGCGGCGCAAGCAATTGCTCGAGGTAGAGCCGAATGCCGGGCACATCGGATTGGCAGAACTGGAAAAGCACTTCAATGTAACTGTTGTTACCCAAAATATCGATAATCTGCACGAGCGTGCAGGTAGTTCACGCATCATCCACCTGCATGGCGAACTGACGAAAGTTTGTTCCAGCCGTGATCCCTATAATCCGCATTTCATCAAGGAATTGACTCCCGAGGAGTACAATGTGAAGTTGGGCGACAAAGCCGGTGACGGTACGCAACTCCGTCCGTTTATTGTCTGGTTCGGCGAGGCGGTACCGGAGATTGAAACGGCTATCAAGTACGTAGAGAAAGCAGATATCTTTGTGATTATCGGCACTTCGATGAATGTTTATCCGGCAGCCGGATTGTTGCATTACGTCCCTCGTACGGCAGAGGTTTATCTGATTGATCCGAAGCTGGTGGATATACATTCAATGAGACAGATACACGTCATTCAGAAAGGTGCTTCCGAAGGTGTGAAAGAACTAAGTATGTTATTGAAGCCATAATGGGTTTCGTTTCACTACTTTAATTCACGTACACAACGGACGGGGCCACCCACACAACGTCGGGTATAAGCATAGTCGGTTTCAAATATATTCAGTTGATATAAACTTGAGCTGGTATGCAAATGTAAGATATATACCATGCCGTCCTTGCCCGGTGAAGATGTGTGGTAATTTCCGCAGCCTCCCATATGATGAGTATCTCCATTAGGTAATCGAAGTCCTTGAGCCGGGAAGAAAGTGGTGGCTCCATTTTTCCATCCTTGCATGTAGATGTGGTAGCCATATTTGGGGAGATTTGCTGTAGATTCCGAGCAATTGATTGATTGGAAGGAACCGATGTCGTTCGTTATATTATATCCGGTTTTGGTGAAGCCTAACCACATATCTCCGGGTGCCAGCATCCAGCCGGAAGGGCAAGGATCGAAAATGGATTTCTCAACCGCTCCATTGTCTGCCAATAATAAGGTATGCGGTGTATTTGTTTCATATACCTTAGATGCTTCTGAATAAGGTTTGCCACCCCATAATCTATCGTTGTGTCCCCAATACCAGTCACCGGCATTTATATAATCATTTGGATTTACCGAATATGTATCGGTGGGTTTTAGGAAATGGGTGGGGTGGAGTAAGGTATATTCGATTTTACCAATTGTTGTACTGGTTTTGATTGTTTGAAATACCTCGCCACTACCTGCAGTGGAACTCATCTTTATTTGTGCACCTGCATTGTCGTAAACTGCTACTACATAATCTGATGAATTGGGACGTTGAGCGTAATCATCTACGTTCTTGCTTTGTGGAAACGGATCTTTTCGTCCCCATTGATACAGTAATCCGTAAGATGAGGCATCGGGATGCAGTGGGTCAAGATTATTATTCAGTGCTCCGAGGTTGCATGACATGACGGGACGTCCGCTTACTCGTACATTGGGATCGGAAGATTTTATGCCGGTAGCATCCCAGTCATATGTTGTATAAGGTATCGCTTTGGAAATCTGCGCCGGAGAATCGCTGTTTACCCAGATATGCCAGGACCATACAATTTCATTGGTGCTATTATAACCGGCTATTACTGCATTGCCGTTTATCTTTCCGGCGGTGACGTGTATCTTGTCTTGATTATCCAGATAAACAAGAGTTGCGGTGCTGTTCTTTCCAATAGCAAAATTGGTCCCGTCTCCAGTCTGCCACAATATCTTTACGCTACTGATTTTCTTGGCAGGTACTGACTTGTTCACATAATCGGAATAGTCGAATCCACCTCCTTTTTCAGGTCGGTCGTAAGGGTCGAAGATGATACTGGATTCAGGCTTCAGTACAAAGCAGTTGGCGGGTGCTGCCATCACGCGGGAATCCGTACCGGACGACTTCAGATTGAGGGTCAGTGTGTATTTGTAATTTCGTCTGATGTTGAAGTCATTGTAGTTGTTTTCGCCGGGATATATAGTGTATACGTAACTGCTGCCATCCATTTCAGAATCTATATATAGCTTGATGGAAATAGCACCGGACGGTGCTTTCTCGTTTTTGGTTATTTGGTCTGTACTGGTTGTCGTTCCGCGTAGATTTTCGGGTACATACCCTGTGTAATAAGTCCCGGCAACGGGGGAGATAATGGCGGAATATTCTATCGGCGAACTAACGGTAGGCGGATAATTACCTGTGGGAGTTCCTATTTGTAATGTATTAGGTACGCTGTTTAAGGTAATGCGGGTTACTTTCAGTTTTGTCGCCAAGTCAGCAGTTGCGAACTTGTATTGGAAAGTTATCATTGCCAGCATTCGTTCCAGAGAGATATTGCTTAGCGTATTGTTTTGCCCTGCTTTAACTGTAACGCCGGTTATGCTACCGGACATCAGCAGGTTTTTGCTGCTACCTCCATACACATCGTCCTCTGAGGCAAAGGTATGAGTAAGATTCCTCAGTTTGACCAAGGTCGATACATCCGCGCCATTGAGCCATGCATTGCTGTTGGTGTTGGCTATGACATAAACCTGACAGTCAGTAGCCGGGCGCAGCATTACTTTAATGGAAGCCGATCCGGTAGTGTTGGCAGGTAAACCATAATAATGTGGAGCTGTTATCTGATTGCCCGATTTATCGTATTGAAAAACTAGGATGTTGCTGATTAAGTTGTCTATTATACTGGCATCGGCAACACGGGTGTTGGGTGTTGCATCCCATTCTTCTCCGGCAATCTGCACGGGTAGGCACTGCAATTGCAGGGACACTTCTTCCAAATCTTCTTCCGAAGGCTCCGGCAGAGTCCTGTTTATTTCCTCTTCCGTACATGCCACCAAAAGGGCGGTTAACAAAACGCAAAGTGTGAATTGAATCTTTTTCATGATTTCATCTGTTTCTTAAACTATTATTAAATATCTTTTATGCTAATAGGAAATGCTCTCTTGAATAGCTTATGTAATTAATCTGTGTTTGGCGAACTATTGTTATATGAGTTCCCAAGATCACGAATCGCAAGTCAACGTGCTGCTGTAGTGGTAAAAGAAGTTGTGATTAAGAATTTTGGATATTCGTAGAAGCAGGTCGGTGTCGATGCTTTCGCGTTTGAATATCTTGTAGATATTCGTCCTGTCACAGTACAGTTTTCCGGCGAGCCATCCGGCGGATCGTTCTTGCCGTAATAGTTCTTCTTTAATGAGATGTCCGATGTGAATCATATGTCAGCTGCATAAAAGAAAGGCGGAACCATTCGACTTATTCTATCTCTAGGTACCGCCAAGCACCTCGTGTATAAATAAGCACGAACAGTTCACGCCCATACAGCGTGAACCTTCACTTACTTATTCTCATACACTTCAATTTGGCGGTTTTAGAGATAGAGAATAAGAGCCAAAGCTCAATTTTTAATAAGTTTAAGAATGGAAACGCTTTTCCGGTTATATTGAATTAATTACATTCATTTAATAAAACATCATAAGTTGCAACGCTTGGCGAGGCATACTTATAGTATGATTGCATATACTATCTGCTTCTTATTTAAAAAAGGTATTTACATATTGATACTTAGTACTTGGACGCAAATATACGTTTTTATAATTAGAAAAACAATGAAAGGTTGTTTTGTCTTCCGGTTACGTGCCTCTTAACTTCCACATTACTACCTCTTACCTAAAGCACTATTAGTTTTTTTACGGATCACTATTCCTTTATGTGCACAAGATGGCATCTCATGCTGCTCAAGATGGCATCTTATGCAACACAAGATGGCATCTTGTGCATGCAAGGGAGTAATGCTTCGGATGATAAGGTTATTTGATACGGGTATGAAGGTTTATTCTTGAAAGGCTTGGACATTACTTCTTCAGAACAGCCCGCAGTACGAACCATGCGTGATGGGCTACTGTGCTTATCATTCCATAATGCCGCGCCATAATACGGAAGCGCTCTTTGAGTGACGCTTTCCGGTTCTGTGTGGTCATTCCTTCTTCCAGATAATCTATGATGGTGAGATGGGTGTTGTGCAGGGTCCGTGCTTTCTTCATCACACGGATGCACCAATCGAAATCGGCAGAGAAGCGGTATTGCAGGTCGTAAGGCTCTGCCAGGGAGGTTTTGGCGAAGAATGCCTGGTGGCAAACCAGCATACCTTGTTTGAAGCTCTTCCAGGTCAGCACTTCCGGGGTAGAGAGGCGGCGCATACGGAGGAAATGCCGCTTGTTGTTTACCAAGGCGGTTTCGCCGTACAATACGTCGGGAAGTTCTTTTTCGGTGATGGTGTGCACTATCTGCTGCAAAGTATTATCTTCATGGAAGCTGTCGCCGGCATTGAGGAAACACAGGTAGTCACCGGTTGCCTGTCTCATACCCTTGTTCATGGCGTCGTAAAGACCTTTGTCCGGTTCACTTATGACTTTCGTTATGCGGTCTTTGTACCGGTTGATAATGGAGAGGGTGCCGTCTTTGGAAGCGCCGTCAACGATGATGTACTCTACATGATGGTAGGTTTGGGAGATAACGCTTAGTATGGTGTCCTCCAATACCGATTCGGCATTGTAAGTCACGGTAATGACGCTGAACTTCGGGGTAAGATGGTTATGCATTTCTTCCGGTTACTTTGTTATAGAGATCGATGTATTTCTTGGCAATGGTGTTTTCGGAATAGTGCGTGGCAACTTTCCGTGCGGCTTGTTCGGCGAGTCCCGGATAACCGGGATCGGTCAGTGTCCAGTAGATGCCGTTGGCAAAATCTTCGGATGATTTATATTGCGCTATGTATCCGTTATGCAGATGATCTATCATCTCGGGGATACCGCCTACATTGAAGCCAACGCAAGGAGTTCCGCAGGCCATGGCTTCCATGACAGTATATCCCATTGCTTCTTCGAGAGAAGGCGTAACATAGAGGTCGGCTGAATTATATAGTTCGACTAGGATTTTGGTGTCGTTGACGTATCCCATACTGTAAATCGGTAGCGAAATTAAATCGCCCACTTTGTCCGATTCGCCGCCGATAACGATGAGTCCCAGGTTAGCGGTAAATTCGGGGTGCAACTGTTGCAGTATGCGGCATGCCTCCACAAGATAGTCCATACCTTTGCGCTTGTTGGTGGCCTTGTGTGCCCCAAACATGAGTAGCTGTTTGTCGGTTGGTAGTTTAAGGGCGCGGCGTGCGTCCATTTTGTTACGTGGCTTGAAAAGGTTGGTATTGATGGGATTCAGTATGCTGACCACATTGTGTCCTTGCAACAGTCTACTTTTCCGCGCCTCTTGTTCCAGCCATTGACTGACGGCCACAAAGGTGATTTTTCCTTGTGCGTAGGTTTTCAGTTTACGGCGGAAGATGGTAGTGGAGAGGTCTTTCTTTTTACTGCCTCCGTGTATAAAGGGGCAGTTGTGGCATTCGGTCTGATAATGGGTGCACTCCCGTGCATGATGGCAGATGCCGGTGCAGGGCCACATATCGTGCATGGTCCATACTACGGGTTTGCCCGAAGCCAGTATCTGCTCTATATTCTTCAGTGATAGCATGCCTTGGTTTATCCAGTGCAGGTGAATGACGTCCGCTTGCTGGAATTCGGGCAATGAGGTAATATCTGTACCCGTATTGGCTATGTCTACTGCAAAGATATTGTCTTTCTTGAAGTGGTTGGCTTTCCAGATGACGATGCGTTCCCACACGAATTTCCAAACCATCCGCCAATTCTGTTTTAATGATACGACGGTGATTTGATCGGTTTGTTTGTTGCGTACCAGCAACTTGGCTTTGATACCATGGTTCTTGAGGGATTCCATGAGGCGGCTGGCGGCGATGGCTGCTCCACCGATACGTTCGGATGTATTTATTAGTAGTACTCTCATCTGCTGAATTGACAATTGACAGTTAGCGTATCAATTACTTAGTGCAAAAGTAGTGGTTTTCGTCGATAAACGGTACAAAGTCACATATTATTTGTACTTTTGCGGCGATTAGAATTACATATATATAATATGAAGAAGGTTGTATTTATAGGCTTGGGCTACATAGGCCTGCCTACGGCAGCGGTCGCTGCTCATCATGGTTTCGAAGTGGTGGGAGTAGATGTAAATCCGTCGGTGGTAGAAACCGTCAATCAAGGTAAGGTGCATATTGTAGAACCGGACTTGGATAAGATTGTCAAAGAGGCGGTGCAAAGCGGACATCTGCGTGCCGTGACCCGACCTGAACCGGCAGACGCCTTCTTCGTAGTCGTGCCCACACCTTTCAAGCAGAACCACCGTGCTGATATCACTTATGTAGAATCGGCTACCCGTGCCGTTATCCCTTGCCTGAAGCCGGGTGATTTGTTTGTGATAGAGTCTACCTCTCCCGTATTCACTACCGAGCGTATGGCTGAACTTATTTTCCAGCAACGCCCTGAGTTGAAAGACCAGATATACATTGCCTATTGTCCCGAACGTGTATTGCCGGGCAATACTCTTTACGAACTGGTGCACAACGACCGTGTAATCGGTGGTATCAATCCCGCATCTACCGATAAAGCCATTGAGTTCTACTCCGCTTTCGTTCAAGGCAAGCTGCACCGTACCAATGCCCGTACAGCCGAAATGTGCAAGCTGACCGAGAATTCCAGCCGCGATTCCCAGATAGCTTTTGCCAACGAGCTTTCCATGATTTGTGATAAAGCGGGCATCAATGTATGGGAGTTGATAGAACTAGCCAACAAACATCCGCGCGTCAACATCCTGCAACCGGGTTGCGGAGTAGGCGGTCACTGCATTGCCGTAGACCCTTGGTTTATTGTATCCGATTATCCCGAACAGGCGCAACTCATCAAGCGTGCCCGTGAAACGAACGACTATAAAGCCGATTGGTGTGCCAATAAAGTATTGGAGTCCTGCCAACGCTTTGTCGAGAAGTATGAGCGCGAACCGATCGTAGCTTGTATGGGCCTTGCCTTCAAACCGAATATCGACGATCTCCGCGAATCTCCCGCTAAGTATATCGCTTCCCGAATTGTCAGCGAAAGCCGTGCCGATGTGTTGATCGTGGAGCCTAATATCACTTCACACCCCAGCTTCCATATCACAGATTATAAGGATGCTTATCAGAAAGCTGATATTATCGTTTGGTTGGTACGCCATACTCCGTTTGTAGAATTACCCCGCAATGAAGAAAAGCTGGAACTTGACTTCTGCGGAGTGCGCAAATAATACTATCTTAATTCCCCTCCTCCCGGGAGGAGGGGTGCCCTTCAGGGTGGGGTGGTAGGTGAATACATAAAGAATATCATTCTTTTATAGGTATGAGTTCTTCCTACCACCTCCCCCCGTTGGGGTACTCCTCCTCCCGAGAGGAGGAGAACTTGAGTTACTCTTTGATAATAAAATATCTTCTAAATGAAAAAGGTCTTACTCGTTTTCGGAACCCGTCCCGAAGCCATCAAGATGGCGCCTTTAGTGAAAGCCTTGCAAAAGGATTCGGTTCATTTTGAAACCAAAGTATGCGTCACTGCCCAGCATCGCCAAATGCTGGATCAAGTACTGGAAGTGTTCGAGATAACCCCCGAATATGACCTCAATATCATGGCGCCCAACCAGGACTTGTATGATATCACTTCCAAAGTATTACTAGGTTTGCGTGATGTCCTAAAGGAATTCCAACCCGATGTAGTATTGGTACATGGCGATACCACCACTTCGATGGCAGCTTCCCTTGCCGCTTTCTACCAGCAAATTCCCGTTGGGCATGTAGAAGCCGGATTGCGTACATACGATATGCTTTCTCCCTGGCCCGAAGAGATGAACCGCCAGGTTACCGACCGTATCTGTACCTATTACTTCGCTCCTACCGAGAAGTCACGCCAGAACCTCTTGCATGAGAACATCGAAGACGAAAAGATATCCGTTACAGGCAATACTGTTATTGATGCTTTGCTGATGGCGGTCGATATCATTGCTCATAAACCGGGTGTGAAAGAACAATTGCATGAGGAACTTCGTACAAAAGGTTATACGGTAGGCAGTCGTCCTTACATACTGGTAACGGGGCATCGCCGTGAGAATTTTGGTGAAGGTTTCCTGCATATATGCCGGGCAATCAAGGAAATTGCCTCTTCGCATCCAGATATGGATATTGTCTATCCGGTGCACCTTAATCCTAATGTGCAGAAGCCTGTTTACGAACTACTTTCCGGGCTTGAGAATGTATATCTCATTTCGCCGTTGGATTATCTGCCGTTTATCTATGCCATGCAGCATTCTGTATTGCTGTTGACCGATAGCGGTGGTGTGCAGGAAGAAGCCCCTTCATTGGGCAAGCCTGTTTTGGTAATGAGAAACACCACCGAGCGCCCCGAAGCTGTAGAAGCAGGTACCGTGAAGTTGGTTGGCACAGATGCCGATGCTATCGTAAAGAATGTGACTGAACTATTGCGTGATAAAGAAGTTTATCAGCAGATGTCCGAGACTCATAATCCTTATGGCGATGGGCAGGCTTGCGAAAGGATTATAGAGAGGCTTCGTTCATAATCTCCTTGAAAGCTTTTAGATAGCGTTCGCTCACTGTATTAATATTGATCTTCTCACGGATCATTCGTTCCGACTCTTTTCCCATCTCCCGGCAACGGTCGGGGGAGGCAAACAGTTGGTCTATCTTTTCTGCTAAGCTTTCCACATCGCCTTCACGGAAGAAATAGCCGTTCTTGCCATCTATGACAAGATCCCGTTCAGTGCTATCGCAAACGGAACAAAGAACGGGCAGGCCGTAGGTCATGGCATCATTAATGGATAATCCTCCCATACCTGCCAGTACATATATCGTCGATTCGTTCATATAAGCTCCCAATGCCTTCGGGTCGTAGACGGCACCGGTGAAACGGATGTAATCTTGAAGATGTAAATCGGCTGCCTGTTGTTTGAGGTTATTCAGTTCGGGACCGTCGCCTACAATCAGTAGCTCGGCGTCAGGATAGCTCTTTACTATACGGGCAAAGGCGTCGATAAGCAGGTCTACCCGTTTCCATTTCACCAAGCGCCCGATGTGCAGCAATCGTCTTTCTGACTTTGGCAGCAGTGGCTCGGATGCCAATACGGATTCTTTCTCGGCAAGTAGTGCTTCGGTGTCTGTAGAGTTGTAAGTGACATGTATCTGTTTTTTATCCACTCCGTAAGAAGGGATAATATCGTAAGCGGCAGTGGAATAGTTGAGTGTACCCGATACCCGGGCATAGCAATACTTACGAACGAATGCCGTCAACCATTGGCGGAGGTAGAAAGCTGTGCCCCGACTCATCAGGCGCATGTTTTCATCATACATGGGATTCTCCCGGAAATATTCCTTTATTCTTCCGTAAGGGGGCGTCTGAAAGGGTATCTCACGAATGACCAGACGTGAGCCACATTCCTTCATTGCTTTCCTCAATTGAGGCTGGAAGAATACTTGTAGGAAATAGGGCCATCCCATCACTACGATATCAGGATGTTCCTGGCGTACTATCTCAGGCAAGGCGGGATAAGCGGTTTTTCCGTAGAACATCTTTTTCTCAGGGGTGGTGAGGTGCTTGTAAGTACCGCCTTCCACCATCTTTACGCCTTTACCAATGGTGGCGTTGCCTTTCTGCGGGGTAATAACTGTAATCTCTATTCCTTTCGCATGCAGCTTGTTCAGCATGGCGTTGAGGTAGTGCGGTATTCCGCCGAACGTAAAAAGAACTTTCATGATAGTGATGAGTGGTTAGTGATTAGTGATTGGCAGAACTGCTGCATGAACTTCTCCCAACTGTGATTATTGAGGAAGCTCCGGTAATTCTCTATATGGATGGCTTCGTTCTCATTACGGACAATGGCAAGTATGTCTTCGAATGTGTTGAAGGTGTAAACTTTGAGCAACTTTTCTTCGGCATAATCGCGGAAAGAACCTACATTGGGTCCTATTACTTTGGCACCGAAAGATAATGAATCCATCAGGATACCCGAACTCAGGATAGATTCTGCGGCATAAGGTATCAAGACGAAGCGGGAGGTTTCTATCTCCTTCTTTAGTTCCTCGAAGGTGATGCTTCTGTTTTCGAGTATAATGCGTTTGCCGGTATATGGAGCCAGTTCTTCGTACAAGTTGCTTGAACTGCATTTACCGATGATTTTGGTTTGCAGGGGAAGCTGTTTCTCTGTGGCAAACCGCATAAACTCGGGCACACCTTTATAGCGTGAAATGTTTCCCCAGATTAGCAAGTCTGTTTCAGGAGGAGGGAGAGTAAGGTTATCGTCCCCCAGCCTGTTCTTGGTAGGATGATGGAGAAAGATGACACGTGAAACGGCCGCCGGATATAGCTTCTTCACGGTTTCTATGCCTTCTGTGGCATGTGTTACAATCAAGTCGGCTTTGCGCAATAGTAATCCTATTAAGAGGTTTTTCAAATATTTGTGCTTGGCAAGGTGCGGTTGCTTGTTGTGCAGGAACCACACTAACTTTTTATGCTTTAGCTTTATCCTTGCTATCAGCCAAATGGCAGCGATTGTTTGTAATAGCCCGTATTTGTAATCGGGGACGTTCTCCAGCCAATGAAATATATATGCGTCACTATCCGTCTTCATTGGTAGTAGGCTGAACAACGGATTCTTATGCGGCGGATTGGCGATACTTACCCCGTTCTGCTTCAACGCATGGATGAAATCGTTGATATACGGGTTGGTACGTATATCACCTCGATTGATAGAGTGGGGATAGACAGTTACTTTCATATTCTCCTATTCATGTTTGACGAGTCCGTGTTTCTTGAATACATCCATCCAAAGAGGGCCTATATGTTCTATATCATACTGTTCTTTCTGAGATTGGGCTTGAGTTGCTATGCGGTAACGCAATTGGTCGTCTTCGGCTAGCTTGAGAACCACTTCTGCATACTCTTCATACTGATCTTCGGGTATGATAAACCCATTCTTTCCGTCTTCAATCATATCATAAATGGCATTGAAAGAAGCGAACCCTACGGGGACTACGCCAAGTGACATGGCTTCTACAAAAACAGTGGGCAGTCCTTCGATAACCGAGGTCAGGCAAATGATTCTTGCCCTGTCTATATAAGGTATAGCCATTTGATGTCCCATTACGTTCACGCGTTGCAGCTTCTTTTGACTGATGATTTTCCGAATTGCTTCGGCTTGCGAACCATCTCCTAGAAGAGTCAGCTGCCAGTCGGGCAATCTCTTTTGAATCATTTCCCATATTTTCAGTAGTTTGGGGAGAGCCTTTTCGTGTTCCATTCTTCCCACGAAGATGATTTCCCGGTTCTTCTGCTCTATGGGGATATGGCTTTCTACCGGACGTATAGAGTTTGGTATAGCCGACAGACGGTCTGCGTCTTTTATCTTTATCAGTTTTCTGAACTCCGGGATGTAAGAGGGGGATAGCAGTACAACTTCGTCCAACGTATCGTAGGCCGAGCGGTTTTGCCGTGCAACGACCTTCTTGAGCAGCCAGATATAAAGTCCCGGTAACATCCATTGAAAGAGTTGCTTGGCTCCATGCACATCTTTAAACCTGAGGAGGGATAGTTTGTATTTTTGTAGCTGCGTAGTGTGACTGGGGCAGTTGTGTATCATGGTGAAGATCTTCAGTGCAGGATTCCTGCGTCTGATTTCCTGATAGTACTTCTTGGTATCCCCGGTGATGACGTGCGAATAGTCCAGAATGACATCTATCTGCTTATCCTTAATGTACTTGCATATAGCCTCTATGTTTCGTGGAGTATAGAATTGGGGATATCGGTCCGGCAAGAGCAAACCATTATCGAATCCACTGTCATCTACTTCCAGATAACAGAAGAAAAGCTCACTTTTAATGCCATGGTTGGTCAGCCATTCCGTCAGCTGGTAATAAAACCAATAAAAGCTGTTGGCGCGGTGGGGGAATGCTTTGGTTTGCTGGATGAGGATATTCATTTTTTTCTTTTCTTTAATAAGAACTCAATACTTTCCTGTAGAATCACGGAATGCAACTTCCATAAGGTCAATACATACAAACTGGCTACAATGATTACTTTTACAGCCATACTCAGATAAAGGTTCTCAATGGAACGTGTAGCGTAATGTGTACCTAGAACCAGTACGGTGGACAATAATAGATAAGGCGAGATGTCTTTCAGCATATCGCGCAGCGTCAGTCCTATTTCTCTTTTTACGAATACTAACCACACAAACAGCCAACTGATATTGATGATTACGAAAATGCGTAGCATCCACTCCAATCCAAAGGGAAACATGGCACATACAGCTATGATTTGCACTACGCTCAAACCAATTGTATTCCACATGTATATAGAAGAATACCCTCGGCTGATAATCAGATTAGAGAAAAGATTGGTAATAGGAATGAATGCTCCCCAAATGCATAACAACTGCAAGATATAGGCACTTGCCAACCACTTTTCTGTGATGGTGATTACGATCAGTTCCTTTGAAACGAGGCTTAGTCCCAGCATTGCCGGGAAAGAAATAAAAGCCGTGAACCGGAGTAGTTTTCTGAATATTGCCAATTGGCGCGCTTTGTCATTGGCTACACTGGTGAAGACCGGCTGTGCAATACCGTTAATCATGCCCGTAATGAGCGTATGACCCATCCCGTTCCATTTGTTGGCTTGGGTAAAATTACCTACTTCACGTTCTGAATAGAACTTACCCAGTAGCACAGAGAATAAATTCGTATTAATGATATGAAAGATACTTGTGATTATCAGCTTGCTGCTGAATCCTATCATCTCCCTGATTGGTTTAAAATCAATAAGAAAGCTAGGCCTCCAACGGGAGAAGTAGAAAGTGAGTATCGTCATTACCAGAACGTACGAAATGGTTTGCGTGGCTATGCCCCAGTAGGCAAATCCATTGGCCGCTAATGTGATACCTACAATACCTGAAACCGTGAGGCTTGAAATAGAAATGATTGTAGTTTCCTTGACTCTTAAGTTCTTGAAAAGATAAGCCCTCGGTGCAATATTCAAGCTCGAAATAACGAATCCCAAGAATGAAAAGCGGGCAAGTGGAATCAATTCGGGTGTCTTATAGAAATCAGCAATCAAGGGTGCGGCGAAGAATAGCAGGATATAGATGGATATGCTGCAAAGCGTACTGAACCAGAATACTGCATTATAATCCTTGTGGGAAGCCCGTTCTTTGTTGGTCAGCGCAGAGACGAAGCCACCTTCTTGCAAGGCGGAAGCTATGGCTGAGAAAACGGTAAGCATGCCTACCATACCGTAGTCCGAATCATTCAACAAACGTCCCAGGACTATGCCGAAGCCTAGATTCAACAACTGTTGTATGCCGTTGCTGAATCCACCTAAGAATAGTCCTTTGGCTGTTTTTTCTTTCAGTGATGATTCGCCCATCTTATTATTTAATACAATTGCGCCCACACTGTGGACGCAATTGAATATGTACAATCCTAATTCTTACTTTACTTCACTTCCCGGCTTCACTTCCTTCAACAAAGAAGTTACAGCCAGCGAGCCGTCATAGTTCTCGGCAGAAAGTATCATACCTTCGCTCACCAGTCCATTCTTAAACTGACGTGGAGCAAGGTTGGCGATGAACAGTACTTGCTTGCCTACCAGTTCTTCCGGTTTGTAGTGTTCGGCAATACCGCTGACGATAGTACGGTTTTCCAGTCCGTCGGCTATTTTGAATTTCAACAGCTTCTTCATCTTGGGTACGGCTTCGCACTCTAAAACAGTACCTACACGGATATCCAGTTTTTCGAAATCATCGAAAGAGATAACCGGTTTGATAGGATTGGCTTTGTAGTTGGCGGCTTCATTGGCCTTCTTTGTTGCCAATAACTTGTCTACTTGCGCCTGGATAACGTCGTCTTCCAGTTTCTCGAACAGCAGTTCGGGAGTACCCAATTGGTGTCCTGTAGGAAGCAAATCGGTATGGCCCAATTCTGCCCAATCGAAATTGTTCATGTTCAACATCTTGCGAAGTTTCTCACTGCTGAACGGAAGGAACGGCTCGAAAGCAATGGCAAGGTTGGCAACCAGCTGCAACGAGATATTCAGGATGGTGGCAACACGATCCATATCTGTTTTGGCAATCTTCCACGGTTCGGTATCAGCCAGATACTTGTTACCGATGCGGGCAAGGTTCATTGCCTCTTTCTGGGCATCACGGAACTTGAATACATCCAACAGCTTCTCTACCTCTGCTTTTACATCCGCAAACTCTTTCAATGTCTCATGGTCGTAATCATTCAACTCACCGGCTGCCGGAACTACACCGTTAAAATACTTCTTGGTGAGTTGCAGGGCACGGTTTACGAAGTTACCATAAACGGCTACCAACTCATTGTTATTGCGAGCTTGGAAGTCTTTCCAAGTGAAGTCATTGTCTTTAGTTTCAGGAGCATTGGCGGTAAGTACATAGCGAAGTACATCCTGTTTGCCGGGGAAATCTTCCAGGTATTCGTGCAACCAAACTGCCCAGTTGCGTGAAGTCGATATTTTGTCTCCTTCCAGGTTCAGGAACTCATTGCTGGGTACATTGTCCGGCAGAATATAACTACCTTCAGCCTTCAACATGGCAGGGAATACGATGCAATGGAATACGATATTGTCCTTACCGATGAAGTGAACGAGGCGTGTTTCGGGATCTTTCCACCAAGTTTCCCAAGAGTCGGGCAGCAGTTCTTTGGTATTGCTGATATAACCGATAGGGGCGTCAAACCATACATAAAGCACTTTTCCTTCGGCACCTTCTACCGGAACAGGGATACCCCAATCCAAGTCGCGGCTAACGGCACGTGGCTGCAAGCCCATATCGAGCCAGCTCTTGCATTGACCGTATACGTTTGGACGCCATTCTTTATGATCTTCCAGAATCCATTGGCGTAACCATTCTTCGTGCTTGTCCAGAGGTAAGTACCAGTGTTTGGTTTCCCGCATTACGGGTTCACTTCCGCTGATGGCACTCTTCGGATTGATAAGGTCTGTGGGGCTGAGGCTGGTACCACATTTTTCGCATTGGTCACCGTATGCACCTTCTGCATGGCACTGAGGGCACTCGCCAGTGATGTAGCGGTCGGCAAGGAAAGTCTTGGCTTCCTCGTCATAATATTGCATGCTAGTCTTTTCAATGAATTCACCTTTGTCGTACAGTTTGCGGAAGAAGTCGGAAGCCGTGTCATGGTGAGTTTTAGAAGTGGTCCGGCTATATATATCAAATGAAATGCCGAAGTTTTCGAAAGATTTCTTGATAAGAGAATGATAACGGTCTACCACATCCTGTGGAGTGACACCTTCTTTCTTGGCACGGATAGTGATGGGCACTCCGTGTTCATCGGAACCTCCTATAAAGACTACATCCTCCTTTTTTAGTCTGAGGTAACGAACATAGATATCTGCAGGAACATAGACACCGGCAAGGTGTCCGATATGTACAGGCCCGTTTGCGTATGGCAGAGCCGAAGTCACGGTGGTACGTTTGAATTTCTTTTCCATTGTGTAATATGTATCTCTTTTGTTATGAACGCTTTTACAGGGCGCAAAGATAGCTATTTTCTCCTAAATAATCAGTTTTATGAATCTCCTATTCCGGAAATAACTTAAGAAAATAGGATAGAAACTACCTTCTCTACGTACCATCAGTAATGAAAATGGGGTAAGCTTGAATACTGCAATTCAGGCATACTATGAATTAGAGAAAGATGGATTTATTGTTTCACGTCCCAAATCGGGGTATATCGTGAGTTATAGACCCACGCGTTTGTCTGCACCGGTTACAACGCAACCCGCTGTGAAATTTGAAGTTGAGGGAGTGGCAGATTTGATAGCTGAGGTATATAGTTCGCTGGAGATGGATACAGATTATAGGTTGTCGAATAATTCCAAGGCCCTTGTCAGGAGATTCTTCCTTGATAGAAAGATTGATGCTCTTCCTCTCATCCCTTTAAACATAAAAGGGTTATTGGTTAATAAGATGGTATATGTTAGAAATACTCCTTCTGGAGTTTTTTTAGTTTCTGTATTAATATGACTGATATAGCCGGTATGTTTTCCTTCATCCTTAGCGCTGAACCCATCGAATTCTATCTTAACGCAGTCTCCCTTTTTCAGTTTTGTGATATATTGGTAGGGTAGTTGCCCGATAACGCATACGTCTTGGTTTTCAATATTAGCTAATATAACTTCTCCTGTTATGGTTTCCTGATAAGGAATGAGTACTATAGCACATAATAACATGGTTGTAAGTATGATTCGGGGAATCTTATTTATGATTGTCCGAAGTCTATAGAATATATCATTCATTTTTCTATTGCAAGTTAGGTTAATTGTTACTTTGAAAATCTAGTTAGGGGTAAGATAGCTGGTAAAGGAAATAAAAATATGTACCGTATATAAGTTTATACGATTTACGATACAGAAGAAGCATGATTAGTGGTCAAGAATGCTCCTTTGTCATTATAGTAGATATAAAATCTCTGTGTGGATTTTGAGATGAAAGCATAATGGTAGTATACAGTTTATTGTACTTGCTATTATGCCTTTTTATAGAAAGATGATTTAGGTTATCGAATTACTGTATCGTGAAATACCCTAGGAAGTATTTATCTCCAAATGTTACTTCAATTGTATAGTCTCCATCTTCTACGTTATCCAGTACAATTGAGTAGTACTGTCTGGCAGGAATGGCGATTGTTTCGGAATAAACTGCATTGCCGGTCATGTCTTTCACAACGACACTTACATTACTTAAAGTAACAGGGGCGGAAATACTAATGATATTTCCATTAAGAGACGCAGTGGGTTTTACAGAAACAGAACGTAGGTCTTCTGCTGTTTCTTCCGGAATAAACTTAATGTCTATTGCTTGCGCTAAAGACTGAAAAGCAAATAGTAAAGTGATACATGCAAAAATGAAATGTTTCATGGCTTTATTTTTTTAAGTTATGGTCACAAAATTAGCTTGGATTTTGTTATTTCACTAGTTAAATGTGTGCGGTTTTTGTGCGGTTTTCAATCTTATAATAGTATTTACAACAAGAAATATATGATTTTACAAATTAGAAGGTAGCGATAAAGGCATCCCATTCTTCTGGTTTCCCAGGTTCATTATGTATTTTCTCATATAGCTTCTTCCGGGCTGATACGATAGCGGATTTAGAGCGGCCGGTTAATTGTGCTATGCCGGTAGTCGTTATATTGGTTTTTAGTAACAGACAGATTTGAAGTTCTATCTCACTGATAGGATATAGTGCCCTTAGACGAGTAGTGAAATCTTTGTAGCAATTGTCAATCTGGCTTTGTAAAGCGTCCCAGTCTTCTTTTATCAGTTTTATTTTGGTATCGTTGATGGCATTATGAAATCGGTTATATATGCTTGATTGTTTAAATGCCATTTCTGCTATTTCTTGTTCTTTGCGATCTGTTTCAATTTTACGGTTCATCTGTATGATTTGCTCTTTTTGGATTTGAAGTAGAGCTTGTAAAGTGCTGTTCTCTATAGCACTGTTTTGTAACTGGTATTCTAATTTCTGCATTTGTATCTTATTGGCTTCAATGAATTTAGTGCTTTTGAGATATTGTTCTTCTTGAAGTTTTTCCAGCTTTTTTAGTTGCTCGTCTAATTGATGTTTCTTGCGTGAATTGTATTGCACATAAATAATAATGAATGCAATTACGATGATTATACTAAATATGGTGTAAGTTATATATAGTTCTTGTTGGGCATTCTTTATTCTAAGTTTGCTATTCTCTTTTTCACGTAACTGATAATTATATAATGATTGCATTTTATAAATAGCTTCTGTATCAGTTTTCTTTTGAATAGAATCATTATAATCCATATATTTTTGTATATGCTTCATTTGCATCAGATTATTATTGTGGTTTAAAGAGATTTTTGCTAGTTTCCAATGAGCAGTTCTTTTTGCATAGATAGTGCCGACTTCGAGAAGACGATTATAGTAGTAAGATGCAGAGTCTAATTTCTGCATTTGATAATATAGATCTGCATAAATAGATAATATACTACTTTGACGTATCTTCTTATCTAGGTTGGATAGTTGTTGTAGTTCCGCTTTTGCAGAATCGTATTTCTTTAATTGTTTGTATAAACTGGCCAAGTCTATTATAATCAAATCCATAGAATCTCGGTCTTTCATTGACTTAGCTTGATCGTAAGCCTTGTGGTAATAGAATAGAGCGCTATCCGCATTATTAATACCTGTGAATGCAAGTCCGATATTTCGTAAATTGAATATGATAGCGGTACTATCTTTTGCTAAAATATCATACTGGTACGCTTTCTTAGATGCCTTCATTGCTTCCTCGTACATATCTTGATACATATACAAAGTGCCCATCTGACTATACATTCTACTATATAGCTCATAATCTTTTCCTTTCCCTATTCTATCTACCGCCTTCTGGAAGTAGTCCAGCGCTTGGGGTGCATCTCCTAAATCTCTGTAGGTGCGTCCGGCATAGTAATAGGCTTCCGGCAGGTGCTTTTCATCTTCTCTTTGCTCATAGTAATGAATGACTTGCAGGATAAGACTATCTGATGTATGCGGAATGTATGCTTTATCTTTTGCTTTTATGGAAAGCAGGTTGTAATACATTTGAGTGCTTTTAGGTTCCGAAAGAATGGTGCCTTTTAGTTGTACCAATAATGCTACGGCACTATCCGGTGCTGTATTGACGATTGAATCTGCTATTTGCATACTCCGTGGATAAGGCTTATGATGGCAGGAGCATACGCAAAGCAATAGAAGAATGACATGCAGTAATGTCAACAATAATACTTTCATAGATATAGTGTTTTCTCACACACCTGCAAAAGTATAAAAATACTTTAGTTTTTATGTCTGCTGTAATAGAAAAGCGTCGGTATTTACGCTTTTCGTTTACGAGTGACAAATTCTTCAAAGAAACTGTCACGGTAACTGCTGCCGATGGCTATCTCATGTGTCTTGATAAAAATATCATTATTATCGAACGCTTCGATACGGGTAGTATTTACTATATATGACTTGTTTACGCGCAGGAAAATGCTTTTAGGCAGCAACTCGTACATCGCTTTCAGATTCATGCGGGTGATGATGCGCTGTTCCTCCAATTGCAGGATGACGTAATCCTTCAACCCCTCCACAAAAAGTATATCCTCAAAGTTGACTTTGAAGTACTTCCGGTCTGATTTCACAAAGAAGTATTCATCAGCGGCAGGTTCGATGTTCTCTTTCTCTTCTTGCAGCAACAGGGAGTGATAGGAAAGCGCTTTGTCCGTGGCTTTGCAGAAGCGTTCGGGCGATACGGGCTTGATGAGGTAGTCTATGGCGTCTACTTCGTAGCTATCCAGTGCGTACTCCGAGTAGGCGGTGGTGAAGATGATAAGCGTGCGGCGGGAGATGGTCTTGGCGAACTCCAACCCCGTGATGCCGGGCATCTGTATGTCCAGAAAGATTAAATCAACCGTCTCCGTTTCCATGAAGCGGGCGGCTGCGGTGGCGTTGTTGAAGGTGCCTACAAGGTTGAGGTAAGAGATGTCTTTTACCAGGAACTCGATGGCTTCACGTGCCAGGGGTTCGTCGTCTACAATAATACAATTCATACTATAAGGTGTAATTTTACTTTATAACTGTTTTCATCTTCTTCTGTTTCCAAGGTATGCCTGTCGGGATAAAGCAATTCGAGCCGACGGGTGATGTTCTTCAACCCCAGACCACCCACTTGCTGCTTGCTGCCATCCGTAGACTGTAAGGGCTTGGAGTTGATGCACTCGAAGAACAGGTCGTTTCCCCGCACCTTGAAAGAAAGATGTACATACGAGCCATGCTCGCTGTCGGAGTTGTGTTTCACGGCGTTCTCTACGAAAGGGATGAAGAGAAGCGGGGGGAGCGATATCCGTTCTATATTCCCTTCTTTGGCAATGCTGCACGCAAACTTGTCACGCCGGATTTTCTCCAGATTGAGGAAGTCGCTCAGGAAATGGATATCCGAACTGAGCGGTACCCGCTCCTGCGAACTGTCGTTGATTTGGTAGCGCAACATGTCTTCCAGTTTAAAGAGAAGTTGCGAGGCTTCTTCGGGATTCTTCTTGAGCAACACGTTGGCATTGTTCAGCATATTGAACAGGAAGTGGGGATTGATTTGCCGTTTCAGTTGCTTGAGCTCCGATTGCAAGGTGGTGGATTCCAGTTCGCTGATGCGCTGGTTGTAGCCTATCCAGTGACGTAGCAGCAAGAAGGTGGATGTCCCGGCAAGCATCAGGATAATGGCAAGGGTGGACGAAGTGAGACTTAGCAGTATGAGTGCCGGACGTACTAATTTCTCAACTGGAGAATTATTGAAAATGAAACTTTTCAGCAGGAATACTCCTGCCAGGATAAATACCGCGGTCAGTGCGATACCCGTGAAATACTTTTTATACCTCCCTCTTTCCAGATAGCGTGGAGCCAGCAGATAAAGGTTGAAGTATATGGTGCAGTTGATAAGCAGAAAATGGCAGACCCACGACACGAGATCTTCGGTCTGTGGATTTGGGTAAAACTGTCCATCCCCGTTCAGGGCGACGTTGATGCTTAGCACCATCAGCATGAGTTGCAGCAGGATGTGCCTGAGTATTCTGAACCGTGGACTGATGAAGAGGTCGGGCACGGTATTACGGTCGGTGCGGAGTTGGGGTAGTTTCATAGTTCCAGGTTTAAGGTGATGCGGCGGTCGGAGATGCGCAGGGAGTGACGTCCCGGATACAGCAGGTTGAGCCGTTGATTGATTTTGGAATAATCGATGTCGATGAACAACGGTGCCGGGGCACTGCCGAAGCCGAAAGTGACATTGCCGCCGGAGGTGCTGAAGTCCAGTTCCAAGGCAGTACGGGTGTTCTGCTCGTATATCTTGAGCACTGCCGCCTGCACAAAAGAGATGAACAGCAATGGGACAACCAGCATATAAGCCGTATCTTTGTCCTCACGAATAGCGAAACTGAAAATATCCGAGTGACTTTGCTCTAACTCCAGGTAGTTGTTCAGGAACTTTATCTCGGCGCTTAGTAACACCTGTTCACGGTTGCAATCGTACAGTTGGTAGCGCAGCAGTTGGCTGAGTCGCAACAGCATGGCGGAGGCTTCCGAAGGATGCTTCAAAGCTTGCACCCCTGCATGGTTCAGCGTGCCGAACAGCAGGTGCGGACTTACTTGTTCTTTCAGTTGTTCCACTTCGGACTGTACGTGCCGCTTTTCCAACTCGCCCATCTTCTTGTTCTCCGTCAACCAGTATTTCAGCAGTATGGTCATGGCGGGGCCGGAGAGGGAGAGGAATATCAGGGCAAAAGCGGAGAGCATGCTGATGAAGATGTTGGGAAAGTCATACGAGTTATTGACTATTTGGAAATGCTTCAATACACAATACTCCTCCCCAGTCTGGAAGATAACCAGCAAGAAGATGGATACTGCCAGCAGAACAATGTATTGTGCATACTGCCTTTTCAGCAAGTAGCGTGGCAGCATGACGAAGAAGTTGAAGTAGCCCACCAGTATGTAGCTGGCAAATATCAGTCCGGCTTGCAGATAGATTCTGTAGCCCAGAATGTCCAACCCGTCGAGGAAGGTCATAAACGCTTGATTCAGCGATATGACGGCGATGACGGATAGTAGCAGCAGATGCCTGTATATGCTGTACTCCGGAGCTATCAGAAGCTTGTGCAGCAGGGAAGTATTATTTATATCATTGGTACGGTTCATGTTCAATCTATATTTTCAAGGGATTACCCATAGGGACTTAGCCGGTTACACCTTAGGACTTAGCTCCTCTCACCTTAGGACTGAGAGGTCTGAACCCCCGGATGTATTCTCCAAAAAGACCCGGATGTTTTACCCCAAAAGATCCGGATGTATTGGGGTAAAAGATGGGGATGTTTTAGGGTAAAAGACCCGGATCTTTTTACCTCTCAGTCCTAAGGTCTGAGGGGCACAGTCCTATAGATAGGGAGACTCGGTCGTAATGTTTGAGGCACTCACTCTTTGTCTTTCTCTTATCCGCATCCGTCAGGTGTCTTAATCCGTTGCCAAAAGTACTACAATAACTTGAGTCTAATATAGAAATCAGATCAATAATAGTAACTCCATTCCCCTCCTCCCGGGAGGAGGGGTGCCCAAA
>USLU01000063.1 GCA_900555635.1 uncultured Bacteroides sp.
GTGCTGACGACCACGCGTAGCAACCATAGCCAACGTAGCACACCTGTCCATTGCCGCCGAATCGATAGCCGGCTGCCGGATAGAAGGCCTCACTGCCCGAACCAACACCACTAACGTAGTAACGACGACCGAAAACACCAGAAGTAGCAAGCATAAAGCCCTGCCCATTACCATCTGCATAATTAGCCTTATCTGCATCCGGACAATTATAATAAGCAGTATTACTTGTATTATAATCCGTTATCGCAGCCGCTTCTCCCGTATTAGTCGTAGAAAAGTTTGTCCATGTATCCTGAGGAGGCATACACCACCCCGGAGGACAAGGGTCATAAATAGTCTTCCCCGTAAACTTCGTATCTAAACGCAAACTGTTTTTATCATCCGTAAATTGACCACCCCACAATCTATTAGAAACACGCCAAGCTTGAGTAGGCTCAGCTTTATCCGCTGTAAAATTCATAGGATGTGCACCATAAATCCAATTATAGGACGGATTAGTTCCGTCACCTCCATTCGCACTTTTATCATTATCATCACGCAATATAAACACCAACGGATGCTTTATAGCATATGCTATTATTCCTTGTGCATCTGTTGAAGCATCTATGTTCTTTACCTGATAGGCACTACCCCTTAAATCGGCAGCAGTCAGTTTATTCCCTACTTTATCAAAAACATCCACAATATCCGAATTATTGTCTGATCTTCTTTCCCGGGTACTTGCCGTTGGAAACGGTTCTTTACGACCGAATTGATAATATAAACCGAAAGTTTTGGTAACCTCATCTGTATTAGACGGGGTATTACTTGCCGCACCCAAATCACGATCCATCATTAGCAAATCACGCGAATCAACAGTAAAACCATCCCAATAAAGGGTAGAATTCATTCCATGCCTCAATCTTGTTTTATAAGTCTGCGTATGATCGCGTGAAAGCCCCGCCAAATCAAAAGAGGTTCTCCAGATATGCCAACTCCAAAGCGCCTCGTTAGCACTTGAATTAGCTTTCACTGCTACCACGGCATTTCCTTCTGCCACATTACCGGTTTTAAAGGTTACATAACCACTTGCAGACCACCCTACATACTCAATTACACCACCATGGCTACCCGTTTGCCATACCAGTTCGGCAGCCGCCGGAGTCATTTTCTCATCTGCAGAATTTACGCCCGTAGGCAATATAGTGGGATCTGTTTGGGTAGAACCGTTTCCACGAATAGTACCTTTAAAACGATACCATTTATTAGACGCATTTACCAGATAACAGTTGGCTGTTGCAGGATTCCCTGCGGCATCTACACTCAAATCTGTACCTACCATGATGCGGGCGTCCGCTAAATTAGTACCTTTGAGGGTAGCGGTTACATTATACTTTGTATTACGATTTACATCAAAGTTGTTAGCATCATTGGCAGCACCCAGATAGATGGTATAGATTACATCACGAACAGTACCGCCCGTAGGAGTGTAATTTCCGGCTATGCGGATGTAAGTAGCCTTTCCGGAAGGGGGAGCAGTGCCTTCAAAGCGGTGAGTCCAGTCGGTGGCAGCAGATACCGTACCTGCACCCTGCTTGTTTTCAGGCATATACCACACGATCTCCGTCGCTTGTCCTCCATTATACGAAACCACGTCGGTAGCATTATCTGTAGAAGTTACAAAGCCCATACGTTTCGGAACATTTTCCAAAGTCACAGAAGTGGCTGCAAACGTACCATTGGTGGCAGTCAGTTTCAATGTTACTTTAGCGACCAAACGCTTTAAAGTCACGTTCAATGCGGTGGATGGATTTTCGGAGTCAAAAGAAGCCTCACCACACATGGGCAAAGCGCTATTGGGCATTACCGAAGAAGTGTATTCTTTAAACATGACCTTGAAAACTGTTTCCGTAGTAGTACCTACAGTAATACCTGCTCCTGTCGTTACATTGCCTACATTTGCCAATACATACACTTGGCAGTTGCCCCGACCTGCCATCAGAGAGATGTCTACCGTAGTACCTCCTGCCGGTGAGAGGTAGTCCATATAAACCAGCTTTCCGTCAGACTTTGCAAACTGGAACACACAAACGTCATTGATAGCGTTTTCCTGAGCCGAGGTTAAATCGCCGGTGACGGCACGCGTAGCGACGCCATTGGAAGCGACTGTATCGGGAGCGGTTGCGCCTTCATCCCCCAGCACCAAGTCCAAGGCGGATTCTTTGGAACGGGTAACGCTGCCTGCCCCTTGCATGGGAGAAGCATTCAGAGAAAGACGGACGGTGGTCAATGGACCGTCAGGCTTGCCGGTGTTTCCGGCAGGATCTGAATCATCCGTACACGAAAACAATAAAAAGACCGACAAGACAGCGAAATATATCAGATTTCCTTTCTTTATCATTCTTCCTGATTTTATCATTCCTGTTGATTTTTAATTAATTATTCTATTTCATTTAGTTGAAGTTTCATCACCTTCTACCGGAGTGTCCAAAACCTGATCCGTATTCCAGCCCCCCGAAGAAGTAGAGCCTTCCTCGCCACCGGTGCCTCCACCTGTGTCAGACGGGAGATTCTCCTCATTCGGATTCCAAGGCAAAGCACCTCCGGTCGTCAATCCGGGATAATCGCCAATGGCACCGCTCCAATTTTCCTCGTTAAGTTCCCATCCTCCTACAGTCACAGGCTTATCGCCACCACCAAGCAGGGCATCCGTATCGACATCCGTCCACTCGCCTACCACCAGTTCGATGGAAGTAGTACCCGGATCGCCTATGGACACATCGCTATCTTCGTTTCCCCAAGGCTCCACACGCAATACCAGTTGCACACTACCCCCTTTCATCTTTACCGTAAAAGTATAATGCGTACCTTCTGCAAAGACTAAATCGGCAGGGAGGTTCGCTTCCAGGCCGGTAGCCGCCAGCCCGTTGAAGGCTACGGACATCTTGAACTTGAAAGCACCTGCTTTACGGGGCAGTATCACCGTAGAGGCTTCTCTGCTATGGGGAGCGTTCACTGCATCCGGAGATGTAAAAGCGGTTCCCGGCAAAGTAACCTGAGCATCGAGGGCGACACCATCCAGCAGGAATTTACCATTGTCAAGGGATGTGGGCAGCGATGCCGACAAAGGGCCATGCGTCTGGTTGGTAAGTCCGGCGGAGCTTATGTTCACCGAAGTGATGTTCTGGTATTTGGGCGAAAGGGCGAAAGTCAACTTGGTGCAATGACGCACCAGTGTGGCAAGCGTTACAACAGGACTGCCTTCAGTCACCGGCTTTTGCGAGGTGAATGAGGCGGCATAATCCATACCGTGATCCACGGATACGGTACATGTCCCCCCGCCGCCTGTGGGATTGGGACGAGTTACCGCCAAATCCGGTGTCAATGCGTAGAAGTCGTAGGTGTCGGCACGCAGGCACAAAGGGGTGCCGACAGCAGACAGAGCGCCGTTGCCGCCGCTTGCCTTATATACAGCCTCCCCCATGAATTCATCCTTCGACAAATCGGGAGTGGAACTTATCCGCCGGAAAGCGAGAATACGCACCTGCCTATCATTTTCCAGCGCTACACCGGCACGGGTGGTAGTAACCTCCGCACCGATTCCCGCCACAGAAAACTCTACGGCAAACGTATCCTTTTCCGGCAACTGCAACCCGCTTTCGGTACACGAACCGAATAAGAAAGCAGCCAGTAAGTATTTCATCCCTCTATTTCTCATAATTGTTATAAACAAATGATGCTTTTAAATTTCTACTTCACCCGGAGGGGTAGCTGGCGTCCATGCCGCAACAGTCACGGAAGGAGCAATCTCGGCAGAAGTAAATTTCAAAGTAATGGCGTAAGAGTTGCTTTTCTGATAACCGGCGGCAAGAATTATCTCTTTGGTTTCAGCAGCCCCTCCCTTTTCCATCGCAATTTCAAGCGTAATCTTAGCATCGCCGACCGCTGCAACCGGAGCAAACATGGCATAACCGGCAAGAACGGGGGTAGTGTTGCCAACAGCAAGTTCCAAAGGATTCGTATCACCGTAATTAGAGCCGCTTTGCTGAATATCCGAATTATCCGTAGGATCCTTCTGTACCAATGGCAAATCGTCAGTTCCGGTAAATGCCACAGTGGCCTCGGCGTCCACATTCGCAGAAGAAGGATCGGGAAGCGTAACCGTACAAGTCTGCTTCATTCCTTTGATCTTTATGGATTTGATTCCACCCCAAACAGTTTTCGCATCAGCGTCTACCGCATAAGCCTTTACGCTAATTTGAGTCAGGAGATGTTCTAATTGCACGGCAGTAATCTGCGATGCCTTGTTACCCTCTTTCAGTTTTGTCACCATGATGTCGGTAGAGCCATCTACATTAAAACCAACTGTTCTACCGACTTGGGTGTAAGTACCACTTTGCGGATACCAGCCAATCAATTTAGTGTTCGCACCATTGGCAAGGTAGTATTGCTTAGGGCTGAAGGTCAGGGTGCCGCCCGATTGGGCTACAGTGCCATCCAGTTTGGATGCGGCATAAGTAGCCGCATAAGCAGCACCGCTGCTTTCTGTTTTATCCGCACGTGCAAAGGATACGTTCAAGTCTGCGGTTAATGTTGAATTTATCATTCCGTCACCACGAGTAACGGGAGAAGCATCCGATGCAATGCCGGTGCTCATACGGATTTCTACCAGACCTTGCTCATCTCCGGGAATCTCCGTTGTATCCGAAGAACAGGAGTAGAAAGCCAAGGGTAAAAAAATGCCGAGATATAATGTCCACTTATTATTTTTCATATTTATAAAGTTATATAATGATTTTAAAAACAAGTATATATTACTGAATTTCTTCCTCTCCCTTACCGTCTTCTGTCCAAGGCTGTACAGTAGCCACTGCTGTGATTTCAGTAGCCTTGAAGGTCAGTGTCACTACAAATTTCTTTCCCTGAGTATCACCGGAATAAGCGCCACCACCAGTAGCCTTCAAGTTTACAGGTACTGTAACTCCGGCAGTTATAGAATTGGCAGTCTTTACCACCAATGTATAGTCAGTTGTTCCATCGGCTATGACGGGAGAAACCATAGAATAAGCCACCTCTTCACCGCCTGTAGTCAGCGCTTTCGTCTGACCAGTAAATTCAGTATCAGGACTTGCACCTTTCGTCCAAAACTTAAAAGCAGTACTCGTAGTTGCAAAAGCAGAAGCAGTCGCTGCTGCACCTGTAGCCAATGTTACAGTTACCGCAGAATACGGGGCGCTATCTCCTGCTTTGGACAAAGTAATATCCGTCAGATCGCCCCACGCCGTTACCGCAGCAGCATCTGCCGCCACTGCCTTAATGACCAATTGGGTCAGCAAGTGTTTAAAAGCCAGAGTTTTTGTAGTGCCGCCTTTGGCTTCATCCTTATTAGAATAAACTTCTGCCGCCGCCATTACATCCTGGCTTCCGTCAAAAGTAAAAGAAGTAGTAGTAGTTTGCGTAGCAGCCCAACTGGTGCTTGGATACAAACCGCAGAAATAAATATCAGTGTTATCTGCCGGATAATACGCGGGTGTTGCAAAACCGGCTGCAGTAGTGCCATTATCAGTGAAAGTCATTGTTCCATTCGCATAAGTAGTAGTATAATCTCCTGTAGCCTTGGACGCCAGCACTTTTGCGACTAATGTATTGCCACCACCAATCGTTCCTTCAAAGGGTGCACGTGTGCTTGCCTCTACCGACATGGCGGAAGACTTTAACTTAATCTCTACATTCTCGTCGGAACGAGATTCCAGAATTTCACTCTGAGTACAACCTGTCATAGTTACTATGCCAAGAAGCAGAAATAAACTTTTTTTCATAATCGTAAGTATTACATGTAAAATATTCATATTTGTTTTGCCTTCTATATTTTTTATCCTCTTAATCTACGGTACCTTCACCCGTTCCGTCCATCACCCAAGGGGTGACTATTGCCGAAAGCGCAATTGGCGTACGTTCGCGAAACTTCAGGGTAACCATGTAAGAGTGCCCCGCTGCAAACACGGTTTCGCCGCCTGTGGGACGTATCACTACATTCGGAAAGTCTCCTTTGTTGTCTGTTTTCACCGTCATTCGGAATTCCGGAAGTCCGGGTTGCAGCATCACTTCACCCTGCAAATTCTGAGGAGCATCCGATTTGCCCGTTATATTGACCGGAGCCGGCAACGGAAAGGCAACAGCGTCCGAAGGTGTGCTCCACTCTCCCAGCTTTCCGTCTTCCAGATTCAAAGTAGAGACGGTATTCACCGCATTGAAAAGCAGTCCGGTGATCTTCGTATCAGCAAAGTTCCCTTCATCGTCCGTCAACCGGAAACGGAGCTGCGTCAGCAGGTGGTCAAAAACCAGCGCAGCAGGAGGGGTTGTTCTCGACCCCACCACAGGCTTCACCCACATCACGTCTTCGGCTCCTGTCAGGTTGAAATGAAGCACGGGGGAAGATTTCTCAGGAACTTCCACATAATTACCTCCCACGATACCCGTCGCTTCGCCGTCACCGGTAGCCACCTCGGCGTGTGGATGATATACGCAGAACTTCACCAGCCTGCCTTCCTCCAAGGGATAGGCGTATGCCCCTTCCCAGGAAAGTGCTCCGGTAGCCGCATCTATGGCCGAAGTGCGCACATTGTTCATTAAGAGGGCTGTTCCCCACTCCTCTGTAAGCAAGGACGAAGCTGCATCCTCCCTTTGCGTCACCACTCCATACACTCCTACCTTATTGCCCACGGCCGAAAGCCCGGCAAGGTCGTTTACCGAAGCACGAGTATAAATATCCGGCTTTGCCCCCAGCCGTATAAGCCCATCGGCATCCCAAGCCTGTTGTTCCGTACAGCCACAGAGCAAAAGCCCTGCAAGCAGTCCTGAAAACGGTTTCAAGTATTGTCTCATCATTCACCTCCCTCCACTATTTTAGTATTCATATTGTTTCAAAATTTATTTCCATGCACAAATTACACCGAATTACACAACTAAATTCTTCATTCATCATTCAGTTCACACTCCCCCCGTTCCTTCTCCCAGCGTCCACTCCTTCACCGAAGCCACCAATGAGGAATTCACCCATTTTATCTCGATTTCGATTTTCACGGGTACTTCGGGAGGAATTTCTCCTCCGTTCTGCGCAAGGATGTCGGAAAGCGTTCCGTTCATGTCCACTTCTGCCTGACGCACTTCATGGTCCGGAAGGCGGAGGTTTAGTTTCAGACGGTTGTCGTAAAGTTTCCCGCCTTGGGGGTCGAGGAGTCCGAACAGGCGTACGGAAGAGACGCCTTCATAACCGATGGTTCTTGCATTGCCTGCCGAGAGCCTCTGCCGCACTTCCCCTACAAAGGGTACTGAAGTGACGGGTGCTGCCTCGACGCTTTCCGCCGAAGGTTTCCCTGTGAGCAGGCAAACCGAAGGATATACACCGTACAGGTTTCCTTCAATGCTTTCGATATCCCCGATGCCCGCCAGCCTGAAATTCAGGTGAAGGGTTTTCACCAGGGGTCTGGGTACGGGCGTAAAGTTCAGGGTGTCTCTGAGCCGCACTTCCATGCGCTCCACATCCCAGGCGTACAGGTCGCCCGGCTGCGCACCCGGAAGTATGCGCGCCTCTGCGAAAGCGATATCCTGCTGCGCCGCAAACTCTACACCCGCCGCGTCGGTATTATAAGCCAGCAGGCGGTAAACGCCCGGCGGCAGAGAACAAGCAAAGACATCGGCGGACGCCTCCTTATATGTATAAGGGGTGGCCTCCCCGCTTTCGGCATACACCCGACAAGCTACCGACCCGGGCAGCGTATATTCCTGCCAGTCGGGCGAAACGATGACACACCCCTCGTTCTTGCGAAGCTCCAGTTCATTCTCGGTGCATGCCACCGGAAGCAGCAGGAACAGCGGAAGCAGGAGCAGTGCCGGAAGCAGCGCCGCTTTCGTCACCCGAATCCCAAGTGTCATTCTTGTCCTTTCCATCTATCATTGTTCTTTATTCGTCAACTTCTTTGTTTCACTTTCTGCCTAAACGGTAGCTGATGCTTACATTGATGCCTGTCAGCCCCCAGTAGTTGTCGGTCAGGTCGCGGTTCAGATAAAAATGCGGAGGTTCCACGTCATAGGTATGGGCTTCCGCTTTGCGGCAGCCTCCCCTCACTCCGAATTCAATGCCCCAATGCGCATTCAGCAGCAGGTAACAGCCCAGCGAAAGACCTCCTTGCCAGTAGGTACCGGTACAGTTGGCAGTACCTTTTTCTATGCGCGAAGCATCTGTGCTACGACTGTTGAAATCGCCTGCCTGCCCGTAAGCTCCGATATAAATCCAGCGGTATTTGCCATCGCCTTTGAACCAGAAGCGGGGTTCCAGGCTATAAGCCGACGCTCCCAAATGTTGGCGGCTGCCATCGTAGTCCCAATCGGCATACATACCTGTCAGGTTTACCGACCAGCGGCGGGCAAAAAAGACTTCGGCTGAAAGATTGGGCATGAAAGTAGTGCGTTGCAAGGAAGGCGTGATTCCCGCCCAAGAGAGCAGGTTTGTTTTCAGGGCAAGCACCGGGCGCAGGTTGTTGCGTTCCCTGCGTGCCTCACGCCGTTGCTCTTTCCACAGCAAATATTCTTCGTGCATTTTCTGTTCTTCGAGACGGCGGGCTTCTTCGGCAATCCGTTGTTCTTCGGCAAGCTTTTCTTGTTCGGCCCGTTCGCGTTCCAGTTTTTCTTGTGCCAGCCTTGCCGTTTCTTCGGCTTCCAGCCGCTTCTGTTCGGCCAGCCTGCGTTCTTCCGCTTCGGCAGCGGCACGTTCCTTGGCCAGTATCTCCCGAAATTCGGCATCGGTGAGTTTACGCCGGTAGCGTTCTTCAATGATGCGGTGCAGGTCGTACTCCACCACTATTTCCACTCGCCTGAGTAAGGGAAAGAACTCTTTCAGCATGGTGTTGTAGGGCACGCCGCCGCTCAGGTCCATCAATTTCTTCTCACGTCCTTTAAAGATATCCACGTTGTCTATAATCTCTAATACCTCCTCTCTTTCGGGAAGGGTGGAGGCATCGGTCAGTTCGCGCAGCTTATCCCAGTCTTCACCGACGTAGCGTACCTCTACGGGATAGCGTTTGGCAAGAGCATACTCAAAATTCAGGTGATTGCGGAAGCCGTTGGCACGGTCGCGCGCCAGTTGTTCGTTCTGGGCATAGCTTCCTTCTATGGAGCAATAGCCCGTGAGGGTAATGCGCCGCACGTAGACCAACGTATCCTTGAGCGAGGAGCGGATAAATCCGTCCAGTTTGTCCAGTTCGAAAGCGTTGTTTCCATACCCTTTTTGTATCTTCCATCCGCCTTGCGGATATGCGAAGTAGCAGCTCAGGCGGGCAGTCCCCTCTTTTATAACACGCCTGTACACTGAGTCCCGGTACATATTACCGGGGTCCAGTGTATCTATGCGCATGGTATCGCTCCATGCATAGCCCAAAGCCGGGCACAGGCACACAATAAATAAAACTGCCGCTCTTATGTTCATGTTCATAAAGTCACTTGTTTCTAAGGCATTTCTGTTTCCTGGTCTCCGGGATCTATTACCGGGTCCATATCCACTACAATGTCCACTCCGTCTTTTTTTCCGTCCGGTTCGGTACAGTCGTCCAAATCATCGGGAATGCATCCGCCAAGGCCCAGCAGCAGGGCGGATAGCAGGATGCCTGTTCTTATGACCTTCCTCATACTTTATCTTTTTTTGTTCACGGAATTCTTCATTCTTAATTTTTTAATTAAGTTCCACTTCCTGCACAATCTTCAGTGTCCAGTCGTCCACGCTCACAGTCAATTCCAGGTTTGAAGCGGTTACTTCTTCACCCGGATTGGTCTCTCCATCACCTTTGATGACGGCTTTAATGCGGTAGTCGCGGTTGCGGGCAATGGTGCCGTCGCCTACGCCCGTTATTTGTGAGGGGTCGGAAGGGGTTATGATGGTACCGGCTTGCGAGCGGTTCACTACAATGGGGTAATATACGTAAGTCTTTGGTTTGGGTCCCGTGCTTCCGTCGGGATCAAAATATCCGGAAATCACCAACTTCGTGCGGTTGTTGGGGTCGTTGTTGGCAAAAGCATAGAACCAGTAAGGCACTTTGTATTCTTCGTTGGTAATGACGACTCCTCCTTCAGGCGTGACATCGTTCAGCAGGAATCCGGCACCTTTTGTCCATAAGAAGGAGCCATCCGGCTGTTCCTGTACTGTTCCGCCATGAAGCCAGGTAGGCTGTGCGGGTATTGTCTGCGTCACGTCTCCCGGCGATACCCGTGATGCCTCGAGCGCGTTGCAGAGGAATACGCGGTCCAGTGTGAAGGTTGCTTTGCTGTATTCAAGCCCGAAGTCGGCACGAATACCGGCTATGGAGATGCGCGCCACCATTCTGGAAAGTCCTACTGCTACCGCTACCGTTTTATCGGCTTCCAAGACCACCTTCTCGGCACTGATGCCCGACATAGGGAGCAGATCGGAGGCTTGCTGCCCGTCACGGACGGTCTGCACCAACCCCACGGTTTTACCTATGAACTCATTTTTGTTCTGCACGCCGCTGAAGGTGCCTTCGGGCACATTGGCAACGACAATCACCTCGCACGTGCCCGGCGAGCACAGTATTTTTTCGGTTTTCAACTTGCCCGAAGCATCAGGAATGACACCGGGTTCGACAATCGTATTTACCGACCCGTCGGCAAAGAACAGACCTACCGTCAACCTGTTGATGGTAGCTTCTTGGTCGGGTAAGGCACCACCTGTGGCACGCGTGTCCCCGGACGTAGTACCTGAAAGAACAAGCTGGAATTGCGCTGTCTTTCCTACAGGGAAACGTGTATCTTCTTTTTCTTCTCCTGTACAAGATACAAGTATAGCAAAGGCTATAGCGAACAACCAACTGAACAGGCAAATACCACTAACTTTTATCACTTTCTTACATTCAGTCATCATATATCCATATTTTTTTATTAAAACAGATTTCTTCGGCTTCTCAGTTCCTCCAGCACTTCACCGGCTCGTTTGATGCCTCCCGTAGCGGCCATTTCAAGATATAACTCTGCCTTTTCACGGTTGCCTTCGAGCATGCAAAGCACCCCCATGTTGTTGAAGGCTTCGGGACGGGTGGCAAAACGGGACAAGTATTGCCGAGCTTTGCGGGTATCCCTCTTGCTCAAAGCTATGGCAGCTGCATTAATATTGGCTTCCGGGCTTCCGGGAAACAAGCGGGCTGCAAGGTCGAAAACATCATTAAATTCAGCGGAGCCCGGCACGAAGCTATTGGCAAGCGCAAACAGGCACTCCAGCGTAATGCAGCCATCTCCGGATACCGGCAGGACCCCATTTTCATTTTCGGCGGAAACCGGAAGGAAGTTAACCCATGAAAGGCAACGTACATCCACGTTCTTCTCAAGCCCCGGCACTTCCACATCGGGCAGAAGGATGCCCGACGTAATCAGGTCGTTGTATACAGCGGCTTCCTTACCATTACATCCACACTCTTCGGTCCGTAAGGAAAGGTCGCTTTCCGTCATCCAGTCACGAAAAGGTACAGTCACTTTATACGTAAAACGGCGGGAAGCACTATGATCGTTTTTCAGCACCACAGAGGGAGTCGCACTCTTTTGTTCCTTTCTGTTTTTCTTTGAATTTTTCGCATCCAGCACCCGGGTACGTTCATATACTTTCTGTTTCTCAGTGCCATTAATAAGAATAGAAGGCAACAGAAGCGTCTGTTCTCCGGCAGAAAGGAAAGGTGTAAGGGTCAGAGATTCGTTGGAAGGCATCTGAAGCCCCTCATAGTTTACGTCCATTTGGACATGCAACTGCCCACCTGAAAGAGAAAACTCCTTACGGGCTACTTGTATCTGCCCCATATAGGCCTCTTGACCGCATAGCGGAACCAAAGGTAAAAGCAGCGCTAACAAGCTATAAAACAACTTTTTGTTCATCTGGTTATTTATGTTTTACAATTATTCAATTACTTGCTTCTGTTCATCCTATTGAATGATATATACTAATGATATGGCAGCCTGAGTGGGTCCCAAATAGGTTTTACTTGCCGAACGCTCCAACTTTTTGCCGCAATGCCCGCAGCGATAGCGGTCGTAATGGAGGTAAGCACCCCCTACACCCAAACTCGCCTCTATGCCCCAATGAGGCGATAGCACCCAATGGTAACCGTATGAAACACCCGCTCCCAGTGCCCATCCTTCGTAGCGATTGTAGCGAGTACCTTTCATTATATTAAAAGGCAAGCGGACATCTCCCACATTAAACCGCCCTCCTAACAGGTGCGCACCGAAAAAATGCCCCGCAAACGAGGTGCAAAGCCATCGGCGAAGCTCCGGCTTCAGCATCCAATGCTTCCAACGTTTGCCGTTATCCGCGGCAAATGGCTGGTAGTGGGCAGATACATCTAATGTCCAACCAGATGACAAGGCTACCTCCACCCCAAGATTAGGAGAAACGAGGGCATCCGCCAACAGGTTGCTTTTTACCGCGACTGCCTGGCCATGCGCCCTTAGGCATACCACCCACATTATCAGTATCAGCGCTAACAGCCTTTTAGCTACCCTCTCTAATTCCATATTGCCTTTCCATATTTTCATCACTCAAAAATCAATCACATGTATATCACTTAATAGAGTAGAAAGTGTTTGATTCACCACACCCAATTTCAAAGCCCCATTACCGTAATGATAGTGTTTATAAATACGCTCTTCATTGTTCAATGTATCTACCAAATTAACGCTCTCACCGATAGCCAATAATAATTGGTATAGAGAAATATCCGAAAGAGCTAAACACAAAACATAAGAAGCACAACTTTTTGCTTCCATGTCGGGAAGTAAGCGAATAAAACCTGCTAAGCGCAACTGTTCCAAAATAAGCAAACACTCGGGCGTACACAAATCCGCTCCCTTCCTTTTGGAACACGATTGGGATTGATGATATGCAATCTTATGTAAAATATCTATCGCCTTCTGCGTTCGTATTGTCAACATATTTAATGTATTATTTTAAAACAATCCGTCATTACTTTATGGGTAATGAATAAACACAATATAAATCTATATTATTACAAAACGCACGACTATACACACAGTTATTTATCCGTATAAATATAAAATGTACGGATAATGCTTTCCCTTCTTTTAATCTATAAAAAAAGGGCAGTAAAGTATGTCCTAAAACCATATGCAGTTAGAAGATTTTAAAGATTCTTACTGCTTATTTCCTAAATGCGGGATTAAAAACAGAAAAAAAGAAGTATTTTTTTTTGTTTTTCAAGTATTATATATACTTTTGTCGCTATATAAAAGTTCTGTTACCCATAAAGTAACCCAAACACAACACTTTGTTTTTCAATATATTAAACCAATATAAAAGCAAAATCAAATCATCCTAATATATAATTAATTATTACCTTGTTTGCTTTTCCTATCGTTCGATTATCAAACTGCTTTAAGTACCCTTCCGTTGTAGCTATAGAAGCATGCCCCAAAGCTTCCGAAATAACTTCGACAGGTATTCCGCAACGTTTTGCCACGGTAGCCCATGTATGACGGGCGCTATATGAAGAAACTCTATGCCCAACACCACGTTTACGAGCTAATTGGGATAATCTCAAATTCAATAATCTCAAGACCCCTTGATACTCTCGATAAGCCTGCTTTCCGGTAAATGTCCCACCAAGAATATCAAGCAAGTAGGGAGAATCAGGATCGGGATGGGCATAACAACCAAGTAATGCCATAGCCCTAGGACCCACTTCAATAGAAAGTGGCATCCCGGTCTTGTGACGACGAATCATTAGATATCCGTTACGCAAGTCGGACTTGCGAAGATGCGCTAAATCGACAAAAGGCATACCATGAAAGCGAAGCATCAATTCCAGACAGGCACGTGCCCACAAAAGATTATGACGGGAGTGTGCACTAGATTTATTTTCAACATCAGCATTTTCACTATCCTCGACCTGCTTCTTTATAGAATCCCCCTCTTCCGACAAGATTCTACGCATTTCATCGCCTTCTAATGCACGTTGATGATTAGCTTGTCGCCCTGTAAAAACATTTTTGAAATGGTGAGGTATATAAGGAGCAATCCCTGCATCGACTGCACGATTATATACCGCACGAAGCATACGCATATAAGTGGAAATAGTATTCCAAAGCAATTGCTGTGATAACAGATATGCTTGGTAATCAACTAGCCACCCAGGAGTAATTTCATCTAGTCTCACAGCAACACCGCCATAAGATAGTGCAGCCTTCAAAGCACAACGATAGACATGAGCGGTACTGTAACGACCACTGTTTTCCAAATCCGTTATTACGTACATCATAAAATCATTCATTTTACTTTCTCTCATAACAATTCTTTTTTTTAGATAAAACATATAGAAAACTGATTTCCTGTTAACAACATTATTACAACAATGTTTCATGACATATTATTTTTATTTATCACCTTTACTAAGAGTAACATACTTGTTAATTTGTCATACTTTTGCACTTGAAGTACGAGAAGCATCCTTTTCCCCGGTGAGAAACCAACCGTTGCACACCGAGAAACACCCTGTTCCTCACCGGGGAACGACCTGACTGACACCGAATTCAAACAGGATGTTTAACATACTACTATTCAATGTTTTAACGAGACCGTTCGATACAGACTTCACATACACGGTTTCGAACTCCCACTAAGGAGTACAAGCATAAATAAACAGAGTTAAAAATTAAAACATTGAAAGTCAATGATGACAATCAGTCTGGATGTAGAGCCATGCCTGGCACACTACATGTATGCGCGTTATGCTAACAGCATACAAAAAGGAGCAATCAAACTAAGTTACAGAACCAATCTTTACCACATTCTGCTAGAATTAACCATCCCTCGTCCTAAAGAGGTATCATGGAAAGAAACAGGTAATCTCACCCTCACCCTACCCGTTCCTAATATCGGCAAAGATCCCAGAACATACAATTATCTAAGTGCGGAAAGTGTGCGTTTTTTCGCAAAAGAGATCAACCGTCAGATGCGCAGGGAAATGATAATCTACCTCTTATACGAAAAATTCGAGCATGGCATCATGTACAAGCGATCGCTCCTGCAATTCATTGCAAAATATGATATGGAGGAACTAGTCAATGAGGAAACACTGATGAAGCATTTCCAACTATGGAGGAAGAAAGAAAAGGAAGATAGAGGGAAGAGGATATAAAAATTATAATAGAAATCATTACTATACCAGAAAAAAAAGTTATTTTTGTTCACTCATACTTTTCCTTTAGTAAGTTTAAAGATGAGCATGCCTTATTTTTTAATAGATTTCAACATGGTAAAATTTGAATTAGACACTAACGAATCCGTTCCTTTGACATTGGTAAGAAAGGATGAAGATATCTTCATTTTAGTAGACAGCAAAGGGGATTCTAAGATATCTCTCACGTTTGATGGTAAAAACCTACAATACATAAATAAAGAAAAAATTGTCGAGTCCGATGAATCTCTTCGTGAAAAATTAGACATTTTTGCACGGCAAATCCTTGAACAAACATATACAGGGATAGAAACAGATAATGAAAACGAAGGAACAGATGATTCAGAACATGATCCATTTAACCCAGAAGAGATTTCTATTGATACCAAAATAATCGCAATGGAAACTCTTTTAAGAAGATTAGAACAAGATACAATCCGATTGAATCCTAATTTTCAACGTAAAGAAGTCTGGAACGACGAAAGGAAGTCACAATTAATAGAATCTTTGATATTAAAAATACCAATCCCCATGTTTTATGTCTCTTCTGATGAGAAGTCTAATTGGACCGTTGTGGATGGATTACAAAGATTAAGCACTATAAGAGATTTCGTACTTGGAAAAGAGTATTTAGCAGACCCTAAAAATAACAAAGAAAAAAAAGGAAAAGGTTTAAGGCTAAAAGGATTGGAGTTTTGGAAAGAACTGGAAAATTATAACCTAAACAGTTTACCTACCCATCTTTATAACAGAGTTTTGGAAACAGAATTCACTTTTACCATTATTAACCCGGGAACTCCGGAAGAAGTTAAAAGAAATATTTTTAAGCGACTCAACACAGGTGGAATGCCACTAAGCAGTCAAGAAATAAGAAATGCTCTTTACATTGGTAATGCAACTGATTTGCTGAATGAATTAACAGCTACAAGAGAGTTTATAAGCGCCACAGGGGGATCGATCAAAGCCCAAAGGATGGAAGATAAAGAACTAATTTTAAGATTCATAGCATTCATAATCAGGAGATATCATACGTATAAAAGGACATACAATATAGATACATGGCTCTCAGATACAATGATTATACTAAATGCCTTTCCTAATTTAGACTCGCGAGAATTCATAAAAAACCTCCGACACGGTTTTATTAATAAAGAAGATATTACAGTATTAAGCGAGGACACTATTAAAGAGAAATTCATATTAGCCATGGAACGCAGCAAGAAAATCTTTGGTAATCACGCATTTAGAAAAAGCTATCCCGGACAAAAAAGATCTCCGATAAATAAATCTCTATTTGAAACATGGGGAATTATTCTTTCTGAATTAAGTGATAAGGAATTTTTGTCTCTTCTTCATAATAAAAAGAACTTTATGGACGAATATAAATCAGTTTTATCAGATGCAACATTTGCTATTGCTATTTCCCGAGACAGCATGAAACATCTATCAGTTAAATACCGTTTTAATACATTATTAAACCTTGTAAACAAATATATATATGATTAGGTCTTTAGAAATTAATGGATTCAAGTCTTTTGTATCACAAAATATCGAACTAAGCCCACTTACTATTTTAACAGGACTGAACAGCAGTGGGAAAAGCTCAGTGATTCAATCAATACGCATATTAAGCAGAGTTGCTAATTCTGAAAAAGAATCTTTATTAGACGGGCATGGTACTATTGAAGAACTGAAAAACCCCTTTGTTGACAATGGCATAAAACTTAAAGCCATTTACGAAAATACGACCAACAGACTAGCTTCAATCACTTTCCCTGCTGAAACAGAAGAATATGACATTAATAATAATTTCCCTGAAGTAATCTATATTTCTGCAGACCGATTCGGTCCCCAAACATCTATCCCTATAGCAACCAACCATAACCTTGGACCCAAAGGAGAAAATATATTAAATTGCATTGATTTTTATCAATATGAGCAATTGAATTCGTTACTTAAACACCAGAACTCTGAAGGAGAAACTTTCGGATTCAACTTAGAAGCCTGGCTTGGCGCCATCTCCCCAGGAGTAAAGTTCAAACATGAAATTCAGAAGTTGACCGATTCATCATATACTTTATTCAACGGACATAGGGCAATGAATGTTGGATTTGGTCTTAGTTATACTCTGCCAATCATAGTTGCTTTATTCCTTGGAACGATAAAACCCAATACCATTGTATTATTAGAAAACCCGGAAGCACATCTCCACCCCAAAGGACAAACAGAACTCTCCAAATTAATAGCTTTGGCTGTGCAAGCGGGAGCACAAGTAATAGTAGAAACTCATAGCGATCATCTTTTTGATGGAATAAGGGTATTCGCCAAGCAACACAATGGTTTTGCCAAAGATGTTAATATCTATTGGTTCGAATTAGATCAACGTAAAAATACCAATATTGAAGCCTCCGTGTTGGACGACAACGGCAGATTAGATAAATGGCCCGATGGACTGTTTGACCAATTTGAAATTAATGCCTCTGAATTATTATAAAATATGAATGTATTCTATTTTAACGAATGCCTGCCGTCCCAATTTAACGGCTCATTACAAACTGTTTTTGAAACAATAATTCGAGAATTCAATCGGTTAACAAGGGATAAAAATCTGAAAATAGAGAAAGCTATTATCACTCACAAAATTCCATCTGAAATACTTGTATGTAATACAAATTTAAAAAAACTCATTGATTCATGTAATGATAAGGAACTAAAGAAAATAGCATTGAGCTATTTTATAAAATATCCTATAGATTATTATTATCAGATTGATGATATTTTTACCGATGAAGATCTCGCAATTAAGTATGAGTTTAATGAATTAGATGCAACAAACCTAATTATTGCTCATAAAATGTCATGGTTTCTACTATCGCTTCCATTATGCAATTTATTAAAACAAGATTTGATAATAGTCAAATCAGGAACTCAACAAACTCAAATTCATAATTGGTATGGCAACAATAACTCATATATAACACATCATATTGCCGAAAGTATTGGGAGCAGAGAAAAGAATATTACTAATTTACAATATTGCTTTGGAAATAAAGATTGCGTTATGAGCGATACATTCATTTCTGATTATCTTGCTTCCCCTATATCTGCACAAGAGCTAATCATTGATAAATTTATAGATGCAATAAACGCACATCTGCTTTTTCCTGCAAAGCATGATGACAATTTAGTGAAAACATGCAAAGGTATTGGAAACGAAGCAACTTATGAATTACGCTCAAAAGCATTAGGCGGTATAAGAGTCTACTTTTCTTGCAATGAAACCTGCATATACATCGGAGGAATGGGAACAAAAGCGACATCTGTAGGCAAAGAACAAACTGCAGATATTTGCAGAGCTTCCAATGAGATAAGCAAAATAAAGGCTACAAATCCTGCCACTAAAAATAAAACACAATCTACATAGAAATAGAATAGCAAAGTAATTAAAATAGTAAAAGCGCTTTGTATTATACTCTAAGATACATCTTTGTAACGGCGGTTAAATTAACCGCCGTTTATTTTCAATAGGAGGAATAATTATAAAGTTCTATAATAGAAAACGAATCTAGAATTCATTATTCAAGCAAGTCAATTTCAACGATTCCTTAAACTTATCTACAGGCAACTGAGTGGCAATCTGTACTTTCACACTTCCATTGGGCTGAATATCAAAGTAATTATCGCTGTACAAACTTTCGTTATCGGCAATAGACAAGAAGACTGCACGTGCAAACTTATCAGATGAGACTGTAACCTCATAGCCTCCCGCCATGGGCTGGACCTCTGTAGTCAAATTGACTTTCGGATAGTTCATCTCTTTTTGCTTGCCTAGGTAGTAGTTATTATCATAAACCTTACCGGATTTATCTGCATAAACCACACGGACATATACATCTCCTTTTTCTGTATCTTTCAGCACTTCGGTCAATGGAGCAGAGAAGTAAACCTGACTGGTATTACCGCCAACACTAACATGCTTGCTCCAATCGTGAATAATCTTTCCATCAAATCGGCACACTTGTACTTGCAACTTTCCGGAAGCACCTTTTATACGGTCAGATACTCCATATACTTTTAATTCATCTTCCTCTACAATCGGAGAAATCAGTATATCTTCAAAAGCCTTACGGGCATAATAGTGCTGTGCTTTCCATCGCCCGTAATAATCACGGCTTGCCCATGAAGCAACAGGCCAACAATCATTATGTTGCCAGAAGAGAGTTCCCATATTATAAGGCATTTGGCGGCGGTGCGCCTCGATAGCCGTCTTGATGGCATCTCCTTGCAATACATGGTTCATGTATAAGAAAGATTGGAAATTATGTGGTGTCTTATATTCATTGAGCAGATAAGTCTCAATCAATCCGTTAGCATGATCCCCTCCCCGTTGATGGGACATCATTACTTCCGAACGGATATCCCAGTCCTCCGGATTCGGAGCATAACGCTTTACTGACTCAAATTCAGGGAATGACTGGAAACCATATTCACTGAAGAAACGGGACTTCTCTTTATTATAATCGGAAATTGGCACTTTGCCATGCCATACGCTCCAATAGTGGCGGTCGCCGTCAGTAGTTCCGGACGGTTCTCCTTCAAAAGCAAACGGAGACGAAGGCCAATAGAAAGTTTCGGGTGCATACTCCTTCACCACTTCCGGTAAAGTAACATGATATTGTTGCTGATACTGCGCCCAAACCTTATCTGCATATTCTTTACTTTGTTTTTCTATTTCCGGCTTCCAGCCCCATCCTAACCAAGCATCCTGACACTCATTGTTGCCACACCACAAGGCTATACAAGCATGATTGCGCAATCTTTTTACATTATCAATAGCTTCCTGACGGATACTCTCAAGTAACTCACCCTCGGCAGGGTACATGCTGCACGCAAACATAAAATCTTGCCAGATCATAATACCATGTTCATCGCATAAATCATAGAAAAGATCACTTTCATAAGTTCCCCCACCCCAAACTCGAAGCATGTTCATATTGGCATTAGCAGCATCGAGAATAGTTTTTTTGTAAATATCAGGAGTTACACGGGGCAGAAAATTATCGCAAGGAATATAGTTGGCACCTTTAGCAAATACCGGACGTCCATTCAATTCTATATAAAAGGTATGCCCGTCTTTATCCGGTTGATGCACCACCTTCAAAGAACGAATGCCGACTTTCTCTGTTTTTGAATCCAGGATTTCTTTATTAGCCGTAACATCTGTACGGAAACGATACAGATAGGGTTCACCCAGTCCGTTGCTCCACCAAAGTTTCGGCTTTGAAAGTGCGAAGTTCACCGTTACTTGATTGATACCCTTCTTCAAATTCGTCTGCTGCTTACCAAGTATTTTTCCGGTAGCCTCATCTGTTACAGTAACTGTAACATCGTTCATCTCTTTGTCGGCATTCAGTTCAATATGACCAGCAATCACAGCCTTACTCGCATTCACCTGTTTCTGCTCAATAAATACATCATTAATACGTGAGTCGCTCCATGCCTTAATATATACGGGGCGCCAAATACCGGAAGTTACCAAACGTGGTCCCCAGTCCCAACCGTAATGATACCCCGCTTTACGGGCAAAGATGCTGATTTTCTTATTAAGCAACCCACCGTTTTCCGATTGGTCATTGGAAGCCGGATAATGATAGGGCAATGCATCCCATTTAGGAACATCAATCTTTATCGGCGAATGGAAATAAATCTTCAACACATTATCTCCTTCTTTAATGTACTGTTTAACAGGAAGCGACCAACGACGAAACATATTATCTGCTTTCAGTATACACTCATCATTTAAATAGACATCAGCATATGTATCCAGTCCTTCAAATACCAAGTCCATATTTTCTTTCTGCATCATATCGGAAGACAAAGAAAAGCGGGTTTCATAAATCCAGTCTTCCTTGTCAATCCATTGCAATCCCCGTTCATTCAGCCGAAAAAACGGATCTTCAATAATCTTGTTTTGCAGTAAATCAGTGTGAACTACTCCCGGTACAGTAGCCGGATACCAATTGGTAAGTCTTGCTTGTTTGAACTTCCAGCCCTCATGCAAGTTCTTTACTAACGGGACCGAGGCAGACATCGCACTGCCCGATAATAAACCAACGGCAATTACGGCTGTTTTAAGTTTCATAAGAATGTGTTTCATAAGTTATTATGTTTCAATTTTCAGTAGGAACAAAAGTACGACATTTGAAACATATATTATGATATATTATTATCGAAGTATGATACAATATTGAATTTTAACCAAGGCAAGTAAACTAAGAGCATATAAAAAACGGAAGCCTTGTAAGCACTTGCCTACAAGACCTCCTACTTTTATCAATAATAATCTACGCGATATCAGTTAACTAAAATCTTTTACTGCTTTCTCTAGTCTCTTTAAAGTAAGTTCACCGGATTGCCGCCAAAGCTGCTCGCCTTTCCTCATCAGTATAAATGTGGGAACCGTTTCAATGGTATAGAAATCAGAAAGAGCATTCTCTTGATCAACATCGACCTGTACTACTTCCAGAACTCCTTTCATTGATTTTTTAAACTCTTCCACAATGGGTTGCATACGCTGGCAATGAGGGCACCACGTTGCATAAAACTCAGCCATCACCCAATCAGCGTTCGCCAGTTTCTCTTTGTTCCGTTCTTCACGAGCTTCTTTCTTTTCTTCCATATCGATATATTTTAAATGATTGATTCTCCTTTCAAACAATATCGGATGAAGAAAAGTTTGAAGAGTAGCGCAGAATTAGGATTATACAGAACTTTAGGAATATTATTAAAAAGTCCGTAAAACATAGCAGTTTTACGGACTTTCATATTTCCTGACCTCACATTGCGTGCAGGTTAGCGGAGAGACGGGGATTCGAACCCCGGATACCCTTTTGGAGTATACACGCTTTCCAGGCGTGCCTCTTCAACCACTCGAGCATCTCTCCTTTATTAACCGGGCGCAAAGGTAGTACAAAAAATAAATATACCAAATAGAGGTCGTGAATTTTAGATCGATTTCTTTGAAAAGGACTTATTTTATCCACAATGGAAATACTTCATCACAAGTTTCAACATCTCTTCCTGATTATCTTGCACCTCACTACGAAGATTTCCATCATCATACGAACGCAGTTTTTTAATAATTCCATCAATCATTGCCGGACTAAACACGCCATACTGTTCAAAAGCTGCACGTTGTTTTGCCAGGCATTCGGCTGAAGCGGCACAGCTATCAGGTAATTGTGCCAGTTGATTGAGCTTATCTTCATTCTCTTTCCGGTGGATATTTACATTGACATACGTCTTTTCGGCAATCTCCAATGCATTATCCATCTCAAAACCATGACGACATGCTACAGCAAGTCCTGCCAAAAGCTGATATAAATCGGCAGAGCCATCCGGCGAGCGCATCTCTACTGTCTGTTTCTGTGTCGTATCATAATGGCTCGGCGCTTCCAATGGATTAGCCAACATACACATATCCGATTTTGCCGACCATCCCAACGGAACACGTACCAATACAGAACGATTACGATCACCCCAACAGATATTGGTAGGTGCTTCCTGATGCGGAACCAAACGGAAATAAGAAGTTGGATTAGTATTGCCGAAAGCAGTGATAGAGGGTGCGAGTTCCATCATTCCTGCAATAGCTTTGCGGGCAGTTTCAGAGAGTACACCGTCTTTCAACATCTGGTTCTGCCCGTCTTTCATGATGCGCATGTGTATATGCAGTCCCGAACCGGCTTTTCCGGCAGTGATCTTAGGAGCGAATGTAACCTCGTAATCATACTCGGCAGCCAAGTTACGAATCACCCATTTGGCTAACATTAATTGGTCGGCAGCGTAATCGGCACGTACAGGCAGGAATTCTATTTCATTTTGCTCATAGATTTTGCCATTAAGGGTAAAGTTACCTACTTCCGAATGTCCATATTTTATTTGTCCGCCAATAGAAGCTATATGCATCATACATTCGGTACGGAATTCATTGAACTTAGCATACGGGGCTGATTCATGATAACCGCGTTGGTCGGTAGCCGGATACAAATCGGAATCTTCCGAAATAACATAATACTCCAATTCTCCCATGGCTTGAAATTCCATACCCGTCACATCAGTAAATGCCTGACAAGCTTTGCGTAAAGTGTATTCCGGTGAACTTGCAAGCATCTCACCATCTTTATTGAAGAATGAGCAGAGCATAGTAAGCGTATCCCTATCAGCAAAAGGATCTTCAAAAGCTGTACAGAAACGGGGAACAACATACAAATCGCTACTACCTGCTTCTATAAAGGGGAATAAGCTCGATCCGTCCACGCGTTCACCGCAAGTCAAAATAGCATCTAAATAAGCTTCATCATTTATAACAAAGTTCAATGTTTTCAGTCGGCCGTCTGCCGCCGGATACATGAAGTTTACCATACTGATCTCGTTCTCTTTGATATAAGAAATAATATCTGCTTTCGTAAATTCGGAAGCTGGTTTCTGGAGAGTTGCCACCAATTTATTGGCAGTCATGGATAAGTTTTGAGTTGTCATAAGTTTATTATTTGTAAGTGAAAAAACAAAAATAAATAAAATTATCAGAACTTCCGACCGAAGAAGAAGGATTCTTTATTTAATTTCAATGGCTATCGCAATAACCAATACATACTTCACCTAAAAAATGTTTAAGCTGAAAAATACCTTCTATTTTATTTTGCCAATTAGAAAGCAGTTCGTTATTTTGCGAACAACAAACAAAAAAAATGAAGGTAAAATTGTGAAAACTAAACAGTATACAGAAGAGCAAGAGCAGATGGCTCGTTTTGCAAAAGCTATGGGACATCCAGCACGAATGGCAATTCTAAGTTTCTTAGCTAAACAAGACAGTTGTTTTTTCGGGGATATTCATGAAGTATTACCCATTGCTAAAGCAACTGTTTCGCAGCATTTAAAGGAACTGAAAGATGCGGGATTAATCCAAGGAGAGATTGAAACACCCAAAGTTCGTTATTGCATCAATCAGAAGAATTGGAAACTTGCCCATAAATTATTTGCCACATTCTTAGGAGATTGTAAATGTACGGAAACTTCATGTTGTGGGTAACAACATGAGGTTTATCTATCAATAAACAATGTATCAATTAAAATAAAAGACAGTATGAAAAAGATAGAAATAAATAATAATCAAGCCTTAAAAGAGTTGGTAAAGCAACGTTATAGTGAACTCGCTTTAAATACCGATGAACTAAAAGGTTGTTGCTGTGGCAAAAATCCAGCCGCACCATCGAAAAAGGTATTCACCATTATGAGTGAAGACTATACAAAGTTAAAAGGCTATGAGCCTGATGCTGATTTAGGAGTAGGTTGTGGATTACCTACACAGTATGCCGGTATCCACGAAGGCGATACCGTTATTGATTTAGGCTCAGGAGCGGGAAATGATTGTTTTATCGCACGTGCAGAAGTTGGTGAGAGTGGTAAGGTCATCGGTGTCGATTTTTCACCACAAATGATAGCCAAAGCACGCAATAATGCACTGAAACGAAATTATAGCAATGTTGAATTCTTAGAAGGAGACATTGAGAATATGCCTTTGCCGGATAATACGGCAGATGTTATTGTAAGCAACTGTGTACTGAACCTGCTTCCTCAGAAAGACCTTATTTTTAAAGAGATTTACCGCGTATTAAAACCGGGAGGACATTTTTGTATTTCGGATGTTGTACTTAACGGGGTATTTCCCAAAGAGTTTACCGATAATGCCGCCATGTATGCAGGATGTATTGCAAGCGCTATACAAAAGGAAGACTATCTTAGAGAAATAGAAAAAGCTGACTTCAAGAATATCTGTGTTGAAAGGACCAAAACAGTACTTATCCCTGATGAAGTACTGTATGAGCATTTGGATGATAATACAATTCAAAAGTATAAATCGGGAAACGTCGGAATCTACTCCATTACCGTTACAGGTAAAAAGTAATAAAACTCACCACAGATTACTCGGATTTACACAGATTTAAATATCTTCCATTGATTATCATAAAAGAAATCCTGTGCTAATCTGAGTAATTTGTGGTGAAAAGAGTTTTGAAGTCTCCCCAAAAGTTTCTATTTAAGGTTTAAGACACCCCGACACCCGCAGATACTCGCTTTCGTAAATCTTATACTGAGTCTTTGCTTCTATCTGATTACTATAGGCTTCCTGCCACTGGGCTTGTGCATCCAATAAGTCGGTAAGCGTACACATGCTTATCTGGTAATTGTTCTGCATATTACGCAAGTTCTCGGTAGCTTGTTCCATACTGATACTAGCTGTTTCTATCAGATTGTAGCCATCGGTCACGTTGAGGATAGCTTGTTGTAATTCAATATTGAGCAAGCGTTCATTGCGCTGCAAATCGAGTTGTGCATTCTGATAACTGAGTTTAGCTTTCTTGATGCCTTTCAACCCTTTGCCCCATCGAAACAAAGGGACACTGATAGAGGCCATGAGCATGGGAGATCCATCTTTATACTCCTGTTTGAAGGGAGTACCATCTTCTGCCTGACCGGCAACTTTCAGGTTTCCATAATAAGAATATTGTGCTGAAAGACCAAAGGTAGGCAGGACATCAGCGCGAGCCATCTTTATCTGCTGCTTCTGCGCTTCAACCTGATTTACTAATAGCCGGTACTCGGGACGCATAGTGATGTTTCCTCCAAGATTTTGGGGAGAGGCGACTTGTAATGCTGTATCGAGTGGCTGAATATCCGTATGAATATCCACACCCAAGGTGCTGCACAAGGACATTCGGCAAAGCTCCACACCGTTCATTGCTTTTTTCAGCTGGTAGAGTATCTGACTGCGCTTGGAGTCAATACGCAGCAGGTCGCTTTTAGTTGCCATCTTTACTTCCACGGTTTTCTCAATCTGCCTGTAGAGTTCGTCCAGTTGTTTCTGATAGGCTTCAAGCAATTTCACTTTTTCACCGACTGCTATGTAAGTCCAGTAGGCATTGTCGGCCTCGGCAATGATGTCCATTTCGGTTTTGCGACGTGTTTCCTGTGCACACTCCTCGCCTATCTTTGCCAGTTTATGTCCGGCAATGATTTTACCACCAGCAAAGATGGGCTGGTTCAGGGTAAATCCTGCCAGATAGGTGCCGCGCATTTGCAGTTCCATCCCCATGAGATCCATGTCTTTGCGATAGACGCCAGTGAGCGAACCCGATAATTCGGGCAGGAAAGAAGCGAAGGCAATCTCTTTGTCCAACTTAGCCTGCTGATAGGAGTTGGTGGCTTTCTTCATTTCCTCGTTGTTTTGCAATGCCATCTGGCGGCATTCGGCCTGAGAAAGTTGCAGTTGAGCATGAGTTGGCAAACTGGTTGCCAATCCTAATGCGATATATAATAAAATCTTTTTCATTTCTTCCGGGTAGGTTTATTCTTTTGATATATTCGTCGTTTTAGATCTCTTTAAGGGCGGCGTAATATGGAAAAATGCCGTATAGAACAGAGGTAACAGTGCCAGTGTAATGATAGTTCCCATAGCAAGTCCACTCATGATGGTAACCGCCATTGAGGCATACATGGGGTCGGTAACCAGCGGGAACATACCCACAATGGTAGTGACCGATGCCATGATTACCGGACGTGTACGCGAAATGGTGGCATTGACTACCGCATCATACGGATGTTGCTTTTCCTCACTCGTCAGCCGGGTGATTTCGTCCACCAATACGATAGCATTCTTAATCATCATACCCATGAGCCCCATGACACCGATAATAGCCATGAAAGTAAACGGCTGCTTACTGAGGAGCAATGCCGGTGTAATGCCGCAAAGCACAAATGGGAAACACATCAGGATAAGAATTACCTTCTTCCAACTGCTAAACAGCAGCAGTAAGATGGTGAGCATGATGAACATCGTAATAGGACCGTACTTTATGAGGTTATTCATCGAGTCACCCTGCTTGGCTATCTCTCCGGACCAAGCCATAGTGTAACCTTCGGGCAGGTGTATCTTGCTGATCTCCTCCTCGATATCTGCTTTCACCTTGGCGGGAGTAGCTTCCCACTGTGTATAATCAGGGTCGCACTCGGCCTCAATGTGGCGGGCACCATTGACACGGAGAATCATCTGCTCCTCCCACCCCAAATCAATGTCATGCGTAACATTGCTCAGTGGAGCACTCTTGTACATATCGTCCTGAATAGCATCGGAGCTTTTGCTGCCGGTTATCAGCTGCTGAATATCTTTGTCATCCATCTTAATATTGATATCAGTCCATACAGGGATATCACTCAAGTCCTGAATCTTGCTGCCATCAGCATTGCGTATCTGGAAGTTGAGCAGCACCTGTTGATCCTGGTCGTTAATCACTCCACAGATCATTCCATCCGTGGCAGCTTGCAAGGCATTACCAATATTGCCACGACTGATGCCAGTGTGACGGGCTTCCTGTTCCATATAGTCCGCAACAAATGCTTTGCCTTTCGGCTTCCAGTTGTTTTGTACAGAATAAGCATCCACATATTTGCTACGGCGCATCACTGCTTCAGCCTGTTCGGCAAGATTGCGCAGAACGGCAGGATCGGGGCCGGTAAATTCAACCTCCACCGTATGTGTACTGGATATGGAAAAGTTATACTTACGGGCACGGATGTATGCATCGGGATATTTCTCACGCAGCATCCGACGTATTTTCGGTAACTCCTCGACCACCGTTTCATAGTCCGGACAGTCTACAATCAATTCGCCATAGCAACCACCGCCACTCGTCATAGGACGCACCAGGCAGTAACGTGCCGGAGCACTTCCCATAGAGGCTGCCACACGTTCCACGTTCGGGTTCTGCTTCACCAGTCGGCTCATATCCAATAAATCGCGGCGTACTTGGTCGGGATTGGTCTGATGGGGAGCAAAATACTCCACCACAAACTGCTTGTAGCTGAAGTCAGGAAAGAAAAGGTTCTTTATCTTCGTCATACCGAAGAATGAGAGAAAGAGAATGAAAATAGAGACACAAATAGTGATTTTCTTATAGTTAATGAGGAAAGTGATTATTTTCTTCACAACGGCCTGCATCTTGCCGTTCTGTACCTCATTGCCCACCTTGCGAATGCGCAGGGGCAGGATGTACTTGGCAAACATGGGCACTTGTGTGAGGGCCAGCACCCAACTAACGAGCAGGCTGACACAAAGCACCAGAAACAAATCACGGGCATACTCACCCGAAGTGTCTTTTGAAAGAAATACACAGAGGAAAGCCGAGGCCGCAATCAGCGTGGCCCCCAGAAGAGGCATGGCAGTAGCCTGGCATATGCGATAAAGATAGGTTTTCGGACTCAGCCCACGTTGCCGGTCCACCAGTATTCCATCGATAATCACAATAGCATTATCCACCAGCATACCCATAGCAATAATGAAGGCTCCCAAAGAAATGCGCTGCAGCGTAGTGCCGCACATCAGCAGAATGGGGAACGAACCAGCAATGGTAAGTACCAGCCCGGCACCAATAATCAATCCACTGCGAATGCCCATTGTAAAGATAAGGGCGATAACAACGATGATAACCGATTCTATCAAGTTCACCATAAACGAGCTGATAGCCTCGTCTACTTTATCGGGTTGAAAGAAAATTTTATCCATGCTCAACCCTACCGGAATATTAGGCATAATCTCTTTCAGCCGAGCCTCTACGGCTTTGCCCACATCGGGTACGATGGCATCATTCTCCATCGAGAGACAAATGGCAAGTGCCGGTTCACCATCGACAAAGAAGCCGTTTTCCTGCGGATCCTTGTAGGCACGTTCCACATCAGCCACATCACCGATACGCATTTGCTTACCGTCGAGGGTTTGTATAATCAAGTTCCGGACATCTTCCACACTTTGGGTGCGGTCGGTGATGCGGAGTTTTATCCTCTGGTCACCATTCTGATGGCTTCCGGCATCAACGGTTTTAGTGGCATCTTGCAGAACGCTCATAATCTGCGTGGGGATGATTCCGTTGCGGGCTATTTTCTCTTTGGATAAGGTAATATTTATCACTTCGTCGCGGTTGCCATAGATATTAACACGCTTCACCCCTTTTATTGAAAGAAGTTCGCGACGAATCATCTTGGCGTATTTATACATCTCGGGATACTCGTAGCCGTCGGAAGTCAGTGCATAGAACATACCATAAACGTCCATCATATCATCAATCACAATAGGATCATAGCAACCTTGCGGCAGTTTACTTATGGCACCGTTCACCTTACGGCGCAATTGGTCGAAGTGCTGCTCTACCTCAGTCATAAGTACTGTTTCCAGAAACTCGACGGTGATCTGTGCCATTCCGCCTGTACATTCTGTGCTGATCTTTTTCACGTTAGGCAAGGCACGAAGTTCGTCCTCCATAACTTGCGCCACTTGCAACTCTACCTCGTGGGCAGTAGCACCGGGATAAGGCACCACAACCATGGCTTGCTTCACACCGATGGCAGGATCTTCCAACTTGGGCATTTGCACAAAAGCCAGAGCACCGGCTATGAGCAAAGCAGCCATGAGCGACCAAAACAGTGTGGGTCGCTTGATGAAATATTCGGTAATCGTTATTTTCATCAGAACAGTCCTCCTATATTAGTCGTATCCGATTCGGGTAACACTCGCACCTTCTCGCCCTGAGTAAGGGAATGTACACCGGCTTTGATAATCTGTTCATTTCCCTCGATGCCAGCTGTAATAATAGCCTTTCCGGCAGTATCGATGCCTTGCATCTTTACCTCACGCTTCTGCACAGTGGAATCGTTGTTAAATACCCACACGTAACTCTTCTCCGCCTCATTGAAAAGAGAGTTAATGGGAAGGGTAAATCCTGATTTACCATCCATAGCAGTAGTATCTGTCAATGCAATATCTACCACTACATTCATACCGGCAGTAAGATGGTTGGGATGTTTGCCGTCTAGCGCCAGTTTCATCTTATAAAGCTGGGTGCTACTTGCCTTCTGATTGATGCTAAGTAGGGTTAAAGGATATTTAGTAGGTTCAAGGGAAGAAGCACAGCAGAAAGATGTAAATTTGTCACGCTGCATATAGAAGCTGGCTGGGATATCCACTTCTACTTCGATGGCCGAAACATTTAGCAAATTGACAATTGCTGCACCTGCCTGCACCATCTCGGCAGGATCATAATTCACGCTTTGAATATAGCCGCTTACAGGTGCCAGAAGCGTGGTATATTCTAATTTATTCTTATTTATCTGTAACTGCACACCTATTTGCTGTAGTCCGGCAAGCGCTTTCTCGTAATCGTTACCCGAGAGACTATTGGCTTTGTAGAGCTGTTCCATGCGAGCCACTTCTTCTTTCAGTTGATTATACTGAATCTGATAAGCATCCACACCCAGTTGATAGTCTTTGCGATCCAGAACAGCAATCTTCTGTCCTTTTTTCACAAAATCCCCTTCTTTTACAAATATCTTTTCAATCTGCCCGCGA
>USLU01000064.1 GCA_900555635.1 uncultured Bacteroides sp.
CCCCCCAGACGCGTACTCTACCGGGCTGAGCTATACCCCGAATTGCGAGTGCAAAAGTAGTGCTTTATTTTTAAATAGCAAATATTTCTTTTATTTTTTTGCGCATCTTTACTTTGAGGAGGGTTATATATTAGATTCTTCTTTCAGCTTATTTGCTAAGTAACTCACCTTTTCGTATGAAAGGATAAGAGACCTTCCTGTTGTTTCACAAAACAAGCTTCCATATCATCGGCTTCTTCCTTGCATATCATCTTAAACATGATTACCTTTGTTGCACAAGATGGCATCTTGTGTAGCATGAGATGGCATCTTATACAACACAAGATGGCATCTTGTGCATCTTATCCAATAGTGTTCCGGTTCGCAAGGTAATGTGTTGCACACGTTAGGTAGTAATGCGCTGATTATTGGAAGGGTATCATACAAATAAAAGAGAATAATGTTATGGGAATGATTTATTTAGTCAGAAAGAAGCTCTTCCGCACCAAGGAGGGAATGAAGCAGCTTTATTATGCAGTTCAGCGAACTTTGCAAGTTCGTGGAGGAGTAACTACTGAAGATCTGGCACAACGGATGGCTTACAGGAAGGGGATGAGTGCAGGAGATGTGCAAAGTGTGCTGGTAGACTTGCCTAAATATATAGAAGAAGCATTGGAAGCCGGTGAGTCGGTAACCATCAAAGGACTGGGCTCCTTTAATGTGGCTATCACGAGTGAAGGATTTGAACATCCCGACGACGTGATGCCGGGTAAAGTACGCTTGTCTCGCATCTACTTTAAACCCGACCGGACATTGACCAATCGCTTGAGTAGTAAAATGGACTTCTATCGTTATCCGCTAAGCAAATACTTTCCTGCCAATATGCTGAGGAAGGAAACCTTGGAACGTGAACGGGCGCAAGAAAAAGAGACAGGAGTGGAAACAGGAGAGGGGGATAAATAATTATACCCCCATACACTCTCTATAGAAGTCGAACATCTCGAAGATCATCTCTTTATCAGCGGTTTGGTTGAGGCAAATGTTGCCTATTTCCTTTAATAATGTAAAGTTGATGACTCCGGCAGTATTCTTCTTGTCGTGAAGCATGAATTCGTACAGACGCTCGTATTGCTTGCAATCGAAGGCGAAACTTCCATAATTCTCTTTGACGAACTGAATCGTCTGGCGCATCTTATCTTTGGGGAAGCCGACCATTGTATGTGATAGGTATAGCTCGCAAACAAGTCCCCAGGCAACTGCATAACCGTGCAAAACCGGACGATTTTCGGCAAGTGCAAGGCTCTCGAAGGCATGGCCTACGGTATGTCCCAGGTTTAAGGCTTTGCGGATGCCATGTTCCAGCGGATCTTCTTCTACAATATCTTCTTTCACTTGTACGGAACGTCCTACCATAAACTTGAGTGCTGCATAATCTATATTCTCGGTATTGAAAGAAAGTAATTCTGCAAAATGCTCCGGCGTACTGATAAGTCCGTGCTTCAGCATCTCGGCATAACCGGAGAAGAAGTTGTGGGAGTCGAGGCTGCGGAGAAACTCCGTCTCCAGCAATACGCAGGCAGCGGGAGCGAAAACACCGATTTCATTCTTTAATCCGTTGAAGTTGATGCCCGTTTTGCCACCTACTGAGGCATCTACCATGGCGAGCAGGGTAGTAGGGATGTTGATGTAAGCTATTCCGCGTTTGAAAGTAGAAGCAGCAAAGCCGCCCAGGTCGGTCACCATGCCGCCACCCAGGTTGATGAGCAGTGAATGGCGGGTAGCTCCTTTTTCGCTCAGCACTTGCCATACGGAAGCTAGTGTTTCCAGATTCTTGTGCACATCTTCTGCGCCGATAATGATTTCTACTGCTTCTTTCAGGGCAGGAATCTGTTGTAATGAAGGCAAACAAAGCCTGTGTGTATGTTCGTCCGTAAGGATGAAAAGTCGGTCATGGGGACATTTATCGATGGCAAGCATCAGGCTGCTTTCCAGTTTCTCGCAAAGGATTACTTCTTGTTTACTCATGATGTATTTGTCTTTTTTGCTTTGCAAAGATAGGATTTATCTACGAAACAAGTATCTTTGCATAGTAAAATTGATTCTCGACACTCTTTGTCGTACCCATAATCAAATAACTTATAACTAATAACTCATAACTAACATGAAAGCATTGTTACCCATATTCTGCCGTCCCCTTGGATATTTTATAATTGCCTTAGCGTTGTTCCTGCCTTTTCTCATGATGATGATGGGGAAAGTAACGGATGCCAACTTATTGTTCTATAAAGAATGTGCCAAACTATTGATGATGATGGGTGCCTTGATGATAATCTTTGCTTTGGTAAAGAACGAGAACGATGAGACGGAAAAGATACGCAACCGCGCAACACGCAACGCCATGTTTATGACCGTACTGTTTATCTTCGGCGGTATGCTTTACCGGGTAGCAAAAGGTGACTTGATTTCGGTAGACTCTTCATCGTTTCTCATCTTTCTGATATTAAACGTACTCTGCTTAGAATTTGGTATTAAAAAATCGACAGTTGATAGATTGTTTAAGCGGAATAGTCGATAAATGGAACAAAACGTCATGCGTCCCGTTAAACCTTTTGTCTGTTACTTTGTCAAATGAAACAGTGTAATATGACATTGTATTTTTTAAGAATAGACGCATGAAAAAGATCATTACCGCAGGGGTGTTATTGCTTGCAACAACGCTGACTGCATTCTCACAAACAAAAAACATTACGGTATCGGGCCGGGTTATAGAGGCCGATACAAAGGAACCTGCCGCGCAGGCTACTGTTCAGTTGCTATCCTTGCCGGACAGCACTTATGCTGCGGGGGTTGCCACTACACCACAAGGCTACTTCACCCTGCCCAAGGTAAAAGCGGGCAAATATGTACTGAAGGCTTCCTACATTGGTTTCAAGACAAAACTTCTTCCTGTGCAACTGGTCGCTTCCGTACCCGAGAAGAAGCTGGGTACGTTGGAACTGGATGTGGATGCGGTGATGCTTGCCGAAGCTGTGATTACGGCCGAAGCCCCGCAAGTGCAGGTAGTGGAAGATACGCTGGTTTATAACTCGTCGGCTTACCGTACTCCCGAAGGTGCCATGCTCGAAGAGTTGGTGAAGAAACTTCCCGGTGCCGAGATTGACGACGATGGCAATGTGAAGGTGAATGGAAAAGAATTGAAAAAGATCATGGTAGATGGTAAGGAATTCTTCGGTGGTGATGTGAAGACCGGATTGAAGAATCTGCCCGTAGACATGATCGATAAATTGAAGACTTACGATAAGAAGTCCGACTTGGCACGTATCACCGGTATTGACGATGGAGAAGAAGAAACCGTTCTCGACCTTACCGTAAAGAAAGGTATGAATAAAGGTTGGTTCGGAAACGCAGACCTGGCAGGTGGAACAGAAGACCGCTATGCAGGGCGCATTATGCTGAACCGTTTCGTAGATAAAACGCAGGTATCATTGATTGCTTCGGCCAATAATGTAAACGATCAAGGCTTCTCCGCAGGTGGAGGTGGTCCCCGTTGGCGACGCAATAATGGTCTTACAGCAACCAAGGAATTGGGTGTGAACTTTGCTACCGAGACCGAAAAGTTGGAATTAGGGGGTAGTGCACGTTATAATTACCGGGGGAATGATGTGTTCAGTTCGGGATATTCAGAAAATTTCTTGGTAAACAGTGCCTCTTCTTTCTCAAATTCTAATTCTAAAAGCAACAGTAAGAATATAAACTTCAATGCCGATTTTCGCTTGGAGTGGAAGCCCGATACATTGACGAATATTATTTTCCGTCCAAATGTTTCGTACGGTAAGTCTGAAAGTGCATCTCAATCACAGTCGGGTACTTTTAATAAAGATCCTTTCCTTTATATTGCTAACCCCAACGATTATCTTGATTTGAGTAAGATTGATCTACTAGGTGATGAGGATCCTCTGAAAGATATCCGGGTGAATACTGATAACAGTCAGTCGAGTAGTAAAGGCAACTCACTTTCGGGTAACGCCACTCTGCAATTAAATCGCAAACTTAATTCTAAAGGACGTAATATCACTTTCCGCGGACGCTTTGGATATGGTGATAATGAAAATGATCAGTTCAATTCTTCCGATACGCGTTATTTTCAAGGAGATAGAGAAGATGATATTATCCGTCGATATATCACTTCGCCTTCATCAAACTATAATTATAGTGGACAGGTAACCTACAGTGAACCTATCGCTAAGGCCACTTTCCTGCAGTTGAGTTATCAATTTCAATATAAATATAGCGAGAGCGACAAGAGTACTTATGACTTGTCCGGATTTGATTGGCAAATGGGGCAGCCTCTTCCGAGCGGTTATCAGCAGAATAAGGATATGGAGCAGAGCAAGTATGCTGAGTATAAGACTTTTGGACATGATGCTATGGTAGGGTTACGTTTCTTACGTCCTTTGTATCAGTTGAATATAGGTGTCTCTTTCCAACCGCAAAACACCGAGCTTACTTATAAGAAAGGTGAAACCGATACCATTACTACTCGCAGCGTATTCAACTTTGCACCCAACTTGGATTTACGTTTCCGTTTCTCCAAAGTGAGCCAGCTGCGTATGACCTATCGTGGTAACAGCAGTCAGCCTAGTATGGAGAATCTGTTACCGATAACGGATAATGCCAACCCGCTGAATATTAAAATTGGTAACCCAGGCTTGAAACCATCATTCTCACATAATCTGCGGGTGTTCTATAATACCTATAATGCCGAATCGCAGCGTGGAATTTTCTCACATGCAAGTGTGCAAATGGTGCAGAATAGTATAAGCAATAGCCGTCAGTATAATCCAACAACGGGTGGCTGGACTACAACTCCGAAGAATATTAATGGCAATTGGAACGCATTTGGTATGTTTGGGATCAATACAGCATTGAAAAACAAAAAATATACAATTGGTTCTTTTTCTAATATCAACTATGTTAATAATGTAGGTTATCTGACATTGGGAAATGGAGCCGATGCCATAGAACAGAAGAACACCACTACTAACCTCACATTAAGTGAGCGCCTCAATGCTGCTTATCGTAATGACTGGTTTGAATTCGGCCTGAATGGCTCTATCTCTTATTCTGTCGAAAAGGATAAGTTGACAAGCGATAACAACCAAGAACCATACACTTTCTCTTATGGCGCCAACACTACGGTAAACATGCCTTGGAGTATGAGTGTATCAACCAATATTGCTAACCAAAGCCGTCGTGGCTATACGGACAGCAGCATGAACCGTAATGAATTGATCTGGAATGCACAGCTTTCACAAACCTTCCTGAAAGGTGCCGCTACAGTGAGCTTCGAGATGTACGATATCCTGAAACAGCAGAGTAATATCAGCCGTTCGTTGACAGCCAGCGGCCGTTCGGTTTACGAGTACAATGGTGTAAACAGCTATTGCATGCTTCACTTTATCTATCGTCTGAATATATTCGGAAGCAAGGGCGCCCGCGAGAAGATGCAGGGCAGACGCGGCTTCGGTGGTCCCGGCGGTCCCGGTGGTTTCCATGGCGGAGGTTTTCGCGGCCATCGTCCGTTCTAAATGATTAAATTAATGAAGAATGAGGAATCATTCCTCATTCTTCATTAATTTCCGTATCTTTGTTTCCATGATTGATTGGAATCTTCTAGCCAGCCAGATTGCCACGATAGCATTCGACATCGTTTACTTCGGGGCTATCATTGGAACGATTGTCGTCATTATCCTCGATAATCGTAATCCGGTGAAGACTATGGCGTGGATACTGATTCTTATGTTTCTGCCTATTGTCGGATTGATATTTTATTTCTTTTTCGGTCGGAGCCACCGCCGTGAACGTATGATTGGCAAGAAGAGCTACAGTCATTTGCTGAAGAAGCCGATGGCCGAATATTTGGCTCAGAGTGCTTGCACTTTACCATTATCCTATGGGCGACTGATTTCTTTATTCCGCCAGACCAACCAAGCCTTCCCTTTCGATGGCAACCGGGTGGTAACCTATACTTCAGGGATTTCCATGCTTCAATCTCTGCTTCGTGAATTGCAGAAGGCTAAGCAACATATTCATATCGAGTTCTATATCTTCGAGGACGATGCTATAGGCCGGATGGTACGTGATGTCCTAATGGAGAAAGCACGTGAGGGGGTAGAGGTGCGGGTAATTTACGATGATGTAGGTTGTTGGCATGTGCCCAACCGTTTCTTCGAGGAGATGCGGAAAGTAGGTATTGAAGTGCGTAGTTTCCTGAAAGTGCGCTTCCCCCTTTTCACCAGCAAAGTAAATTTCCGTAATCACCGGAAGATAGTAGTTATTGACGGCCGCATCGGTTTTATAGGCGGAATGAATCTGGCAGAACGTTATATGCGTGGCCTCTCGTGGGGTATTTGGCGTGACACGCACCTGATGCTCGAAGGCAAAGTGGTGCATGGATTGCAGACTGCCTTCTTGCTCGATTGGTATTTTGTAGACCGTACACTGATTACCGCTGCCCGATACTTCCCGAAGATAGAATCTTGCGGAACTTCGTTGGCGCAAATTGTAACGAGCGAACCCGTAGGTCCGTGGAAGGAGATCATGCAAGGACTTGTTATGGCTATCAGTGGGGCTAAAAAGTACTTTTATATCCAAACTCCCTATTTCCTACCGACCGAAGCTGTATTGATTGCTATGCAGACTGCCGCATTATCGGGAGTGGACGTGCGGTTGATGTTGCCTCTGCGTGCTGATAACCGGCTGACTCATCTGGGCTCTTGTTCTTATTTGGCAGATATACTCCGTTCGGGTGTAAAAGTCTATTTCTATAAGAAAGGTTTCCTGCATTCCAAGTTGATGGTTGCCGACGATGAGTTATCCACTGTAGGCTCAACAAATATAGATTTCCGCAGTTTTGAGCATAACTTTGAAGTAAATGCCTTTATCTATGATATGGAGACTGCACTCCAGATGCGCGAAATCTTCCTTCAAGATCAGCGCGAATGCGTGCCTATGTACCTGAAGAATTGGGTGAAACGTCCTTGGTATCGCAAGGCAGCCGAAAGTGTAGTACGCTTGTTGGCGCCGCTTTTATGACCTTTTAACTCTCAATTCTGAAGAAACTGAAGTTGACGCTTCCGTAAACTCTTCTTTCTACAAAATGAGGATTATCCTCGAAGTTGTCTTTCTTTCCATGTTCAAGAACAAATAGTCCGTCTTCTTTCAGCAGATTGTTCTCAAAGATAAGTTCAGGAATTGTCTCCAGGCCTTTAAGCTCGTAGGGAGGGTCGGCAAAGATAAAATCGAACTGCTCTCGCCCACTTCTTATGTACTTGAATACATCACCACAGATGGGCAGGCATTTGTCGGTCTTGACCTCCTGCATCACTTTACAGATAAATGTATAATGAGCACGGTCTTTTTCCACACTGATAACTTGGTCACATCCTCTGGAAACCAGTTCAATGCTTATGCTGCCTGTGCCTGCAAAGAGGTCGAGGGCACGTATACCGTCTTCAAAGTCTATGTGGTTAGAAAGTACATTAAACAGGTTCTCTTTGGCAAAGTCCGTAGTAGGACGTGCCTTGAAAGAGTGGGGGACGTCGAAACGTCTTCTTTTATATATTCCGCTGATTACTCGCATGAATTAATGGCTTGTAAGTCTAGATTAGTGGCGGGATTCATAATGAATACCTGCCGGATAAATTTTCGTAATTCGGGTAGTAATTGCTCTTTGTCGAATAAGGCACCGGTGAGGTGCAGTTCATCGCGTTCTTGTTCAAAGCCGAGCCTCTTCCATATATATAATAGGTAATAGATACGGTCGGGAGTCGTTTGGCATTTAAAAGAGTTGGCTAGCAACAGGTGACCGCGTTCGTAGCTATACACATCAATGGCTTCTTTCCGTAAATGAGCATACATCTTCCGGCTGTTACCTAATCGGCTTTTAGCCGAAAAGAGTTCGATAAACGAACTGCATTGTGAATAGAATTTTACATCCGGATATTGTTCACACAGAAAAGTATGGGCGCTTTTGTCCATACCAAAGAGCACTACAATGTTATTCTTTTGCAGTATATTGTACTGGATGAGTTCGTTTTCCCGCTTCCGGTGGTTGTGATAGAACACTGTTTCTGCTTGTTCGTCCTCAAAGAACTCCAATGGAATGAAGGTGAAACGCTTGTTTGCCATCAGTACGTTGACACGGCGGTAAGGGCGGTTCAGCCATTCTATTTCACGGAAAGTCTGTTTAAGGTTGGCAGTGAGGGAGAGCGATTCATCTATCGTACGGTCGTAGAAAGACGTTTCTCCATCACCCAGAGGGTTGAATACAGAAAAAGAAAATCCATCCGTACTCAGACGGATGGATAATGTATATTGTTCCGATTTATTAAAATCAGTGGTTTCTATCATGTCGTTTGGGGTAAGATTATTCCCAGTTACCAGCGTTGTTGTTAGCTGTTTCCAAGCTACCGATCATCAAACCGCAGTATCTACCTAATTTAGTCTGAGTATCTTTCAAGTTAGCAATTTCTTGAGCATCCAAACCATTCAGATAGGTTTCATACGGAGTTTTAACTTCGAGCAAACAGAAAGGAACACCTGATTTAGCTGTATCGTTGCGGATAGCCATTTCAAACTGTGCACCGTTTCCAAAAGGAACATATCTCAAAGAATCAGGATTGAAACCTTTCGGGAAGATTGTATCCATAACAGCTACCCACATGGTATCACGTTTGAAGTTTTCCAATCCCCATTTCTTAACTTCGTCATATTTGCCTGATTTCTTTGCTTTTTCGATAATTGCGATAGCTTTCTTTTCAGTCAAACCGTCTTCCAATTGCTTATCGTTCAATTCACCTTGTTTGTAGATGAAGGGTAGTTTCTGGTGCTTAACAAAATCAATCAGCGTGTCGAAACTGGCAGTGTACTGTTGCTTGTTCAGGTTGCGATATTCCATCTGTGCCTTACGGATGTCGATAAGACGTTCAATGACTTTCGCATCTCTGTGCTTCTTTGCCTCCTCAAAATTGATAGGTCCCATGATGCTGGCATAGCAGACGTAGACTAAAGCTGCAATACATAAGCCTAAAACGATATTAAATACTGTTTTCATGATAAATATGTTTTTTAGTTGTTATATTCGCACCGCAAAAATAAAAGAAATAAATTTAAAAACGAGTGTTCCCGTTACTTTTTTCTCTTACAAAAATGATAAATAACTATTTAGAGAGGCAAATTAAAGAAAATTTTCCTTACCAACCAACTCCGGAGCAAGAAAAAGCGGTAAAATCTTTATCAGAGTTCCTTCTATCGCCCCATAACGAGGCGGTTTTTATACTTCGTGGGTATGCCGGAACGGGTAAAACTTCGTTGGTGGGTGCCTTGGTTAGGACGTTGGATAAGCTGCAACAAAAGTCGGTATTGCTGGCTCCAACCGGGCGGGCGGCGAAGGTTTTTTCGGCTTATGCGGAACATCCGGCGTTTACAATTCATAAAAAAATCTATAGACAGCAATCTTTCTCAAACGAGTTAAGCAACTTCTCGGTGAACGATAATTTGACAACTCATACTTTATATATCGTAGATGAGGCTTCAATGATTTCGAATGAGGGATTGTCCGGATCTATGTTTGGTACGGGACGTTTACTAGACGACTTGGTGCAATTTGTCTATTCCGGACAGGGCTGCAAACTTTTGCTGATGGGAGATACCGCGCAGCTTCCTCCGGTAGGTGAGGAGCAGAGTCCCGCTCTTTTTTCCGAAGCATTGAAGGGGTATGGGTTGGAAGTAATCGAAGTGGACTTGACACAAGTGGTACGTCAGGAACAGCAATCGGGCATTTTATGGAATGCCACGCGTTTGCGGCAGCTGATTGCGGAAGATACTTGCAACGCTTTGCCCAAGATTAAAGTTTCGGGTTTTGCAGATATCAAGGTATTACCCGGCAATGAGTTGATAGACGCGTTGACGTCTTGTTACGACCGCGATGGAATGGACGAAACCACTGTGATATGCCGCTCTAACAAACGGGCGAATATCTATAATAACGGTATCCGTGCGCAAATACTTTGGCGGGAAGATGAATTGAACACAGGAGACTTGCTGATGGTTGCGAAAAATAATTATTATTGGACGGAGAAACAGAAAGAAATGGACTTCATTGCCAATGGTGAGATAGCCGTGGTACACCGTATGCGCCGCACGCGCGAGTTATACGGTTTCCGTTTTGCCGATGTAACTTTGACTTTCCCCGACCACAATGATTTTGAGCTAGAGGTGAATCTTTTGCTGGATACACTGCATAGCGATGCTCCCGCACTACCCAAGGCGGATAATGACCGTCTGTTTTATGCCGTTCTCGAAGACTATGCCGATATCAGCATGAAACGTGAACGCATGAAGAAGATGAAAGCCGATCCTTATTACAATGCCTTGCAGGTGAAATATGCATACGCCGTGACTTGCCACAAAGCGCAGGGCGGGCAGTGGAAGAATGTCTTTCTGGATCAGGGTTATATGACGGACGAGTACCTGACACCCGATTATTTCCGTTGGCTGTATACTGCCTTCACTCGTGCTACGGGAACACTTTATTTGGTGAATTATCCCGAAGAACAAATAAAATAGACTTTTGATGCAGTATTTGCTTGTTTCTCGCGTTTTTGTTTATAGAACAATTAAAAACATCGACTATGAGAAACCTCTATTCTATTGTAGCTACACTTTTGTTTGTCTTGGTGGCAAGTACGAGTTGTGAAGAAGACTATCGGGATATGATACTCTTCGAAGGAGCGGAACCAATTTTCGGTCAAGATGGCAATAATAATCTGATCTCATCTGTTACGCTTTATATGACTAATCCCGAGGGAATAGTTCTTGGTATTGATGGGGGTGACGGCAACTATTCGTTGGGCGAAGTTTCTACTATAGCTGCCGTGACATTTTCAGAATCAGAAAACGGATATTCGCGTATCAAGGTTACACCGAAGGAAGAAGGTGTGGTAACCGTTCGCATAAATGATGGTAGTGGTGCCTCTACTATATTGAAAATTACAGTGCGTGATCGTTACAAATTTTATTACTTTGTAGAATACACGACTTTCTTTCATACCGGTGAGATGGAAGAAAACCATTGGAACCAAATAAAGGTTGACTTAACTTCTATTTTGACGGTGAAGGATCAGGGATCTTATACCTTGATACCTGAGAATACGAATGATTCCCAGGAGCGCGGTGAGTTGCTTGTGCATCCGTCTGCAATCACTCAGGAGGTGATAATGGGTACTTATGAGTTTATAGAAGGGGAAGATGGGGAGAATGTTCTCTGCTTCAGATACAATGACGAGGTGCACAAATTCAGCTTTAAGTCTCCGGAGAACATTACAACAAAAAACAGTCCGATCCCCCCGCTGGTGGGTTACGAAGATGTCACATCGCTTTCACCGGCAGCTGTGCCGCAGGGATGTAAGGTATACCGTGCGGAACATTGGATGTATATACCCGATATCCCTTATACGGATGAATGATAATAGCTTCTCTTTTTGTTTATATTTAATTCTTCCTTTTATAATGAAAGTTATACTTTTGTAGCATTTACTAAACTAAAAATGAAAGGCGATGAATCGAACTCATTCTATTATTTTACTATTAATGTTCCTGTTTTTGAGTACTTCCTGTGAGGATGATTACCGTAGTATGGTGTTTTTTAGCGGTGACAAACCTATCTACCAAGTAGGAACTTGCACTAATTTGATTAGCAATATAACACTGCGTATATCCAGTAAAGAGGGTGCTGTTGTAGGTATTGACGGAGGTGACGGCAACTATACTTACTTGGTGGATGACGACAATATTGTTAAGGTAGAAGAGACTGATGCTGTGGGTGGTTACCGTCATATTTGCATTAAGCCGCAGGCTTTAGGAGAAGTATCCATTATAGCCAGGGACGGTTCGGGCAATCAGGCAATGCTCTTCGTTTCAGTGGCAGAGCCGAAAATACGATTTAAGGCAATGGCTAAGAAAATTGAATTCGTAAACCAGCAGCTTCTTATTGAAGAAGAAGTCAATCGCATTGCTAGCGAACAGATGTCTGGTTTCCCGGTAAATATTGGTGGAGGTTTCGAAATTCATCCCGACGAGAATGGCAGTTATGAAAATCAAGGCAATTTGCAGGTATATGTTGCAGATGAAGCCGGTACAGTCTTATCAGGAACATACTTACGTAAAGATGTTATCTGGCAGGGAAAGAAACAGATAGCATTTGATTTCACTTTCGAAGAGAAGACGCATACATATATTGTGGAGAACAAACTTGTAAATGAACGAAGCATTGGACAAAATTATCTGCTATTTAGAGAAGATGTGACTTTTGCATGCGGAGCATTGCCTGATGAAGTGAAAGTGTATCGTTTGTTGATTGTCGATGCAAGGTCGCTATAAGGTGATAGATGGGAATTTTGTCAAGAGCAGATTTACGAAAGATTAACGGACGGGAGGCTTCAACCTCCCGTTTTTGTATTCGGAACGCATGATGCGTTTACCCTGAGCAGATCATCTGTTTACCTCAAACGCATCATCTGTTTACTCTGAACAGACCATCCGTTTTGCCACATCTCATCATCCGCAATGCCTGGGCTTTTCACCAAAATCACAGAGGTTTTGAAGGCAAATGCCCGCCATTTCACTTACTTAAACCTGAGGTTTGGGGAGCTAAAGTGTGGCATTGGGGGAGCAAACATGAGGCATTTCGGATGAAAGGCCGTGAGGGTAAAAAAGAAACGGAGAAGCATTGCCTCTCCGTTTATCCTAATTTAAAATTGAAGTATCTATAAATTCACTCTACAAATATACAACATCGCGGAGGCGATGTCAAGTGTTTCGGGAATTATTTTCGACTTAGATTCCTGCCAACTCTATCACTTTATCTACTGCTGCATTCAGTCCGTCTACATTCTTGCCTCCGGCCGTTGCGAAGTGGGGTTGACCACCGCCACCACCTTGAATCAGCTTGGCAGCTTCCTTCACCAGATTGCCTGCTTTCAATCCGCCGGCAACGAGGTTGTCGCTCAGCATAACGGTCAGCATGGGTTTGCCTTCATAGGCTGTTCCGGCAACGAAGAACAAATCTTCTGTGATCTGACCGCGCAATTGGAAAGCGATATTCTTCACCGTTTCGGCAGGCAGCGGAGCACAGAACTTGATAACTTTCACGCCGTTCACTTCCTGAATGCTGTTCATCAACTTGTCTTTCAGTTGAGATTCCTTCTCTTTCATGAAGTCTTCTACTTGCTTTTTCAGTCCGGCATTCTCGTCGATATATTTGCGGATGGTTCCGGCAAGGTCGGGAGCATTGTTGAAGAGGGCTTTCAAGTCACGCAATGTATCTTGAATGGTATCCATCATTTCTTCTACGCGTGCACCTGTGTAAGCTTCGATACGGCGTACGCCGGCTGCAACAGAACTTTCGCTTACAATCTTCACCATACCGATGTTTCCGGTAGCGGCAACGTGCGTACCACCGCAGAACTCAACCGAAGAACCGAATTGGATAACGCGTACATGGTCGCCATACTTCTCACCGAAGAGGGCGATGGCACCGAGTTCCTTAGCTTCCTCGATAGGCATGTTGCGGTATTCCTGCAAAGGAATGTTGGCACGAATCTTGGCATTGGCAATGTGCTCTACCTGACGAAGTTCTTCGTCAGTCACTTTTTGGAAGTGGGAGAAGTCGAAACGCAAAGAATCCGGAGTCACCAAAGATCCCTTTTGTTCTACATGTTCGCCAAGAACTTCACGAAGCGCAGCATCCAATAAGTGGGTAGCCGAGTGATTGGCCGCACATGCAGCACGCTTGTCGGTATCTACGCAAGCCATCATCGGAGCTTCCAGATGTTCGGGCAACTTCTTGGTGATATGGATAGGGAGGTTGTTTTCTTTCTTTGTATCGATCACGTCGATGGTTTCGAACTCGCTGACCAGTACACCTGTATCACCTACCTGACCACCACTTTCGGCATAGAACGGAGTCTTGTCCAGTACAATCTGGTAAAGCGTCTGGTTCTTCTGCTTTATCTGGCGGTAACGCAGGATGGAAGTTTCATACTCAGTAAAATCATAACCAACGAATTCGGTAGTGCCTTCTTTCAGTGTGATCCAGTCACCGGTCTCAATGGCGGCGGCGTTGCGGGCACGTGATTTCTGCTGTTCCATTTCGGCGTTGAACTCGTTGAGGTCGGCAGTCATGCCGTTTTCGCGGAGAATCAGTTCGGTCAAGTCGAGCGGGAAACCGAAGGTGTCATATAAAGTAAAGGCATCTTTACCGCTTACTTCAGTCTTGCCGGCTGCCTTGGCATCTGCCATGGTCTTGTCCAGCAGGCGGATACCAGTCTCAAGTGTGCGGAGGAAAGAGTCTTCTTCTTCCTTGATTACTTTTTCAATCAGTTCCTTCTGAGCGATCAGTTCGGGGTAAGAACCACCCATGTTCTCAATCAGTACGGGAAGAAGCTTGTACATGAACGCTTGCTTCTGTCCGAGGAAGGTATATCCGTAACGAACGGCACGGCGAAGAATACGGCGGATTACATAACCGGCTTTCGCATTGCTGGGCAACTGTCCGTCGGTGATGGAGAAAGCAATGGTACGAATGTGGTCGGCAATCACACGCATGGCGATGTCTTGCTGCTCATTCTTACCGTATGTAGTGCCTGCCATAGTGGCGATGGCTTTCAACATCGGTTGGAAAACGTCTGTATCGTAGTTGGATGTCTTGCCTTGCAGGGTACGTACGAGGCGTTCGAAGCCCATACCCGTGTCGATTACTTTGGCGGGAAGACCTTCGAGGCTGCCGTCGGCCTTGCGGTTGTACTGCATGAACACGAGGTTCCAAATTTCGATTACCTGCGGATGGTCTTTGTTAACCAGCTGGTTGCCGGGAATCTGAGCTTTTTCTTCTGCCGAACGAGAGTCTACATGAATCTCCGAGCAAGGGCCACAAGGACCAGTATCGCCCATTTCCCAGAAGTTATCGTGCTTGTTGCCGTTAAGGATGTGATCTTTCGGAAGGAACTTCTCCCAGATGGCTGCAGCTTCGTTGTCGCGGTCGAGTCCTTCGGAGGGACTGCCTTCGAATACCGTAGCATAGAGGTTGGCAGGGTCCAGTTTCAGTACATCTACCAGATACTCCCATGCCCATTCAATGGCTTCTTTCTTGAAGTAGTCGCCGAATGACCAGTTGCCCAGCATCTCGAACATGGTGTGGTGATAGGTATCATGACCTACTTCTTCAAGGTCATTGTGTTTTCCGCTTACGCGCAGACATTTTTGTGAGTCCGCCACGCGCGGGTATTTGATGGGCTGGTTGCCCAAAATAATATCTTTAAACTGATTCATTCCCGCGTTGGTAAACATCAGCGTGGGATCATCTTTAATCACCATCGGAGCCGAAGGCACTATCTGGTGACCTTTGCTTTCGAAGAAACTCTTGAAGGAGTCTCTGATTTCATTTGCAGTCAACATACTCTATATATCTATCCTTGAGGTTAATATTCTTGAAAAAACTGTGCAAAGATAGCGTGTTTTTATTACTTTTGCGGTATTGATAAGCGAAATATTTCCAAAGATGCGCAAAGTTTACTACATTTATAATCCGCAGACTCAGACCTACGACCGTATTTATCCTACTGTCCGACAACGTGCGTTGAGCATTCTCCGCCGTTTGTTTGTCGGTATGGGACTTGGTGCCGGTTGTTTCATTATACTGTTACTTATTTTTGGTTCTCCATCGGAAAAAGAACTGAGAAAAGAAAATAGCCAACTCCAAGCGCAGTACAATGTACTTTCGCGTCGGCTTGACGAAGCTATGGGCGTATTGCAGGATGTTCAGCAACGTGACGATAACCTGTACCGGGTTATCTTTCAGGCAGACCCTATTCCTTCGGCTATCCGTAAGGCCGGATATGGTGGTACAAACCGTTACGAGCATCTGATGGATATGGCGAACTCCGATTTGGTAATCAACACTACTCAAAAGATGGATATGCTCACTAAGCAACTCTATATCCAGTCCCGTTCATTTGACGATGTAGTAGAGATGTGCAAGAATCATGATGAAATGTTGAAGTGCATCCCTGCTATTCAGCCTATTTCTAATAAAGACCTTCGTCAGACAGCTTCCGGATATGGTACACGTATCGATCCTATTTATGGTACAAGCAAATTCCATTCGGGAATGGACTTCTCCGCTCATCCGGGTACGGATGTTTATGTTACGGGTAACGGTACCGTTGTTAAAGTAGGTTGGGAGACGGGGTACGGAAATACAATCATTGTCGATCATGGTTTTGGCTATCGTACCTGGTATGCTCATCTGCAAGGCTACAATGTGAAACCCGGTCAGAAGGTGGTGCGTGGTGAAGTAATTGGATATGTAGGTAGTACGGGCAAGAGTACCGGTCCGCATCTTCACTATGAAGTGCATGTGAAGGGGCAGGTGGTAAATCCTGTGAACTATTACTTTATGGACTTGAGTGCCGAAGATTATGACCGCATGATTCAGATTGCTGCCAATCATGGCAAGGTACTTGATTAATATTTAAAGAGTATGCTGAACTTAGATAAAGACTTAAAGCTATATTATTCCATCAGTGAAGTGGCTGCGATGTTCGACGTTAATGAGTCATTGCTCCGTTTCTGGGAGAAAGAGTTTCCGCAACTCAATCCCAAGAAGGCGGGGAGAGGGGTGCGCCAGTATCGCAAAGAAGATATTGATACGGTGAAGCTGATTTATCATTTGGTAAAGGAACGGGGTATGACATTACCCGGCGCCCGCCAGCGGATGAAGGATAATAAAGAAGCAACTCTTCGGAACTTCGAGATCGTGGACCGATTGAAGTCTATCCGTGAAGAGTTGCTTGGTATGAAGGAAGCTCTCGATGCTTTTACTTATGAAGATGTCGAGGCTTTAAAACAAAATATTCAAGGTTGAGCAGAAGTCGTATTAGAACTCGAAGCCGAGTTTCAATCCTCTATTCTCGTTACTTGTTTGATGTTCTGAATTTGTTTTAAGTTATCGCAGATACTTCGCACATCATCAACGTCGTGCACATAAAGCTGAATCTTTCCTTCAAAAATGCCATCAGTAGTTTCAATGGTCAGCTTACGGATGTTCACATTCAGTTGACGGGAAATGACTTGCGTCACCTCATTCAGTAATCCCATGCAGTCAATGCCTTTGATATAGATAGTTACGAGGAATGAAAGTTCCTTGTGGGTATCCCATTCGGTTGCAATTATACGGTTACCGTAACTACTCTTGAGACGGGCAGCAACGGGACATTGACGTTTATGAATGATTACCCGGTTCTGCTCATCAATATAGCCCAAAACATCATCTCCGGGGATGGGATGGCAACAATCTGCCATGATGTAATTCTTCGAAATGGTTTCCTCGGTTAGTTTAAGAATTTGCTTGGTATTGATCTTCTCTTGCGGAGCTTTTTCTTCCGGTTGTTCTTTGATTTCTTTATTATCCTTATTGCCGAACGAGAAGGTCAGGTATTTCTTCCAATTCGTGCCTTGCTTTTCTTTAAATACATTTTTGTCAGCATCGCTTAAGACAAGTTTCTTGCTACCGATGGCTACCAGAAGTTCATCAAACGTGTGGAAATTATGCAGTTTTGTTAGTTTATTTAAAGCTGCATCATCAATGCGGATACCTTCGTTCTTGAAGAAGTCGGCTAAGATAGTTTCGCCTTCTTTTTGGTATGCTTTTGCTTCTCTACGCAGGATCGTAGCAATCTTGGCACGCGCCCGGGCAGTAGTAGCATACACTTCCCATTCCGGCTGTACCCGTTGTGACTTGGATGTTAATATTTCTACTTGGTCACCACTCTGCAATTTATGGCTGAGGGGCACCAACTTATGGTTTACTTTGGCACCGATGCAATGACTACCTATATCGGTATGTAACGAAAAAGCAAAATCCAATGCAGTGGCGTTCTGAGGCATTGTTTTGAGATCACCTTTGGGAGTGAAGACAAATATTTCGGAAGCAAATAGATTGAGCTTGATTGTATCAAGAAAGTCAATGGCATCCGGTTGTGGATCGTCTAGAATTTCCTTGATAGTGCGTAACCATTTTTCCAGTTCGCCTTCGTCTTCACTACCACCACCGTCTTTGTATTTCCAATGTGCGGCAAAGCCTTGTTCGGCAACATCATTCATGCGCTCGCTACGAATCTGTACTTCAATCCATTGTCCGTTGTTGCCCATTAAGGTAACATGCAGCGCTTGGTAACCGTTTGCTTTAGGATGGCTTACCCAGTCGCGCAGACGATCTGGGTGGGGTTTATATATCTTGGAGATAGAAACATAGATGTCAAAACAATCATTTAGTTCTTCTTCTTGATTACGAGGTTCAAAGATGATACGGGCAGCCAGCAAATCATAAATTTCCTCGAAAGGCACATGCTTGGTTTGCATCTTGTTCCAAATGGAATAGATGGATTTAACGCGGGCAAGAATACGATATTTCAGCCCCATCTTGTCTAATTGGGCACGTATAGGAATAGTAAAGTTATTGAATGTTTTGTCACGTTCTACGGCGGAAGCGGCAAGTTTTTCTTCAATTTCTTTATATTCTTCGGGGTGCTCGTATTTGAAGCTGAGATTCTCCAACTCGGTCTTTATCTTATACAGACCTAAACGGTTGGCTAGTGGAGCATATATATAAAGGGTTTCGCCTGCAATCTTGAACTGCTTGTTGGGCATCATGGAGCCGAGAGTACGCATATTGTGCAGACGGTCGGCTATTTTAATAAGTATCACGCGGATATCATCGGACATGGTAAGCAGCAGCTTCTTGAAGTTTTCTGCTTGTGCCGAAGCCCGGTCACCGAAGATACCACCGGAGATTTTCGTCAGTCCGTCTACAATTTGGGCTATTTTCGGTCCGAAGATATTTTCTATATCCTCAACTGTATAATCGGTGTCTTCTACTACATCGTGCAGCAATGCAGAACAAATAGATGTTGATCCGAGTCCTATCTCGTTACACACGATTTTCGCCACTGCAATGGGATGCATGATATAAGGTTCGCCCGAACGGCGTTTGATACCTTTATGTGCCTGATTGGCAAAGTTGAATGCTTTGGTTATTATTTCGACGCGCTTGCGGTGCTTAGTTGCCAAATAGTCGTTCAACAGTTCCTGGAATGCCTGGTCGATCATATCTTCTTCGGCTTTCTCTTTCTCCTTCTGACTTAAGTTCTCTTCCATATACTGTTTTTTCTTTTCTTCTTTCTCTTTCTGCAAAAATAAGCATTTTTCAATACCGTACAAGCTTTGGGCGTGTTTTTTCTTTCGGCTTGCCCCGAGAGTGCAGCCTTGATTCTTTCTTTCTTATCAAGAGGAAAGAAAGTACATTATTTATAAATCTTCAATCGTTTACCAGCTGCAATGTTGTTATTGCGTAGTCCGTTCCAACTTTTTAACTGGTTGACGGTAACTCCATATTTGCGTGCAATACTGCCAAGATTTTCTCCACTACGGATTTTATGATAAGTGGCGTTACCTGAAGCGGAAGTACTTTTGCTACTTCTACTGCTGCTACGAGAATTGGAGCGGGTATCATTTACTGCCACCACTCTACGGTTCTTGAATAATTCATCGCAGCGGTGTGCATAGATAGTATCTTGCTTGTCGATAAATGTGCTAATGGAGTTCATGGGGAGACGTAATGTTTGAGGCTTGCTCTCTCCCGGAATGATATTCTTCTTGTATTGCGGATTCAAACTCTTTATCTCATCGAGGTTGACACCACAAATATCCGCTATTTGTTCAAAATGAAGGTTGCGGCTTACTTGTACGGTATCGGTCGCGTCGGGAATGTTGGTTTCCATGGGGCAGATGTTGTGCTTGCAATAGTACGTCATCACATAATTGGCTGCGATGAATGCAGGCACGTAACCTCGGGTTTCTTTGGGCAGGTAGTTATAAATTTCCCAATAGTCGGTCTTTCCACCGGAGCGGCGGATAGCTTTGTTGATTGTACCGGGACCGCAGTTATATGCAGCAATCACTAGATTCCAATCTTTATAAATATCATACATATCTTTTAGATAACGTGCGGCCGCCCATGTCGCTTTTATCGGATCGCGACGTTCGTCCACTAGGCTGTTACTTTCGAGTCCGTACATTTTTCCGGTGCCCAACATGAATTGCCATAAGCCGCAAGCACCCGCACGCGATACCGCGGAAGGGTTGAGGGCTGATTCTATGATCGGTAAATATTTTAGTTCGAGAGGCAGATCGTAAGCATCAAGGGCTTCTTCAAAGATAGGCATATAGAAGTTGCAGGCACTTAACATGAAGGCAACGTGGTTGCGCAAGCGACCTGCATACATATCAATGAACTTGCGTACGATTTCATTGTATGGCATCTCCATAACGGTCGGCATACGTGATAACCTGTCAATGTAAGTGGAGTCGCTGAACAGAGGGTTTTCGGTAGAAGTACTACAGTCTTTGCCTAAGTCTATGTAGTTTTTTGCTTTCCAGTCGGTAAAAAGACTATCCAGCGGATAAGTCATGCTCTTAGGCAGTTCAATACTTTCATTCCGTTCTGTTCCATTCTCCCGGATCAATACGTCGACACTTTCCTGTGCATGTATTTGTGGTGTTAAAAAGATGCTGAACAGGAGTGAGGTACCGATGATGACTTTCTTCATATATGTTGGCTTATTTATCATGAGTATATATATTATGTTTGTTGATATTGGCAATTAGAATCGAAAACTACATTGAACGCCTACCGACCTGTTCGAAGACCCGGTCATTTGAGTATTGATTACTGCAGGTTCAACCTTCATACTTAGATCCGGTGAAATGTCGAAGTTAGATAATTCGGCATCGACATAGGCATCTACTACAGATAGCAGATATACGCCTATAAAGGCAAAGATACTTAAATCCCTGTATCGGCGGTAGGTATCTTTACGTTTTCGGAGAGTTTCTGTTAACTGCGAAGTAGATACATTATTAATATAACCCGGAGGTAATAGGTCTGTGATACTGCTTGAATTCCAATTTCCATTTACGGCATCCTTGTAGGCTTGGGAATAATCCTTATACATTTTGCCGTTCCATGTAAGTGCGTAGGCACAACCGGCAAAACCACCGTAGAAGATAGGTAGTTTCCAATATTTACGGTTGTAGATTTGTCCGCCGCCGGGAATGACGAGGGCGAGCCATGTTGCTTTTACAGGATTGGGAACCCATAGTTTGGGACTTACTGCTTTCTCCAGGCTGTCCTTAGGTACGGGTTGTTCCTTTAGCGAAGGATTGGCTGTAAGCTCAAGCAACTTCTTTTTGTTTTCTGCGGCAATACTGTCAGCAATGGCAATGCTGTCCGAATTAAGTGAAGCTATGTTGTTTATTTCGGTACTCAGACTGTCAACTAATGGATGCAAAGGCCGGAGTACGGTTCCGAGGGAATCTGTTTGTTGCCTTTGCGTACGCTTTGCGGCGGCGCGAGGACGATCCTGACCATACATAGCAATCCCTGCCGTCTGCAAAACGCAGAGAAGCAGGGTCATTGATATTTGATATATTCTTCTTTTCTTTGTCATTTATTTCTTCAACGTATCAAGGATACCGATGATGCGTTCCAATTCTTCTTCGTTACTGAATGGGATACTGATTTTACCTTTTCCTTTCTCTGAACAAGTAAGCTGTACCTTGGTGCTGAAGAAACCTGATAGTTGTTGTTTCAACATGTTGAATTCTTCGGGCAACTTGGCATGTTTGGGGGCAATCTTGCGAGTGCCGCTTTTTACCGTTTCACCTTCACTGAGGGATTTTACAATTTCTTCTACTTTACGAACGGAGTAGCCGTGCTCCAGAATTTCTTCGAATATCTTTACTTGCAGTTTGGGGTCACCAAGAGTTACCAGTGCACGGGCATGTCCCATGTCTATCTGCTTGTTTTGTAGTCCCATCTGTACAGGTGCGGGCAACTTCAACAGTCTCAGGTAGTTGGCAATGGTGGTACGCTTCTTTCCGACACGTTCGCTGAGGCGTTCTTGGGTTAGTCCGTATTGCTCCAACAGGTGCTGGTAGGCAAGGGCTATTTCCACGGAGTTCAGATCCTCGCGCTGTATGTTTTCAATGAGTGCCATTTCCATGACGTTCTCATCATCGGCTGTACGGATGTAGGCCGGGATACTGGTCAGTCCGGCAAGTTGGGAGGCACGGAAACGACGCTCGCCGGCGATGATTTGATAAGTCTCGTCATCCAGCTTGCGCAAAGTAATAGGTTGAATGATTCCTATCTCGGAGATAGAGTCGGCAAGTTCCTGCAACGCTGTCTGGTCAAATTCACGGCGGGGCTGGTTGGGATTGACTACAATCTTCGACAGTTCTATTTCATTGATGGAGGAAGAGCCTTCAGTCTGCACTTCATCCATGGAGAGCAGGGCATCCAGCCCGCGTCCTAATGCGTTTCTTTTCTGTGCCATCTATTGATAATTACAAATTACAAATTATTAATTACTTATACCTATCAACGTTTCTCATTTCTGCTTATCAACTCCTTAGCAAGTGCTATGTGATTTTTTGCTCCGGTAGAATCTGCATCATATAATATAGTAGGCAGACCATAGCTGGGGGCTTCACTCAACTTAACATTACGTTGTATTACGGTTTCAAATACCAGTTCCTGGAAGTGGCGTTTCACTTCATCATAGATTTGGTTGGCCTGACGTAGACGTGAATCATACATTGTTAACAGGAACCCTTCGATTTCGAGAGCCGGATTAAGTTTGGATTTGATGATTTTAATCGTATTCAATAATTTACTGATGCCTTCTAATGCAAAGTATTCGGCTTGTACGGGGATAATGACCGAGTCGGCGGCAGTCAGCGCATTGATTGTAATCAGGCCTAGAGAAGGAGAACAATCTATCAAGATATAGTCAAACTCTTCTTTCAGCGGAGAAAGCACTTCTTTTAGTATTTTCTCGCGGTTTTTGAGGTTTAACATTTCTATCTCAGCACCTACCAGATTGATGTGGGAAGAGATTACTTTTAAGGTCTCTATCTCTGTGTCATGAAGAGCATCACGCACGTTGGCACGGTCGATAATGCATTCATAAATAGTACATTCCGACTGCTTAATGTCCACGCCTAAGCCTGATGATGCGTTGGCTTGCGGGTCAGCATCTACAACTAGCACTTTCTTTTCAAGTGTGGCTAGTGAGGCTGCGAGGTTTATCGTCGTCGTAGTCTTGCCTACACCACCCTTTTGGTTTGCCATAGCAATTATTTTTCCCATAATCTCAATATTTTATCGGCAGCGAAATAAGTGATAATTCCGTATAGCACCTACTAAAAAAGAGAAATATTGCAAAAACGGTTGAAAAGTCGCCTGTTTTGTTAATAACTCACAGACAGATGTGTTACTTTTCTGTATCCCAACCGTTTGAAAACAATGCCTTTTCTTTGTTTTAGCGAGCAAATATACATATTTATATTGAAACATTGAGGCTTTTTTGCCTCGCTTGCAGAAGATTAAGATTTGTTTTATGCTTGTACTCCTGCTGTTCATATCTTATCTTAGAGGCTTTGGTAGGAATTGTGTACTATCTATTCAGTACTTGTTGATTGATGTTTATATCAGTGTGCCTACAAACTGCCAGATGAAGTATCCGCATACTATGCACTTCAACACTGTACCGAACAGAAAGCCGAACAAGGAACCTAACCCTGATTTGAGCGCTTGACCTGTTTTTTTGCCGCCTAGTAATTCGCCAAGAAAGGCACCAAGAAATGGACCGAGGATAATTCCCCAAGGCATAAAGAATAGTCCGGCAACGGTACCTATGAGGCAACCGCGTGTTCCCCAACGGCTACCTCCGCTGTATTTGCTTCCAAGCATAGGAATGAAGTAGTCCAGCACTTGCAGGAGTATTATAATGAACAGCCATGTCAGCAGTTGCGCGGTAGTAAATTGCGCCTTTTCTGTAAAATGTAACAACAGAAGACCCGCATAGGCTACGGGTGGTCCCGGAATCATTGGTAAAATGCAACCTGCCAATCCGATAATCATACAAATTGCTCCTAGAATGATAAGCAAAATATCCATATACCTTGTTTTTTAGTGAGTATAGTGTAACACAAAGGTAACAATAAAGTTATTTTTACTACTTTTGCAGTCAGTAAAATTAGTTAAGTATGGAAAATCAAAGACCTTTGATATTGATTTCCAATGATGACGGTATCATTGCGAAGGGTATTAGCGAGTTAATAAAGTTTCTTCGTCCGTTGGGCGAGATTGTAGTGATTGCACCAAATGCTCCGCGCTCAGGAGCTGCCTGTGCATTGACTGTTACCGAGCCGATTCATTATCAGTTGCTCCGTAAAGATGTAGGGTTGACTGTTTATAAATGTTCGGGTACGCCGGCTGATTGTGTGAAGCTAGCCTTTCACACTGTGCTCGACCGCAAACCAGATCTTGTAGTAGGTGGCATTAATCATGGTGATAACTCATCTGTAAATGTGCATTATTCAGGAACAATGGGTGTCGTGATTGAAGGTTGTCTGAAAGGTATACCTTCCATTGGTTTCTCTCTTTGTAGCCATGAACCGAATGCCGACTTTGAGCCCGCAGGACCTTATATCCGTGAGATAGCTCGTCAGGTGTTAGAGAGAGGATTGCCGCCATTGACATGCCTCAATGTAAATATTCCCAATACAAAGGATCTGAAAGGCATTAGAATTTGCGAACAAACAAAAGGTCAATGGGTGAACGAGTGGGAAAACTTTGCTCATAGAGGCGATACTCATTATTACTGGTTGACCGGCGAGTTCGAGAATATGGATCGTGAAAATGAAAATAACGATCATTGGGCACTCGATAATGGTTATGTAGCCATTACTCCAACTAAAGTGGATGTGACTGCTTACGATTTGATAGAGGATATGAAAACCTGGTTCAACTCTCCGCTTCAATGAAATATTACCTGATTGTTGGTGAAGCATCCGGTGACCTGCATGCCTCGCACCTGATGGCTGCTTTAAAAGAAGAAGATCCGCAAGCGGAATTTCGTTTCTTTGGCGGTGACCTGATGGCAGCGGTAGGCGGGACTATGGTGAAACATTACAAGGAGTTGGCCTATATGGGCTTTATTCCTGTACTGCTACATCTGCGTACCATCTTTGCCAACATGAAGCGTTGTAAAGAGGATATAGTAGCATGGCAACCCGATGTGTTGATACTAGTCGACTATCCGGGTTTTAATCTGAGTATCGCTAAGTATATTCATGCCCGGACAAAGATTCCTGTTTATTATTATATATCTCCTAAGATTTGGGCTTGGAAGGAATATCGCATTAAGAATATCAAAAGAGATGTGGATGAGCTTTTCTCGATCCTTCCGTTTGAAGTAGAGTTCTTTGAAGGAAAGCACCATTATCCGATACACTATGTTGGCAATCCGACAATGGATGAGGTAACGGCTTTCTGTGCTTCCCATTCAGAGACATTTAAAGAGTTTGTCGAATCAAATGGTCTGAGTGCCAAACCCATCATTGCCCTGCTTGCAGGTAGCCGTAAGCAAGAAATCAAAGATAATCTGCCGGATATGCTCCGGGCGGCTTCTACTTTTACCGATTATCAGTTGGTGCTGGCCGGTGCTCCGGGTATATCTCCTGATTATTACAATCAATATATCGGTGAAGCAAAAGTGAAGATCATCTTTGGGCAGACATTTGCTTTGCTACAACAGGCTAAGGCTGCATTGGTCACTTCGGGTACGGCAACTTTAGAAACGGCTTTGTTTCGTGTGCCGCAGGCAGTGTGCTATCACACGCCGATAGGGAAAGTGATCGCTTTCTTGAAACGGCATATCCTGAGTGTGAAATACATCTCTTTGGTTAATCTTATAGCAAACCGTGAGGTAGTGAAAGAATTAGTTGCCGATACAATGACGGTAGAGCAGGTTCGTGCCGAATTGAACCGTATCTTATATAATAAAGAGTACCGGCAGCAAATGCTCGATGGTTATCAGTATATGGCGTCTCGCTTAGGAGAAGCAGGAGCCCCGAAGCATGCCGCCCGCAAAATGATTGATTTACTTAATGAACGTTGTAGGGAATAGGAATTTTTAAAGAATTTGTTAAAATGGATAGAGCCGGTGCAGTAAATGCCCGGCTTTTGTATTTTTTAGACAGAAACAAATGAAAATAGAAATAATAAAAAGGACTTTGATTATGAAAAAACTACATTGGCTTTTTATGGCGATTTGCTTGGCAGTGATGCCGACGCTACAATCATGTGATGATCTTGACGATGGTTATTCGGTAGGAGATTTTACACCTCCTTTGTGGGCAACGGTGCGTGTTACCGGCGGGGCTTTTTACTTGGACTGTGATGTTTGGGGAACACTTTGGCCGATTAATACAAACCTAGGTTGGTACGAACCTGCCGATGGTCAACGTGTAATAACTACCTTTAATCCTCTTTACGACGATTTCCAAGGTTATGACCATGCAGTAAAGATTTTGCGCATGCAGGATGTATTGACAAAAGGGATTGAAATTATGACTCCCGAGACTGAAAAGGAATTTGGAAATGATCCCTTACTGATTTACAAGAGAGATATGGGTATCAGTGGCGGTTACTTGAATATTATTTTCGCGCAAAATCTTCCGGCAAAGACTAAGCACCGTATTAGCTTGGTGCGTACGCAGGAAGGTGAAGAATTGTATGCGGAAGATGGTTATATTCATTTGGAACTGCGTTACAATACCTATGATGATGTAACCGGTTATCGTGCTTACGGAGCTGTATCTTATAATTTGAATAGTTTGGATATAACTTCTGCCACAAAAGGTATCAAACTCAAGCTGAATTCCGAAGTAAATGGTGAAGTTGAATTAACGTTCGATTTGAAGGATTCGGGCAATACTTCGACGAAATCAGTAGAAGATTTCTCAAAGATGCAATTGCAGTAAAAAGTGTATTCTGTATAAATGCTGAGGGCACGAAGTTATTTAAAGCTTTGTGCCCTCTTCTTATTTTGTTTATTGAGATTTACTTGAATAATTGATTAATAGTATTTTTCAATTCCGCCAAAACCTTTTATCGTTTTATTTTCTTTCGTTTTGCTAATGAAGTTATTTAATCGTTTCTCGAATTCCTCAAGACGCATCCTTGCCGCTTCAATATACGCAATTCGGATTCGCTTGTATGAATCGGAAAACTGTTGATAGTTATTCCATACTATCTTATCTTCCTTTAATTTGTCGATTATATCTTTCGGGAAAATAAAAGGTTCAGATAAAACATTCTGTATTTTATCCTCAAATCTTGAGTGTATCATTTTATTTTCCAATAGCCATTTAAGTCTTTCTTTATTGGCTTGCGAGTACGTGCTTTTAGGATTTCTGGGTGTGAAGCGCTGAATCTTATGTTCTTTATCAAGCGATTTTATCGTACTGTCAATCCATTCGAAACAAAGAGCTTCTTCAACCGCATCATTGTATAAAATGCTCTTTTTGCCTGACGACTTAGTGGGAAATACAAACCATACTTCCTTGGCTGTGTCAAAGTTGGCCATCAACCATTTTCTCCAGTCTTCCCGATTCTCAAAGTACTTTATTTTATTTTCTGTTGTCATAACAAGTTATTCAAACGAAACAGTTCTTATTTGAACATCGTCAGAACATATAAATAAAGAACGGCAGCAGGAATTGCCATCAATGCACTATCGAAACGGTCTAGCATTCCTCCGTGACCGGGCAAGATATTTCCTGAGTCTTTAATTCCTAATTGTCGTTTCATTAACGACTCTGTCAAGTCGCCCCAAGTACCGAAGATAACAACAATTACTGCCAGACCTGCCCATTGCCACATAGGCATGAATGGAAAAAAGTGAGCAAATACAAAGGAAGACGCAATGGAAAATATACCACCCCCAATACTACCTTCCCATGATTTCTTAGGAGAAATGCGTTCGAACAAACGATGTTTGCCGATTAAAGAACCTACACAGTAAGCTCCCGAATCACTCAACCAAATGAATACGAAGATCGAGAGTGGCAGGATTGGGTTATAAGTTACGCTACTGGTTTCAGGGGAATTTTGAAAAGCAAGTACATTTAGCAAGGCAAAGGGTAATGCTACGTATAACTGGCTAAGCATAGAGAATGCCCAGTTACCGATCGGGTTCTTTTTCTTAAGGTATAACTCTGTAATCATCAGATAAAGTAAAATACCTAAATAGGGGAGGAAGACACGTGCATCGGCAGCCGAAGTGCAGAATCCCATTAAGGCAAGAAACAGATAGGCACCTCCTAGTGCTGTAATAATTTTGTTGGTACTGATATCTCCACTTTGATTCACTAGGTGTGAGAACTCGTGTACACTCAGCGCACTGATAAGGGTAAATAATATGCCGAAAGAAAGGGGGCTGTAAAGAATACAGCCCACCAAAATAGCTACGAATAACACACCTGTAATAGCGCGTTGTATAAAGTTGTTTTTCACGGTGTTTCCGTTTTAATTTTTAGATTCAGTTTCTGTAGAAGATTGATGAGTACCTTCTTCTTTTACTTCTTTTTCAGCTTCTTCGGCTTTGGCGGCCTCTTCTTCTTCAGCTTTCTTCAACTCATCCGAAATCTTGGTAGCACTGATGATCTCTTCTGAACGTGAAGCCCAGGGGCGTTTGCCGAATATGTGTTCTACATCTTCTGCAAAAATCACTTCTCTTTCAATCAGTATTTGTACCAACTTGGCATGTCCTTCACTATTCTCTGAAAGAATTTTTTTGGCACGTTCATACTGCTCGTTTACCATTTGTTTTACTTCTTCATCAATCAATTCCGCAGTCTTCTCGCTGTATGGACGGTTGAAGGAGTATTCATCATTATTATAGTAACACAGATTAGGTAACTTGTCGCTCATACCCAAATAAGCAATCATACCGTATGCTTGTTTGGTAACACGTTCAAGATCGTTCATGGCACCGGTTGAAATTCTACCTAAGAATACATCTTCGGCAGCACGTCCTCCTAAAGTGGCACACATCTCATCGAGCATTTGCTCTTTCGTTGTAATCTGACGTTCTTCCGGAAGATACCAGGCAGCACCTAGAGCACGTCCACGTGGCACAATCGTTACTTTAATCAAAGGATTGGCATATTCCAGCAACCAAGAGATACTGGCGTGACCGGCTTCATGGATAGCGATTGAACGGCGTTCGTCCTCTGTAGTGATTTTGGTTTTCTTTTCCAGACCACCTATAATACGGTCAACAGCATCCAGAAAATCTTGTTTCCCTACAAACTTCTTTCCATGACGGGCAGCAATCAATGCAGCTTCGTTACATACATTGGCAATGTCTGCACCCGAGAAACCGGGAGTTTGACGGGCCAATAAGTCAACATCTACTGAGTCGTCTATCTTGATGGGGCGCAAGTGTACGCCGAATACTTCTTTACGTTCGTTAAGGTCAGGTAAGTCCACATGAATTTGGCGGTCGAAACGTCCGGCACGCAACAAGGCTTTATCCAATACATCTACACGGTTGGTGGCAGCAAGAATGATAACCCCACTGTTGGAGCCGAAACCGTCCATTTCCGTTAATAGCTGGTTCAAAGTGTTTTCACGTTCATCATTGCCTCCCATAGCGGCTGCTTTGGCGCGGGCACGACCTACGGCATCAATTTCATCGATAAATACAATACAAGGAGCTTTCTCTTTGGCTTGGCGGAAGAGGTCGCGAACGCGGGATGCACCCACACCGACAAACATTTCCACAAAGTCGGAACCTGCCAAGGAGAAGAAAGGTACATTAGCTTCACCGGCTACAGCTTTGGCCAGGGG
>USLU01000065.1 GCA_900555635.1 uncultured Bacteroides sp.
CAGAAAAGCCGCTTCCTAAGTAAAAAAGGAAGCGGCTTTTTTTGTTTATAGGAATCGTGTAAAATTACAAAAGTGTTACAAAACTAATTAATTTGAATATCTTTTGTTTGTTTTTTGTGTTCTTATTAATTAAAATGATATCTTTACGTCCTGTAGAGATAACCTAATCAACGAACTATTAACCTTTTTATTTTGAAGAAAAAATGAACAAAAACGAAATTGGACTCAATGCAGGGAAGATTTGGCAATTGCTTAGTAATAATGCTAAATGGGATTATGGAACATTGAAAAAGAAGTCCGGACTGAAGGACAAAGAATTAGGAGCCGCTCTAGGCTGGCTTGCTCGAGAGGATAAAATTGAGATGTATGATGAAGAGGAAGAATTATACATTTCTCTAGGGGTAAACGTTTATATCGGATAGATAAACAAGAACCGATTGAAGTATCGCTTTATTGGCACAGGTTTCGCAACCTCCAAGGTTTTTTGCCGGGTTGTGAAATCTGTGTCTTTTTGTTTTCTCATGTTGTAGAATATTCTTTCCTTTGCATATCTTTAAGAACAACAAAATAGAAAAGCAACAATGAGAAGTTTTGCATCAGACAATAATTCGGGTGTGCATCCATTGGTAATGGAAGCATTGAACCGTGCTAATCAAGACCATGCGGTAGGATATGGTGATGATCCGTGGACAGAAGAGGCTATCCGGAAAATCAGAGAAGTGTTTACTCCCGATTGTGAACCTTTGTTTGTTTTCAACGGAACGGGCAGCAATGCGGTGGCTTTGCAACTTTGTACGCGTCCGTTTAACTCTATTATATGTGCTGAGACTGCACATATTTATGTAGACGAATGTGGCTCTCCTGCCCGTATGACAGGATGTCAGATTCGTCCGGTAGCTACTTCGGATGGTAAGTTGACTCCAGAGTTGATACTTCCTTATTTATGTCATTTCGGTGAACAGCATCATTCGCAACCGGGAGCTATCTATATTTCTCAATGTACAGAGCTGGGTACAATCTATAAACCCGAGGAGTTGCGTGTTTTAACCGAGCTGGCCCATAAACATGGTATGTACGTTCACATGGATGGTGCCCGTCTGGCAAATGCTTGTGCTGCATTGAATCTCAGCTTTAAAGAGCTGACGGTAGATTGTGGCATCGATATCCTTAGTTTTGGCGGCACGAAGAATGGATTGATGCTAGGAGAAAGTGTGATTATATTTAATCCGGAACTGAAAAAAGAAGCTTATTTTGTACGAAAGCAGTCGGCACAACTTGCTTCTAAATTACGTTATCTATCTTGTCAATTCACTGCTTACTTGACCGATGATCTTTGGTTGAAAAATGCAACGCATGCTAATGAAATGGCACGAAAACTATATGAGGGGTTGAAAAGTATTCAAGGTGTAGAGTTTACACAAGCCATGGAGAGTAATCAGTTATTTCTCACAATGCCTCGACCGGTAATAGATAGCCTCCTGCAAGATTACTTCTTCTACTTCTGGAATGAAGCGATTAATGAAATTCGTTTTGTGACATCTTTTGATACCACTGAGAAAGATATCGAGGAGTTGCTACAGGCGGTCAAGAAAAATCTCTTGTAAATCTCGGTATCTCCGTTTTTTATTGATAGAATAAAGCTCCTTACCTTCACAGGCTGGGAGCTTACTTCGAAACCTTCCCCTCTTGGGGGTGAGGGAAAGGCTTACTGAAAACAAACCGATTGAATATTTACCTTAATACCTTTGTATGATAACCTTTAACTAACCTTTATATAATAATTGCTTTGAGAGAGAATGAACGATTTTATATGCCAACCGCTTCACGGAGTGGCACGAATGTATACCCTTTCCGTTTCAGCGTTTTAATCATTTTGTCCAAATAGCCATTATAGAATTTATCAGTCCGTCGGTCATCTGTGCCGAAGTGTATCAACATTAAATGACCATTCAGTCCTTCTTTCTTTTCAACTTCCATGATTTTGTCATAGATAAACTGGCTGCTTCGATACTTCGTTCCCATATCCGGAGTCGTGTAGTCTGCATTGCTCATGGTGCCCGGAGTGTAGTTTATAACCTGTATGCCCATACTCTTTGCCCAAGCTGATATTTCTTTGTTATAATATTCGTAAGGAGGAATATAGACGGGAGCATCTTTATATTCAATACCAGCCTTACGTAAGGTTTCATAGCTTTTCAGCATGTCCTTTTCAAACTCTTCACGAGTAACTAATAGGGAATCACGGTTTTCCCAAGGCATGTATAATAAATGTCCGTAACTGTGGCTTCCTACATAATGCCCTTCTTTGAGTAAGCGTTTTACTGCTTCGGGATAGAGTTCAAAGAACTCACCTGTAAAGAAGAAGCCTCCTTTAATACCGTGTTTCTTTAAAGTACTGATAATAGCATCGGTGCCGTCCGCTTTGTCGGCAGCGGTAAATACGAGTGTTATTTGTTTTTTGGATGGATCAGTACGTATAATTCCGCCATTGACATATACATTTTTATCGTCTTTGATGTTACCTTGTTTCATACCTTCCTTCTGCATGGCAGAGAGATAATAGGTGAGGCAAGCTGTACCATCCATAGTAGGTTCATTGGTGGAATAGTCGTGTATGGCATCGTGATAAACCATTAAATCAGGTTGGAAGCGTTCGTAGTCTTGGCCGGGGGTACCGGGAATACCAGTCATGTTGACACCGCGCAGGCTTTCAAAAATAGTACGGTAAACAGGGCCGTCCACCAAGCCTCCGGTAGTATTGCCTACACCTGCATTCAGCAGGGAAGAGTGAGGTTGTGACGGATAGTCACCATAGAGAGGTAGTTCTACAATCATACTGGTTCCCCAAGGGTTGCAACCGAACATCCAGTCACGGAGGGCGGCTTCCATTTCTGCATACGTATTATCACCTGTTATTTCACGATACAGACGACATTGGGTCAGCATGGCAGTTGTCAGATTATTGGAACACCAAGTATAAGGTATGCCATGTAGGAATGGGCTTTCAACGGCTTTCTCGTAAGTACGGTCGATACCTGTACGCATATTGCGGATAAATTCCTTGCTGATTCGTTTATTCTCTACTTTAGCAAGATGGTAATGTCCCATGTTCATGAAAGGGTACCATTGGTAGTGACGTGCACTGTCAGCACCCATCCATGGGGTGATAGGTTCACGGCGACCGTATTCGAGAGCCTGGTCCAGGTATTTGCGTTCGCCGGTGGTATTGAACAATTCCATGGCACCCAGTTCCATATCGTCCACCCAGTTGTCTTCTTCATAAATATAAGGAGATTTTACAGAAGCAGTTTGGCATGCTCCCGGTTTCTTCACTCCTTCTTGATAGGCTGCGTCAGCCTTTGCTGCGATTTCAGTAGCAAATTCGGGATAGAAGTCTTTCAGTATCTTGGCACCTAAGGCAAAACAAGATGCAAATTTACCTGCAGTACTGGCTACACCTGTGGTTGCGTTCATGAAATTTCCACGCACCTGTGGTTCGCCGCTACAGAAGTAAACGGGACGTCCTTTACCTGGCCCGTATCCATAGTCTACCAGATCTTTATTAGGTAGGCGCATACCGGCATGGTCACGGTCATCGGCTATCTGATTATAGAGTTCGCCGGGATTGGGATTCATCCGATTCAACCAATCCAATCCCCATTTTATTTCATCTACAATGTCGGGAATACCGTTTGCACCGGGGCGTCCGGCAGCATCGTAGGCGTCGCCGAAGGATTCGGGATTTTCCTGATATGCAAACATCATCTGATAGATAGCATTGGCAGAAGTGGTGGTATATTGCAAATAATCTGTTGCATCGTGCCAACCACCACGAACATCAATATGCTGACCGGTTTTAGTAGGGTGATATACAATATAACCATCGTGTACATGGCAACTGTCCTTGAGGAAGGGGTTATAGCCGCAACGTTGCTGGCGCATGTAGTTTAACAGAAAGTCCGCAGTGCCATTGTATACATGCGTATTGATGGGAAAACGAGGGGAAATAGCTTTACCTGCTTTTAAATAATAAGTACCCGGCTCTGTAAAATCACTGAAGTCGAGACGATAGGTGCTCTCCATTCCTCCCATTTTACCTGTAGCCTTGGATTTATTGAAAGTGCGTACAGTTTTACCTGTGAAAGCGTCGACCAGTGCATAATTATCCACGCTAGTTCTTTCTTCGCTCATGAATACAGCTACTTTAATAGATTGTGGTAAGTAACCAAGTTGATTAATTCTAATCCATTCATCTGCTTTGCCCGGTATGGCGATGAGAGCGAATACTACGAATAGGAGCCAATAATTACTTTTCATAAGCGGTATTGCTAATTTAAGGTTAGTGTCTGTTATAAAATGATTTAATTCATTACAAATAAAGTAGTTTCTATCAATCTTAGGAAGATTTAGGATGAATAATTAGGTGACATTATATGTCGTTTACATTATTTTAGAATAACTATAACGTGAAATACCGGGAATGAAAATGCTTAATTGTTGGTATCTAGATAATTATCTTTGATGATGATGCTTTTTAATTTTCGTTTACGCATTTTAATTCTTACTAAACCAAATTGGCGTGTTATTTGTTTTATTGTTTTTAGAATACAAAACTTATAACTATGGCTTATATTGATTATTATCAAGTCCTTGGAGTAGACAAAAAGGCATCTCAGGATGACATAAAGAAAGCGTACCGTAAACTGGCACGCAAGCATCATCCTGATTTGAACCCGAATGATCCTACAGCTAAGGATAAATTTCAGGCTATTAATGAGGCAAATGAAGTGCTGAGTGATCCTGAGAAGAGAAAGAAATATGACGAATATGGTGAGCATTGGAAACATGCCGATGAGTTTGAGGCACAGAAGCGTGCAAGGCAACAGGCTGGTGCGGGAGGCTTTGGCGGAGCTGGTTTCGGTGGTTCCGGTGGAGGCTTTGGCTCTGACGGAGGCGGATCATATTGGTACTCTTCGGACGGACAAGAGTTCTCGGGTGATGGGGCCGGAGGATTCTCTGATTTCTTTGAGCAGATGTTCGGGCATCGTACACGCGGCGGAGGTGGCGCTAATGCTGGTTTCCGGGGACAAGACTTTCATGCAGATTTGAATTTGTCTCTTCGTGATGCTGCGCAGACCCATAAGCAGATTTTGACAGTAAACGGAAAGAATGTGCGTATTACGATTCCTGCCGGTGTAGCAAATGGTCAGGTTATCAAACTGAAAGGCTATGGTAGTGAAGGAGTCAATGGGGGGCCGGCAGGTGATTTGTACATTACATTTGTCATTTCGGATGATCCTGTATTTAAACGTATGGGGGATGATTTGTATGTGGATGTTACTCTTGATCTTTATACTGCACTTTTAGGAGGTGAGCAGTTGGTAGATACTCTGAATGGCAAAGTAAAGTTGAAAGTGAAACCTGAGACTCAGAATGGAACAAAAGCTCGATTGAAGGGGAAGGGTTTTCCTGTGTATAAGAAAGAAGGGCAGTTTGGCGATCTTATTGTGACTTATTCCGTGAAGTTGCCTACGAACCTGACCGAGGAACAGAAAGAGATGTTCCGTAAAATTCAAAGTATGAACTAAAATGTGTAGCATTATGCAGAACGAATTAATCATAGTAAGTGAATATTGCAGCAAATGTCACATAGAACCATCGTTTATAGATATGTTGCAGGAAGGTGGTCTGATAGATATTCAGATGGAAAATGGAGAGCGGTATTTGTTGTTCTCAGAATTGCCGAATGTAGAGCGTTACAGTCGTATGTATTATGATTTGTCTATTAATATGGAAGGTATCGATGCCATTCACCATTTGTTGGAACGGATGGAAACGATGCAGAAGGAGATACATTCATTACATAACCGGCTCAAATTCTTCGGAGCATTCGATTAGAATAAATAAAAAACGTTTCATCTTGCCGGATGAAACGTTTTTTTATAATAGAAGTATATGAATTACTTGCTGTAATTTGCCAACTCTTCCGTTTTAAACTTACGGATGAAGTTGAAGTGCTTCTCTATCTCTGATTCAGCATAATTCAAGTAAACAACTGCTGATTTGGCAAACATATCAGGTGCTTTAGTTGCATCTTGAATCAGAAGGTGAGACATGATAATCGTTGCAGCCATTTCGTAGAGGCGGCGTGCTACGAAATCCAACAATGCTTGGTCTGCAGTTTCCTTTACTGCGTTGGTGCAAACATCGAACTTGGATGCCATTTCTTTCAAACGATCCATCAGAGGTTGCATCTCTTCGCTGCAAGGAATTGCTTCGTACTCGCGTATGGTTGCGATGTATGAACCGTTTGTTACGTAGCGGATAGCGGCAACAGTCTGCAACTGGGTAGTTCCTTCATAAATGGAGGTAATACGTGCGTCACGGTAGATGCGTTGGCAAGCATATTCCAGCATGAAACCGGAACCGCCATGGATCTGAATACCATCGTATGCATTCTGGTTACAGTACTCGGAGTTCATACCTTTGGCAAGCGGAGTAAAGGAGTCTGCCAGCTTAGCATATTTCTTCTGTTCTTGACGTTCTTCCGGAGTGAGCTTGCGTTCACGGGCGATATCGTCCAGTGCTTTGTAGATATCTACATAGCGAGAAGTTTGATATAACAGAGCACGACCGGCATCGAGTTTAGCTTTCATAGTAGCCAGCATGTCATATACTGCGGGGAATTCGATGATTGCTTTGCCAAATTGTTTGCGGTCTTTAGCATAAGCTAAAGCCTCATTGTAAGCAGCCTGGCTCAAACCTACTGATTGAGCGGCGATACCCAGACGGGCACCGTTCATCAAAGCCATTACATATTTAATCAAACCGAGTTTGCGGTCGCCACAAAGTTCTGCTTTCGCGTTCTTGTAAACGAGCTCGCAAGTAGGAGAACCGTGGATACCCAGCTTGTTCTCAATACGACGTACATTTACGCCACCTTCGCGCTTGTCGTAGATGAACATAGAAAGACCACGTCCGTCTTTCGTACCTTCTTCCGAGCGAGCCAGTACGAGGTGAAGGTCGGCATCACCGTTAGTGATGAAACGCTTCACACCGTTCAGACGCCAGCAATTGTTAGCTTCGTCGTAAGTAGCTTTCAGCATTACAGATTGCAAGTCAGAGCCGGCATCCGGTTCCGTCAAGTCCATAGACATGGTTTCGCCTTGGCATACACGAGGAATGAAACGGCTGTGTTGATCTTCGTTTCCGAATTCGTACAGAGTCTCGATACAATCTTGCAAAGACCAGATATTACCGAAACCTGCATCGGCAGCAGCAACTATTTCGGCACACATAGTGTATGGAGTAATCGGGAAGTTCAAACCACCGAAACGGCGAGGCATAGTCATACCGTTCAAACCGGCTTTTACCATGGCATCGAGGTTTTGTTTGGTACCGCTAGCATATTCTACACGACCATTAGCACAGTGAGGACCTTCTTCGTCCACACCTTCAGCATTGGGAGCGATGATTTCACCGGTAATCTCACCAGTGATTTCAAGAACTTTATCAAAAGAGTCCATTGCATCCGCATAATCTTGCGGAGCATAGTCAAACTTGTCTTTATCTTCGTAACCGCGTTCTTTCAATTCGCAGATACGTTCCATCATCGGATTGTCCAGATGAAATTTTAATTCGGGAACTTCAGTATAAAAGTTTGCCATATTCTTGTTAATTATTGGGGTGTTTTGAAATATAGAGGCATTGTATATTTAACTCGCTTTGCTTCTCCATCCTGATAACCGGGTGACCATCGATAGACTTCTGCAATAGCTTTGAACGCTCGTATTGCTTCCTTGTCAATGTCATAGCTCACTGATTGAGTTATTTCGGGGGATTCCATACAACCTTTTTCATTTAAAACGAACTGTATGATAACTCTTCCTCCTGCTTTTCTTTTTAGAGCTCCTTCCGGATATTGAACTACATTTGCCACCAACTTTATCAAATTTTCTATTCCACCAGGGAATGATGGATATACCATATAAGGTTGATGCGTAATCTCATTTCCATCTTTGTCGAAGAGTTTTCCACCGGTACATTGGTTTTCCGAATAATATTCCTCTCTGCGGAGTTTTCCATCAGGGTAATATTGCAGTAACTTTCCGTTTAAACGCCCGTCTTTATAACTTTGCGCAAGTTGGATTGAGCCATCAGGGTAATAAACCATGACTTGCCCTTCAATGCGGTTATCTTTATATACCTCTACCAGACTGTCCTTACCATTTGCATAAACTACTGTATGTAAACCTTCCCGTATTCTCTTACTTGGAGTGTTTCCATATTTCGAGAAATGCCAAACATCTTTCTTCAATCCATCTAAAGTAAATTCTTCTACTTTTATATGTTTCTTATCTTCTTTAGAGATAAGGGCATATTTAATTGCTTGAGTAGAATCGTTAGACCATTTATAGTTTTTGTCTAACCAAACCTTCTCTTGAGCAAATGCAGAAGCAATTGTAGATAGAAAAAAGAGTGTAAGAATCAAACTTTTCATGATTACCCTGATTATTATTTACTGTTTTGTTTATAGTATTTAATCATTTTCGGGATAACCTCTTCTACCGGGCCATTGATAACATAATCGGCAATGGTATTGATAGGAGCATTTTCGTCATTGTTTACGGAGATGATAATACCACTTTCCTGCATACCGGCGATGTGCTGGATTTGTCCGCTGATACCGCAAGCGATATACAATTTAGGACGAACCGTAACACCGGTCTGACCGATTTGACGATCGTGGTCGGCATAACCGGCATCTACAGCAGCACGGCTGGCACCCACTTCGGCGTGAAGTTCCTTAGCCAAGTCGAACAACATATTGAAGTTCTCGCGGCTTCCCATACCGTAACCACCGGCAATCACAATCGGAGAACCTTTCAGGTTGTGTTTTGCCTTTTCTACGTGGCGGTCGATAACCTTTACTACATAGTCTGTTTCGGGAACATACTTTGCAACGTCATGGTTGATGACTTCACCTTTATAGTTGGGATCGAGAATTTCTTTCTTCATAACACCCTCGCGTACAGTCGCCATTTGCGGACGATGTTCAGGGTTCACGATTGTGGCAACGATGTTACCACCGAAAGCGGGACGAATCTGATACAACAGATTTTCATACGTCTTTCCTTCCTTTTTATCTTCATGTTCGCCGATTTCAAGAGAAGTACAATCGGCAGTGAGTCCACTGGTCAGGGCAGAAGAAACGCGCGGCCCCAGGTCACGACCGATAACGGTGGCACCCATCAAGCAGATTTGCGGTTGTTCTTCTTTGAAAAGATTGATAAGAACTGAAGAGTGGGGGAGAGAAGTATAGGGGAATAAACCCGGAGCATCGAATACGTGGAGCTTGTCTACTCCGAAAGGCAATACTTGCTTTTCGATACCTGCCAGATTACTTCCGGCAGCAACTGCTTCCAGTTGGCAACCCAATTGATTAGCCAATTTACGACCTTTGGTCAAGAGTTCGAGACTGACGTCGGCAACTGTAGTACCTTCAATCTCTAAATATACAAATACATTATTCATAATCTTATCCTATCGTGTGGTTAGCTAACAGTTCAACAATCAAATCTTCTACATCTTGGTCGCTGCCTGTCAGAGTTTTGTTCTCTTTAGCTTGGAACGAAATGTTCTGGATGGCTTTTACCTTTGTAGGCGAGCCGCTCAAGCCACATTGTGCGAGATCACCGCATACATCGGCTACACTCCATTCAGTGATGTTCAGATAGGGGTATTTCTCATAAAGTGCGGCGTATGCAAGTTCTGCACCATCTTTGGTGATGGCTGCTTTTTCCTGGGCACCGAGTGCACGTTTGTACTTTTGTACTAATTTCGCGTTACGGGGACGACAAGGAGCTGCACTTCCATTTACAGTAATTACGATGGGTAGGGGAGCTTCTACAGTTTCAACACCGCCGTCGATGTGACGCTTCACGATAATTTTCTTGGCAGCTTTGTCCACGCTCAGAATTTCTTCAGCGTAGGTAACTTGTGTTAATCCTAGTTTTTCTGCTACTTGGGGACCTACCTGTGCAGTATCACCGTCGATAGCTTGGCGACCACCGACGATAATGTCGTAATCGCCTATTTTCTTGATGGCGGTAGCGATGGCATACGAAGTGGCCAGGGTATCTGCGCCGGCAAAAGCACGGTCAGTCAGCAGATAGCCGTTGTCGGCACCACGGAACATACCTTCACGGATAACTTCGGCTGCACGGCCCGGTCCCATAGTAAGAATGGTTACGGTAGAGCCCGGATGTTCATCTTTCAATCGAAGAGCTTGCTCAAGAGCATTCAGGTCTTCAGGGTTAAAGATGGCAGGGAGTGCCGCACGGTTGATGGTTCCGTCGGCTTTCATGGCATCTTTCCCAACGTTGCGTGTGTCGGGAACTTGTTTTGCCAATACAACAATTTTTAAACTCATGCTATTAATTATTAGTATTAGTATTTCTACATGTCAGTACCGGGAATAAGAGTAGTAGTATCCTGCTACTGAATTATCCGGTTAACTTGATTATCAGCGTGCAAATTTACGGAAAGTGTTGGTTCTGACAAGAAAAAGGAGTGAAAAATGCACATGTCGGTCACTTTTGCGCAAAAGATGAGGATTTTATTGTACTTGAAATAAGGTTGGATATATGATATCCGGTTATTGCGCTTGAATGTATTATTATTTACAGAAAGTGTGCTGTCTATACTCGACTGTATTCTTAGGATACCTCAGTCGTATACAGAGATACCCTAAGTATACGACTGAGGTACTCTAAGTATACGACTGAGATAGGTACTACCTATATGCACTCATAATCAGGTAGTTGTAGATTGCTGGCTAAATGGTGCAAATTTTCAACAATTAGCATCATTTTATTCCGATCTTCTTAGCAATTTCGGCTGGTATTGCATCTTTATGTACCAAAATATTAGTGGTCTTATAAGCAACAAATGCATTGGAAGCATACCAAGTACCTTTGTATTTATTATTGGTTCCCCAAGAATTTTTCACCATAAAGTAAGGTTTTCCGTTTTGATCTTTGGCGATACCGTAGATAAGCATTCCATGGTCATCTTGAGTTTGCCAGTTATCAAAACCTTCTTGACGCAATTCTTGTGTAACGTTGATTTCAGGAAGAGGCTTAGAAGTCAGTTCTTTGCGCTTGTCTTCTTCTTTCATTCCTGTCCAGCGAGCCATGTCCGAACCGGTAAGTTCAGCGCCACGGGCTGCATCAGGCATAACTGCGATACCGTCACGAGTAAATCCTTGTTCGCTTACGTCACTTCCCCAAGCTACAGTATAACCATTGTTTACAGCGTTTTTAATAACAGCCATGAATTCGTCCAGCGGAAGGTTCCATGAAAGTTCATTGCGCCAGTTGTCGGGTACTTCAACATTTGCTTTGGTATAGAAAGGGTGATGAGTGAAAGAAGTCAATGATACATAATCGTCCGGGTTCAGGCCAAGAGATGCGGCAAATGTTAGCGGAGTATATTCTTTACCTTTATAAGTGAATTTTTCCGGGCATTGGCCAAGGTAAGTATCATAAATGGCAGAAAGCCCTTTTTTCCATACTGGGGTCAGCTTGGTCAGTTTGCCTTTGGCAATGGCATTGGTATAAGCTCCGGCAACGGCATCCAATTCGTTGTGTACGGGTAATGTATCGCCATACATGATGCCCGGCATTGCCTCTTGCGGAACTATACCGTAATTTTTGAGACAATAGATTACGTCATATGCACTTCCACCGGGAGAAAAAGAGCTATCTCCATGGTAACGCACATAGTTTTGAGCACGATCTACCATGGTGTGGTGTACAACGAACATTTCAGAAAGATCATATTCGCCTTTGCCCATACGCAATAGTTCACTTTCCAGGAAACCTATGGTTGAGAAACTCCAGCACGTACTTGAACGATTCTGGTTCTTGACAGAAGTGATAGGATTGGCTTTTACGGTTGTAAAAACGAAGCCTTGTTCTTGTTTTGTTTTATCCTTAGCTTTGTCTTTTGCTCCGGCGTTGAGGCTTAACAAGCCAAGAGCTGCAATAAGAATTAAATTTTTCATCATGATAAAAGTGTTATTAATTTATAGTTGTAACCGCAAATATAGATAGAATTTCGTAAACAAAAGCTATCTTTGACGCGTTAATTCTGACACTTATGAAGAAATTAATACGTTTGACTGATTATACAGGCTTAGTTCTTGAAGGTGGTGGTATGCGTGGCGTCTTCACTTGTGGCGTGCTTGATAGTTTTATGGATAGGGGAATTCGTTTTCCTTATGCCATCGGTGTAAGTGCCGGAGCTTGTAATGGTCTCTCTTACATGTCCGGTCAGCGCGGTCGTGCCAAGTATAGCAATATAGACTTGTTAGAGAAGTATAACTATATCGGACTGAAGTACTTGTTGAAGAAGCGTAATATTATAGATTTCGATCTCTTGTTCCAGGAATTTCCCGAGCATATATTGCCGTATGACTACGAAGCTTATTTTAGTAGTCCCGAACGTTATGTCATGGTAACGACTAATTGCCTGACCGGTGAGGCTAACTATTTTGAGGAAAAACAATATAAAGACCGTGTTATTGATATAGCCCGTGCATCGAGTAGTTTGCCGTTTGTTTGCCCCATAGCTTATGTGGATGAAGTGCCTATGCTCGATGGTGGCATTGTAGATAGTATCCCGCTAATGCATGCTTGTGAAGACGGGTATACTAATAATGTGGTGGTGCTGACTCGTAATCGCGGTTATAGAAAAGAGGCTAAAGATATTAAGATACCTTCCTTTTTATATAGAAAGTACCCCAAAGTACGCGAAGCACTTAGCCGCCGTTGCCGCGTTTATAATGAACAGCTTGAACTGGTGGAACGTATGGAGGATGCAGGCGAAATAACGGTGATTCGTCCTCTGAAACCGGTAGTGGTAGACCGCATAGAGCGGGATATTAAGAAATTGACCGATTTGTACGAAGAGGGGTATCAGTGTGCGGCTCAGTTTGAGTTTAAGTTTTGATTATCTATTTTTTCCTATCATCGATCTTATAATAATTGACTATTGAGAATTGTTTTCATCATCCATTAAGATGGATTCAGCGTTTCTTCTTCTTTAATATTTCTCCTATAAATATCATCTTCAGAATGCCTAAAAACGATGATGTATCAAAAATAACACCTTTTGAAACATTTTTTATATAGGCCAGTACTCCTTTCATCTACTTTTGCGAAGACAAAACTCAATCGAAGTTGAGAAAATAGATTTATTATAAACTTTAAACTAATAAGCAAGTATGTTGAAAAACATTAGTCTCAGACTATGCACATTAATTGTGCTTCTCTTTGCGGGTATTACATCATTTGCCCAGCAAATTCAAGTGAAAGGTACTGTTGTTGAGAAATCGACTGGAGATGCTGTTATTGGTGCCTCTGTATTGGAAGTTGGCTCGAATAGCAATGGAGCAATAACGGACATTGATGGTAACTTTACCCTTTCTGTAGCTTCTGGTGCTACATTATCCGTGTCCTATATAGGATATAAAACAGTTACAGTAAAGGCACAACCATCTTTACGTATAGATTTGGTTGAAGACTCCAAAATGATTGATGAAGTTGTTGTAACCGGTTATATGTCTGAAAAGAAAGCCAGTCTGACGGGTTCTGTTGCTGTTGTGAAGATGAAAGATGTAGCCGATATTCCCACTGGTAATGTATTATCGAGCTTGCAAGGGCGTGTAGCTGGTATGAATATTACTACAGATGGTGCTCCCGGAGGTGGCAATACCTCGACTTTGGTTCGTGGAAAATCATCTTTCCGTAATGATGCCAATTCTCCACTTTATGTAATTGACGGGGTTATGACTCGTGAGAATATTGCATCTATTCTTTCTTCCAATGATGTGGAATCTATCCAAGTATTGAAAGATGCAGCTTCCGCTTCAATCTACGGTGCACAGGCTGCCAACGGCGTTATCATCATCACTACTAAACGTGCTAAAAAAGGAGAAACCCATGTTGACTTTGATATGTCGCTCACCTTGCAAACATACCAATGCGGCTTTGATATGTTGAATGCAGATGAATGGGGACAAACTTACTGGTCTGCTTATAAATATGCCAATAATGGTGCAACTCCCAGTAGTGAAATCTATGGAAATGGTGCTACTCCCAAGCTTCAGGATTATATCGGATTGAATAATACCAAAGTACATGCTGTTGATACGAACTGGCGTGATGTCATTTATCAGACTGCTTTGATGCAGAACTATAGTGCTACTCTTTCAAAAGGCTCTGATAATGGTTCTTTTTCATTGGCATTGAACTATCTTGACCATGATGGCTTGGTTAAGAATACTAATTTTCAGCGCATAAATACCCGCATAAGTTCAAACTATCAATTTTTGAACAATCGTTTACGCATTGGTGAAAATGTCGCTATAAATCGTTGGACACAAACTCTTAGTCCAGCTGGTGTAGATGAAAATGCCATTAAACAACATCCGGCTAAATCCGTATACGATGAAGAAGGCGGATATAATGACGCTATAAATGATGTTCTGGGTGATGCTCCTAATATGGCCCGCTTACTTGAAAACGAGAAAAGAAACAATCATGAATACTGGCGCATTTTTGGTAATGCATTCCTTGAAATCGAACCATTGAAAGATTTGGTTTTACGTACAAATTTTGGTATGAACTACTATGACGAATCTAATAAGGTGTTCGAAGCTGCTTGGGCACGTGATGAGGTTAACAAACTGACTCAATCATCGAAAAAAAGACTTGACTGGGTATGGACCAATACCATTACTTACAATAAAACATTCGGCAAGAATAACCTGACTGCACTTCTTGCAACTGAGGCCAAGAAAAACCATGGTGAATCAATGTTTGGATATGGGACAGGACTGGCTATTGAAGATGATGATTATCTCTATCTTAATGGAGTTACTGCCGGAAAGAATGTGGGTGCGGATGCTTCTAATTATGCCATGGTATCTTATTTCGGAAAAGTGAATTATGATTATGAAGGACGTTATTTGGCCTCTGTTACCTTACGCCGTGATGCTTCTTCACGTTTGGCAAAAGGTAATAATACCGGTTATTTCCCATCTGTTTCAGCAGGTTGGCGTATCTCAGGTGAGAATTTTATGGAGTCAACTAAAAACTGGTTGTCAGATTTGAAGTTACGTGCCTCTTGGGGTATCAATGGTAATGACATTATTGATGATGAGGCTCCTTACACCAAGTATCTTATCAGTTTAAAAGATGCAAGCTATAATATGAATGGTGATGGGACAACACTTTCTCCTGGTGGCTATAAGGTAAGATCAACCAATCCCGCTTTGAAATGGGAGAGCACAAGACAGTTTAATGTTGGTGTGGACGCTGCTTTTCTGAATGGACGTTTAGGCGCTTCTATCGATTATTTTGATAAAGAAACACGTGATATGCTTGTCGAGAAACCCTATATCGCAGTAATTGGTGAAGGTGGATATTGTTGGTATAATGGTGGCACAATGAGTAATAAGGGCTTTGAAATGTCTTTAACCTGGAGAGATGAGATCAAAGATTTTAAGTATGATATAGCATTCAATCTTTCTTACTATAAAAATGAAGTAACGGATTTAACGGAGGAAATCTATTATACTTATGGTGGGGGTAATGGTGTAAACAAAACATTGGTAGGTCAGGCGTTCGGTTCATGGATGGGCTTTAAGACTGATGGCGTATTCAGTACCCAGCAAGAAGTGGACGAATATAAGGCAAAATATGATGTACAGTTTGGTGCTCCCGGTGTAGGACGTATTAAATATGTAGATGCTGATGGCAATGGTATTATTAATACAAATGACCGTGTATGGCTTGGCTCTGATAATCCGAAAGTAATTGGAGGTTTGAACCTTGGCGCATCATGGAAAGGTTTTGACCTTAGCATGTTCTTTAATGGAATGGTTCGTGATGCCTACAACAATTCGAAGTATTATACTGATTTGTTCCAGTGCTGGAGCGGTAATCACTCCACTCGCTTACTCGATGCAATGCATGCTTATGAAAATTTTGAGAAAACAGGTGTATATAATAGTAATGTACCTGCGCTTACTACCCTCAATAGCAATAATGAACACGAAGTTTCTCAATTTTATATAGAAGATGGCTCTTATATTAAACTAAAGAGTTTGACTTTGGGCTATACACTTCCCAAAAGTATTCTTGATAAAATGAAAATGCAACACGCTCGCATTTATTTCCAAGCTCAGAACTTGTTTACAATTACAGGTTATACAGGTGCCGATCCGGAAGGATTAGGATATCCTTATCCGCTGCCTCGTACATTCTCCTTTGGATTATCATTTGGCTTCTAAACTTTTAAATAGATTATGATTATGAAACTGAAACACATATATATGATTGGCGCTTTTGCGCTCGTAGTTACTAGTTGTAACGAAGATAGCTTTTTAAGCTTGAAACCTCAAGGTAGCTTGAATGAAGATATTATGACTTCCACAAAGGGAGCTGACTTACTTGTGAATGCTGCATATGCGGCTTTAGGTGGTCCCGAAGGACAGAGTTGGAGTGTGTGGTGCCATCCCACTACTAACTGGACTTATGGTGAAGTTCGTTCGGATAATGCTTATAAAGGTGGCGGTGGCGTTGGAGACCTTAATGAAGTTCACCGTATGGAAACTTTTGATATGGATGCAACCAATGGCTTTCTTGATAGTAAATGGTATCATTTGTATTGTAGCGTACAACGTTGTAACTCTGCATTGCGTGTATTGAATGCAGCTACGGATGAGCAAGTGAAAGGACGTACTTCACGCATAGCTGAGATGAAAGTTCTTCGAGCCCATTACTATTTTGAATTAAGCCGTCTTTTCAATAAAATACCTTATTTTGATGAAAATGTGGAAATATCCCAATATCCGAATATTGGCAATAATGAGTTTACGCGTGATGAGATATTAGGTAAACTGGGAAAGGAGATGCTTGATGCTGCCGAACAACTGCCTCCTACTCAGTCGGAAGTAGGGCGTATACATAAATATGTTGCTTTAGCTTATGCTGCTAAGATCAAATTATATCAAGCTTATCAACAAGATGAATCTACTCATGCGGTGACGGCAGTAAACAAAGATTTACTTAAGGAAGTAGTATCATTATGCGATCAGGTAACTGCAAGTAATCGTTATGATTTGCTGAATGATTTTCAGGGATTAGATCTTGTGGCCAATGAAAATGGTAAGGAATCTGTATTTGCTGTTCAATATTCAATGAATGATGGTACTGAGAGCGCTGGGCGCATTAATTGGAGCAACTTGTTGAACTCTCCTGGTGGTGGCAGCCCTTATGGTGGTGATGGGTTCTTCCTGCCTAGTCAGGACTTAATCAATGCTTATCAAACAGATGCGAATGGTCTGCCGGATTTCAATTATCAATCAAAAGCAGATTATAGCCGGACTATATTATCAAATGGTATTTATACCTTGGAAAATACAACATCTAATGTTGATCCTCGTCTTGACTTTGTTGTAGGACGTCCCAATATAACTTGGAAAACTTATTCTGATAAACCTTGTGATGGTTGGGTACGCGATAAAGAAACTTATGGTTATAATTGTGCAAAACGCTTCTGGGTTTCTCCTGAAAGTAGTGATATGTTTAAGGGATGGCCATGGGGGGCTTCTCAACTTAATTGGCAAATTATTCGCTATGTCGATATTCTGCTATGGAAGGCTGAAGCATTGATTGAAATAAATGAGGGTAATGGACTTGATACAGCCCGTGAATTAATTAATCAAATTCGTAATCGTGCTAAGAATAGTGCTTATGTCAAAGATTTCAAAGATGGTACTAAATATGCTGCTAATTATCTGATTAATCCTTATGCTGCTGCCGGATGGAATCAGGAATATGCCCGTAAAGCTCTTCGTTGGGAAACCCGTCTGGAGAAAGCTTTAGAAGGCGAACGTTTCTTCGATTTGGTACGTTGGGGTATTGCCGAAACAACAATGAACAGCTATATTGAGGCAGAAAAAGACAACCGTATTTATTATGCAAAAGCACATTTTACGAGTGGGAAGGACGAATTTTATCCTATACCCAACAATCAGTACGGATTTTCCGGAGGTAAATACGTACAAAATCCTGGATATGCTGCTTTTAAATAACAATGCATAAAAACTAAATGGAAGGGGGAATGTATTATTCCGCCTTCCATTACAAAAAATCTTTTGCTATGAAATACTACCTTTATTCCTTATTAGGAAGCTTTTTACTTTCCATAAATCTAATTTGTGCTCAGAGAGTTTGGACATTTGACGACCAAAATCCCTTACTTTCTACTGATTCTGAGTTACAACTGAATTTGTCTACTATTAAACAAATACCGGAGTTTGTTGCCGGAATTAAAGGGAACGCACTTCGAACAGATGGTTATTCAACTTGGATAGATGCTACTGTAAAAGACGATTTTTCGTCATTATCCGGTTGGTTTGCATTAGAGTCTTACCCAACTGATACTGCCGCTTTTATAGGAGTGAAAGATTTGCAGGGAAATTCTGTTGCAATATGCGCAGATCGTTATGGTGAACTATTGCTTGGAATTGGAAAAAATAATTCATTTTCTTATCACTCTTTAAATACAAAAATTGAACGTTTTAAATGGTTGCATTTATTGATTGATTTAGAGAATAAATCTATTTATATGAATGGTTACAAAGTGGGTTCAAACTCATTTCCAGAACTAATCTTATCGAATAATATGTATATTCAGATCGGTAAAGACTTCAGGAATAAAGAAGTTTGGATGTACGATGTTACAGCAATAAATGGTCTGATTGATGAAATTAGAATAAGTTCAACTCCTTTTGCGGGTTCGCAACTAATGGCTGAAATAGCTTCTGATTTGAATAAAACTCCTATACTAGCTATTCCCGAAACACGATTTGCTTCTGATTTTAATCGCCCTCGATATCATTTATTGCCCGCTGCCAACTGGACAAATGAGACACACGGATTAATCCTTTTTAATGGCAAATATCACATCTTCAATCAAAAAAATGCTTCTGGAATTTTCTTAGGGCAGATTAATTGGGGACATTTCAGTAGTTCGGATTTAGTTCACTGGACAGAAGAAAAGCCTGCATTGACTCCTGACAACTCTTATGATAAAAATGGAATATGGTCTGGTTGCGCTGTAATCAATGATAATGGAGTACCACAACTTATATATACGGCAGGTGGCGATAAATTGGGAGTTGGCATTGCTTTTCCAAAGGATAGTGCATTAATAGAATGGGAGAAGTATGAGCACAATCCAGTTATTGCGGAGCATCCGGTAGAATATACCCGTACAGATATGCGTGATCAATATGTATGGAAAGAAGGAAATACTTGGTATATGATTATTGGTTATGGTATTGAAAAGACTGAAACGCCTCATGGAGCATTATTGTTATATAAATCTATTGATCTGAAGAAATGGGATTTTATACATTTATTATTTGAAGGTAATCCTTCGGTCGATAACTCCGGTATTTTTTGGGAGATGCCCGTCTTTAAGAAAATGGGAAAAAAGTATGTACTTTTAGTCAATAGAGTTCCTCATAAAGGAGTACCGGCACGTTGCCAGTATTGGATAGGAGATTTTAAGAATGAGAAGTTTATACCTGATAATCCTATACCTCAGAACTTGGAAGTTATAAATCGTTTGTTATCTCCATCTATAGTAGAGACTCCAATGGGAGATGTTGTTTCTATATCAATAATACCAGATGAAATAGGAGGAGAGGCGACTTATAAACAAGGTTGGGCACATCTTTATAGTATACCGAGAAAATGGCAACTCAAAAATGGAAAGATTTGTCAGACTCCACATCCTGCTTTACAGCAACTACGAGAAAAGCATAATGTTTTACCAAAGAAAAAGATAGGGGCATTGGAACCTTATGTGATTAGTAAACAAGGACATCAATTGGAGATTAAGGCAACTTTTTATCCAGGTGATGCAAAGCGATTTGGATTTGTTTTGTGTAAGAATCCGGATGATACTGAATTTAGTATGATATATTATGATGTAGATAAGAAAGAACTTGTGGTAGATCAAACTCATTCTTCGGCACGTCAACATATCCCTTTGGATATTCGTAAAGATTACTATCCTTTGGAAGTTTCTAAGCCTATAGAATTCCATTTATTTATAGATGGTTCTGTCGTGGAAGGTTTTATTAATAATCAGGATGCATTCACAACAAGGATATTCCCATTAAAAGAAAATAGCACTCAGTTGGAACTTTTTTCAGATGGAAAGACTACGGAAGCAGCAGCAGAGATTTGGACATTGAGAGATGCTAAAGTAAAGATGAATTTTTAATAGAATAAGTATGAAATTTATATTTGTATTATATCTATTTCTGTTAGCGGGAATAATTTCTATAAATGCACAGGTAAGTTCGGATAGCTTGTATAATGAAGCTTATCGGTCTCAATATCATTTTAGTCCACAAAAGGGTTGGATTGGTGATCCTTGTGGTTTTATATATTACCAAGGGAAGTATCACATGTATTGGTGGGGAAAGGTAGAATCTACTGATTTGGTACATTATAATGAAATAACTCCTAATGTAATGACTGGCATAGACGCTAACATTGCAAACTTTACAGGTTCAGTACTTATTGACAAGGGCAATACTGCCGGTTTTGGCAAAGATACTTATATTGCAGCATATACGGTTTTTGAGAAAGATTCAAAAAAACAGGCACAGGGAATTTCTTTTAGTCATGATGGAAAAACTTTCCATTATTACGAGGGTAATCCTGTGATTGATATTTGGAGTACAGAGTTTAGAGATCCTACTGTGTTTTGGCATGAACCGACTCAAAAGTGGGTAATGGTAGTAGCAAAAGCTTTAGAGAAAAAGATAATGTTCTATACATCTACTGACTTGAAGAACTGGATATGGACCAGCGATTTCGGACCTGCGGGCGATCATGAAAAGTCATGGGAGTGCCCAGATTTGTTTCAACTACCTGTTGATGGTGATACAAATAATAAAAAATGGGTAATGATAGTATCGGTAAATTGGGCGCAGGAGCAATATTTTATAGGTGATTTTGATGGTACTTCATTTAAGCTGATGGACAACCATCCTACCGAACCTTTGTATGTAGATAAAGGACTGGATTTCTATGCATCACGTACTTTCCGTGATTATGATAATACTCTGAAGAATACAGTTTCAATGGGCTGGGTGGCCACTTGGGATTATGCACAATTAGTACCTTCAGAATATGGCAAAGGCTTCTGGTCTATTCCTCGTAATTTAGCATTGAAAACATATAAAGAAGGAGTACGATTAACTCAGAATCCTATTGAACAACTACAAACACTTCGCTATAACCCCTTTTCAATAAAACGTTCTTTGCAAGTGGGTACACATTATATATCAGGATTTGTACCAAAGGAAAATGTGTATGAACTTGATGCTATTTTCTCTACTGATGCTTCCAATACCTTTGGATTTAATCTGTGTGTAGGAGACGGGCGTAAAGTAATAATTAGCTACGATACTGATTCACATAACTTAGTGATTGATCGTACTTACTGCGCAGATGTTGATATCCCTAAATTTTGTCGCATGACGCATGCTTGGGTTGAACCAATAGACAATAAAATCAGATTTCATATCTTTGTGGATAAGTCTAGTATTGAACTCTTTACTAATGACGGGAAAGATGTGTTTACTTTACTCACTTATCCTAATGAATCTCAAACAGGGATTGAATTGTTTGCACATAAGAAAGGAACTAATATGGAATTGAATGCTTGGATGCTTAAATCTATATGGAAATGAAGAATATAATATAGAAATTAGTTTTTATAATATATGTAACATTTATACTATACTTTGTAACAAAAAAGATAGCCTCAGAATAGTTTAGCGCTTATCTTTGTGTCGTAATTAAACATAAATTTATTATAATCTTAATACCCAAAAACATGATTCAGTTTAGAAAGATCTGGTGTTCTACTTATCGATTGCTATTTGTATTAATAATAGGTGCAGCAGCTACAGTTATAACATGCCAGGCTGTAAATCCTCCTTTTGTGATTAAACATTTAGGTGACGGACAAAGCATAGTCCAAATAGATGAGCAAAGAAAGTATCTGTTGCTACCGGTAGAAGAAGCTTCACCGGAAGCCAAATTGTATATGATAGCTGATAATGACGTTGTACGTAGCATGAATGTTCGTCTTGCTATTAATAAAATAGATTATTTTGTTCCGGTAGATATGACCGGGTTCAAGAACAAGCAACTTTCATTTAACTTCCAACTAATCGCTGATTCGGCATTGTGTTGGGATGAAATAAAGCTTTCTGACGAATTCGATTCTTTCAATCGGGAAGTGTTTCGTCCGGTCTATCACTTTACACCGGCTTATGGTTGGATGAATGATCCAAATGGAATGGTATATAAAGATGGTATTTATCACCTTTTCTATCAATATAATCCTTATGGTTCAATGTGGGGAAATATGCATTGGGGGCACGCTACTACAAAAGATTTGGTAAATTGGGAACATCAACCGGAGGCTATTGTACCTGATGCATTAGGTACTATTTTTAGTGGCTCGTGTGTAGTCGATAAAGACAACACTGCCGGATTTGGTGCCGGAGCTATCATTGCATTCTATACTTCAGCCGGCGAACGTCAGGTACAGAGTATGGCATATAGCCTTGACAATGGCAAAACCTTCAAAAAGTATGCGCGCAACCCGATATTGACTTCCACGCAACGTGACTTCCGTGACCCTAAAGTATTTTGGCATAACGATACCCATAAGTGGGTTATGATTCTTGCCGTAGGTCAGGAAATGCAAATATATTCTTCGCCTAACCTGAAGGACTGGACTTATGAAAGTTGTTTTGGTGAAGGACAAGGTGCTCATGGTGGCGTTTGGGAATGTCCCGATTTGATTGAACTCCCTATTGAAAACACCGAGTTGAAGAAATGGGTACTGATTTGTAACCTCAATCCGGGAGGACCTTTTGGTGGTAGTGCTACCCAATATTTTGTAGGTGACTTTGATGGAAAGACCTTTGTAAATGATTCTCCGAAGAAGACCAAATGGATGGACTGGGGAAAGGATCATTATGCTACTGTCACTTGGAGTAATGCTCCCGAAGGTCGTCACATAGCTTTGGCATGGATGAGCAATTGGCAGTATGCTAATGAAGTGCCTACCAAGCAATTTCGTAGCGCAAATTCTGTGCCTCGCGACCTTTCACTCTATACTTCAGAGGGCGAAACTTACGTAAAAGTTGTCCCTTCTCCTGAACTTCTGAACATGCGTGATAAAGGCACTAAGAAACGTACATTCAAAGTAGACCGTACCTATAACTTAGATAAACTCCTGAACGACAATACCGGTACTTATGAAATAGAAATGACTATTCAAAATAAGAATGCGGATGTTATCGGTATGCAACTCTTTAACTCGAAGGGTGAAGAAGTAGACTTGTATTATAATATGGTGGAAAAGCAGTTCACTATGGATCGTACCAAGAGTGGGAATGTGGCATTCAGCAAAGAATTTCCGGCAGTAACAGTAGCTCCTGTTGATGGTACTAATGAGATGACACTCCGTATTTTTGTGGATAAGTCGAGTCTTGAGATTTTTGGTAATGGCGGACGTTTTGTTATGACAAACCTCGTATTCCCCTCGGAACCCTATAATCGCATCAGCTTCTATGCAAAGGGAGGAAGCTATGCTGTAACTTCATTCACTGTTTATAAACTCAGCGTAAAATAATAATCTAAGATAATGGAAAATACTAAAAATGCTTCATTGACGAAGCTCATACCTGTGATGCTTTGCTTTTTTGCCATGGGTTTTGTAGACCTTGTAGGCATTGCCTCCAACTATGTAAAAGCAGACCTTGGCTTAACAGACGCCCAGGCAAATATATTCCCCTCATTAGTTTTCTTTTGGTTTCTTATTTTCTCTGTGCCCACCGGCATGTTGATGAATCGTATAGGAAGGAAGAAAACTGTACTTTTAAGTTTGATCGTGACTTTTGCCTCTTTACTTCTGCCTATATTCGGCGATAGCTATACGCTGATGTTGCTCTCTTTTTCCTTATTGGGCATTGGTAATGCTTTGATGCAAACATCATTAAATCCGTTGCTTTCTAATATCGTAAGTGGCGAGAAGCTGGCAAGCAGCCTCACCTTCGGACAGTTTGTGAAGGCTATTGCTTCTTTTCTGGCTCCATACATCGCTATGTGGGGAGCTACGCAAGTCATCCCTTCGTTCGATATGGGTTGGCGGGTACTATTCCCCATTTATATGGTGATTTCGGTGGTTGCTATTCTGCTGCTCAATGCAACTTCTATCATCGAAGAGAAAGAAGAAGGCAAACCGTCTACCTTTACTCAATGCCTTGCACTTTTGGGTAAGCCGTTCATACTGCTTTCATTTATCGGAATCATGTGCCATGTAGGTATCGACGTAGGTACTAATACTACAGCACCGAAGATATTGATGGAACGTTTGGGCATGACGCTGGACGATGCTGCTTTTGCTACCAGCCTTTACTTTATCTTTCGTACGGCAGGTTGTTTTCTCGGTTCGTTTATACTTCAGAAGATTTCTTCACGAACCTTCTTCGGTATCAGCGTGTTGTGTATGCTGGCAGCCATGGCAGGATTATTTATCTTCCAGGATAAAACGATGATTTATGTTTGTATTGCCTTGATAGGTTTCGGTAATTCTAATATCTTCCCTGTTATATTCTCACAGGCATTGCTGGCGATGCCGCAGAAGAAAAACGAAGTTTCCGGCCTGATGATTATGGGGCTTTTCGGCGGTACGGTTTTCCCTATTGCTATGGGACTGGCCAGTGATGCCATGGGGCAAAGCGGGGCTGTAGCTGTGATGACGGTTGGCGTGTTGTACTTATTTTTCTATATGCTGAAGATGAAACGTCGAGCACGTGAATATTGAAAATCTAACTAAAAAAACGGCTCTACAATGCTCTTTGGGTGGGGGAATCTAAGGTAACGACAGAGGCTACCTCACCTAACGACAGAGGCTATCACCATTAAGGAGAGAAGTAAAATGATTGAATTTATTAAATACTATTTATCATGAATAATATTGTTGTAGGAATGGGCGAGGCACTTTGGGATGTGCTGCCCGAAGGAAAGAAAATAGGTGGTGCTCCGGCAAATTTTGCTTATCATGTATCACAGTTTGGCTTTGACAGCCGTGTAGTAAGTGCAGTGGGCAATGATGCCGACGGAGACGAAATTCTGGAGGTATTCGCACAAAAAGGTTTGCATACCCAAATAGAACGTGTAGCTTATCCTACCGGAACCGTGCAGGTAACTCTCGATGCGGTTGGTGTGCCCTGTTATGAAATAAAAGAAGGCGTTGCATGGGATAATATTCCTTTTACCGACGAACTGAAACACCTGGCATTGAAAACCCGTGCCGTTTGCTTTGGTTCTTTGGCGCAGCGCAATGAAGTGAGCCGCACTACTATTAATCGTTTTCTCGATACCATGCCCGATGTAGAGGGACAACTAAAGATATTCGATATTAACCTTCGCCAAGGATTTTATACGAAGGAAATACTTTGCGAATCCATGCGTCGTTGCAATATCCTTAAAATAAACGATGAAGAGTTGGTGACCATTAGCCGTATCTTCGGCTATCCGGGCATCGACCTGCAAGACAAGTGCTGGATTCTTCTTGCCAAGTATAATTTGAAGATGCTTATCCTGACTTGTGGCACGAACGGAAGTTATGTGTTTACTCCGGGAGCGGTATCTTTCCAGGAAACTCCACACGTACCGGTAGCCGATACGGTAGGGGCGGGTGACTCGTTTACGGCCTCATTTACTTCTGCTATATTAAGCGGAAAGCCTGTGCCTGAAGCACATAAACTGGCAGTAGAGGTATCTGCCTTCGTCTGTACGCAGAGTGGCGCAATGCCCGAATTGCCGGAGGTATTGAAAAATAAGTTGAAGTAAAGATTGTCAAAAGCCTTTTTTACCACAGATTACACAGAATTCTCGCAGATTATCTATGTTGATAATCAATTATTTAATTTCAATCTGTGTGAATCTGCGTAATCTGTGGTGAATTCTGACACCTACTCGCTTTTCAGGGCTATCCCTTCACAGGCAACTGTATTTCCGTTAACCACTCCTCTTCCGATTCTTTGTTCCAGATACCGTCTATCTGCGAGAAGCGGGGACGTTCGCTTGCTTCGTAACCGTTTGCTTCGGCGTAGGTATACAGTTCGGCAAAGGTGTGGCGCATATTTTCATAAGGACCGTAATGATTAATACAGAGTGCAAGGGGGACTTCGGGAAGTTCTTTGAATTTGATGAGTTCGGAGTCTGCGCCTTTTTGCGCTACCGCCTCAAAATATTCAATATCTATGTCTACACCATATTCCTCGTTGTACTCTACTGTGAAGCAGTATTGTGGTTCGGGACATTGACATCCTAAACGGTGCATCTCAGGTCCGATGATGTTGGGGCATAGGTCAAACAATTCCTGGTAGGAATCAATTTTACGTCGATGTGTGGCAAACACTCTGCTAGGTAATGTTTTCTCGAATACTTTTTCCATTTTGTTTTCTGGTTGTTGGAGTATATTCCCAAGTCTGGCAAGTTCCGATTGCCGTTTCGTTAACCGTTTTATTTCGATTTGGCAAATTTCGGCTTTTTTCTTTATTGTCTCGGCATCCGGGTATTCGTTACCGGTCTCAAACAGTTCGGCAATCTCGTCAAGACTGAATCCTAATTGCTTGAGGTAAGCAATCTTGTTCATCTGCCTCAACTGGCTGATGTCGTAATAACGGTAGCCGGTCCACTCGTCCACTTCGAAAGGTTGTAGTAACCCTCTTTCTTCATAGTGCCTGAGCGTCTTCACCGTCACTTGGCAGAGTTTGGAAAATTCTCCGATTTTAAACTTCATTTTACTTTTCATAAACGTTTGCGCAATGGTTTACTTTGCAAAGATAAATGCTGCCCTAAGGTACGAGTCAAGAGAATTGCTGAAATTATTTTCATAACCTGTGAAATTGTTATATCCAAGGAGATAAAGATACTGCTTTCCTTCATTTAAAAATAGAATTCCCTTTTTCTTTCCGCTTGATGCGGTCAGAAAAAGGGAATTATCACTGGTTTATGAGAATTGAATGATTCTTTTTTAATATTGGCTGGCGGCTTTTATAACAATCTTCTCCAAAAGCTCTTGCATCTTGTCTATTACCGGGTTGCCCTCCATACCATATTCGGCAGCCATCAGTTTCATTTGTGGGAAGGAGGCCCATACACTGCCGTTCTTATCTTCCCATACTGAAATTTTTAAGGGCAATTCGATGGAGATGCTCGGATTCTCTTGCATCAAGGCTGTACCTACTTTAGGAGAACCGAAAACAATGACTTGGTTGGGACGTAGTTTCAAACCTACTTCTTCGGCATTCTTACCATGATCGAACTTTGCAAATACGGGTATTCCCATAGTCTTGAGAACCTGTTCCATTCTTGACATGGTTTCGTTTACGCTGAACTGGCTTTCGTAAGTATAGAGCAGGTTGTCGTTAGCACCTGTACCCATCTTGCTGCTATCAAAGGCTGCTGCGATTTTACGTCCTAAATTGGTGAGGTCTACTCCTTCTTTATTGGCGAGCAGAGTAACACATACCAGTTCGGAAGCATCGGTAAAACGGCTTAAGAAAGCTGAATGTCCGGAGACGTTGCCTTTGATATCCATTAGACCTTTATGGTTGTAGAATTGCCAACCTGCCATTGCCGGGACAGTCTTGCCGTTTGCAAGTTTGGTAGGTTTGTATATAATATCCCGATTTTCCGGTTTTTCAATCAATACACTGCCTGCTAGTCCAATATCCCAATGACTGACGTTTTCGGCAGAAGCCCAGATGTCGGAGAAACCTTTCAGGCTGGTAGGGCTTACTGTGGGGGCAGCTATCAATTTACCCTCTTTCTCGACATATCCGGTAGTGGTTTCAGAAGGGTTGATGTAATCTTTATCTTTCTTGAAAGTTTGGTGTACATTGGCGGTAGTTGTTACATCTTCTTGCTTCACATTGGGGATATCTTCGCCGAAATAAGTCTGTTTCAGCCCGAGGTAGTCTATTTGGTGCTTTTTCACGAAGTCGTGATAAGGCATCTTAGCTACTTTTTCAATGATGGAAGTCAATAGTAAGAAGTTGGTTGCACTCTGTTTCACGTCAGTTCCGGCTGGGAATGCTAAAGGTACTGTTTCCACCATTTGTACTAACTGCTCGGGTTTGTAGTTGGCAGATACATCGAATGCTTTTTGTTCTCGATAGTCCGCAATACCCGAACTATGCTGCATTAATTGCAGAATGCTGATAAATTTCCATGCTTCCGGTATGTCTTTCAGATATTTACCGATAGGATCGTTCAAATCCAATTTGCCTTTTTCATAAAGTTGCATGATGGCAACGGCAGTGAATCCTTGAGAGATAGGTCCGATAGGCCAGAGTGTTTTGGCTGCGGCAAGGTTTCCTTTTTCGATGTCGGTAACTCCATAACCTACAACACGCGGAATATAGGGAGCCTGCACGATGGCGAGTGTCATGCCCGGTATTCCTTGTTCTTCCATAAACTCATAAATCATTTGGTCAATGGCTTTGCCTTGGTAAGCCACACGCACATTTCCTCTACCTTCTTGGGGCAATTGGTCTTCAAACTTCTTCATATCATTTCCTCCGTTTTGTGCTGAAATCATTCCTGAAATCAGCAATACTACTAAGATTAAAAAACTCTTTTTCATGATGTTTTCATTCATTTTCCTACAACGTAATTACTCTGGTTTTGTTTTCACTCTTCTGATGTTGCAAAGATAGGGTGCTGGTATGGAGCGGAAAATGGCGATATCACATGTTAAGTTGGCTATTTTTCCCGATGTGCTAAAAAGTATCTTAGAATTCAATGAAGATATGCTTTTCTAATTCAAATATTAGACTATTTTTGTAACTCAATTTATAGTATACCATGAAAAAACTACTTGTAACTCTTCTTACATTGACATCTTTAACATTACTTTCTTGTTCCCGTCATGAGCCCCAATTCCGCATCGGAGTTTCTCAATGCAGTGAAGACGAATGGCGCCATCAGATGAATAGCGAGATACTGCGTGAAGCCAATTTCTATGATGAAGTGGAAGTCGATTTCCGTAATGCCGGAGATGATAATACCCGTCAGGCGGAAGATATACGCTATTTCATAGATCAGGGAGTAGATTTGTTGGTGGTGGCTCCCAATGAGGCGGCACCGATTACTCCGGTAGTTGAAGAGGCCTATAATAAAGGTATTCATGTGATTGTAGTCGACCGCAAAATCCTTTCCGACAAATATACGGCTTATGTCGGTGCCGATAATTATGAAATTGGTGTAGCTGTAGGAAACTACATTGCCAACACCTTGCACGGTAAAGGGACTATCGTCGAAATATCAGGCTTGGCGGGTTCAACTCCTGCCATTGACCGCCATCAGGGATTTATGAAGGCTATATCATCTTATCAGGATATTTGCTTATTGGATACTGAAGATGGCGCCTGGCTTCGCGTCCGTGCGGAGGAAAAGATGGATACTCTATTGAAACTTTATCCGCAGATCGATGTGGTTTATGCCCAGAACGACCGTATGGCAGCCGGGGCTTATTTT
>USLU01000066.1 GCA_900555635.1 uncultured Bacteroides sp.
AAACAGGGGGGCAATTTACATTGGACACTGGGGGGCAGTTACGTTGGATTTTCCATTCAGTTACATTCATATTAACTCCAACATAACCAATTATCTTTTTTTCTGGATTGCTACAAATAATATTTGTAGGAAGCTCTGATGGTTGAGGAGTAAAGAGCCCTCCCATTTCTTCATTGAGTTTCACCTTATTTTGATAATACTCGTATTCTCCTACCGCTATTTTCCGTTGTTTTATTAACGCACTGTAATAACGAGAAACACGGTTATCAGTATGGTCAATTGAGTATAATCGTTTATCTTTAAAACAGTTTCCCATATTATTCTCTGTAGTTCCCAATAATATTTCGGATGACTCATTATGACACCATCCAAATTCGTATGGAGCCGTATCATGTACTGTCACCTCGTCAGTTGTTGGATCATAAAAATATAAAGCTTTATAAACGGATTTTACTTCCCAGTCCTCTTCATAGCTCCATAAATAATATGAGGCTTCTTTACTTTGTGTAGAAACCCGAATATAGATGTCACCATATTCTTCAGGTTGCTCGTAGGTGACACTTTCTATCTTTTCAGTTTCTAAAGGCTGTTGTGGTTCAGAAGTATAAGTATCTCCCTCATAAACTATCTTCAGATTATAACCGGCATCCTTACTTAATTTTCCAATGGCAACTTGATATTTTCCTTTGCCTAGATAAGTACCATTGAAGCATGAGCCATCACTACCTACTACACTTACTTCAGCATCTATCTGGTTATAATCCTGAGGAAAAGATTCCCTATCCAAAGAAAAGCTACGGCTTAAAGAGAAAACCACTGTACTGTCCGATATAATATTACCTTCAACAATAAGTAGCCCCATATCGTCTACTGGCAAATGTGCGTTGAATTTGTCCACACAATTGCTTAAGACTACCCACAGCAAAATTATTCCGATTCCTATATTTATTATTCTCTTCATACGCCATCAGAATTTAATGTTGTAAGTGACAAAAGGAATGGGCGCACCAAATATTGACATCTTATATCCTTGAACCTTACCCTTCTCGGATACGTAATAAATGGAATAGACGTTCTTTCTTCCTGTCAGGTTATATACACCGAAAGAGATAGAGCTGTGCGTCAATAGTGTCAAGTGGTGGCTCGGTTCAATGTTGAATGCCAAGTCTATACGGAAGTAGTCGGGAATGCGGTAACTGTTACGGTCGGTATAATAAATCTGCATCTTTCTCAGGCTTTGATCGTAATATTGCCCGGCGGGTATCGTGGTAGGACGTCCTGTACTGTAGTCCAAGTTCATAGATACACTATAACGGCGGGTGAACTTATAGTTTCCTACCATTTTAAAATCGTGTGGTTTGTCATATTCCGTCGGATACCAGTCTCCGTTGTTGATGGGACGGGCTATACGCGAATCATTCTGACGCAAGAAAGTACGTGAATAGGTATAACTCATCCATCCGTTAAGCTTTCCTTCCGGTTTCTTCACTTGAAATTCGACACCGTACGCATATCCTTCCGTGTTGATAACATCCATCTCCAGATGATGATTCATCAGCAATTGGGCGGAACTGCGATAGTCCAGGTAATCTGCCAATTTCTTGTAATACCCTTCTACGGATAATTCAAGTACTTGTCTCGGAGTGTTGTAGTAAGCACCGGCAGCGAGTTGCCAGCCACGTTGTGGTTTGATATTTGTATCACTTAGTTTCCAAGTATCAGTAGGCGACATAATGGTGGTATTCGATACTTTATGAATATATTGCCGCATTGTATTGAAACCCGCTTTCACAGAGAAATCATCGGTGAAGGCATATCGTCCCGAAAGTCGGAATTCGGGTCCGTGATAGGTCTTGATAACCTCGCCGCTTCCTGCTGAGATAGAATCTACTACCGAAGAGGAAGAAGGCAACATTCCTTCCTGATAGGTATAATAAGTACGGGGACCTAAGGTATTGAATATGGAATAGCGGATGCCCGCATTGACTGAAAGTTTGGAAGTAATGTCCCATTGATCGCCTACATAAACGGCACTTTCCACTGCTCTATCCTGTTGGAGTACATTTCGTTTAACCAACGAATTAGCACCCAGTGGCTCGTATGTTCCCGGATCTATGTTGTAGAATTGGCTTATCAATCCGAAGTTCAGTACATGTCCCTTATTGGTATCATAAACAAAATCAGCCTTACCGAACCATTGGTTGATGGCAAAAGACAATCGGGCGGCAGAGGGTTCTTCCACTGATTCGTCATTCAGATAATCATAATGATCGTAGCCGAAAGAGAAGTTACCAGTCAGTTTCTCATTGAGAACCGTTCTCCAGTTTGCCGAGAAGTTCATGTTGTTGTAGGCATACTTCTGATTATCATTGAAGGCAAAACGGTCGTGGCTGTAGTAACCATAGATATTCAGTTTGTTGCGTTCATTCACGGTATGAGAGAAGACGGCTCCCATGTCATAGAATCCGGCTTTTCCATCCCGATAGCCACTCTTTTCGGGTAATGTTTTCATTATCCAGTCCGAATAGGTGGTACGTCCGTTGAGAAGTAGGGAAGTTTTCTCTTTGATGATAGGTATTTCAAGATTCAGCTTGCTGGTGACAAGGCCAATACCTGCCGAACCGGAAAACTTCTCTTTGCTTGCTTCCTTGCCGGTAATGTTTAGTACAGAGGCAATGCGTCCTCCATACTGGCTAGGAATACTACTCTTATAGAGTTCCGCATCCTTTATCATATCCGAATCGAATGCAGTGAAGAAGCCGAAAAGATGGTTCGGGTTATAAATGGTTCCGTTGTTCAGTAGTAGCAAATTCTGGTCGGCGGCACTTCCGCGAACGTTGTAACCACTGGATGCTTCGCCTACGGTCTTGATGCCGGGAAGAGTCTGTATCATTTTCAATACATCCACTTCGCCCATGGCGGTGGGGATATTCTTCAGCATAGAAGGCTGAATCTTCTCCATTCCTAGCTGTACACTTTTTACGTTATGTACTCGTCCGGAGGTGATAATCACTTCGTCCAGCATGTGGTTCTCTTCTTCCAGTTCGATGTTGGCAATACCATCGCTATAGGTCATGAATTGACGGCGGGCACCTTTTATATTCACTCCGGTAATTTCAATGACATTGTATCCAACGGGTAGTTTGATACTATACTCTCCTTTACGGTTGGTTGTAGTGGCTATCCATGGCTCACGGTGAACGATGTTGATGCCTTCCAGGTTTTGCCCGGTTTTAAAGTCCGAGACTTTTCCGGTCAGGGTCACAGTTGTTTCGGCAGGAGCTTTGTGCTTGTTACCTATTTCATACACTTTGTTCTCGGAGGAGGAGTTTACTACAGGGATGTAAGTAGATAATTGTTCATCTGCTACCCCTGGCTTTTCTCCCCGGAGTATGGCTGGCAAAGAAGTAGTAAGGAATACATCCGGTAGAATGAATATCTGATTTCCGTGTACCGTTACTTTATATGCAGTAGTCGCCAAAGCCTGTTGCAGATGTTCGGCGGTGGGCTTTTGTGTCGTTATCCGTTTTACTTTGAAAGGCTTGGCGATGGTGGTATAGATACGGCAGGAAGTACTTTTCTCCACAGCATCCATTAGTTCGAAAACAGAAATGCTATCAGCCGGAACTTGCCGCTGTTGCGCAGATACGGTATAAGAAGAGCATATGAGAAGCAGTATTCCTATATACTTAATGTGGTGTATGTGTATATTCATGGTTGCTTATGTATTAGAGAGTCTGTATATCGGGTCAATGCAAGCATGGCTTGTGCACGAGAGTCCTCTCCGAAGTCCAGTTTTTCTTTCCGGCAGTAAGCTTTCAATTGCTTCTTGATGCTCGGAAAGAGTTTCAGAAAGTCGGAACGAGATGACAATGTATAATCTGCTCCATCTTTATGGAGATTAAAGAATACGTTCTTCTTGAATTGGCTGTAGTAGAAGTCTTCTTTCTTCACCTGTGACCGCAAGGTGGTTACGATGTACTGCGTCAGGCAAAGTTGGGTACTTTGGTAAAGTAACGCAGCATAGTTGTCGCCTTGTTGCACAAACTTCCGGTCGTTTATCACGAAGTAATCCACCTTTCTTAAATCTACCTGCAATGCGGTTTGCTTATTCGGAGTAACCACAATCAGAAGTTTCTTGTAGGTATCATAGCGTAACTGTAAGTCGGTGTATAACCAACCGTTGTAATGTATGGACCCATTGTAAAATTCCTCTGTACCCCAATAGGGATGATTGAGAAATTTTTGCATGTTGTAGCTTACTTCCGCTTTGCCCGTATAAAGAGCTGCGTAATCTCCTGCCTCTTTTCTGAATTCATCGAAAGCGGTCTGTTGCGCTTGGATTGTAGGTAAAGTACAGAAAGCACAAAGTAGCAAGATGATGTGTGTTTTTCCCATAAGCATTAAGTGTTTTAAGTAATTAGATTATGTATTATAGAAATCAGGGTAACTGTATGACAGCACCCTGATTCTTTATTCTGAATGATGTCTGATATGCACTACCGCTCCTCCATCTTTTGCCAATGGTAGTTCTATCACATCTTTCTTAGTAACTTTGCGCACTTCCTTATTTAAGTGATTAGCATTCTCGTCCACATCCTTGGCATCTGTATAGATTGTAGCCTGATATTCCCCTTCTGCCAGGAAATCAAGTTTCAACTGCAAGGTGCGGGCTGTACTGTTGTTCAAGGTACCTACCCACCAGTCAGTATCACTGCGACGTGCTACGGTAACATACTTGTTCATCTCCGCCAACGGCACACGCATTTCATCCCAGGTACCGGGCACAGTGCGCAATACTTCAAATCCGGGCTGTCCTTCGTATGCTTCGGGCTTATCACAAAGTGAAGTCAGATGATTCTCCAACACCACATACATGGCCAGCATGTGGCAACGAGTGCTCATTACGTGAGGGTTAACGTACTGTATCTTAAAGTCTTTACGGTTCTGTGCACGGAAACCTCCCAAATGATAATCCGTAGGACCTGCCAGCAGACGGGTAAATGGTACGGATATGTCATGGTCGGCATTCACCAATGTATCCCATTTGCATACCTCATAGTTGAGTGTTCCCTCACGCGTGAACTCATTGGGATAGGTGCGTACCAAACCCGATGGCTTGCTCGAACCGTGGAACTGGATAAACAGTCTGTGTTTGGCGGCGCATTGCAGTATCTCTTCCTGAATACGTATCATCTGCTGGTCATCCCGATCCATGAAGTCTACCATCAATCCTTTTACACCCCACTTCTCGTATAGTGCGAAGGCTTCATCCAGTTTGTCATAGAGCGGACGCCAATGCACCCAAAGATGTATACCTACGCCTTTACTTTTGGCATACTCCACAATGCGGGGCATGTTCAAGCAAGGTATGGGCTTGGTAATGTCGGCATTGGGTCCTGCCCAACCGAAGTTGAAGTTATCATCATAATACCAAGGTGTTTCGGCATAGCCGTAGATACCATGCGCATCCAGTCCGTTGCGGGCGGCGAAGTCGATGTAGTATTTATTGGTTTCGAAGTTGTTTCCGGGAGAGAAGATACTGTCGGGAACAACGTTTCCATTCCACCAAGTGAATGTGGTGCGGCAAGGTTTTATCCAGGAGGTGTCTTCTATCTTGCACGGCTCGTTCAGACTGGTAAGTATGTTGGTTTCAAGCAGTCCGCCCACACGGTCGGATACGGAGATAACACGCCACGGTGTTCGGTGGGGAAACTCATTAATTTCCACTTTTATCTTCTCTTGTCCCAGTTTTGGAGAGAGCTTGCCGACAAGCTTGTCTTTCTCCTTCACCAGATACATGCCGGCATAATCGCGTATGGCTGCTTCGGTGATGGAGAGATAGATACTGTTGTCATACTCAAAGGTGGCGGGCATCTCGATCAATCGTTTCTTTGCAATTTTGTCATACTCCACCTGCTTGTAAACACCTTCGTGAGTATTGATATAGCCGGGTAGATACATCAGCAGAGCCATGGGATTACCATTGAGATTAAACTGTGTCTTCTCGTCATACATCACATAAGAGTTCCAGCCTTTCTGTTGGGGAAACTCATAACGGAAAGCAATGCCGTCGTTAAAGGCTCGCACTACAAGATTGACTGTACGTTCGGTCGCTGATTTCTCCTGCAAGGGGATGATGATCTGATTGCAGTAGTTCCTTGCGGTACTTACTTTGCCCACTACCAACTCGTATGTTTCGTCAATCTTTCGGCGTTGCACCTTTCCTGTTTTAAGATTGCTCCCGAACGATCCACTATCGAAGTCGAAGCCTAGCAAAGAGTTTACAACCACCGATTGCTTCTTGTAAACCACATCATAAGAGATGGTTTCGGGAGTGATGTTCAATGAAAATTTAAGTTTCCCGTCGGGAGAAGAGACAGATAACTTCTGCTGAGCTGCGGCAAGGGCTACAAAGCAGAAAAATACGGTACATAAAGTTAATATCTTCTTCATCGGTATAGTCAGTTTATTGTAGTTTCAAATCAGCATGCATCAAGAATACATTATACGGTCCCCACATAGACATCAAGAACCAAATTCCGTCCTCATTATCTTTCAGCGGGTGCATATAGGCGCAGTAGAGTGCCGGATATTCTTTGGAAGTGGTCAGCACTTTGGGTTCGCTCCATTGGGTGATGTCTTCGGCATCGCAGTAGAGGATGGCATGGGTATTCGTCAACGGGGTCTTGTCGTAGTTGGGATCGTAGTTGTAAGTCATAATCCAGCGGTTGAACTTCTTGTGCCACATAAGGGATATTTCGCCTACAGGCCCCCGGAGTATGGGCGTAGCGGCAGATTCATCGCCCGTTATCCATTGCTTGCTTTCGCCGTTCCAATATTGATAGGCGGATTTATCCAGCAACTTTTCTTCGAGGAATCGTGCCAGATAGGCGGCATCGCCACGTCCGGCTTGTGTGCCTATCATGTATACCCATCCGTCCCGTTTGGCAAAGGCTACTTGCGAGAAGTGGCTGTCGGGATGAAAGGTAACTTCACTGCGCTTGTTCCAGCTTCTTCCGTCATCTTCAGAGGTGTAGAGAGTGGAGTAGTTGGTGAGCCAACGCCCTTTCGGTGCACCCCAGTCGTAGATGTTCATGATATGTACACAATCCAGTTTACCGGCACGGATGGCTGCGGTGGGAATGGACGTTTGATAAACATGCGGATGAGCTTTGGCGCCGTCACATACTTCATGGGCTCTTTTGTCACGGTCCAGTGTCATGGATTCTATTTTCAGTCCGTCGGTCAGATCGGTATCGGTTGAGAAAGCCAGTACGTTAGAGCGCCAGTTTTCGCCGTTGCCTCCGTTCTTGTTGATGACAAAGCCTTTGCCGCTGGTATCGCCAAAGAAGAGGCCGATGCGATTGCCCGTCTGATGCCACATAATGCCCAAATCGGTTCCGTAGACATCGTAGTCGGGACCCGTGCGGTTAGGGTGATAGAGTTGCTCGCCGGGCAATGAATCGCCGGTGACGCGTGCCACCATCTTCACTTGGCTCATAACGAGGTGTTTGTTGCCGGTGGTTTTGTTGGCTGATGTGACTTCCTTCGCATAGCTTTGGGTAGCATTGATTGCAAGTATTGCTGCGAAGATATAGGTAGTTGTATTCTTTAGTAGATTCATGTTCTTCATATAATTCAATCTATTCTTTCCAATATCAGCAGGTCTAGTTCAAACTGATCTGCACCATTATTATTCTTTACGTGGAAGGTGAGGGAGTTGGTTTGTTCGGTCAACTGTATCTCGCCTACACACACTCGTTCTTTGCGCACTTCCTTGTCTTCCTTGGTGCTGATCCAGTCGGATAGCTGCTTCTGACGTTGCCACACCTGTATGTCGGCACCGTTGGGCTTGACGTAGTAGTTCAGTAATACACGGTATTTGCCTTCGGGTACGTCGTTCAGCATCAAGCGTACTTCACCCTGTTGGCGGGTGGTCATGCGGATACCCCGTTCGTGGGTCACTTGCATTCCCCAACCGGGGGTAAGTAGCATGAGTTGTGGGAAATAGACGTGTTCGCGGGGCAGATAGACTTTGCGCAGTTCATCGGTAGGCTCCATCTTGCTTTGTAGCGGACGGTCGGCATAGAAGAAGGCGATGGAGGTGTAATCTACAGGGAAATTATTGCGGACTTCGCCGTGCTCCATGGCATGATAGATTTCTTTCTCGAAAGACATCTTGTCGGATAGGAAGAAGCGGTAAGCACCGGTACGACCCATCGGAAGAGAATAGTCCAGACAACCGTGCAGGGGGAGGCTGTTGCCACGGTCCCAACGGTCGAGCACTGCATACCAACCACCGTTGTAGTAGTCTTCGGAGCCTGTTCCGTGCAGACGCATCTTGTTGTCTACATACGTGCTGTCGTCGCCCTCGAAGAAGAGTGTCATGCCGGCACGCAAACCTTGTGCCTGATGAATGGTGCCTACGTAGTGTCCTTTCCCTTTCATGTCGAGGAACTTGAAGAACTCGCCCAGTTCGGGCTTTTCACGATGCCACAGGGTGTAGAGTTTACCTTCTTCTTTGACATTACGAGGATGGTTGTTGTAGTACACTTTTACGTTGACCGAGATAGGGGTTTGTTCTATATCTGCACGCTTCTTATAAATCAGTTTCATAGAGGCTGATTTATCGTAAGGCATGGGCAAATAGCAATAGTTAGCTGTTCCTTGTTTGCCCATCAACATGCCACGCATGGCGCCTTTGCCGTATGCATAGCCGAAGAAATCGGCAACGGGGGCGTAGATAGCCTCAACAGATTCGTTGTCCCAAGTAGCTGAGAGAAGCACATCTTTGTATATGCCTTCGAATGAACTGCCTGCGTCGATCGTGAAGCCCACGATACGGCCCGGCTGATTCTGCTTGAAGAAAGGAATCTCTTCGCCGGGCTTCAAAGTGAACGATTGCTCTACGGTGCTTACATTAGCCGATTGCCCGGTGGTGAAGCCGGAGACTTCGGGAGTGATGTCGGCCCAAAGATTGTTCACATCTTCAATCAGTGATTTGTGCTGCTGCGAAGGGTCTCCGTCGAAAGTAACTACCTTCTTTCCCGGCAGGTTGCGGTATTGAATCTGTATGAACTCCAACTTAGGCCCGTCGAATACAATCTTGCACGACTTCTTGTAAGTGATAGGGATGTAGCAATAGAAACCGCCTATCTCATTGCCGCAAACAGGCTTCAGGAAAGGGTATACCTTACCAGAAAAAAGGTCAGAGAACTTGATTTTCAATCCCGGTTCTTTCTGTCCGTCGAAGTAGAAGTAGAGCATATTATCAGTAGGGGTAGGCGTCCAAATGCGGTTGATAACGCCAGGTCCTTCCATTTCGGCTATTACCAGTTTGTCGCCCTCTTTGCGCAAGAAGGAGTAGGTTCCGGCAAAGCCGTCGTCGTTGCCTCCGGTACGGTCGTAACTGGAGAATTGTTCCACCAGCGAGTTGGTACGATACTCGGGAAGTTTGTCCACACGCTTCAGGAGTTCCAGTTCATCAGTCCATCGATAGGTGTTTTGGGCGGTGAGTGATGTACTTATTAGGGCAAAGAGAGCCAGTAGAGTGATGATATTGTTCTTTATGATGTTCATTATTAGTATTGTTTATAGTGTCATTCTTAGTAAATGATTGCTTGAGTATATTTAGTATAGTTCCATCTCATTGATGCGTAGCACCTTCATACCGATATTCTGTGTAGGACGGGTAACAAGCAGACGGATATAGCGTACCATAGCAGGCTTGAATGTGCGCAACATAATGTCTGCTTCGTTTCCATCTACATAGTCAAGGGTAGTCCATTCTTCGTTCAGGCTATTACGTCCTTGCAGGAAACAGGAGGAGGTGATGAATGCCTGGTCTTCGTTGCCGGCATTGTACATCTTCCAACCGCTAACGCTCTTGGCTTCGCCCAAGTCAAAGTCGGCATAATTCAAGGCAGCGTTTACTTCGCACCATTTGGTCTTGGTATTACCATCAATCATTGACTGGGGCGTCTCACGGTCGTTGATAGAACCAGAGTATCCAAGTAATTTTGCACCTCGCATCAGGTTCTCTTTCTTTACTTCCGACTCTTTGACCTGTGTTTCATTTCCTTTATTGGCTGTACGGAATAGAGGAGTGGCAAGCTGAACCGGCTTCTGATTCTCTTTGGCTAAGGTAGCGGCAAAGAGAACGACTTTCTCATTCTGAGGCAGAATCACGCTGGTAGCTCCTTTGGGAATATCCATACAGAACTTGAACATATAGGTAAACTCGTACGCTCTGTCCTCCGTAGTAGAGTGGCGGTGTGTACCTACGTAAGCTATTTCGGCATCTTTCAGATAACCTGCCGTATGCCCGGTATGTCCCCACTGACCGACAAAGCCGGTATAAGACGGAACAGTAAATTCAGCAGAAGAACGACCACTGCGGAAAGCAGCCTTGTAATCTCCATCCGTGGCAGCAGCCAGGAAGTAGAGTTTATTATAGGTATGTCCTTTCGGCAACAGAATCGTATCACCTTTACACACTAACCCGTTAGCAGCATCCTTCGGTCCGAAACGGAAAGGTACTTGATGTACATTCAGAGAATCAGGGAAAAGTTCGGCAGCGAAAGAGTAAGCTCCGTCAAAGTTACCGTCTCTGCGGAACTCGTTGAACGACGCGCATTTGAGGTCGTACTTCAAAGGTAGTGGGGCGTAGCTATTACCATTGAGGGGCAAAGCAGAAGGTTTCAAACGGACTTTATACGTACGGATGGAGTACGGGGTAATGTTTACTTTGAGCTTGTTGCCTGTAAATGAGGCATTGCCTGTGGTCTTCTCGGTACCATCAGCTTCGGATGCACTGAGTATATCGCCAGCAAAAGTCAGCGATGCCTGCTGCAGCTTCTCGCCACCGGTTTCATAAACGCGAATTACGTATTCGTCTCCTTCCTGTGCTTTCTTCAAAGCTTTGATTACTACGTTGCTGTTATCGGAAGATACAAACGAAAACTCTTTGCCAAGCATACCTTTATGAGCGTCGGTGCAGAAAGCTTTCAACTTCTGATTGTATGCTTCAGCTTTCTGAACGATGGCGGCTTTATCCAAAGCACCTTCGTGGGGAATCAGACTATAAGTGAAGCAATGATGTCCGTAGTCCTGACGGTTCTGATAAGAGTAGTTATTTTGGGTATCGGGTGTATGCAGTAAAGTCAAGCGGAGGGTGTTATCATTGGGCTTGTCCCAACCATACTTGCTGTCGCTCAAGATAGTTACACCGCAATTGCCACTCTTATCGGTGAGGTCAACCCATTGTTGAGCGTAGACTTCGTAAGCAATTTCGGTATTATTACCACGTTTCACGCTGCCGATACCCAGGTCATAAGTGGCTTCGGGATTCGTTACGTTCAAGGGGAACTCAGCTTTCAGCAGTGCATTGGTCGATGCCCAGTCGACTTCATTGTAGAAGTCGATACGTTCGGCATTGGTGCCTTCATTGAGGCGGATGTATTGCTTGAAGTAGGATTCGCCGTATTTCTTCTCAACGCAAAGTGTTTGGCGCAAAGCTCCGTTCTCAATGCAGGTAATCTTCACATCTTCCGTAATAGATACGGGCTCACGGTCGAGGGTAGCTTTCAGTACTTCCCATGCGGGCCATTCGTACGACTTGTTTTCGTTGAACAGTGCCAGGCGGATGCGTTTACCCGTCTTCACCAGTTCACGGTCGTTCCTCTTGTCGAACAATGAGACGATATCGCCTGCATTATCTAAGGATAACTTATATACAGAGTTTTCCAAGACACGATTATCTGTATTGGCAACAGCGGTTGTTTTGTTAGAACCCGAAGAGAGCCGTACATCATATACTGTATATCCGGTGGCAGGTATGCTGGCTTCTATCAACAAGCGGGCTTTTCCATCGGCAAAGCCTAATAACTGTGAAGCGATTTTCTTGCCCGAAGCATCATACACTTCCACGCTGCGAGGTGCCGAAGCACTGGTTATTTCAACTTCCGACAACTCAGTGACCGGATAGCCTACGGCATTAAAGAATACAACGGGAGTTCCTTTTACCCGCGTGTCCATCTGCCCGATAACGGCATTGGCGGATGAAGTAAGCGGAGCGGGGAAATGTTGCAAGGAGATCAGTTCATCGTTCCAAGAGAATTCGTAGGCACGGGGAATACTGGTTCCCGTCAAGTCGTCGTGGAATTGATGGAAGATAAAGCGTTTCCAGCTTTCGTCCAGTATTGCTTGGGGATATTCGGCTTGATTCAACCATTCGGCAGTTACAGATGCACGTTCGGCGGCATCGCCTAGTAGTTCGTTCTGACGGTTGTAAAGCTTCATGGCGGCTTGCGAGGTGTAGCAGCCTGTGCCGTGTACATCCATCAGAAACTCTCCGTTGTACTGGGGCAGTTCGGGATGATTGTTGTAGGGCTGATACTCTTTGTACAGTTGGTCGCTGGTGACACTTTTTATCTTCAACGGGCCTTTACCGTCGAGGGAATTCATTACGGCACGAACGGAAGTCAGAGTAGGCGAACCACCTACATCTCCTGTACCGTAATAACGATAGACCTGATTGAGCGGAGTACGGGTAGCGAGTTCTGCCAGTCCTTTGTTCTGGGACAAGTCTTCATCATTCCAACGTGTATTGTAGTCGTAACCGTGGGCAAACATAATGGTAGAACCGTCTACCCCTTTCCATAGACCTAGTGTGAAAGGATACTTCTTGGTTCCGAAGTGATTACTGTGGGTACGCCAGTCCAGCTTCTGCGAAGAGAAGCCTATCAGTCCGCAATGGGCTGCTACGGTGGGCAACGTCCAGCCGAAACCGAAGCAGTCGGGCAGGAAGATGTCGGTACTCTCCATACCGAATTCATTGCGGTAGTATTGCTGCCCCAGCATTACGTTGCGGATGAAAGATTCGATGGAAGGTACCAGCGTATCTGTTGCATCCCAACTTGCCCCGCTGATGTGCCAGCGACCCTGCTTGATATATTTCTTCATGAATTCGTATTGCACGGGGTAATACTCCTTCATCCAGGCATACTTCACGCCTCCCTCGAAGTTGAAGATATAATCGGGATATTGCTTCAACAAGAAGAGGTTCTGGTTGATGGTATTCCATACATATTGTTTGATAGTAGTCTGTATGTCCCAGTTCCATTGGGTGTCCAAGTGGGCATCTGCCACCATGTAGACTTCGGCAGCCTTCTTGGGTTGCGTGGTTTGTGCCTGTAAACCGCCGCTACTCAGCAGTAGGGCGGAAAATAAAAGCAAATGTCTCTTTTTCATTATTCAATTCTTTAATATAATATATTTACCTGATCTAGTTCAGCTGAGATAACCGTCAGTTTCAACGAATGGAACTTTACTTCGTGACGTAGCGGTCTACATCTACCTTACCGTAAACGATATCCAACGTAACCTTTCCGTTCTTCAGTTCGATAGTACCAAAGCCGGTGGCGGTACTGATGAAGCTCTTGAAGTCACCTACTTTCGAGTCGATGTACATGGTTTTGGTAACTGCATCGTATCTTGCTCCGGTAAGTCCCTGCAACATGCCATAACTTGCCATGGCACGCGCATACCAGTGTCCGCACTCTATTTCGTCGAACGGATTGCGCACGCGGCCGTCATAGCGTTTGCGGCATTCACGAACAATATCCAAGCCCTTCTCTACCTCACCTTTCAGCATCAAGTGACTGGCTACCTGATACTCAATCCCCGTCCACACCTCATTGCTATAAACGAAAGGTAAGGATAAAGCACCTCCTTTAGGCCAGGTGCAGAGTAACAAACCACCTTCGTTGCCACAAGCGTATGCCGGCCGTTGCGGATTGTAATGGTCAGTCAGATCTTTCTTCAAGTTGTATTTATGTATAGATACCAGATGGCTCTTTACTTTTTCATTGTCCACTACCTCGTTCAGTCCGCAAACCGATGCCATCCACATACCCAGGATACCGTCGGACAAACAACCTGTTCCGTATTGATACTTCGGGCCTTCGGCTTTAAGCAGCTTCAAGGCTTCGTTCGAATAACTTCCTCCAAAGGACATCACATTAACGGGATTAGGTGCTTCGAGTCCTTCCCACTGAATCTTCTGAATAAAGTATTCACCGTCGAACAAGGCACTTTCCATATACTTCTTGCCTTTTGCCAGCAGAGTTTCGTATTCCTTGGAAGGTTGCTTCAGTGTCTTGCTCATCTCTATCATGGCAGTCAAGGCGCCCAGGTAAAAGCTGGTGCACATGCCGTTCGGTCCCCAGAACTCAATGTCGTAGGTATTGTGATGAGGTTCTTCTAATATGCCCTTGCGTTTGGGGTCCCAGGTGCGGATACAATAGTCAAGACTTGCTTTCACAGCAGGATAGAGGGCTTTCATCCACTGCGTATCACCGCTGATGCGCCATTCACGGTAGACTTTCATGATACCGCCCAGCTGACCGTCGGCAGCCGCATGGAAGTTATGAGGAGGGGTAGAGATGGGCATGTTGGCACGGAAGTTCTGATGTCCTTCGGCATTCTGGCTTACCTTAAATTCTGTTTCACGCAAGGTACGTTCCATAGCGGGGAAGAGGTGGGACAAAGCCTGTGCATAGTTCCATACATGCGTGCAACTGCCGTGGCAGGAACCTACCTCATCGGCACAACCTTCCCATGCCCAGAAGCGTCCGTCCCATTGGCGCATCACGGTGGGCGACTTCAAGATGGTGAGATTGGCGGCAACAGCCTCTATCACTTCAGCCGGAAGAGTGGAATCATAGAACGCACGACAGAATAACTCGCTGTTCTTCTTCAAGGTAGCACAGTTGGCATTCCAGTACTGTATCACTTCATTCAGATTCTTGAAACGTTCGGAATACCAAGGACGATAGGTCGATTCGCCGTCTACCACTTCGGCTACAAACATTTTTTCTTCGGCAGAAGAGTCTATTGTCTGCCAGTCACCCCATCCTTGTCCTTCAAAATCGGCCAACAAAGTAGCGTTGGAAGACAAGGCTTTGATGTTTTCTTCTTTATTATTGGTCAGCACAAATTGGTCGGCAAGGATATGCCCCCAGGGATGAACATCCAAATCTATCACTTTGATGGACGCCTTCTTTCCTTGATAAGCCTTCAAATCCCATACAGCTTCATTCAATGTTTCAGACATATTCCCAACGGCTGTCTGTACAATCTTGCCATCCACTACCAGGTTCACGGAAGTGCGATCTGCCTGATTGCCTCCGCCTACGAGGAACTTCAAATATCTTTTGTCTATCTTGAATTCGGGAGATTGTATAATACCCATTAAGCCATCGCCCCCTCGTTCGAAGGAGTTCAGTAATTGTTTTCCCGCATAACCGATCACTGTTTGCTGACCTGCGGCAGTACCCTTGGAAGGACTGCCGGTGAATGCTTTACCCGTTTTACGGGCTACACCGATAGAAAGATCCGAATCGGGCAGATACCAGCAGAAGTTCACTTTAACGGTTTTCGTTTCTCCCGGCTGCAAAGTGAGCGGAACATAAACGGATGCTCCGGGTGCAGCCTCTTTTACCGGTTGATTATCGGGCATCTTGCCATATCGGATGTTATCCCAAAGCACAGTTTGAGGATCGAACCATGCACCGCGGAACCAACAATGGTCTACTACCGCTGCGTCATTATCGACATAGATCGCCAATCCACCGTTATCGGCATCGTTCAGTACAAAACCGTTCTTTACCCCCTGTATAGTGCCTCTGCCATCTACAAAATTTCTTGTGTTATAGGAGAAGACTGTCTCAATGGATTTGCCGGTTGTATTTGTAAACTGATACTCCAATACCCCTACAGGCAGACTGGAATTATTCTCATCCGTCGGGATAAAGGGGCTCCAGCCTACAATTTTTACATCGAGAGGAATATCTTTATCTTTCAAATCAATAGTTGCAAAGGGGAAGCGGGTCTGAAATGTCGCGTCTTCAAAGCGCGGCAAACCGTATGTCTTGTCTCCCCTACCCAGCCCGCTCTGAACAGGTCCGAATAGTTTCCAGTCAGGCACTTGTCCTTCGAGCACCTTTGTTCCTTGTGCAGCACCCTTCACATGGATGGCAGCAAAAGTATAGGGTTCATTCATCAGATCGGGGTGATGACGGAGAGATACATGTGAGATGGCTCCCGTACCCTCCAGGCAGAACATGCCTGCACCCATACCGCCGATGGGAAAAGCGATACGATTGAGGTATTCGTTACGATACTCAGTGTTGAATTCTCTGTTTGATTTCCCAATATTGGGCGCTTCGGATAGAGGCATTGCCTGAATCGGAAATAACGCTGCCATGTTTAGCAAAGCTAATAAGGATAGTGTCTTTCTTATCATGGTTTTATTGTTGTTTAAGTGGTTTCAAATTAATCTATTTTTCCAAACTTATCTATAATCCGATTATAAGCTTCGGCAGCAGCTCCGTTTCCCCAATCATAGATTGTAAATTCTCCCATACCTTCACCTTCGGGGGTCGTGCGACCGCCATGTCCATAATTCTCCATCGTAAAACCATAATCTGCCATGCCGAAGAATGGGTATACTTTCTCCCATTGCAACTTAGTTTGTGGATTTTCCGGACAATACATCATTACAAAAGATGCTTTCAAAGCAGCATATCCCCGTTCTACGTACTCAGGCTTATTCAGTAGTCTTCCATATTGAATAATCAATTCAGCAAACAGGCTTTGACGTGAATCATTCCATTCACCATCAGCATTCAATACACCGAACCCACCCAATACATTTACATACATGTAGGGAGGTTGCCACGATGCTTGGGTCATAAGCAATTCGTCCAGCGTACGTTTTCCATAGTCGAGGTATTCTTTCTTCTGTGTCAGACGATAGGCTTCTAACAAAGCTTCCGCAGTCCAAAACATAGAGAAATTATTCTGCTTGTACATATTGTTTCTCAATACTTTCTTACCTAGCAGATCATTTGCCCCGAAGCGGGAACATGACCAATAAGTCTCGAAATCCTCCCATCTTCCAGTCGGAATAACCTCACGAATCACTGCATCCATCGCTTGGAGTGCTGCCTGTTTATATTCTTTCTTTCCCGTCAATTCATACAGTTTGAGTAGGAAAGTAACGGATAGAGATGATTCAGGTGAATCGTTCAACTCTACCAACGGTTTCAGCGTTTGCATATCAAGCCATCCGGGAAAGAAGCCATTTTCTGCTTGACTAGCAAGCAGTGATTTAGCATAGTTTTCTGCATAAACCAAAAGTCGGATGTCCTTTTCCAACTCATCATACCACCGGAGCATTAATAAGGCTGTCCAACTCATGTCCAAAAGATGATAAGGCGACTCTTTCGGATCCCATGTTTGAGGATTGCGGTTGGAATTACCCCAATAGTAAGTTCCCCAACCTTTGCTTCGGTTGAATTTCCTTCTGCCAATTTCTACTTGATACATTTCAGTACCAATTAATCCTGGAAAGAAGCCATCTTTCTGTGGAAAAGCCAAAGCAAGCTCTTTAGTAAGAACCGCCCTTTCAAGAAGTGCTTTATTATTAGTCCTTCGAGCATATCGATACAGCCCACTTGCCGAGCGCAGGGAACTGAACCAAGCTTGATTCCACACAGAACGAAATTCGCGTTCATTCACTTCTCCCGGGAAATTAGGGCTCTGTGTTACGTTTACAATAAATACCGGTGCACCAACTGTTTTTCCATTTAGCTCAAATTGTTGCCAGACATTCTTTTCCCATGAATGAAATGCCCAGTTATAGGTGTGCTTTACATAAGCTTCAAGATTTCCTTTTACAGGATTACCTTGGTTATATTGTTTTTGTCCCCATCGGTTCCATATAAATTCCAATGGCTTTTGAAAAGGATTTTGCAATACTTCTTTGCCATCGAAATGCATCAGATAGAATCCTATTTCGATGTTTCCTTCCGGATAGGTTGTAGTCTTGGCTCGTTCAAAGAGAACATGATCTGATACATAACTGTCGCACATACCAATCGTAAGTTTATTGTTGAATGCATCCAAATCCATGTACCAACGAACAGGAGTTCCCTTCTGCATAATATCCAGATCGGGAACAAGAATGAGCGATTGCTCCTTATCTGAAACAATCAATGCAGGCGAGCGAAAAACATGTTGATCGATAATGTTTTTATCAGTAGGTGTAAGATGTGGAGACCAATGGAATGAAGGTAAGAAAGCGGGCTTAATCGTCGCTTGCCAATCAACTTGCTTGATTGAATCTTTAAGTACAAAAGAAAATTTTATGTATAACGTATGTTTATCAATTTCTTTTATAATACTCTTGCCCTTGACATTACCCAAAAGGTCATATTGTATGGCATCAATTGCCGTACTAAATATAGATGGAAGTGCATTCTTATTAAGCTCTATTTTTTTTTGCGCTAATGCTCCAACGTCCATCACCGTAAGCAAAACAAAAACTATGATATAAATATGTTTCTGCATAATTATTGATTTTAAATTATATATCAGAAGCTTCCCATATCAGCCAACTGCACTTTCATGAGGAAAGTATTATACGGCATCCACATAGACATGGTGAAATATAAATTGTCTCCCTCCACTGATAACGGATGAAAGAATGAACCATATAACTGTGGATAATCCCTACCATTAGCCAATTCATAAGGTTCGCTCCATGGACCGGTAATATCTTCGGCGGTGCGCATAGTTATATTGTACCTATCGGAATTGAAATATGCGATAATCCATTTCTTATGTTTCTCATTATATATAAAGGAGAGTTCACCTACTTTATCATTGATAATTACTGTGGCCAGGTTTTCATTTCCTTTTACCCACTTGCCGGAAGTTCCCTCCCAATATTCATAATTACCCTGATTCTCCATATCAGATTCAAGAAAACGGGCTAATTTAGCACTACTATCTCTTCCTGTTTCAGTCCCAATCATATATACATATCCATCTTTCTTGAAGTAACCTACTTGTCCGAAGTTGCTATATGACGAGAAAGATACACTTTCGCATTTCGCCCATGTCATACCGTTATCTGTTGATTTGTACAATCCGGAATAATTTGTAATCCATCCGGTCCAGTTTCTCATATTGAAATAATGCACATAATCAGTTCCGTTGGCTCGGATAGCTGCTGTAGGGATGGATGTCCAGTCACCGTTACCAGTGGTTACTTTCCCTCCAAATACAATTTCTCTGGCATCTCCTCTATCATTTGTAGCCATACTTCTAAATGACAAACCGTCTTCCAGATTATCATCATCAGAGAAGGCTAAAACATTACTGCGCCAACTACCTCCGTTAGGTCCGGGGTTCACTTGATTAGGAACGAAGTCACGCCCGAAAGTATCACCGAAGAACACACCATATTTCCCTGGTTGCATTTCCCAGATAATGCCGAGGTCAGTGCCTCCTACATTCCAATTAACAGCTGTGTTATTGGGATTCGGAAAGGTTTCTCCCTGCATTGTTGAGCCTGTGACCCGGGCTATTCGAGCAACGTTACGTATGAAGAATCCCCAACGATTGTCAATGTTTAGTGTAAGTTGTTTCGAGCTGTTTTTGTCTTTATAAACAGCTACTAATAATAACTTAAAATGATCCGGATCTGATTTGGAAATGATATATTCGAATTTATAATTCGCAGTAAGTTCGCTTCGGGCAATTTGAGTAGAATAGCTATCTCCCCCACTCTTTTTCACTATGAGATAATCTATAGCGTCAAGATTCTTAAAATTCAGGGTAGTTGATACAGCTCTTGTATCTTTGTTGGGTATAAGATCTGTCTCTAAAGCTTCAATCTCATCTCCCGGTATAAAAGGTTCACTTTCTTCTGCTTTGGAGCAAGAAAAAAGTAACAATGTACATGAAATGATTCCTGCAATTATAATGTTATTCATTTTCCCGGTTTTAATTAATTCCTATTCTATTAGATGTTGCTCGGTTAAGTTTTAATGATAATTACTAGTAAAGAGAGTACGCTTTTACGCACTCTCTTTACTGAATAAAGCAGGAACTATTTATTGGATCTCAATAACTTGACCTTCAGAAAAGATCTTGCTTGAAATCCCTGCCTGTTTTGCATCATCATTCAAATACCCTACTAGCTTTACTATGAACCTGTACTTTTTACTTGCATCAATGGCAATATTGTCAGTGGAGGTACCTTCATTAGTAATAGTTATTTTATCGGTATAAATATCATTTTCTACTTTCTGAACGCTAATTTCCAAGGGTCTAACAAACTCAGCAGGTATATTACCGGGAATTTGCCAAGTCAGCTTAACTGTATTTCCACTTTTTGAATAATCAAGGTTTTCTACTTTGGGTAGAGGATAATGAATTCCTTTGCTATCAATAACATCCCTATCATAACAGCTTGCAAACAACAAACTGATGAATGTCACTAAAAAGACTTTTGCTATATTTTTCATAATCACAATTTTAATAGTTAGATATTAATATCCCGGATTCTGGGTGTAATTACCTTTTGCATACACCATCTGATTAGTATGAATAGGGAAGAATTCATCTCGTCCGGCAGTAAAGCGGGCAATATTCATCCAATCAAATCTCTTTTTCTCTACAGCGAAATATGCATTCATAGTTTTTTCGAGAGTTCCCCACCGTTGTAAGTCAAAGAAACGACGTCCTTCACAAGCCAATTCAAGACGGTTTTCCCATTCCAAAGCTTTCCAGGCAAAATCCTTTGTCCAAGTACAGTTTACACCGGGCTTGTAAGTTTCGCACTTATAGTTCAATACTGGTTTGCCCTCTGCATTTTTCAGAAGACCTACGCTGTTTGCAGCACGTGTACGAATCTTATTAATCAAAGGTAAAGCCTCATCTTGTCTATCGAGTTGAATAAGCACTTCTGCTTTCCAAAGGATTACTTCATCGTATCGAATCATCTGCTTATTCATTGAATTGAATTGCCATCCGTCATACAGCAAACAATTGCAACCCGGATGCGGTAATTCTTTAACTGACTTTAAATAGCCATATTCAGCGCCATTACGAATACCTTTACTTTCAAATAACAAGTCCGGATCATACTTCCAGGGTTGACCTGGTACACCAACCGTATGACTGAAGCGAGGGTCGAAAGTATACTTATCAAAGTATGCCTTATTTCCTGCATCTACAAGTGCTATATTATCTGATCCATCAGCATTTTTTATATACACTCCATAATCGTCATCATTGTATGTATCAAACAAAGGCAATCCATTAGAACCTGTTTTAAATGCATTAGCCATTGTATAACTTACTTGGTGGAAACCACAACATTGAAAACCACCCCAATTCCAAGGATGATTCAAACCTTCACTTCTATTAATCTTTCCACCTGTAGAACTTCCATCATCTATAGAATATTGAATTTCCCAAATCGATTCTTTGGTATTATTATCAAATTCTATCATAAAGTTTTGAGCAAAGTCACCACATAAATCCAAAGCATTGCCTTCCTGATCTGTCAACTTATTCAAGTAAGTCAACGCTTCATTCAATTTATCTTTGTTTATATTGATAACCTGATGTCTGTCATCCTGTTCATACGCCATAAATATTAAGACTCTTGCAACCATAGCCGTAGCTGCATTTTTAGTAAATCTTCCCTTATCCAGTTGTACTTGAGGAAGGAGATCTTCTGCCTGTTTGAAGTCCTGGAGAATTCTTTCCCACAAATATTGATCGTTCGGATAATTCTTATCTCTATTAGGAATAGCTTCAAATGCTTCTGAAGTTCCAACTACCTTATCATCAATGTAAGGCATATACTTAAAGAACTCTTTAAGTCTGAAATGAACAAATCCGCGAAGAAACAACATTTCACCCATTCTGCTATCTTTATTCGGATACTCCTCATTGGTCAACAACTGCATCCTCTGAATAGCAGTATTACATCTTTGGATAATTTGGTAAGAAACATACCAAGGAAAATCGATGGGCCATCCATTCGGAGTGAGATTGACAAAAGTTTCCATATATCCCCAGCCGTCTCCGCCATCCCAAGTACCTCCACCTCCTTTGTAAGAGTCATCGGCACGCATGGAACCCGACCACCAAGGTGAGAATGGTGAATCCCAAGAAGGGATATCTGTCATTCTTGCATAAGCTGCTGTTACGAACCCCTCCATGTCACTTGGTTTGACGAGCAGATTTTCATCCAATACTTGTTTGGGATTAACTTCCAGAAATTCTTCACAACTGGTTAATCCGGTCATAATGGTTAAAACCAATAATAATGATATAAGCTTTTTCATAGTCTTCTAATTAAAATGTAACATTAAGTCCAAAAGCCATAGTAAATGGAGTTAAGTACCCATAATCAGGCATTTCGGGGTCAAAACTTGTAAACTGATCATCTCCCCAGAATTTTTTAAGAGTAAATACATTTCGTGCAGAAGCATATACTCTAAGATTTTTCATCATCATTTTACTTGCTATTTTGCTTGGGAAGGTATATCCCAGCTCTATATTTCTCAGTTTCAAATATGAACCATCTTCAATATAATAAGTCGACATTCTTTGTTCATTATTAACAGTAGAATTTGATATAGCCGGAATATTTGAATTGGGATTATCAAAAGACCAAGCATCTAGTAGTCTGGTAGAGTGATTCTTCCCAGCTGGAACAGAACCAGATATACTCCAAAAATCGCTTTCTTGCTTCCAAATGTTATTTACTTGGTTACCGAATACACCTTGGAAGAATAAGTTCAAATCAAAATTGCAGTATTTAAAATCAAAAGTGATTCCTCCGAAGAAATCAGGATCTGTATTACCAATGAATGTCTTATCATTCAGTTCATTGATAACTCCATCTCCATCCAAATCTTTGTAACGAATACGACCAACTGCTTTGCCGGGTTGTTCGGCATGATTATCCACCTCTTCCTGCGTTTTGAATATACCATCAGCCACAAGACCGTAGATTACATTAGGCGATTTACCCAACACAAAGTCACGTACACCATCTCCAGGATACTTATTTATTACATTTTTAGGAAGGTCAGTTAACTCGGTTTTATAAGTTCCGATATTCGCTGAGATTGTGTATTGGAATGCTGCACTCGGATTACTTCTGAAACTAACTTCAAACTCAACTCCCCGGTTATTCATACTTGCCCCATTAATCCAAGGTTCACCACCTTCTCCCATTACTGCGATATAAGGAGTTTGAACGAGGATATCTTTTGTCTTCTTGTAATAGTACCCCAAAGAACCTGTTAGACGTTGATTCAAAAATCCGAAGTCAACAGCGATGTCTGTTTGTGTAGTTGTTTCCCATTTAAGGTCTGGATTACCAATCCAAGTTCTTCTATATCCTGATTCCAATGGTCCTGTTTCATTACCATGTATAGGATATGACGTTCCAAAATAGTCCGTAGTAAATGGAGTAGTAGTATATCCTCTTGGCAGACCTTGTACACTTCCATTTGCTCCCCAGCTAGCACGTAATTTAAGATCGGACAAGAAATCAAAGTCTTCCATAAAAGCTTCGTCCTTGATTCTCCAACCAGCTGAGAATGCCGGGAATGTAGCATAACGATTATTCGCACCAAACAAAGAAGAACCATCACGACGTACAGTAGCAGATAACATATATTTGCCATTATAAACATAGTTGGCTTTACCGAACAAAGAGAAATAAGTATATTCATCGGCAGAGCTACCCAATGAATATTTTGTACCAGTAGTTACACCTATATGAGCAAAATCTCTATCTTCCAGATAAATGCCTTCTCTTCTTGCAGAGAAACCTTCTTGAACAAATCTAGTGGCCTCGGTACCTAACACAACATCCAAATTATGCTTACCAGTGCTTAATGTATAAGATAAAGTATTGGTCCATACGTAACTCAGTGGATGTGACTGACTATTACCTACATAATTTTCTCCATCACTGTTTCTACCTCCCGTTTCTGACCATATACCATCAATTGTACGATTATAGGCATTACCATAGTCAACTCCAAGCTGAGTTCTTGCAGATATTCCTTTCCAAATATTCAAATCCAAGAAAATATTACCGATGATCTTCACATAATTGCTCACATTATCCTTATTCATCGTCAACAAACGTACCGGATTACTAAAATCATCAAACCCGGGTGCACCAGCCCAATTTCCATTTTCATCATATACAGGACCTGCCGGCGGATTAATCATTGCCCAACGTGTTTCATTCTGATCTCTGTATTGCAAATAGGATACCGCCAAATTTTCACCAACTTTCAAGCGATTCTTTATCAAGTTATATTCTGTATTAGCACGTATTGAATACTGTCTGAAGAATGTATGAATCTGTGTTCCTTGATTATCATAAAAGCCTAAAGAGAATAGACTTTTGGATTTCTCTGTACCATTCGAAATTGTTAGCTGATGATTAGTAGAAATGGCAGTCTGATATATTTCTTTCATCCAATTAGTATCAGCTCCTCTTACAGTTTGATCTTTATTCAGGAATTCTGCTGTTTTTATTCCATCCAATACAGCCATTCCGTTATCACCTCTATGCCATGTGTATTCATAAGCTGATGGTAAAGATATAGATGTACCATAAACTCTTTCATCATAAGCCTGTGCTTGGAATGCCGCAATTCCGTATTGTTTGGCGTTCATAAGTGTAGGCTTATTTACTACAGTATTAATTGAAACACTACCATTGTACTCAACATTTGTTTTTCCTTCTTTTCCTTTTTTAGTTTGAATAAGTATTACACCGCCCGAGGCTCTTGCTCCATAGATACTGGCAGAAGCAGCATCTTTCAATACTTGAATGGACTCAATATCTCCGGAGTTTATATCACGAAGATTCAAGTTTTCGGTAGGCATACCATCCAATACAATTAAAGGTTTAACTCCACCCGAAAGAGAGGATAATCCACGAATCTGAACAGTTACTCCTTCTGCAGGGTTACCACCATTGGTAGTAATCTGCACACCCGATAACTTACCTTGTAATGCTTTCATAGGATTAGCCGATGAATTTTTTCTTATATCATCTGCACTTGCCAAAGCTAGTGAACCCGTCAAATCCGCTTTTCTTTGAGTCATATATCCGGTATACACTACTACTTCAGAAAGCATGGTAGCATCACTCTTCATTACGATATTTACTGTGGACATACCTTTTACAGGACGCTCCTCTGTTTTCTGACCAATGAAAGAGAATACCAATACTGAATTTTCAGAAGGAACCTTTATTGAATATTTTCCTTCGATATCGGTGGTAGTACCTATAGTGGTTCCTTTAACTACAACATTCACTCCGATAAGAGGTTCGTTGGTACCTTCTTCCAAGACAGTACCTTGTACGATTTTCGCTTGCTGCATTTCATTAGGAGCATTCATCTCTACGGCATTTGCTTCCGGTGCAGCAGTTGCAGGGGATATGCCCTCTGCATGTACTGCTAATGATAGCATTGATATCAATGCTATGCAGCTACTCCTTTTTCTAAAAATTCTCATAATACTTTGATTTAATTGTTAGTAAAAACTCATAGTAATACTTATTCATTTCCCCATAGTGTAGAACCATTTCCCTTATTCTTTCTCCATTCATGACGCCATTTATGAATATCAGTGGAGTTTATCATCGGTTTCAATCTGCGTTCTTCCTTCGTAGGCGCTTTGGGCAGCATGCTTGCTTTGTCCTGATACCAATAGGCAACACTCGCTAAATCCAGAGTAAGATTGTTATTATGACCATGCTCAATAGTAGCCTTCAAGCCTTTTTCAAAGAAAACAGGATCGTTAATAAAGAATCGATATACATGTGTACGACCCAACCAGCCTATATCATTGTTTACACGCGGATAGCCAAAGTAAGGATGCGAGAAGGTTTCTTTCGGACACCAGGAAGTATTAAAGAAGTCTTCCGTACCCGTACCAATCATCGAAGGAGTAGTTTCACCATCAATAAACCACATATCGTCACCTTCACCATACCACATTGGGGTAGGACAATGAACATAATAATTGAGACCTATGAAATGACCTTTTCCCTGAATATCGGCAAATACATAATTGTTTTCACCGGTTTTGTTTTCGCCTTCCTTACCTGTTACTCCCCACTCTGTTTCTCCTTCGGGAAGAGCTTCGGTCAACTCATGATTGTACCAAGCATGGAAGCGTCCCATGTCTTCGGGAAGTTTCTTCATTTCCAAGTAATCTACATAGAAATAGAAAGCATCGATCTTTTCATTGGTTTGATTCTCTATTTCAATGCGGGCTCCTTTAGCAAATGGCATGGTGAAGTAAGAAGATAATCCTGTTCCACTACCCGGTCCTGCTGACAAAGGGAATGATGCATAATTGTACTGCTCGTTCCAACCCTGCCCAAAGAATGGGCCAATAGGAGATTCTACGGAAGGATACTCGTTTCCATCCCAATACATACGGATTATAATATCGTTTCTGCACAAACGATCCGGTCCGGGAGCTATTGTAATCCAAATGTGATTAATGACACCTGAGCCTGATATCTCGGCTATTGTGCGTGTTTCACCAGGTTTAATGTCTTTCAGATGATCGCGGTTGTTACCACTTCTGTCGTAGCTACTGACGCGACGATTCTTGACACCGTTTTTCATTTTCGCCAAATCGTACAGTTCTCCTGAGACGTTCACTTGTGAACTACAAGGGGGATTGCATAACCATAGACCTACGATTAGCAACAATACCATTTTGAAGTAATGTTTCTTCATAAATTAATGTGTTTTAAATAGTGAATTAAATAGTGCTTTTCCTTCTGCGTTATCTTATTGTTGAAAACAATCTTTTTATCTTAATTGAAAAACTATTGAATATCAATCTTACCATTTCGGTATTTCCAGTTCATCCTTGCTTGGCAAAGCAGGGAACTTGGCATGTGGTTCTGCCTGATACCAGAAACTGGTAGAAGAAATGTCAGATTTCTGATTATTGTAACGTCCGTCGTGACGCCAGCCCAAATCCTGAATGGTTACTTTCAAATCCTTGTCGAAACGAATAGGGTCAAGTATATGCCAACGGTATAATCCGAAAGCGGTAACCGCACGATATAATCCATCGGGACGAATCACTTGATGCATACCGGCATAAGGAGTAGTGAATTCCTGATACTGACGAGTTTTGGGATTTTCGAAGTTATACGAACCACAGAAATAATCTTCTGCTCCTGTTCCGCAAATAGTAGGATATTCTTTATCACCATCCATATAGAATTTGATTTCGCCTTCACCCCACCAGCAATTATCGTTCACACGCCAAGCCAAATAAGTACCTACGTACTGGCCTTTACCTTTTACACCATCAATCAATGTATGCAGTGAACCCTGTGTTGGATTGGAACGACGGAACTGAGCATGGAAATAAGCTTCATCCTGAGGAACTTCGGTCAATGTGTAGTTAATCTGATAGTATAAGCGCATTTCCTCCCTTGTGTTAATATTCTCCAGCGTGATGCGTGCTTTTTTGCGGAAAGGCATCTTCCAATAACAGTTGAATGCGCTACCCGGATTCACACATACAGCCAAAGAACTCAATTGTGCATATTCATTATAGGCACTTGCAAAGAAATCACCTATCGGACATTCTACAGATGGCTCTTTCTCATCATCCCAATACATTCTGATAATGGAAAAACGCCAGTTTCCTGTAGGAGTCATCCATATTTGCTGAATAGCTCCGGGACCTTCAATTTCTGCAATCGTAATAGTTTCTCCCGGATTAACTATGATAAAGGGATTCACTTTCCAGCCTTTACCTAAATCTTTGGCTGCGTGATGAGCGTTGGCAACATTACGTTTATCCTTGTCTTTCACAGGATCAGCCATGCCTCCTTTACCCTTTTCTCCAGTATAATTTTCAGGACTGATAGAACGTGTTTTTGCATTGGACAATCTCGATAAATTGCCCATGTTCATGTCAAGTCCATTGAAGTTTTGGGCGTGAATTCCCAAGGCAACCGTGCATAAGGCTACCAAAATTAAAGTTTTGATTCTCATGATTTAAATAGATTAATAGTTTGTATTACTTATTATTTCGTACAATTTGCCAGTTCAAGATACTTCTTATAAAGTACCTCGTAAATAGGAGCCCGCTTTTCATCCGGTTGATATTCAGCTTCAATATCCGATCCCATACGTTTTGTAGCTTCACTGATATCAGGAT
>USLU01000067.1 GCA_900555635.1 uncultured Bacteroides sp.
TTCCGATTCCTTCACCACACCCGAAAGACTTTTGTGAGATACATTACTCAGCGCTACCGGCTGAACGAGCTTCACACTCCGTACGAACTTTTCTTCTTTCTTTGTACCGCATGCTGCCAAGAGCAGAACCATTACCGGTACCAGCCATCTTTTTACATTCATTTTATTGTTGTCGTTTCAATTAAAGTTTTATTCTTTATTTCCGCCTGCAAAATTCCGACTATTTATTAAACCATTCAAGGTAAAAAAGAATGGTATATTGGTCATTTAGTCGAATAATTATAGTTCATATCACCAAAAAGACTAATTTTGTCGTCAAATAATCTAATTTATATCAGTCTATGGATCCTACTATTTTCTCACTCGATCTCTCTTGCTTCTCGCAGACTGACCATACAGTCTGTATCGATGGGGAGATTGCAATACAAGACAATATTGATAATTGCCCGTCTACGGATACATTGTGGCAACCACACAAAAGCTTCCCCATACAAGCGCAAATGCCTATGATTTTGCTATGTACCGAAGGCGAAACGCATATCCGCGTGTCACTAAAAGAATACGTATTGCAGCCTAATAGCTTCTGCATTATCGTAGCAGGGATCATTTTTGAAATACTTTCCATCTCCAAAGATTTTAAAGGGTTGATGATAGCTACCCGCAGCAATTTCATGCCTGTTACTGAAAGCACCATGCAGGTACTGTCGTTTTATAAAAGTCTGCGCAATGTCCATTGTTTCAGCCTTGGGAAAAAGGAGTTGCAAGAATTCTTAAAAGTTTACCGAGCTATACGAGTGATCTTAAAAGAAGGAAATCATCCTTTTAAAATTCCCATATTGCAGTCATACGTACAAATACTGTACTACTGGATAGCACCTATGGTTATACAAGAGTCGGAACTTCAAGCCAAGTCTCCCCGCACCCGGCAAGAGGAGATTTTCGAGCGTTTCATCAGCGAGGTGGAAGCCCACTATAAAGAAGAGCGGAGCGTGAAGTTCTATGCTGACTTATTATGTCTGACTCCCAAATATCTATCTTCTGTCATATACAGCGTAAGCCAACGGCTAGCCGGAGAATGGATCGACAATTATGTGATGTTGGAAGCAAAAACCCTGCTAAAGTCCGGGAAACTGACTATACAACAGATCAGTGAACATCTGAATTTTTCCAATCAGTCTTTTTTCGGTAAATTCTTCAAAAGGTATGCAGGAGTATCGCCGAAAGAATATAAGAATAGTTGAGTACCCTACAAAAAAGGTAGCGTTTAAACTTGAATGCGAATCAACATTCCGGGCGATCCATTTTTTGTCTTTTACTTGTCAGTTAACCAAAAAATAAATCCCGTAAAACCTAAGTTTTACAGGATTTATTCTTTACTTTTCCGCCACTTGTTTTTGACATTCAGCGGAGAGGGAGGGATTCGAACCCCCGGTACCTTTCAGTACAACGGTTTTCAAGACCGCCGCAATCGACCACTCTGCCACCTCTCCAAAACTCCTTTTCAGAAGTGCTTTCCGTTGAAAGCGGTGCAAAGATACGACTCTTTTTTAAATCTGCAAACTTCTTTTCTTTTTTTTCGCGAATTAATCGTACTTTTGTGCCATGATATACCCTCAGAACTTCGAACAGAAAATAGGTTTCGACCAAATACGCCAGTTGCTGAAAGAAAAATGCCTCAGCACTCTTGGCGAAGAACGAGTGACGGATATGGCCTTTTCCGACCGCTTTAGCGAGATCGAAGAACGCCTGAACCAAGTCACCGAATTCGTGCGCATCATTCAAGAGGAAGACAACTTCCCTGCACAATATTTCTTTGACGTCCGCCCTTCTCTGAAAAGAATACGGGTGGAAGGTATGTATCTGGATGAACAGGAACTTTTTGATCTACGCCGTTCGCTGGAAACGATACGAGACATCGTACGTTTCCTACAAAAAGAAGGAGAAGACGGAGAAGAAGGCACATCCCCCTACCCTTGCCTGAAACGATTGGCAGGAGATATCACCGTATTCCCCCAACTCATTGCAAAAATAAACGGAATTCTTTCTCCATACGGAAAGATCAAAGATAATGCTTCGTCTGAATTAGCCCGTATCCGTCGGGAGCTGGCAAGTACAATGAGCAGCATTTCCCGTTCTTTGAACAGCATCCTGCGTAATGCCCAATCCGAAGGAGTAGTAGACAAAGACGTAACGCCCACTATGCGAGACGGTCGTTTGGTTATCCCCGTTGCCCCGGCATTGAAACGGAAAATAAAAGGTATCGTACATGACGAATCAGCCAGTGGAAAGACCGTATTCATTGAGCCGGCCGAAGTTGTAGAAGCCAACAACCGCATCCGCGAACTGGAAGGTGACGAGCGACGGGAAATTATACGAATCCTGACGGACTTCTCTAATCAACTTCGTCCTTCCATCCCCGAAGTATTGCTATCGTATGAGTTTCTTTCCGAGATAGATTTTATACGTGCAAAAGCTCTGTTCTCCGAGCAAATATCCGGGCTGAAACCGGCTTTTGAAAACAAACAGATATTAGATTGGACGATGGCCGTACATCCTCTGTTACAACTTTCCCTGGCCAAACATGGCAAGAAAGTAGTGCCGCTGGATATTGAGTTGAATGAAAAACAACGAATCCTGATAATCTCCGGACCTAACGCCGGAGGTAAGTCCGTCTGCCTGAAAACCGTGGGATTACTGCAATACATGCTGCAATGCGGACTGCTCACCCCGATGCACGAACGCAGCCACGCCGGAATCTTCAGTAGTATCTTTATTGATATTGGCGACGAGCAATCTATTGAAGATGATTTAAGTACCTACTCTTCCCACCTCACTAATATGAAGATCATGATGAAGAACTGCAACGAACGCAGCCTTATCCTGATTGACGAATTCGGAGGCGGAACGGAACCGCAGATTGGTGGCGCTATTGCCGAAGCCGTATTAAAACGCTTCAACCAAAAGCTGACCTTCGGCGTTATTACTACCCACTACCAAAATCTGAAGCACTTTGCCGAAGATCATGAAGGCGTAGTGAATGGTGCCATGTTGTACGACCGCCATGTAATGCAAGCCCTTTTCCAACTTCAAATAGGTAATCCCGGAAGTTCATTCGCCGTGGAGATTGCCCGGAAGATAGGTTTGCCGGAAGATGTGATTGCCGATGCCTCGGAAATTGTGGGCAGCGAATATATCAATGCCGACAAATACCTGCAAGATATTGTACGCGACAAACGGTATTGGGAAGGTAAACGCCAAACCATACGCCAGCGCGAAAAGCACATGGAGGAAACGATTGAGCGATACCAGGCCGAAATGGAAGAGTTGCAGAAATCGCGCAAAGAAATTCTGCGTAAAGCCAAAGAAGAAGCAGAACAACTGATGCAGGAAGCCAATGCGCGTATAGAAAACACCATACGCGTTATCAAGGAGGCCCAAGCCGACAAAGAAAAGACCCGTCAGGTGCGTCAGGAACTCACCGATTTCCGCGAGTCTATGGAAGCACTTGCCAGTAAAGAGCAAGAGGAGAAGATAGCTCGCAAAATGAAAAAGCTACAAGAAAAGCAAAACCGGAAAAAGGAAAAGAAAGCAGATAAAGGGTCAAACAACAGCCTATCGGCACAGGCTTTGGCAGAACAACAGGCACGAAAAGAAGCCGAACGTCTGGCGGCAATTGTGCCCGGTTGCAACGTCAAGATAAAGGGTCAGACTACGGTTGGAGAAGTCCTCGAAGTAAACGGGAAAAATGCCACAGTTGCTTTTGGAAGTATCAAGACCACCGTTAAACTGGAACGATTGGAACGTACCAATGCCCAGCCCAAGCAAGCGGAGTTATCTACCAAGAGTACCTACATCAGTACTCAAACGCAGGACAGCATGTACGAAAAGAAGCTGAACTTCAAGCAAGATATCGACGTCAGGGGTATGCGCGGAGACGAAGCCCTGCAAGCCGTAACCTACTTTATAGATGATGCCATCCTCGTAGGAATGGATCGGGTACGTATTCTCCACGGAACGGGCACGGGTATCTTACGCACCCTTATCCGGCAATATTTACAAACAGTGCCCGGCATACGCCACTTTGCAGATGAACATATCCAGTTCGGCGGTGCAGGCATTACGGTTGTGGACTTAAGTTAATCATTAAATATTAATCACTCTTTATGAAATCAATCAAAGAACTTTACCGCATCGGTACAGGCCCGTCCAGTAGTCACACTATGGGTCCCCGCAAAGCTGCCGAAATTTTTCTGGAAAGACATCCGGAAGCAGCAGCATTCCAAGTAACTTTATACGGAAGCCTTGCTGCAACCGGTAAAGGTCACATGACTAACATAGCTATCACCGAAACACTGCAACCCGCAGCGCCGGTAGAGATTATCTGGGAGCCAAAGATATTTCTCCCCTTCCACCCTAATGGTATGAAGTTTGTCTCTTTGAACTCTGAAGGCAAGGAAACCGATCAATGGGTTGTATTCAGTGTCGGAGGAGGTGCCTTAGCCGAAGAAAATAATGGAGATTCATCCATTAACACTCCGGAAGTGTACGAAATGAACAGTATGACCGAAATTCTGGAATGGTGCGAACGTACTGGTAAAAGCTACTGGGAATATGTGAAAGAACGTGAGAACAGTGATATATGGGACTATCTGCAAGAAGTATGGCAAACCATGCAAGCCGCGGTAAAACGTGGATTGGAGCAGGAAGGCGTATTGCCCGGTCCATTGAATCTACGTCGCAAAGCCTCTACCTATTATATACGTGCCAGTGGCTACAAAGCTTCGCTTCAGTCTCGCGGGCTGGTTTTCTCTTATGCCTTGGCTGTTAGCGAAGAGAATGCTTCAGGAGGTGTTATTGTTACTGCTCCCACCTGCGGTTCTTGTGGAGTTGTACCGGCGGTACTTTATCATTTGGCAAAAAGCCGTGATTTCAGTGATACGCGTATTCTCCGTGCGCTAGCCACTGCCGGGCTAATAGGGAATATCGTAAAGACCAATGCTTCTATTTCGGGTGCCGAAGCCGGATGCCAGGCAGAAGTCGGCGTAGCTTGTTCAATGGCCTCAGCCGCCGCCAACCAATTGTTCGGAGGAAGCCCTGCACAGATAGAATATGCAGCAGAAATGGGTCTGGAACATCACCTCGGCATGACCTGTGACCCTGTATGCGGTCTGGTACAGATTCCTTGTATCGAGCGAAATGCCTACGCTGCCGCACGTGCCTTAGATGCCAATCTTTACTCTTCTTTCACCGACGGCATGCACCGCGTATCTTTCGACAAAGTAGTAACTGTAATGAAAGAAACCGGCAATGACCTGCCTTCACTGTACAAAGAAACGAGCGAGGGAGGTTTGGCGAAGGACTTTAAGCAGATGTAAAAAAACAGTTATAAGTTATTAGTCATAAGTTATTACCATGTGGCATAATTGCGCAGCCAACTAATAACTTAAAACTAATAACTTATAACTAACCCAATCTTATTTCGGCCAATGTGTATCGTCCTTTCCCGTTACATCTTTAGCCTGCAATAAGTTACCTTCTTCGGAGTAGAATAACTGAAGTTCTTTATTTCCTTTCTCAACTTCGATGACGTACTCAGTGGGTGCTGTTGGAGATTCGAGCACATCAATATCCTCACGTTCCCAAGTTGCATATTCACTTTCCATAAAGGTGGTCTGTACAGTTCCGGGGAGGTCATTCCAAGCAATATCAATTTCAGTCAATTGCCATTCCGCATTGGTATTGTACCACACAGACGTTTCTTTGCCATCCACCCTGCAATCAGCTACATAATAGTTGCCTTTCTGTTCCCATTCGATATGGGTTGCAGAGGGATATTGGGCTTTCAGAGCATCTGATATTGCCACAGGTACTGTTATATGATCGTCTTTGTCATCATCGCTACAAGCACTGAAAGCTAATGCAGCGATGAACATCATTGCTAATAATTGTATCTTTACTTTCATTGTTCATATAAAATTAGAGTTCAACATTCGCTCACAGAATCAATCGTCCATGCTTACAAATTTTCCTTTCTTATTGAATTTCAAGGAGTAATCATTGCCCAGTTCAACTTCGACCCCGCTGCCTTTACGGTCAATCTTCGTAATAATCTCTTTCGGGAAATTAGCCTTAACGTATTCCTTTACAGAAGCCGGAATCAATGCTGCGGGAACAGCCGATTTCTGACAGTCTACTTCCACCCAGTTACCTTTACTATCGAAATCAATTTCGGTACGGTCGGTCAACAACACTTCATACTTCTTGCTCTGCAAAATCTCACTTTCAATTTTGATATGTGAAATTTTCGGTTTGCTGAAATACTGGTTGATAAAGTTACGAGCTGCTAACGGCAATTGTTTCACATCCTGAGTAATTACATCACCGGCAAAAGCAAATTGTACGGCTACGAGAGCCATCACTAGAATAGATAATACTTTCTTCATAATCGTTATTTTTTAAAAGTGTTACTAAAATATCATGTATTATTCACACTGCAAATAACGATAGAGATTTAGGAAAGATTTGGGAATAATCTGCGTTAACGGTAGTTTTTGTTTTCTTTAACAAGAAAAAAGCAATGCATACCCTCTTGCCATTCATAAGTCAGCTTCAAAGAGGCAGAAAGAGCGATGGAACGCGCAATAGCAAGTCCCAATCCTGTAGAATCCTTCTTTCCATCTGTTCCCCGGTAGAAGCGATGGAATAGTTTCTCATTATTTAATGGAGCATCACCGGTATTTTTTATCACGAATGAATTTGGTGTAGTGATGATCTGCAACTCTCCCCCTTCTTGATTGTGGAGCAATGAATTCTTCACCAAATTAGAAATCAGAATTTGGGCTAGTGAGTGGTTACAGCGTATAATGAATGGAGTTTCCCCTTGCCGGCGATCCAGATGTATCTGCTTGCCTCCATATATATCCATCAAGTCAGGCAGGAGTTTATCAAGTACCTCATCTACCGAAACATCCTCCAATTCGGCATATTGCCCATTTTCAATGCGCGACAACAACAATAGTGATTTATTTAACTTTACAGCCCTTCCCAAAGTAGAATAAATCTCATCCAATTCCTTCATTTGCTGCTCAGTCAACCCTTCACTTTCTGCCAGAAGTTCTACCTTTCCACGTACAATGGCAAGAGGCGTCTGCAATTCGTGTGAAGCGTTCTCTATAAATTGTTTCTGCTCCTGATATGCTTTATAGCTACGATTTCCCATATCCATTGCAGCATCGCTCAACTGACGGAACTCCCCTATTTTAGTAGGATTATCCAAAACAGGTACTTCCTTACCGGGCTGAATACTATGCAACCAGTCCAACAATTTGTGTAAAGGGCGAAATACACCTTTCAACACCACCCTGATGCCAATGGACGTACATATCAGGAAAAGCAGAAACAGTGCTCCTAAATACCAAAGCATCGCTTCTACCATATCATCCCGTTCTAAGATGGAAATCATCAATGTCAACTCATAAAATTGCCCGTCGGGCATGCGGAAAGCAGTCCGCATAACACGCACCGGTTCATCTTCATCCTCTATCTCTATGTAAACGGTGGAATCATAGAATACCGCTTTATAGGAAGTGCCTTCTTCTTCCGATATGGGTTGAAACTTATAAAAAGACATTAATGTTCCTTCTGTAGTAAGTATAGAGGGGTCCTGCAAAGCTTTCTTAATTAAGATCTCAGCCTGATTCTCCAAGGTATCATCCGTTTCATCTATAACTTCATCTATGATGGCATAGTAAAACAGAACTCCCCACACTGCCATCAACAAGAAAAGTAGCAGCGAAAGTTTACGGTAAGTATAATGCAGGAGTTTCATACTTCGGAAAGTTTATAGCCGAAGCCGTAAACAGCTTTCAGTTCTACGGTTGCCTCAGCTTGTTTCAACTTCTTACGCAGATTCTTTACTTGGGAATAGATGAAGTCCAGCGAATCAGCCTGATCGATGTTATCTCCCCATACTGACTCGGCAAGACTCATTTTATTGATGACACGATTGGGGTTGACTACAAAATAATATAGCAGATCGAATTCTTTGCGGTTCAACTGTAAAGACACTCCATCCACGTCTGCCTGGCGCTTATCGGGATATAGCAATAAATTACCCAGGGCAACAGTAACATCGCCTTGGTTCTGCCTGCGACGTATCAACGATTTTATACGGGCATTCAGTTCCGCCAGATGGAAAGGTTTCGTAAGATAATCGTCAGCCCCTAATTCCAGCCCGTCCACCTTATCGTCCAAAGAGTCTTTGGCAGAAATGATAAGTACGCTATCACTACGATGAAGTCGCTTCAGTTCACGCAACAAATCCAGCCCGCTTCCACCGGGCAACATGATGTCCAGCAAAATGCAGTCATAATCATAGTCGTTAATCTTATCCAGTGCCGAGAAATAATCGGCAGCTGTTTCTACGACAAATTTTTCTTTTAAGAGCGAAGTACGGATAGTTTCCCGCAAGTCTTGCTCATCTTCTACAATCAGGATTTTCATACCGCCAAAGATGATTTATAAAACTGGAAACAATCTGGAACAATTATTTTTTAGTTCTCAATCTACTGAGTCCGGCTGATAATCCTCCATAAATTCTTCTCTTGCCATGGAGATTTTTCCATCGGAGGTAATAGTCAGTCTGATGGGAACATAAAGATCGGATTGCGGATAGCAGACGCTGGCTGCATAGATAATGCCCTGAGGAGTAGTCTGGTCGTACACCAGTCCTTCCAATATGGCATATTGCATGAATTTGGCGTCAACCAACGAAGTGAAGCTTTCTTTTGTAAAGACCTTATCTACTATTTGTTTGCCCCCACAAGTCAGTCTTAAAGTAATGCGGTTATCAACAAACTTTTCGCCCTGCTCATTCTTTACAATAGGCAGACTCTCGTCCGGCCGGCGCAATACGGATGATTGATATTCTTTTCCTTGATACTTAAAAGTTGCTTTTATATCCGAAACCTGCATGCGTTGCGGACCGGCAGCCTTCAAACTATCTTGCATCAATGCCTGTGCATCATCCTTTTCCTTCTTATTCTGTGACGAACAAGCCGAAAGAAAAATCACCGATACGCAAGCTAACATATAAAATAGATTCTTCATTCTTTTGGTTTTTACAAATTGACAGGACAAAAATAATGCAAATTGAACGCAAAAGAAAATTTATTCCCTTTTTCTAAGAAAAAACAAAAAGAAGCTGCCTGAAACCCCAGAGATAGTTTATCTCATCAGGTTCCCGACAGCTCCCACATATACCAATACCTAGAAAACTTATACTTGTTTGTGGTCTTTTCTTCTTGATTCCATTTTAGCTTTCCTATCCTGCATATTCTTAGTGTAGGCAGCATATTGATCTTTCGTCATAATCTTCTGGAGTTGTACATTATAGGCAGTGCGCGCATCAGTCAACCGGGCTTTTCTTCCTTCTTTTCTGGCTATGCTATCCCTTTGGCTGTGATGTTTATCAGCTTTACTGCAAGTACATGTACAATCTTTCTTACCTTTACGCATATCCCCTCTACGATGCATGGGCATGTCCCCCATTTTCTCCACTAAAGCGAGATTGGCTTCCAGTAATTGTTTCTTTTGCGTATCGTTCAAGGAATACTCCTTTGCCATACGTTCAGTCATACGCTCGGCACGCACTTTCGGTTCCGGCATTTTACCACCACGGCGAGCATGCTGCGCCATTACCATACCACCCATCAAAAAGGCAGCCACCATTATCATAATTATTCTTTTCATTACTCTATTCCTTTTTTAATTAATACTTTATATCAGTTATACCTATTGTGTTGCAACGTTTATAGGACTAAAAGAAAAGCGGGAAGTTTAATCGTAACTTCCCGCTTTAACAAAAAAAATGAGGTTGAAATTTTTATTAAGACAAACCTTTATCCTAACGGATTATCATTTTCATCGCCGACGGAACCCGAACCGGAACCTCCATTATTGCCCGTACCGTTAGGAATCACCGTATCTTTACCGACTACCAGTCTTTCTACAGTAGCTTTAGTCAGCATATTCTTGAAATAACTTCCCGGATAGAAGATTATTTTTCGGCGATACACCGTATTAGCATCCACATCGTCTACTCCCTCCTGACTTTTCGCGTTCAGACCGGGACGGAAACACCCGAAGTCTCCCAGTTGAACGGAGTACCCTTTGTCCAAGTCCATATTTAAGGTATCAATCAACCCGTCAATCACCATTTTTACGACTCCACGCGGTGCCATACTGATCTTCTGTACTTCTTCACACAGTTTGCCGAATTCCACCAAACCCAACACTTTTGTTTGTGCCACAAACTTTTCAGTTTTTGTTTTGTCAAAACCGAATACTTTCTTCTTTACTTCATACTTAATTGCCATAATCTTTGTTTTTTAGTAGTTAATAATAATATGTATATTAAAGTTCTCTTATCTCCTTCGAGAAGCAGTATGTATCCACTGTGAGGCCTCAACAGTCAGACTATCTGTTTCTCAGATTCGATGTTGCAAAGTTAGGGTGAGAAGAGAGCGAAAGCAAGAAAATGGCATCTACAACCAAAACGCTTAAATCACTTATAAACAACGAATTAAAAAAACACTATCTCTACAAGTGCAGATAAGCCCCCAAAGGAAGAAAAAGTAAGAAAAATGTAGCACACTCCCGCAATCTCTACAACTGATGTTGCTAAATAGCTGATAATGAAAGGAGGCCTTGCAGGATGTCTCTACAGTTTTATATGCAAACTATTTTCTGCTTCACCGAATTTATCTATTTTTGTACCCATAACAGAACACTTCATCAAATAGAAAAAAAGTTGGTGGAGGAAGTAAATATATTCCATGAGAGTAAATAAGATTTGTGCAGGCTTATTAGTCTGTTTATGCTTCCTGCTTATTCTGGGAAGTTGTAAGGAAGAAGAAGATGAAGTTATAAACATTTCGATGTCGGAAATAACCTTCGGTTCAAAGAGCGAAGTTAAATCTGTCGAAATCTATACCAATACATCTTGGAATGCAGAAATAACACCCTCAGCTTCCTCGTCCTGGATTAGCCTGAACATTGTTTCCGGAAAAGCAGGAACATCTACGATACAGATTACTCTGACGGAAAACGATACGGCCGACGAGCGTACTGCCGAGATCATTTTTCGCGGGAGTTCGACGTCACAGACCTTGAAAGTTACCCAAGAGAAAAACGAAATATTAAAACTTCCTTATGAAGAAATTGGTTTCTGGCAGATAGGAGGAACATTCCCGCTAGAAGTTAAATGGAATATCGAATACTCAGTCGAAATAGAAACTGAAGCCCGGGAATGGATAAAATTGGTCGAACCGAAAGGATTGTCGTCAGACTTGATTTATATAAGCATAGAAGAAAACTTCAGCGAACTTTCCCGGATCGGCAGTGTCTATGTAAAAGGAAAAGGTTCCTCTTTAGCCGATACGCTAAAGATCCACCAATATCCGTTAGAATTTAACTTGTCGCGTAATACCCTTGATTTTGGAAAGTCTGCCGAAAGCAGGACGGTGACTGTAACAACATCCCATGTAGATTACGACGACATCCCTTTACTAGAGCTCGAACTCCCTGAAGACGCGAAAGACTGGTGCACGGCCGAAGTCGACAACCAAGGCATACTTTCGGTTTCAGTATCAGAGAACCGAACCGGTATGGATCGCGAAACCGATTTAACCGTTATCGCCTCAATTCTGAAAAAGACAGTGCACATCACACAAAGATCAGAAGCGAATGACTATTATCAGGACGGCGATTATATACAGTTACAGGCAGCTACCAAGGGCAAAGGTATTAATATCGTCATTATGGGAGACGGATTCCTGAAAACCGACTTGAACAAGGGTGGGTATTATGAAACCCTGTCCCGTAAGGCCGAACGTTATTTTTTCAATATTGAACCATACAAATCTTACCGTGAATATTTTAACGTCTACATGGTAGCTGTTGTTTCTGAAGAAGAGGGTGTAAGCGAAGAGATTCCCGGACAAAAAGTGAACAACAGATTTGGTTCAACTTTCGGTGAAGGGACGAATATCCAGTGGGACGAAAAGCTATGCAGTGATTATATGGACCTGATTCCAGGTTTAGAAGAGGTGGTGGAAGTAACCGGCATCCTTATTCTGAATAGTCATAAGTATGCCGGAACTACCATAATGTATTCCAATGGATTCTCTGTTGCAGCTTGTCCTATAAGCGGGGACATACCGAACTCTGATTTGGAAGCACTTATCCATCACGAAGCCGGCGGACACGCTTTTGGCAGATTGGCTGACGAATACCGGTATTATGATGTTCCCATTCCGTTGGAAGATATAAATTATCTGAAATTGTGGCAGTCGTACGGTTACTACCATAATGTGGATTTAACAAATGACCTGACCCAAATTTTATGGACCGATTTTACTAAGATACCTAAATATGCCTATGTAGGTGCCTTTGAAGGAGGTTTTCTCTATAATTATGGTGTATGGCGACCCGAATACTTGAGTTGCATGGAAAATAATATGCCGTATTTTAATGCTCCGAGCCGATGGCGGATTGTGGAAAGGATTGCGAAACTGGCTGACACACCGATAACCTTTGATGATTTCGTGCGTCAGGATCATGTTTCGCCTCCGACCGATGCGATGACGAAAGCTGCCCGGAATAGGAAACACATTCCTCTGGGAAAACCAATCTTGATTATACGGGATTAGGTCTTGGGAAGCGGCTTTGCATACACCACATTCCTCCCCTCTCCGTGCCTCATCAGTACCCCGTCTTCAATAAGTTGATTCAGGTCGTTAATGGCTTGTTTGACGCTGCGACCCGTCAGCCGGGCGTACTGTGCGCGGTTGATGCAAGGGAAATTCCGTAGATATTCTTCAAGCAACTGCCGGCGTTGTTCCACAGTTAAAGATGCAGTGGAAGAAGCCGATGTAGAAGCTGACTGCGGATGACGTTCCAACTGGATTTTCTTATTCAGTTCCTTATAAAAGGCCTTGCTTAAGCGGAAATTCAAGCCACGGAGTGATACCGAAGCAGCACGCAGTTCTTTCTTCTCCATAACTTCCCGCCGGCAATTCAGGGAAGGGGTGAAATAGCCAAGCTCTCCAAGTTCCACCGTCCACCCATCGGCCAGGCAATCTCGCAATTCGTCCATAAAGGATGCCATGGCACCTTCGAGCAAGCTGCGGCTGATGCCGGTGAAAAGATGTACACGGTCTAAGAATTCTTTCTGGTCAATGGTTCCTTTGGGGATGAAACGGGCATAAAGTGGCTGTTGTTCACCGGTTTGGCGAACATCCGGTTTTTCGAAAAGGTCGTAATGTGCACTCATATATCTACTGTTTTTATAGGGGTACTCCGCAGAGAAAGTGTGAAGTACTTGGTTTAAGTTGTTACGTCGCCACAATTATCACTTTTCCTTGCGACGATTAAGAAACGCAGCGCCTACTCTTTATTCTTTCCACCGTGGAGAAATTTGCTTTCCATCATGGAGAAAGTTTCTTTCCACCATGGTGGAAAGAAAAATACCTCATGGTGGAAAGAATAAGCACTGGCATACAAAAGTACTAAACTTCCGCAGGAAAAGCAATAAGAATGGCAAAGAAAATCTTTACGTGCATTCACACGGTTTACGACCGATTATTACCATCGCCGATGCAGATAGAAAGATTTCTATGATAAAGAACTACCGGAGGGTATCAACAATACAAAATATTAGTATTAACTTTGTAAGTGAAACGAATATGATAATCTATGAAGTGGTCAATAAAGCATTTACCCAAACGGACACAGGAAGAGTTGAATACTTTGCAGGAATTAGTCACGCAACATGTTTCGTGGTGCAACATGATTGTGTTGTATGGCAGTTATGCCCGCGGAGGTTATGTGCTGTGGGACGAGAAAATAGAGTTTGGCGTACATACTTCTTATCAAAGTGATTATGATATTATGATTGTAGTTTCAAAAAGGAGTTTGAAGACCGTAGAAGACAGGTTGAGAGAAATAGTAATTCCCAAATACCACAAAGCCTTTGCCCATCGGCGCCATGCTTCACCCCAATTTATTGTGGAGAATATCGACTCGTTGAATAAGGAACTCGGGAAGAGCCAATATTTCTTTACGGATATCGTAAAGGAAGGTATCAAGTTGTACGATACGAAGGAATTTACACTAGCCAAGCCTCGTAAGCTGTCATTTAAGGAGATAAAAGAGATTGCAGAGTTTGAGTATGGTATTCACTATCCGGATGGAGAAGATTTTATGTACCATGCGTATTCTGACTTGGAAAGAGAAAAGTATAAAATAGGTTCTTTTGAGTTGCATCAAGCCTGCGAACGCTTCTATAATGCCATTAGTTTGGTATTCACGAACTACCGCCCCAAGACCCATAAATTAAAAGAACTAGGAGCCCAAGTAAAAGAGTATTCCAGAGATTTGGTTTCTGTCTTCCCTATGAATACGGATTTCGAGAAACGATGTTTCGATTTAATCTGCCGTGCTTATATTGAAGCCCGTTACAATAAACACTTTACCATTACGCGGGAAGAATTGACGTATATGCTCGAAAGAACTGAAATTCTGAAAAATATAGCTTTACGTATTTGCACGGAGAAGATAGCATCTTATGATATCTTGATCGAACAAGAAAAGAAGCTGTCTCAATAAGTTTTCTTCTCATAATCTGTATCCTCCACAGCATCACATTTTATTCTGCACTGTAAACATTTACCCGAGGTCAATGCACAAGCATGCAGAGAAATAACAAGTGTGCCCAGTGCAATATCAGGATACAGATGCAGCAGATGACGTAACCGAAGGCAAGACCATTTGGCATGTCTAATTTATTTTACTTCACGTACACAACGAATGGGGTAAGCACAGGAACGACGGGCATATTGGTAGCCATAGTCGTAAGGGTTCACTAAATTCGGATGAATATGAAAAATAGAAGATGCATTATTAAAAGAGGCAGCCGAAGTATAATATCCTCCACACCTGTTTACTACAAAACAACTGCCATCTCCAGTTCTCCAACCACAAAATGGAAAAAATGACATAGGACCAGTACGCCACGCTTGCATATAAAATGACATTCCTAGATCTGCATATTCCGTTCCATAATTTTCATAATTTTGAGTAGCAATATGTACTGCTTCCGAACCAGCGCTGGTATTTAACCCTGTACTTGTAAATCCCATCCATGCATCACTTTGAGGAAGCATCCAGCCTGATGGGCAAGGATCAAAAAGAGATTTACTACTAGCTCCATTATTAGCGACAATATTATTGTAATTTACAGTAGCTTCATTGAAAGGCACTCCACCCCACAATTTATCATTATGTCCCCAATACCAATCACCATCATTTACATATAAGGTAGGATCGTGGGTTGTCGTAGGAACACCGTCAACTACTATTGAATGTTCAGTTCCTGTTTCAAATAAAGCAGGTCTTACTGTTGCCATAAATACAGTTGGATGTTGGATTGCGTAACTTATATTTCCAGTTGAAGCATCAATTTTTACTGTTTGAAAAAGTTCTCCAGAGCCAATGGTACTTGTCATATTAACTAAGCTTGTAACATCATTATATATAGGAGTCACATAAGGATATTTATTGGGATAGAAATTTAGTACTCCAGTAAAAGCTGTCTGCGGAAAAGGATCTTTCCTCCCCCACTGATAATACAAACCGAAAGTGTTAATATCTCCTTTACTCGTACTCGTTGCCCCCAAATTACAAGCCATAAAGCTATACCCCGGCACTCGCGTACCAGTGTATATCGTACTACTATCCCAACTATACGTCGTATATTTCACCGCATTCGCCACCTGTGCCGGCGAACTATCATTCACCCAGATATGCCATGACCAAAGTATCACGCCACTACTATTATAACCGGCAATCACCGCATTACCATCCGTATTGCCTGCCGTCACATAAACGATATCGTCTTTCAGATACACACGGGTTCCGGAGGCATTATTACCGATAGCAAACTTACTGCCATCCCCCGTTTGCCATAGTATCCCCACACGCGAAAACTTCTTGGCAGCTACAGTCTTATCCACATAATCGGTATATCGCCACCCACCACCGGTCTCGGTACGCTCGTAAGGATCGAAGGCGATACTGGCATTCCGTTTCATTACAAAACAATTGGCAGGAGCAGCCATCACACGTGAGTCCGTAACGGAGGATTTCAGGTTCAGGGTCAACGTGTATTTATAATTTCTCCTGATATTGAAATCATTGGTATTGTTCTCACCCGGATATACGGTATACACATAACTGGCACCATCTACTTCCGAGTCAATATAAAGCTTGATGCAGATGGCACCCGCCGGGGCATCCTTATTCTTGTTCTTCTCGTCCGTATTTGAAGTGGTTCCCCGCAAGTTTTCAGGCACATAGGCAGTATAATAAGTCTCGGCAACAGGAGTAGTGATAACAGAATATTCAAGCGGAGTATCGACTGTTGGCGGATACGTGCCTGTAGAAGCACCCACTTTCAGCATATTGGGTACACTATTCAGAGTGATGCGGGTCACCTTTAGTTTCGTGCCCAGATCGGCAGTGGCAAATTTATATTTAAAGGTAATCATTGCCAGCATTCGTTTTAAGGAAATAGTGCCCAGCGCATTATTCTGCCCGGCTTTAATTGTCAGTGAACTACCACTACCGGACATTAGCAGGTTCTTATTCGCCCCTCCATACACTTCACTCTCGGAGGCAAACGTATGCGTAACCGCCTCCAGTTTAGCCAGCGTCGATACATCCACCCCGTTGAACCGCGAATTGCTATTCATGTTGGCTATGATATACACCGTGCAATTCGTAGCAGGGCGCAACATGACATTGACGTTTGCCGAAGCAGTGGTGTTGGCAGGCAAGGTATAGTAATGGGGAGCCGTTATCTGGTTACCGGAACTGTTGTACTGGAATACCCAAATGTTACTGATCAGATTATCCCTGATACTGGCATCGGCCGCACGGGTATCGGGTGAGGCGCTCCACTCGTCGCCTACAGTCTGTGCGGGCAGGCACTGTAACGATAAGGACACCTCCTCCAAACCTTTTTCAAAAGGGGCTGACGGAGTCTCATTGAGCAATTCTTCCGTACATGCCGACAAGAGCAGGATTAGTAGGAGGCACGACGTGGCTTGAATATGTTTCATACTTCTCTTTCTTTATCCGATATCAAAATTGACATTCTTCTCCGTAAAACCGGTGACGGACAGCGTCCCGTTCTCGTCTTTGGAGAAAGTGACGATTACCTTGTATTGATTGTTGGGTTCCAATGTGGTTCCACTGGTATCGTTGCCCGCATTCGGATAGACGGTATAAGTATCCGTAGCGGCGGTATTGGCATGTTTGAGGGTAATTGCAAAAGCCATATCAGTAGCATTAACCGTGGGATAAGTATATTGAACACCTATGAGGGTACCGTCACTACCGGCAGTAAAACCGTTGATTTGCGTGTTCTCTAACGTAACATTATTATCAACGACCGAAGTATACATACCGGCTTTGAATAGATACCCTTTGCTCCGGGCCTTATTGAGTTTCAAGCTGCTGACGGTGATATTATCCACATCGCTGCTGCCTTTGCGCAGATACAGGGATATTTTGGACAGACAATAGCTCAACTTCACTTTCACAGCATTCGTACTCCCCGTAGTTATAGTTTGCTCGGCCTTTCCGGCCATCAGCAGCCCTTGCGTGGGATACTTGCCTCCATTGTAATCATCCGCTTCCGATAACATGCCGTTCAATGCGGCATAAGTCGGCGAAGCGTTCAGTTTTGCGCGCAAAGCGGCGCTGGCATTGGCTACAATAAAGACATATTTCTTGCCTTCGCGCAAAGTGAGCGTCACAGGACTGCCTGTGCCCATATCCTCACTCTTTTCGAACACCTGGCTGGCATTATATACCAGCACAATGGCACTTTTAATTTCGTTTTCCGTTATTGCACGCGTCTGGGAAGGCACATCCGAAGCACCTCCTTGCCGGGGCATGATACTGATCATTACATCCGTCTCCTGGGGTATGGCAGGAGCATCAAACTTATACTCCGTGCAAGCGCCCACCATCAGGACTGTCATCAGCACAAGCAGAAGAGCAAGCAATGCTATGCAAAAAGATATAATGTTTTTCTTTTTCTTCATAATTCATATCCCCCCCTTTCATAGGGATGTACTTTACAAATTACCACTCCGGAACAGCCCCTATTTCGTCCCAGGAAGGCAGGCGCACCACCACTTCCAACCCCATAAAGTCGAGCATGATGGGTATCTCTATCTCCTCTTTTCCTTTAATCTGTATATCGTTATCTTCTATGAACTTGGCTATCTCCACCACTTCCAGCAGTTGCTGGTCGGCACTGTTATAGACTTTCAGCAACGAGGGCGTCTCTTCCGTAAACCGGGGCACCTCGCAGCGTGCCATGCAAATCATCTTTTCTTCCTTGTAAACGGCTTCCGGAGTGAAACTCATCGGGATGCCTCCTCCCTTGCCATAAAAGTCGAACTCCGACAGGAAGCCTCCCACATGGAATACGGGAGGACGCGGAGTGCCGTCCGGATTAAGCAGGACGGTGCCTTTTGTGTATAGCCACAAAGTGATGTGTGCCGAATGGAGCCGGAGGGTAATGTCCGCCTTCTCATTGGCATCCGCCACTTCGAGCGTAGCGTCCCCATAATACAGCGGATCGTAGTTCACCGCATCGGCATTCTCCACATGGGCCAGGTTCACGATTCTGGCCGTTTCCCTGCGGTCGGCATGGTTGGCCTGGCAGTAATGCTCCAGATTCCCCCAGCACACCACCTGGTAGGTTCCGGCTTCCAACCGGAGCCGGAAGCCCCGGTTGGCTGCAAGGTCGGCAGACTCCAACTTTCCGGTAGCCACACGCCCGCCCGAGGCATCGTAAATGTAATAGGTCACATTGGCTATGTGCTGCCTGAAAGTGTCGTTCACCCCATCGCCCGAATATTCGAGGGTGACGGACGCATTATCACAACCTCCCATCTCCGCCTCGGTACATCCCAGGCAGAGACAGGAAAGCAGGACTATATGGAAGAGTTCGGATACTCTGTTCATTATGGCGGTCTTACATTATGGGGGTTATAGACTTGGGGACCCCCGGGCGCCCATTATGGGTTCTACAGTCTTGGGCACCCAGGCGGCCACTTCAACCGTTACGGTCAAATCAATATCAGCCGGGTTGGGAACATCCGATATGTCGTTCTCCTTGAACGCCACATTGGCAATCTTATAAACCTTTCCCCGTTCCAGCGCCATCGGGTCAACGTCTCCTGCACCGCTGGCCTTGAAACCGCGGATATTCAGGAAATAATCTTTCGTGCTATCAAAAGAACCGTATCCGGCATTCACACTTACGCCGTTAAGTTTAATGACAATGCGTGGCGGCACTCTCCCGGTGTTATTTCCGGGGAAAAACTGGTATGCCCATACGTTAGTCGATGTGGCGGGTGTAGTTACCAGGCCTGCCTGGGTACCCAGGCCTGTGGCAGGGACCGTAGCCACATCGCACAAAGAAGCGAATTTTGCCGCATAATCTGCTCCGCCACCCGCTGCGTACTTTTCCAGGTTAGCGGCAACGGATGTTTCATTGAAAGCCATTTTATTGTAGAAATGGGACACATAAATACCTTGCAGCTTGTAGCCCGCCACTGCGCCACCGGCGGTAAACTTGGCAATCTCTATACGCGAACACAGGGGTACGAGCGTGATGTCGGCCACTTTCTTCGTCGCATCCCCTCCCGGGGCGGTCTGCAAGGCATCGGAACCGTCAATCAGGACACGGTCCACATTGCTCTGGGTTTCAATACCGGCCGTCAGTTCTTTCAATTTGGCGAACGTGGTCTTCGAACGCACGTCGCTATCTGATATGGTGGAGGGCATATTACCTATAAGATATACTTTCGTAACCTCACCGGAAACATTGGAAAACAGGTATCCGCCACTGGAAGCTCCGCCCCAGAAGTCGGACAGCTCGATCTCGTTATTCGCCTTATTGGCGGTAGAGCCGGCAGGAAGTATGTGGTAGCACTTCTTCACATTGTCCTGGCCGGTCAGGAAGAAGATGTAACCATTGGAAAAGGACACTTTATCGGTTCCCGTTTTAGAGGTTTCTTCCGAGCGTGTGCCGGGTGTGCCGGCATTCTCAAACTTAATGTACACATCCTGAAGGCGGTCGGCTCCGGCAGTCTCCTCTCCCTCGAATGTACAACTTGTCATAGCCGACAGGACCATAAACAAGATTCCCAAAGACTTTTTCATCATCATATTTTTTTTAATTAATAGTAGTTGTTTGCAAAGGAGTATAGGTTACCCCGGAAATAGTAAGCCCGCGGCCTTCCACCGTAATATTATAAGTATATTCATATCCTACGGGCCAGTTATCGTTTTCATTAACGTAAGGCAATTGCACGGACATAGGAACACCGTCGACAATAAGCGTCAGGAACAGCCCGGTGGGCGATGCGATGGCAGGCATGGACAAGGACGCCACCACATTGGTCTGCAAGTGCTTGCTGTAGGCATTGATAGTACCCTTACCGGTTAAGCTGATGGAATTGGCGCTCTTGGCAGGAGTCAGCTGTCCTTGCCAGCGGTCGTTCATGCAGAAATATCCCGAAAGGGTGAGTTCCGTCAAGTCTCCCGGTGCTACGGGGGAGAAAACCTCCCCACGGTTGATTATGAAGCGGAACAATGACTCGTCGGTTGCTTTAGCGGTAAAAGCCTCCTGCGCGGAAGCAGTCATTACAACAGCTTGGACCAGGATGGCGACCATACATACAATTAATTTTTTCATGTGTGTTATTCTTTTGTTTTATTTATCTTTTATCAGAAACGATAGAGCAGGTTGAGGAAACTGCCGGTTATCGTGAATTCATTCTTGTCATATTTGCGGCAAAGGTTACTGCACTCCTCGCTTGCGTCGTATTTCTTCACTGTGGCATGACGGTAGCCGGCGCGTACGTTTACCTCAATGGCCAGTCCCCTGTAGAGCGGAAGCAGATAGCCGGCGGATAGTCCGCCGCTATAGTACTTGCCCGTATAGTTTTCGATGGGGCATTTCTGGTTATAGTCTCCCAATTGTCCATAGACTCCCAGGAACAGTCCGCGGTATTTGCCGTCGCCCTTCCACCAGAAACGAGGTTCCACACTGTAGGAAGAAAGTCCCTGATAACGGTTTCCGTCACTATAGGACCAGTCGCAATAGGAAAAAGCAGCTTTTGCCGACCAGCGTTTGAGGAAATAATACTCCACGTATATATTAGGTATGACTGTTGTATGTGAAAAGTCGGGACGGAATCCCGCCCATTCCAACAGGTTGGTTCCTACGGCTATGGTAGGGGCGAAGTCGTTTGCAAGGAAAGCGGAATACACATTCTTTCTTCTTTTGCTGCCGCAATAAGAGTTGCCGTAGCGGTCGGCCAGCAAAGCGTTCTGTACGTTTTGCCGGTAGAATTGGGAGTTACGGTAATTCAGATTGTCCTGTTGGGCATTTACATATACTTCCCCGGTATTCTGTTCCTGTTCCCGGACAGGCGTATTCTTCACGGATGCTATCTTGTCAGGATCGGGTTCTTCATTGCGCTTGGAACGGATAACGAGAGTAGCCCTGCGGAGCAGGGGGAAGTAATTACGGCTCAGTTCTTTATAGACGCGATGAGGTAACTTCCTTAATCTCTTTTCTTTCTGCTCTGCCGATAAATCGGACTCGGCTATTGCCCGTATTCTTTCCAGTTCGGGGTTGCCGGCATTTCGCAAGGCTTCTACCAGCCCGTTCCAGTCTTCGGGCACACAGTTCGTTTCAATTTCTGTTTCTTCAAAGAAAGGGTGCAAGTAGTTTTTCAGGCTTACGGCACGTTGGGTTGCCAGCTTTTCATTCTGTTCAAAGCTGCCTTCCGGAGAACTGTAACCTGTGATTTCAATGCTGCATATACTTATGAAGGGATCGTTCAGCATCTTGGTAATATAGCTATGCAAGCCATTGATCTCATGGATGTTATTGGAAAAGTCATAGAGGACGAAAGACTTGTTCAGGGGATAATTGAGATGCCCCTCAAGCTTCGTAGATTGCTGTGCAAATACAATACCGGAACAATGCAACATTGCCCATACTAAAATAATACTACTATTCAATAGCAGTTTATTGAGTTTACCCATGATGTTTTTTGTTTGTTTGCTTTAATCTATCCTATACTTATCAATATCAATTGATGTCTATAAAATAGTTTTTGCAAAAGTATGGAAAGTTTAACGATATAAAAGATTGGATTCGTAGCCTATATATCACTGTAATATAGCTGATATATCACTATTATGTAGCCATTATGTCACACTTCGGTATTTAACCAGTCACTGTAGCATTGAAAGAAATTGTAATTGAGAGCTTTAGATATGCGCAAAAGTAAATCGGTATCAATACTTTCACGCTTGAATATTTTATAAATATTCGTTCTGTCGCAATATAACTTCCTGCCAAGCCAGGCAGCGGATCGCTCTTGCCGCTGTAATTCTTCTTCGATTAAATGTCCAATATGAATCATAGTGCTGCATAAAAAAGGCGGAACCATTCGACTTATCCTGCTCCTAGGTACCGCCAAGCACCCCGTATATGAATAAGTACGAATAGTCCACGCCCAACAGCGTGAACTTTCACTTACTTATTCTCATATACTTCAATTGGCGGTTTCAGGAACAGAGAATAAGAGCTAAAGCTCAATATCTAATAAGTATAAGAATGGAAACGCTTTCCCTATTGTTTATTAATTATATTCATTTAGTAAAATACAGCATGTTACAACGCTTGTTGCATTATGTTTATGATGACATTAGGTGTATTATACTTCACATTAAAATCGTTATTTATAGGTTTATATATTGGAACGACGTACAAATATACATCTAATAATCAGAAAAAACAATACTATTCTCAAATAGGAATACTTGCCGCTTTTATTATAGCGCCTTCCAAAACTTCTGGAAATCCCTATATCTGCCATAGCACACAAGCTGGTCATCAGCCTGAATCTTAGCATTTTCGGGCAATTCATTCTGCACCTCATGCTCAAGAACAGAGATGCCGACACAATTCTTCAATAGCTCGGCACGTTTCAGAGCAATCAGCTTCAGACCGAATTCCTGATCCAGATTCAACTCATTGACAAAGTAGCCCACAAACTTCTCGGGCACTGTAAACTTAATTATATAATAATTGGAGTCAACCCGGAAGGTTTCTATATTGCTGCCAAATTCCAAAAGATGAACCAAGCCACGCGCCGCATCTTCCTCGGGCGTGAGAATACGCTCCAGCTCAAAAGCCTCAAGCACCGAACGATGCACAGCATCAATGGCACGGGCATAAATGTGTTCCACCTTCTTTTGTTTCAGCAGTGCTACCACACGAATAGATGCACCGAAGTTTTCGCCGATAGCAACTACTACAACGTCTACCGAATTCAGGGGAAGAACCGACAGAGCCTGTTCGTCCGTAGCATCAATAACAAAGGCAGTAGCCACCTTATCTTTCAATCCGTCTACACGAGAAGCACTGACATCGGCACCTATCACTTCGTGACCCAAAGCCGATAACTCTTCAGCAAGTGCATGACCGTAATTTCCTAAACCTATAATAATATATTTCATATTTTATGTATATTAGTATACCTCCACTGTATAAACTACAACAAAGATAGTTAGTTTATAATTATCTCGCCACTTGGATACTGATATTTCGTCAGTTTCTTCTGTTTGATAATACCAAGCATTAACGTTATCAAACCTACACGTCCTATAAACATCAATGATGAAACCAACAGCTTACTGCTATCACTCAATAAAGTGGTAGCATTCAAGCTGGAACCTACCGTACTCAACGCTGATACGCATTCGAAAGTGATAGTCATAATAGACATTTTGGGCTCTAACATGCTTATGACAAAAATGTACAGAAACAATACACCGAAAGACATCACTACCGTAGCATTAGCACGGCGGATTGAATCGTGCGACAATTCGCGTCCAAATACTTCAACCCGTTCTGTGCCACGTATCACTGCTACCAAATTCAGCACCACTACAGCAAAAGCATTTACTTTCACACCGCCGGCGGTGGACTGGGCTGCCCCTCCTACCCACATCAGGAAAAGGTAAATCAACAACGATTGTACACTTAAACCGGCCAGGTTCACACTGGAGAAACCTGCCGTACGGGGACATGTAGCATTAAAAAACGCTTGCGTCCATTTATCGGCAACCGGCATTCCGGCAAAAGAAGCGTTCCACTCAAATATCGCAATGCCTATCGTACCAAACAGTAAAAGCAAAAATGTTACTATCAGTACTATGCGTGTATTCAAGTTATATAAATGATAGAAGCTCCGCCTCCCCCAATTCCAGGTATGCAGAAACTTCCATAATCTTTTTAAGTGAAAGAGAACGATATCTTTAAAGTTCACAAGAATCGGGAAACCGATACCTCCCAGGATAATCAGCAGAGAAATATAAATAAAGAACGGATTATGTCCGGTCATCACCAACGGGTTACCCAAGTTTCCCGGCAAAGTAGAGAACCCGGCATTACAAAAAGCGGAAATGGCATGGAAGGCAGAAAAAGCAAGTTCTTCCTGAAAATCCATCCCCATCGTTCCATGTATATCGCTCCAGATGGCAAGCATCCCCGCACCTTCTATCGCCAAGGTGAATACAAGAATATAAACCAAAGTGGAGAGCAATGAGTTCAATGAGTTAGAGCTAACCATATCACGCACTACCAACTGATTATACAATGATGTGTTTCCCATAAAGAACATCGCAAAGAAACTGGTCAACGTCATGACTCCCAAACCTCCAATCTGAATCAGAAGGATAATCACCACAAATCCTGCCGGAGTGAAAGTAGAAGCGACATCTACCGAGGTGAGCCCCGTGACACACACCGCACTTGTTGAAATAAACAGTGAATCGACCCAAGAAATGCCGGCTACAGTACATCGTGGAAGCATCAGTAGCCCCGTACCGATGAGTATAATGAATAAAAAGCTGACCGCCAGTATTAACGAAGGATTTGTCCGCCTTCCCAACATGCGCACCAATCCATTGGATAGATTCAGGAAAGAGAATAACAACAATAAAATCATGTGGTAACTCTTTCCATGCAGGAAAATCCAAAATTGCAGCACTGCTCCTTCCTCGTCAGGGCGATGGAAAATAAGAGGAATTACAGTCAAATAAAGCAAAACAGTCAATATCCAAGTCAGTTTGCTGAATTTACGCCGGGTGTCTTTATATTCCAGTAAGAGGCTTAAAGTAACATCCAGCAAGAAGACAAACCACACCCCGCGATACAAACTATGAAGTTGTTGTACTTCTACCTCCGAAATAGTAAATCCGTGTTCATAGACTACACCGACAATCAGAAGTATAGAAGCCAGATAAGTAATAGAAGTCATCACTCCCAATATCATCTTGGTATAGGGATGAATCCATTTATTTTGATATAAAAGAAATTTATGATAGATTTTCATAAAATCACAGATTAACGAAACGCGGCAAACTTAGACAATTCTACTTTCATATACAAAAAACAAAGAGAAAAAGAAATTGGTTTAAAAATAATGGCTACATTTGGGCTTTGAATTATTAATTATTTTAACCACTATGAGCAACAAAACTAAAAGATTCATTCTTCCGGAAGATGAAATTCCACGTTATTGGTACAACATACAAGTAGATATGGTAAACAAGCCAATGCCACCGCTTCATCCCGGAACCAAACAACCTTTGAAAGCAGAAGACCTGTATCCTATATTTGCCGAAGAACTTTGCCGCCAGGAATTAAACCAGACCGATGCCTGGATTGAAATTCCGGAAGAGGTACGCGAGATGTATAAATACTACCGCAGTACCCCCTTAGTACGTGCGTATGGATTGGAAAAAGCCTTGGGAACCCCGGCACATATCTACTTCAAAAATGAGAGTGTCAGCCCGATGGGGTCGCACAAACTGAACTCGGCTATTCCGCAAGCTTATTACTGCAAAAAAGAAGGTGTAACCAACGTTACCACCGAAACAGGTGCCGGACAATGGGGGGCTTCCCTAGCATACGCCGCCCGCCTCTTCGGACTCGAGGCAGCCGTCTATCAGGTAAAAATCAGCTATGAGCAAAAGCCTTACCGCCGCAGTATCATGCAGACCTTCGGGGCACAGGTCACTCCCTCTCCCTCCATGTCTACCCGTGCCGGAAAAGATATCCTGACCGCTCACCCCAATCATCAGGGATCATTGGGTACAGCAATTTCCGAGGCTATCGAACTGGCAAAAAACACACCTAATTGTAAATATACCCTCGGTTCCGTATTGAGCCACGTTACCTTGCACCAAACCGTTATCGGCCTGGAAGCCGAAAAGCAGATGGCTATGGCAGGTGAATATCCCGACATGGTAATCGGTTGCTTTGGTGGTGGTTCCAACTTTGGCGGTATCTCGTTCCCATTTATGCGTCATAACATCCTCGATGGCAAGAAAACCCGCTTTATAGCCGCCGAACCGTCTTCTTGTCCGAAACTGACCCGTGGTAAATTCCAATACGACTTTGGTGATGAAGCCGGTTACACTCCGTTGTTGCCGATGTTCACCTTAGGACACAATTTTGCTCCTGCCAATATTCATGCGGGCGGATTGCGTTATCATGGTGCAGGCGTCATCGTTTCTCAACTGTTGAAAGACGGATTGATGGAAGCTGTAGACATTAAGCAACTCGAATCTTTTGAAGCCGGTTGTTTGTTTGCACAAATGGAAGGTATCATACCTGCACCGGAATCTTGCCACGCCATTGCAGCCGCTATCCGCGAAGCAAACAAATGCAAGGAAAGCGGTGAAGAAAAGGTAATCTTATTCAATCTATCCGGTCATGGTTTGATCGATATGGCATCCTACGATAAATACCTCTCCGGTGATTTGGTTAATTACGACCTTACCGATGAAGATATTCAAAAGAATCTGGATGAAATAGGTCAGTTGGGTTAATAGATATTAGCCATACTGACAAGCGGTTCATAGAGTTTCTCTATATCCTGCGAATCCATTTCAATTTGTACTTGGTCCCCTGGAATCAGACGTGTTCCTTTGGGGACTAAAGTCTTTCCGTCACGATGTACATTGATAATGATACAGCGTTCGGGAAGTAAAAGTTCATCGACCATTTTCCCATCCAGGTAAGAATCGGTCATTATCTCCACAGAAAGCGTATAGCGCTTTTCTTCCTGAAAATCCGGTGAATTAATCATATCTTCATACAAGGCAACATTAAACGGCCTCATTTGAAGGAGTTCCGTAAAATAATAAGTCAGCCCGCCCACAACGACCGAAGGATAAAATACTTCGAAGTGTCCCGTGATTTCTGTAATCAGCACGATGGCGGTAAGTGGTGTACGCACTATAGCCACCAAAAATGCAGACATGGATATCAGCATTACATAACTTACATTTTCTTGCCCGATAATGCCATAACGTACACCTATCAGCCCAACAATCTGCCCTAGCAAACCACCGGTCACCAAAGTAGGAATAAAGTTTCCACCCGGTAGTCCCGAGGAAATAGAGATTACCGAGAAGCCGAAGTGTAGTATCATGATAGCAGTAACCCACAAAATATCCGTACTGCCATTCTGAGCTTGCGACAAGAGGAACTGCTCTCCTCCACCCGTCAGGTTCACCTGCATTAACGAAATAGTATAAGCCACGAACAGCAAATACAACATTTTAATATATGCCGGAGACTTTACTTTAGTATATACCCGCTTAAAAGAGATCAATATGGACGAATAGAACTTCCCGCAAACAGAGATAATTACTGCCAGTATCAAGAAATATTTCATCTGTACAAAGAAAGTAATGGCAGGCTCCATAACATCTATCAGATGATAGGGATTAATAGGAAAGATGAGGCTTGCCACTGCTCCCGCCACTACCCCGGCCAGCAAAGTGGTAACCCCTT
>USLU01000068.1 GCA_900555635.1 uncultured Bacteroides sp.
CTCAAATGCTGCTTAAATCTGAAAGTGATGCAGAAGATGTGGCTCAAGATGTTTTCTGTAAGCTTTGGATGCAGCCGGAGTTATGGCTGGATAATGATAAAGAACTAGATAATTACATTTTCATAATGACTAGAAATATAGTTCTGAACATCTTTAAACATCAACAGGTAGAGCAAGAATATCAGACGGAGGTTATAGAAAAAACTTTTCTTTATGAATTGACAGAAAAGGAAGAGATATTGAATAGTGTGTATTATAAGGAGATGCTCTTAATTATTCAGTTGACACTGGAGAAGATGCCGAAGCGTCGTCGGTTGATATTCGAACTAAGTCGTTTCAGGGGATTAAGTCATAAAGAAATAGCTGATAAACTCGATGTTTCTATCCGAACAATAGAGCATCAGGTTTATTTGGCATTGATCGAATTAAAGAAGGTACTCCTCTTTTTTATTTTTTTTCTCTGATATTTTTAAGTAGTATGTATGTAGTAGTTGTATTTAGTGTATAAAGCCCAAAAAGAAAGAAAAAGATTCATGAAAGATTATATTCAACAACTCATAGAATTGTTCGGCCATAATAACTATTCAGCCGATACGCATAAGAAAGTGCAACAGTGGTTGGCTGATGAGGAGCATGTTGATGAAAAGAGTGAGGCTCTTCGTGAGCTTTGGAAACAAGCAGGAGAACAGAAAGTGCCTGATGGCATGCAACAATCAATACAACGAATGCGGCAGAATCTGGGAATGCAGTCTATCACTTCACGTAGAAATTACCAGTTGCTTATATGGAGAGCTGCAGCTATTTTATTGTTAGCAGTCTCATCTGTTTCTATTTATTTGATGTTGGAAAAGGAACGGCCGGAAAAAGATTTAGTTGAATGCTATATACCGACAGCGGAAATTCGTGAACTTACATTGCCGGATGGTACATATGTCATGTTGAATTCGAAGAGTATACTACTATATCCGGAAAAATTTACAGGAGAGACTAGAAGTGTATATTTGATTGGTGAGGCCAACTTTAAAGTGAAACCGGATAAGAAGCATCCTTTCATTGTAAAGGCCAATGATTATCAAGTTACTGCTTTAGGTACTGAATTTAATGTAAATGCTTATCCGGAAAATAGCGAACTGATGGCTACTTTGCTGGAAGGTAGTGTGAAAGTTGAATTCAATAACTTGCTGTCCAATATTATTTTAAAGCCTAATGAACAGTTGGTATATGACAAACATACGAAAGCGCACAACCTGCGGATGCCGGAGATAGATGATGTGACGGCATGGCAACGTGGGGAATTGGTTTTTAGTAATATGTATCTGGAGGATATTTTTACAAGTCTTGAACGCAAATTTCCTTATGCTTTTGTATATAGCCTTCATAGCTTGAAAAAGAATACATATAGTTTCCGCTTCTCCAAACAGGCGAATCTGGAGGAAGTTATGAAGATTATATCGCAAGTTGTTGGAAATGTAAACTATGTTATCAAGGGAAATAAGTGTTATGTAACTAGTAAAGAATGAATATATTGTAGAACCTTTTAAATTTAATACGTAATGCAAAAAAATACCCGGAAGGAATGGCCGTTCCTCCCGGATATGAAATCAATCTCTTTTAATATTAGCGTAATATTGACGCTATTCTGAATGATCCTAGAATAACAACCAATTAACTAATACTAAAGATGCTACAAATCTACGAAAAAATAGCAGAAAAAATAGCTCATAAGCGGGTCTTTCTCACTTTTTTAAGTCTTATTCTTATACAGACTTTCGCTTTGGCTCAAAATGATAGTAAAATAACTATCCAACAAAAGAATATTACTGTCATTGATGCCTTAAAGACTGTGGAAAAACAGTCTAAAATGTCTATAAATTATAGTGATTCCGAATTGACAGGAAAAGTAATAGCCCAGTTAAATTTGCAGAACGCATCCCTCGAAACCGCACTTGATACCATCTTAAAAGGGACGGGCTTTTCATTCCAAATACAAGGTAACTACATTATAATAGCTGAAAAGAAGCCTGTAGTTGCACAAATCCTTAAAAATATCAAAGGAAAGGTTACTGATGAGAGCGGTGAACCGTTGATTGGAGTAAATATATCTGTGGATGGTAGTTCTACAGGTACGATTACCGATTTCGATGGTAACTTTACGATCAAGGCAGCAGAGAAATCTATTCTCAAAGTATCTTATATCGGATATGCTGCACAGATAATTCCTGTTTCCAAGAAAGATTTCTATCCGGTTGTAATGAAGCAGGATACAGAAGTGCTCGATGAAGTTGTTGTAACGGCATTGGGTATCAAACGTGCAGAAAAGGCGTTGTCTTACAATGTACAACAAGTCAAGGGAGATGCACTGACTACGGTAAAAGATGCTAACTTCGTAAACTCGCTGAACGGTAAGATAGCCGGAGTGAGTATTAACAAAAGTGCTAGTGGAGTTGGTGGTGCGACACGTGTTGTAATGCGTGGTGCAAAATCTATCGAAGGTGATAACAATGCTTTGTATGTGGTGGACGGTATTCCTTTGTTCAATACCAATATGGGAAATACCGACAGTGGTATTATGGGTGAAGGTAAGGCCGGAACAGAAGGAATCGCCGACTTCAATCCCGAAGATATTGAAAGTCTTTCTGTTTTGAGTGGTCCTTCGGCTGCTGCGTTGTATGGTAGTAGTGCCGCTAACGGTGTAATTTTGATTACCACTAAAAAAGGAGAAGAAGGAAAACTTTCAGTGCAGTTCTCTTCTTCTTCAGAGTTCAGCAAAGCTTATATGACTCCTGAGTTTCAAAATACGTATGGTAACAAAAAAGATATGTATGAAAGCTGGGGTGAGAAACTGTTGACTCCTACAAGTTATGATCCTAAGAAGGATTTCTTTAATACCGGAACAAACTTTATTAATTCGGTTACGTTGACCACCGGTACGAAATCGAATCAGACTTTTGCTTCTGTTTCTTCTACCAATTCCAAAGGTATTGTGCCTAATAATGAATATGAACGTTTGAATTTCACAATCCGTAATACGGCAACTTTCCTTAATGATAAATTACAACTCGATTTAGGTGCGTCGTATGTGAAACAGAAAGACAAGAATATGGTATCGCAAGGACAATATTGGAATCCGGTGATGGCCGCCTATTTGTTCCCTCGTGGTGAAGACTTTGATGGAATTAAGTCATTCGAACATTTCGATGAAAGTCGCCAACTTCCGGTTCAGTATTGGCCGGTGGCAGATCCGGTATATGCTTCACAGAACCCTTACTGGACTGCTTATCGCAATGTAGCTACGAATGAAAAGAGTCGTTATATGTTCAACGTAGGGTTGACTTATAATATTACCGATTGGTTGAATGCGACAGCCCGTTTCAGAATGGATGACACACATGTATTGTTTGAACGCAAGATTTACGCTTCATCCGACGATAAATTTGCGGAAGGAAAGAAAGGACTGTATGGATACAATAACTATGAAGACCGTCAGGAATATGCCGACTTTATGTTGAACGTAAACAAACATATAGCTGATTTCAGTATTTCTGCCAATGCGGGTTGGAACTATTCTAACTATTGGGCATTGGAGAGAGGATACAAAGGGACATTATTGGGAGTGCCCAATAAATTTGCGGCTTCTAATATCGATCCGGCTAATGGTCGTATCTCAGAAAAGGGTGGTGATAGTCGTGTACGTAATCATGCTGTTTTTGCCAATTTGGAACTTGGTTGGAAGAGTATGCTTTATTTGACGCTGACCGGACGTAATGACTGGAATTCACGTTTGGTGAATACCGATGAAGAATCTTTCTTCTATCCCTCAATCGGTCTGTCCGGGATTATTTCCGAGATGGTCAAATTGCCCGAATTTATCTCTTACCTGAAAGTTCGCGGTTCGTATACGGAAGTCGGTGCGCCTGTATCCCGTTCGGGACTGACTCCGGGTACGGTAACTACCCCTATTGTGGGTGGTGCATTAGATCCTACCGGTATCTATCCGTTTACTGATTTCAAGGCAGAACGTACAAAGTCATACGAATTTGGATTAAGTCTGAAGTTGTGGAATAAATTAAGTGCGGAGGTAACCTACTATCATTCTAATACATACAATCAGACTTTCTTGGGTGATCTTCCGGAATTTACCGGATACAAGCAGATTTATTTGCAGGCCGGTAATGTGGAAAATCGTGGTTGGGAGGCTTCATTAAGCTATTCCGATCAGTTTAAGTTCGGATTAGGAATCTCTTCAACATTGACATTCTCTCGTAATATAAACGAGATTAAGGAGATGGTTGAAAACTATCATACGGATTTGATGGATGAACCGATTAATATTCCGGAGGTTTTGAAGGATGGTGGTCGTGTCATCTTGAAAGAAGGCGGAAGTATCCACGATATTTATGCCAACACCTTCTTGAAGAAAGACCACTTGGGATATGTTGAGGTAAAGAGCGACGGAACCTTTGGAATGGAAAAGGGGGAACCCGTTTATTTGGGAAAAACTTCTCCTGATTTCAATATGGGATGGAGTAATATGTTGACATACAAAGGCTTTGGGCTCGGATTCCAGATCAACGGACGTTTTGGAGGCGTGGTGACCTCTTCTACAGAGGCATTGCTTGATCGTTTCGGTGTATCCAAACGTTCGGCTGAGGCTCGTGAAGCGGGAGGCGTATTGTTGAAGGGACAAGGTCTGGTAGATGCGAAGTCTTATTATCAGATGACAGGTACGGGAAATTATGAAACTTCCGGTTACTATGTATACAGTGCCACCAATATTCGTTTGCAAGAACTTACCTTTAGCTATACTATGCCTAATAAGTGGTTTGGTAACGTGTTGAAAGATGTTACAGTTTCGTTTATAGCCAACAATCCTTGGATGTTGTATTGCGAAGCTCCGTTCGATCCGGAACTGACTCCTTCCACTAGTACTTACGGACAAGGTAATGATTATTTTATGCAACCGAGTGTTCGTAGCTTTGGCTTCGGTATTAAATTTAAATTATAATACACCTTCTTTATTATGAGAAAAATGAATCATTTTAAACTATTAGCGGTGATATGCGCAATGACGCTATTTGCCTCATGCAATTTTGAAGAAATCAATACCAACCAATTTGAGATGAGCGACGGAGAAGGTGCGATGGATGGTTTTGAAGTCGGAGGGCTGATTACAGCTATGCAACGGACAGTGATTCCCGTAGGCACACAGGCTGATGATACAGATGTTATCAATGAGTATCAAATAGCTTATCATCTATCGGCCGATAATTGGAGTGGATTTTTTGGCGAGAACAACAGTAACGGTTGGAACGCAGGTAGTAACAATACTACTTATTATTTGTTGGACAATTGGATAAAAGCGACCTATACACAGTCTTATACCAATGCTCTTGATCCTTGGAAGAAATTGAAAATAGCGTCCGAGAAAAATGGTACGCCCGAAGTCTTTGCTTTGGCTCAAATTCTGAAGATTTCCGCTTGGCACAAGACACTTGAAAGTTTCGGTCCGATGCCTTATTCTCATGCGGCGGACGCTACAATGAACATTCCGTTCGATTCGGAGAAAGAGGTGTATACGGCGATGTTTGAAGAATTGACCGCAGCCATTGAAGAATTAACAGAAAAGGCGGAAAATGGGGTGAATGTAATGGGCGCTTATGATGCGGTATATGCCGGAGATGCTACCAAATGGGTGAAATACGGCAATTCGCTGATGCTTCGTTTGGCTATGCGTGTCCGCTTCGCTGATGCGGAACTGGCGAAAAAGTTTGCTACTCAAGCAGTAAATCATTCTATCGGCGTGATGACGGCTAAGGATGATGCGGCTCAAATGAGTCAAGGAGCAGGTATGACTTTTCGCAACAACATTGAATGGCTGGCAGGCAACTATAATGAAGCTCGTATGGGTTCTTCTATCTTTTCTTATCTGATGGGATATGAAGACCCGCGTTTGAACGTTTATTTTTTGCCGATGGATGGTAATGCCTCTTATGGTGTTGAGGCTTTCAACGGAAAAACATATCAAGCGGTGCCGGCAGGGCATGCCAATGCGCAGAATGATATCTATAAATCTTGCTCAAAGCCCAATATTCAAAGTGGAACTCCTACATATTGGCTGCGTGCATCGGAAGTTTATTTTTTGCGTGCGGAAGCAGCTTTAGTGTGGGAAGGTTTCGGCAGTGCGGATTCATGGTATAAACAGGGCATTGATATGTCTTTTCAGGAGAATGGTGTGACCGAACCTGTAGACGATTATATGAATTCCAATTTGTCACCTCGGGCATATGTTCTTTCCCATTATCAGTATGGGCAAACACTTTCTGCTCCGTGTGAGACTACTGTCAAGTTTGAAGGGACAACTGAGCAGAAGTTGGAAAAAATTATGATTCAGAAGTGGATTGCTTTGTTTCCTAACGGACAGGAAGCGTGGACGGAATGGAGAAGAACCGGTTATCCGAAGTTGAATGTCATTAAGACTTTGAAAGGAGCAGTGCAAGGCGCAACTCTTGAGGGCGGTATTCGCCGTATGATTTATCCCACCAGTTTTTCTCAGACTAACGAGGGAAAGGCTATTTATGAAGCAGCCTTGAAGTTGTTCAATAACGGTGCAGGTGGCGAAGATAAGTCTTCTACCCGTTTGTGGTGGGATTGTAAGAGATAACCTACATGTATCATTTTAATACAGATGAAGAATATGAAATCATTAAGAAAATTGTTATATATTATTCCATTGACAGGCATGATGGTAACTTCTTGCATGGATGTGGAGAATATTGAGATAGACCATATAGGCGGGTATGCCACAATGAACAATGCGGAGAGTGAGGCATATTATGCCAATCTGCGCGCCTATAAGGCGACTGCTTGGAATTACAATCGTCCCGTAGCTTTCGGATGGTATTCCAATTGGGCGCCTGCTGGAGCTTATCGAAGAGGATATCTCTCTGCTATGCCCGATAGTATGGATTTTGTTTCTATGTGGAGTGGCGCTCCAGGACGTTGTGAAATCACTCCGGAGCAGAAGGCAGATAAAGAGTTTGTGCAAAAGGTGAAAGGAACGAAACTGTTGCAGGTAAGTCTGCTTTCTTATCTTGGTAAGGGTGCGACACCAAATTCGGTATACCTCGAAGTGGAAAAACAAGCGGAGGAAGAAGGCTGGTCGGCGGCTCAATTGGAAACGGCGAAGAAACAAGCCCGTTGGAAATATTGGGGATTTGAAGGTCAGTTTGAAAGTGAAAACCATTATGCATGTCTGGCTAAGTTTGCCAAAGCTCTGTGCGATTCTTTGTATGCAAACGAATGGGACGGTTATGATGTAGACTGGGAAATCGGTAGTGGTGTGTTTGATATGGATGGCACATTGAGTCAGAATAAGCATTTGATTCATTTGGTTAAAGAGATGAACAATTACATTGGTCCGAAAAGCGATCCGGAAGGTAAAGGACATAAAATGATCTGTATTGATGGAAATATTTATGGGCTTACCCATGAATTGGATGAGTATGTCGATTATTGGATTATACAAAGTTATGGTAGTTCCAATCCCGGTTTTGATGGTTATGGCGTTGATCCTAAAAAAATAATCTGCACAGAGAACTTTGAAAAGTATGCCACTAATGGAGGTCAATTGCTGAAGCAGGCTGCTGCTATGCCGCGAGAAGGTTATAAAGGTGGAGTAGGAGCTTATCGCTTCGATAATGATTATGACAATACGCCAAATTATAAATGGATGCGTCAGGCTATACAAATCAATCAGCGGGTTTTCAATGAATGGAAAGCGAAACAAAACGAAGCGGAAAATAAACCGCAGGAATAAGTGGACTTATAAAATTCTAAAACAGTAAAAAGATGATGAATAAACATATATTCTATTATTTGATGGTAGGTAGTATGGCGTTATTGTTGGGCGCTTGCAACGACAGCATGAATGACCTGCTGGAGCCTAAGGTTTATTTCGAAAGCAAGGAATATAATTTCTCGGTGGAAGATGAAATGGATGTAATGACATTTGATCTGGTTTCAAGACTCTCGTCAGCAACTTCCTCTCAGGTAGACGTATCATATAGTGTAGCCGAACCAAGTGTAGTAGACGAATACAATGCAAAGTATGGCACAAATTATGAGATGCTTGATGTTTCGCAGGTAAAGCTAAGCAGTACGACATCTTCTATTTCGAGTGGAAAATTGTATGCGGATAATGTAGAAGTCGAACTTTCCGGGTTAGAAGCCTTGAAAGCCGGGAACTCATATGTTTTGCCTATGCGGGTGCATTCGTCTTCGGTGTCGACTCTTTCCGGAACAAACATTGCATATTTCTTTTTCTCCAAACCGTTGAAAATTACCAAAGCTGGTAATTTCAGTAATCACTATATTTCTGTGAAGTTCCCTGTCGGTACTTTCTTCTCGTCATTCACTTACGAAGCATTGATTAATGTGGATTATTTCCTCGATAATAATACGATTATGGGAACCGAAGGTGTGATGATTCTCCGTATCGGTGATGCAGGAGGAGGAATTACTCCTAAAGATTATTTGGAAGTGGCCGGAGGACAGAACTACCGTGTAACGAAACCGTTGTTAACAAATCGTTGGTATCATGTAGCGTTGACTTATGATCAACCGACAGGAAAAACAGGTATTTATGTAAATGGTGAGAAATGGGCTGGTTCAGATTGGGGTATTGACGGTTTTGATCCGAATTCGGACATGGGTTTTTATATTGGTAGAATCTATGGTTTTAAATGGGGTGAACGTCCATTCCATGGTAAAATGAGTGAAGTCCGTGTTTGGAGTGTAGCCCGTACGGAAAATCAACTTAAGCAGAATATGCTGGGTGTTGACCCTGCTTCAGAAGGCTTGGCACTTTATTATAAACTAGACGGATCAGAGACTCAGGAAGGTGGAGTTATCAAAGATGCCACAGGGCGTATAAACGGTACTACAAATGGAATTACTATTAAGACGTTGGATGCTCCGATAGCTATCAATTAATGGAACACACAAATTTGTGAGAGTTTTTGCTCTTTGCATTTTTGAATATGAGTGAAAGCCTGCTTACTGAAAAGATAATATTCTTTTGGTAAGCAGGTTTCTTTTATTTATGTTTGTTTTATGAAGAAGTTACTATTTATCCTGTTTATATCTTTTCCATCTAAATGTTTTTGAAGCGTGGTGAAGAACGGGAAGTGAAGTTTATTTTGTCCGAAGAGGATTTCTCGCTTGTCGATCGGAATTTAAAGAGGATTGTGGAGCCGGGAACTTTTCAGATAATGATTGGTGCTGCTTCCGATGACATAAGATTACAGACGAAAGTAGCTATAAAATAGGAGATGCCATCTTTGACTGTTTGATATGTTTTCTAAATACATTCAGTGTGTCGGAAATTCCGACACACTGAATGTATTTGTAGCTTGCACCTATTTTTATTGTCAAACAGTTAGTATAACATTCAAATAAATGAATATCAATGCTCTCTTGATAATAACCTCTGATAATAGGCTGATAATGAAATATAGTCTCGATGCTATCATTTCATTCCACTTGGTTCGCGCTTTATAATTCGATTTTTAGATTTGAATGATCATAGACTATGGGAATACTTTCCCCATTAACAGACACAGATACCGGGCATTGTAAACTTCTGATATAGGCTTTGACTTTGGTGGAGCCATCAATCCATAGCTGCATGCGTCTATTTTCTTCTTTCTGAATAATAAATAGTTTTGCCAGCGAGGAGAAATAAGAGGTAGTTCCTCTTTTTAATGAACTGCCATAACCAATAAAATACTCTTTAGCATCTGCCGGAGCGCTCTTTTCCGGATATGTAACTATAAACATATAAGCATCTGTAGACCAGCCATCGGCTTCAATCCATGAATTGCTATGCATTAATCGTCCGTCTGCTAACTGATTAATATAAATATCTGTAATCTTACCCTTATTGCGGATGCGTAAACCAATCCAGTTTTTACCTTCACGTTTCTCAATCTCAGGAAGCTCTTTTTCATCGGGAGTCTCTTTTAAAATAATAGCAGTCACACCTTTCACTCTATTGACTTCGTCAGGCAAGTGAAAAGAATAATAACTATCTTTACTTTTCAAATCTTCAGTCGGTACTTCTATTACTTCCCAATACAAATTGTCCGGATAATCATGCACAAAATTAGATCGTGCCAACGTGCGAGGATATAATGGACGGACTATTACTGAAGAATTTCCATTTGTAATGTTTAGATCTGTCCCTTTTTTCTCAGTTATTCCTCCCGGATGCCACAACCATTCAAAATGACCGGTTTCATAGGTTTTTAAATCATCAATGATATAGATGACGTTGTCTATCCACAAAAAGTGACGGAAGTTGCGGCTAAACTGGTCCGAATAAGGACCTGTACCATTTGCCAACACATATTTTATATTTCCGGCATCCAACAGATAATGCAGATATCCTCTTAAGGTAGAACCATAATATTGCTGTTCTCGTCTTTGCCCTTTGCCATTGAATAATACGACATTATGTGCCTCGCTTTGAAAGAAGTAGTTGCGGTATTCGGGATTCGCATACCAACATCGTCCTCCATCTTTGATAATATCCTCTCCTTTATGAAAGACTATGAATGAATTGGCATCGGCATGAGAATGATTCCAGGTATATCCGGACTTGACGGCTAACATTGTGGCATCTTTCTCCCAAGAGTTGCGCATGGTTGCCCAACCGAAGTCTTTGAATAATTGTGATTTCTTTAGTTTAGGAACCTTGGGTGCTTTACTCAAATCGGGAGTATAGAGAAATCCTATCGGGCGGTCGATAAAATATCCATCACGGTGTTGCCCTTGCTCTATCTGATTCATATACCAAAGCATATCATCATTTTGAATCCCCATTGCATATAATAACATCAGACTACTTTCGGCAGCCGTGTTTTTATGACTGTCCCCGAAGTTTATATTATAAAGCATACCTGTACGTGGATAACAGATATGTACAAAAAAATCTGATAACTTCTCCAGTTGGGGTATCTCTATTGCTTTATCTTCCTTGTGAGTATTCATCCAAGCTAAGCGGAATAATAAAGCCTCTTGAATCCCGTAGTTTGCATAGTTCAGACATTCATACATTCCACCGGTCTCATCAAAGGTCTTTGGCTTTTGATGAAGCACATCTCCTGCAAACTCAAACCATTCGGGAAGGACTTCGTTGATAATCTTTACAGCATCTCTTGCTTCTTCCAATTCATTCTGTAAGCTTAGTGCAAGTAGACCACCCATACACGTACAAGAAGTCCACCAGTTGTGCCCCATTGAGTTTAGTGAATGAATACGTGTTGGCTCCAAGATCCAGTCACCTAATAGCGGGTCCATTGCCAGACGTTTTAATCCGTGAGCTATTTTTCTTCTTTCAGATTGAGAAAGTTCTTGATAGATGGCGTCATAAGCTATTGCTGCATAAAAAGCTTTATGTGCAATCTCAAGGTCGGCGTTCCAGGCTGGGGTACGAGCCATCATTTCTTGATTGCCCCAAGTTTCGTCCTCAGTGACATCCAGCAAAATCTCTTTTATTTTATCAGCATACTTCTTTTCATCCGTCATTAGAAATGAGAGTGCTAAATAGTCTATCTTATTCAATTGAGTTTTCTGCAATAGGTTATCGGCAGTTTTCCTGATTGAATTCCAAGCTTCAGACATTCGTGTATCCTGTCTGACACTTATTTTTGCCTGCTCAATTCGTTGAGGGGTATAAAGTAAGGCTGGATGCTTTATTTTTTCTGCATGGATAAAAAGTAAATATAAAGCTGCTGAAAGACATAAAAGAATTCGTTTCATATTACATTTTGCATAAATTGGTTCCTTATTTAAATGAAATACGAATGAAACGTCTATCTCGCTTAATCATTTGTGTTTTTTCGAAAATTATAATGTATACCCTTGTTGTATTGATGTTTAATCTCTATTTTTGTCTGGCAAATTAGGCTGGCTTATGAAAAATACAAAGCGTACAAGCATTATCACACTCGTTCTCCTGCTAAGCATTTTTAAGGTATACTCACAATATATGTTTCGGCATTGGGATGTGGTTGATGGGATGTCGGATAATCAAATACGATATTTTACAATGGCACCGGATGGTCGTATGGTCATTCGAACAGCTTCTATTTTAAACATCTACAATGGTGCTACATTCGAACATTTTTATCACGATAGGCGGAAAATCTATAAATGGGATTTCAACCGGAATCAAATATTTAAAGATTATCACGATGCTTACGGACGGATATGGATGAAATCTCCGGGATATTTGTTATTATTCGATTTGAATACCAATCAGTTTATTTATGATATTGATTCCGAATTACGCCGGATGGGAGTAAGTGGAAAATTGAAGAATTTGTTTATTGATGAGAGCAAGAACTATTGGTTTCTTACCGAAGATAATACATTCTATTTTTTTGATATATCCGCAGGAGAATTACAGATAATCGAAAAGGGGAACAGTGACTTTACATATCGGCACGGTATTCCGTACGAGTTAGCTCAATATAAGAATACTTATTATATCGTATATTCGAGCGGGCTGATTCGTCGTTGGGACAAAACCTTGCGAGATTACACCGGTCAGGATACTTTTTTTGTAGGACGTATCTCTGAAGCTACAGACCGGTTAAAAATACAATCTACCTCCGATGGGAATCTATGGCTGATGTATAATCAGGCTGTTTGCTATCGTGATAAAACTGATAAAGGTTGGCAAGAGATAAGCACCATTAAAGGTATGTCCAACTTCTTTACCTGTATGGATTTGGACAAGCAAGGAAACGCATGGGTCGGTTCTTCGTGGTCTGGATTGCGGAAAATTGAAAACTCTACACATAGAATTGAAACAATGCCCGGATTGAAATTAGGTGACGGCAGTGTGTTAAGTAATGACATACAGTGCATCTTTGCCGATAATAATGACGGAATTTGGGTAGGCACTTTGTGGCAAGGTATCTGTTACTATAATCCGAGTATGTATAAGTTCAAGCTAATTCAGACTGTTCAGAATAAAACAATGATTACCAACGAATCGGTGCGTTGTTTGTTGGAAGACGAAGACGGAACGATACTCATTGGTACTACTGCATACGGATTGATGCGTTACTCTCCTTCTACGGGAGAAGTCAGCAGGGCATTCAAAGATATTCTGTCCGGTGATCTTTGTCTGACTCTTTATAGAGACAGTAAAAAGAGATTGTGGGTTGGAACGTATTTGAATGGATTTTGCTGCATAGATGGAAAAAATGTGAGATATTACAATAAACAATTAGTTAATACAGAGTTATTCCCGGAGCAGAATATCTCCCGAGCAGTTTATGAAGATCCGGATGGGCGTTACTGGGTCAGTGTCAGTAATGAAGGAGTAGGTGAGCTAGACACCTCAACGGGAAAAATACGATTGTTGCGGGATAAACATCCGAAGATTAGCTTTCATAAACGCGATTATGGTTTTTATCCTGTCAGCAATTCTACTTTTGCGGTGTTTGGGGAAAATGGTATTTACTACTATGATACTCATAAAGATAAAATCTTTGTTCCTGAAATAGACGATCCGGATAATCCTAAATTTATGGGGCCTCAGGTAAGCTATAATTGTGTGTACAAAGATAGCCATTCGCTAGAATGGTTTGGGACGGATATTGGAATTCGTGTATGGGACGAACAAAAGAAGAAAGCTCATACGATAACTACAGAGACCGGATTGGCTAACAATTCTATATCGTCAATCATTGAGGATGATAGCGGTATTTATTGGGTATCAACGGTAAGTGGTATCTCACGAATTGAATTAAAAGAGACTTCTGAAGGATATGATTTTCTCATAGTCAACTTCAGTTCAGAAGACGGATTGCAGGGAGGAAAGTTCTATGAGAATTCATCGTTAAAAACCCGTGATGGAGAACTGTATTTTGGCGGTCATCATGGCATTAATTCGTTTCAACCTCAAAAGATTTATTATAATCATGTCCACAATAAACCTATATTCACTGCATTCCGTCTGTTCAATTCTCCTGTTAAGGAACACACAGAATATAAAGGGCGTGTTATTCTTGAATATCCGATAAATAATACTCGTGAGATTCATTTGAAGTATAATGAGAACTTTGTTACTTTCGAATTTGCCGGGCTTAACTATGTGAATACTTTGCAAACCTACTATAGGTATAAACTCGAGAATTTTGATCCGGACTGGAATGAAATAAAGACCAATGGTCTGGGAGTGGCTACCTATACCGGTTTACATCCGGGGAAATATAAATTAGTGGTATACACAGCCAATAATGACAGAAGTTGGGGAGAACAGGCCGCAGAAATGACTATTGTCGTTTCTCCGCCTTTTTGGGCAACTGTTCCTGCTTACATATTTTACATATTGATTGCAGGTGGAGTCATCTATTTGTTTTTTAAAGCTTATAGGAAGAAAAAACTTAAAAAGCAGTTCGAACAAGAGGCATTGAAACGTGAACAGCAGAAAGAAGAGCTTAATCAGATGAAGTTCCGCTTTTTCACCAATATCAGTCACGAATTCCGTACTCCGCTTACTTTGATAATGACGCCTTTAGGTATCCTTATTCAACAAGCGGAGAATCCAATGAAGGACAAATTGAAGTCAATCTATAACCATGCCGGTAATTTGTTGGAGTTGATTAATCAACTGCTTGATTTTCGGAAACTGGAGATGGGAGGTGAAAGTCTGAAATTACATCAGGCTGACATCGTAGAGTTTGTGCGGTACATTGGTTCAGGGTTTAAAGAACTGGCGACAAATCGATCTATAAAGTTTTCGATAGAGAGTGAATGTCCTGGCATGAATATCTGGTTTGATGATACGAAAATGCAACGGATTCTGAATAATATTTATTCCAATGCATTTAAATTCACTTCTGATGGAGGGCTTATCTCAACGATTGTAGCGACGGAGAAAAAAGATGAAAAGATATTCGTAAGAATCGAAATATCCGATACAGGATGTGGAATCAGTGAAAAAGACTTGAATGTGATATTTGACCGCTTTTATCAGTCGGAGCCAATTCCTGGTGTGACAGGTTCCGGTATTGGTTTGCATATGGTCAAAGAATATGTCTCTTTGCATAACGGAAAGATAGAAGTGCATAGCAAAATAGGAGTAGGAACAACATTTTTGATATATATTCCATCCGACTTGAAAGGAGACGACAGTGAATCCAAAGCTCCGGCTATGTCTCCCGATGTGGAAGAAAAGGTGGTATATTCGGACAGGAAAACTATTTTGATAGTGGAAGACAATGTAGAATTCCGTCGTTTTTTGGTGGAACAATTGATAGGTCAATTTAATATTCTGGAGGCTGGAGACGGAGCCGAAGGCGAAGAAGTTGCCATACATAAGTCGCCGGACCTGATAATATCCGATATGATGATGCCGAAAGTGGATGGTCTGGAAATGTGTGTCCGGATTAAAAACAATATTCAGACCTCACATATCCCGATTATCTTGCTCACGGCACGTATTTCAGACGAAGCTCGGATAGAAAGTTATAAAGCTGGTGCTGATTCTTATATATCGAAACCTTTCAATTATGACATATTACTGACGCGTATTAATATGCTTTTAGAACAGCAGGAAAAGCGTAAGGAAATATTTCATAAAGAAATAGAAATCTCTCCTCAGAATATCACTATTACTTCTTTAGATGAAGAATTTGTGGAGAAAGCCTTACGGTTGGTGGAAGAGAATATGGAAAATCCGGAGTTCTCGGTTAATAACTTGTGTGATGACTTGGGGATGAGTCGTAGTCAGCTATACCGTAAATTTGAGTCCATTACAGGATTGACACCGAATGATTTTATTCGTTCTGTCCGATTGAAACGAGCTGCCCAGTTGCTTCGGGGCAGTTCATATAATATTTCGGAGATTTCGGACAGGGTCGGATTCAATTCCATTAAATATTTCAATAAATACTTTAAAGAAGAGTTCGGATTCACTCCGACGCAATATCGTTCGAATGGTAGTGGAGAGACTAAATAAAAAGTCTCTCCATTCCCATTTATATACTGAAAATGCCCTAAAAAGGGTATAATGAGACAAACTAACCTAATAATCGGGACAAATTATCTCAATGGTGTCGATTGGATTCGTCTATTTTTGCAGTGTGATTAAAAATAACTATGAACTGCAAAATGATGGAACCATGAAGAATATTCTATCTAAAAGAACATTTATTGTATTACCACTATTTCTTTTTTCACTTCATCCGCTTTGGGGACAGAAAAGTAACTTTAAAAATGACATTTGTATTCCGGGCAAACTGTATATGCTTTCGGATATAAGGAATGATGTTTTTGTCGAAGCACTAATTAAAAGATGGAGACCTTACAATGACTTTGTGAGATTTTCGGGTGACTGTGTTTATTCGAGAAAACTGAATCGTGTAGCTTCTGTCGATACTCCTGTGGATGGATCGAATATGAAAATCGAATTGGTCAATTCGGATGAGTTTGAAATAATAAAAGAAAAAGCAATTTCTATATGCGTAGGGAAAAAAGGAATAGGAACTCAGGAAGTTACTGTTCAGATACTGGGGGACAGTTTTGTCAACGGAGCTTTTTTCAGGGACGCGTTGCTGTCGAAGAATTATATTCCCGGTATAAAACTGGTCGGACTAAGGAATATAAAGAATGAAGAAGGACAATATGATGAAGGGCGGGGTGGATGGACAGTGAAGAAATACTTCGAGATTCCTAAAGGAGAGATGACATCATATCATGGATATATGCAACCTGTGGGTGAATATAGATATTGGGGGAGTTGTGAGTTTTGGAAAAACTGTTATAAGGTGATTAATGGTGAACTGACAGATACTGAAATAGTCTATAACTGTGGGAGATACGATCAATGCATAACTAAATTCGATAAGGAGACAGGTTATTTGGCAGCTCCGAAGAAAAACGATTTAATGTATGATAATGCACGTGGAAGCTACATGGTTTATACAGGAAAGAAGTGGAAGAATGTTGAGGTTGATGAGAGAAAATGGGCTTTCAATTATAGAAAATATCTGGATATGTGGAATCTTGATGCACCTAAGTTCTTTGCACAGATGTTGGGGCTCAATGATTATCGCGACAGTTTGACGGCCGATTATCGGGAATGGAATAAAAAGATTGCCGAGATGAAAGAGTCATATTACAAAGCTGTGCCCGATGGTAAATTTATAATTCTGATCCCGTGTACAACCTGTGGTTCGCTCAACAATATCAGAGGAGATTTTACGTTACGGCAGAATGCATCCATGTGGCAACTGCGAAAAAATATCATTGATACATTTGATGGTAGGGAAAGTGAAGGATACTATGTCGTTGACATAGGCATTACCATTGATAATGAAAAAGGGTACAACCGGAATCGTGACGGAATACAGACCGGAAATCCCCATCCATATCCTAATTATCCGACAATGGGAATTCCTCTTGCTGCCTTTATTCAATATTATAGAGAACTTTAAAATAACAATGATGGCTAATACTTTTGATGATATCATAACTTGCTCTTATAAAGAGTATCACCAGATAATTCTCAATTACATAACCTATCGCATCACTCATCGTTGTGAGGCAGAAGATTTGGCTCAAGATGTATTTGTACGTTTATTGGATTATAAACAAATGCTTCGTCCGGATACTGTAAAGTATTTCTTGTTTACCATTGCCCGTAACATCGTAACCGATTATTTACGCAGATACTACAAAAAACAAGAAGTGAATAATTATATCTATGATATGATCCCTTCTTTTACTAATGAAACAGAAGAGAAGATTATTGCCGATGACTTGTGTAAGACAGAACAACGGATACTTGCTGCCTTTCCTGTACAACGGCGTACGGTGTATGCGTTGAGCCGTTATGAAGAAAAAGATACGGAAGAGATAGCCAATATGTTGAATCTTAGTCAGCGTACGGTAGATTATCATTTATTTTTAGGACGTCGTGACATGCGCCGATATATGAAGAATTGCATTTAATATGAACTGAATCAATAAATAGAAGTGAAGCCAATGAAGAAAAAAAGCAGAAAAAGTAAAATGACGGGATGTCTGCACATCTTGCCGAGTCTTGAGAATAAAAATAATAATGTAAAAACCTCAGATTTAATTTCATGAAACTCCGAAAGAAAATGCTATGTATGGTAAAGCAGGTGAAGAAGATAACAATCTTTGCTTGTTTGGTGTGTGTGGTGTATCCCGTTGCTGGGATACAAGCGGCTGTCGGTGAACAGCAGTCGGTAGCACAAACCCTGAAGAAAATTAAAGGAAAAGTGATTGACGTGTTAGGTGAGCCGCTTATCGGCGTCAATGTGAGTGTAGTCGGACAAACGGGTGGTACGATTACCGACATTGATGGTAACTATTCGCTAGATGTTCCTGCGGGTGCTAAATTGAAATTTAGTTATATCGGTTACGAAGACCAAATAATTGATGCAGGTGTAAAAGCGGTACTAAATGTGACAATGAAGGAGAGTACTGAAGTGCTCGAAGAAGTGGTAGTTGTAGGATATGGCGCACAGAAGAAAGAAACACTAACAGGTGCGGTGACCGTAGTTAGTGACAAGATGTTAAAGGATAAGGGAGCTCTCTCTAATCCTGCACAGGCTTTGCAAGGACAAGTGCCGGGAGTCATTATAACCCGTAACTCGGCTGCTCCGGGAGATGAGAGCTGGAATATGAAATTACGCGGTTCATTCTCGAAGAATAATTCAGCTCCGTTGGTGATTATTGATGGTGTGGAGTCTGACGATTTTTCCCAATTAAATCCGGGTGATATAGAGTCCATCAATTTCCTTAAAGACGCTTCTGCAGCTATCTATGGTAGTAAAGCTGCCGGAGGTGTTGTTCTGGTACAGACTAAAAAGGCCAAAGAAGGTAAGGTAAAGGTGGAATATAGTGGTTCGGTAACTGCTAAATTCGTAGGGTTGCAGCCTACACTGATGACATTGGATGAGTGGTGTGATGCTATGGAACAAGCTCGTTTGAATGATAACAAAAAGCTGGCAGACGATCAATGGCTGCAATACGTAGCTTTGGCTCGTCAGAATAAGGGACATTATATTAATGTGGAGCAGTCGGGTAATCCTTTCCCGGATTCTTTCCAAGGTTTATACGACTTCGTCTTTTTTGATACCGATTGGCAAGATATCATGTGGGGGACAGCAGCTTCCACTTCACATGAACTGAGCGTATCGGGTGGTAACGAAAGGTCTGTCTTCCGTCTTTCCGGACGATATATGTATGATGATAGTAATTTGAAATGGGGTAACAATAAGAATCAACGTTATAATTTTCGTTTGAGTAATACATTCCATCTTACAAAGAACTTTGATCTTGAGTCTATCATTTTCTATTATCGTCAGGATCAAGTGTCACCGACGCAAATTGGAGAAGCTTTGACAGCCGGAACGCAACAACCGGGTTTTCCTTCTTCCACGATGGATGGGAAACCTTATGCGTGGGGTAACTGGGCTACGCCCAACTGGCGTTGTGAATTGGGAGGAGACAACAAACTCAACACTTCCGGTATCAATATCAGTGAGACATTTAAATATCGTTTTGACGAGCATTTTGATGCAGTAGCCACTTTGGGGTATAACACCTCTACTGCCATTCGGGACGTGAAAAACCAAACAGTAGATTATTATGACTACACTGGTACAAAACGGGAAACGCGTGTGGAACCCAGGCAAGAGGATACTTATTATATTAAAACAACTGCACGAACCAATCTGTATACGTTAAATTTCTATTTGAACTGGAAGCGGACATTCGGTAGTCATAACCTCGGAATGATGCTTGGTACGCAATATAGCATGAAAGAATATGATTATACTGCAACTAAGGCTTTGAATATTTTACCTTCACTGAATATTATCAACGGAATAGGAGAGATAACATTACGCAACACAAAGAATGAAGGACCTTCCAGATATCAGGAAGCATTGCTTTCTTATTTTGCACGTTTGAACTATAACTATAAATCCAAATACTTGCTTGAAGGAAATTTCCGTTATGACGGTTCTTCTAAATTTCAGCCGGAGAATCGTTGGGCTTTCTTTGGAGGTGTATCCGGAGGATGGCGTATCAGTGAAGAAGAGTTTGTGAAAGGGCTGGGTGTTTTCGATGATTTGAAACTACGTCTTTCTTATGGTACAGTGGGTAATCAGGGAGGTATTGATCGATACGATGGTGTGCAGCTATACGATTTCAAACAGAATGGAGGTGCATTAGTGGGGAGTGGTTTACTTTCCTATGTGGATACAAACGGTAAGCTGTTGAGTACAGACCGTACATGGGAAGTCATCAAGAACTACAATATCGGTTTGGATTTCGGTTTCCTGGATAATCGACTGACAGGTACTGCCGAACTTTTTTGGAAGAAGTGTAACAATATGTTGATTGATGTCACCTATCCTGGAACATTGGGGGATAAAGCTCCTACCGCTAATAGAGGTAGTTTTAAGGCAAACGGTTGGGAAGGCACGATTAACTGGTCGGATAAAATAGGAGAAATTTCCTATCATCTGGGGGGGACTTTCACCTATACCACTAACAAATTGGTAGATAATGGGGGTGACGCTGTGATTAAATCCGGTGTAGTTTCAAATCGTGAAGGCTATCCGTTGAATTCCGTGTTCGGTTTGAAATATTGCGGTAAGATACAAACGCAAGATCAGTTGGATAAATATATTAATCAATATGCCAATGGCAATAACAATATTGCTATGCCTGGTAACTTGCGTTTGGGAGATAATATGTATGAAGATGTCAATAAAGATGGTAAATTGACAGAAGCTGACTATGTATATTTGGGAACTGACGATCCGAAGGTGTCTTTCTCTTTTAATGCCGGATTATCGTGGAAAGGCTTCGATGTCTCGGTTATTTTCCAAGGAGCCGGTAAACGCACAGTATGGCGTGGTGGCGAAAATAATCAAAAGGGAAAGAATGACAATTGGCGGATACCGATGATGTCTTGGTATAATAATTCAACGAATCAGTCGGTTGGTAATGTATGGTCGGCAGAAACGCCGAACGCCCATTATCCCACTTACACACATCAGACACAGATCAATCTGTATAACTATATTTGTTCTTCCTGGTCAGTGGAAGATGGTGCTTATCTTCGTCTGAAGAATGTTACGTTAGGCTACACGTTTCCGGCAAATGTGCTTTCGAAGACTAAATTCATAAGCTATGCCCGTATTTATGTATCGGGAGCTGATTTGTGGGAGAATAGTAAAATCAAGGATGGATGGGATCCGGAAGCGTCGCGCAAAGTAGAGACATTTGGCCGCTATCCTTTTACGAGAAACCTGACGGTAGGATTAAACTTGACCTTTTAAATATTAAATAGTATGAGATTAAATAAAATAAAAAATCTGTTTGTCGTTTTAACCTTGGGACTGTCCACACACTCTTGCCTTGATCTCGAGCCGCAAGAACAGTTGGCGGAAACGAACTACTGGAACACACCGGATGACTATATGCTATTTGCCAATCAATTCTATGGCTGGACACGTCACTTTTCAGGAGCAATGGAATATAAGTCGACAAAACCGGTACATTCTGATTATACTTCAGATCTGTTTACCAATAAAGATGAACGTAATTTATTTAGCAATGGAAGCAATGCTGTACAGCCTGCGGATGCTAACTATACCAGCAATTACTCGCACATCCGCCGTACGAATCTGTTATTGAAAAATGCAGAGTCATATGCCACTCCGAGTGACATAGCCCAGTATGTGGGTGAAGCAAAATTCTTTCGTGCTTATTCTTATTTCGATTTATTGCAACTATATGGCAATGCTATTTTGGTGAAGGAACCTATGGAGGTAACTGATGCGCGAATGTATGTCAAGCAGAATGATCGTAGTGAAGTGGCTGATTTCATCATTAAAGATTTGAAAGAAGCCGTTCCTCTGTTACCGAAGTTCTCCGAAATACAAGAGTATGGGCGCATAAGTCGGGAAGGATGTCAGGCATTCTTGTCACGAGTGGCGTTGTACGAAGGTACCTGGCAAAAAAGTCGTGGTAACGTAGAACGTGGAAAAGAACTGCTGGATATTGCGGCGAAAGCTGCCAAAGACGTGATCGATAGCAAAACATTCAGTTTGTTCAAACCGGAAGCATTGGGTGACAGTGCACAGAAATATATGTTCATCTTGGAGGATGCGAAGTCTAATCCTGCCGGATTACAGAAAAGTGCTAATAAAGAATATATATTTGCTCGGCGCTTTGATGAAATATTGGCACCTATCAACTGGAATATTACACAAAGTTCATTATATAATGCAATATGGATTAGTCGTAAATTCGCCAATATGTATCTTTGTCAAAATGGACTTCCCATCACTTATGGAGGAAAAACAAACCCTCAATTCAAAGGGTATATGAAAATAGATGATGAATTTCAGGATCGTGACAATCGTATGCGTTATACAATGATGCGTCCTCACGATAACTTTTGGAACAATCAGAAACCACGTACTTCTTGGGATGGAAAGGATAAGAACCCATATATATCTAATTTTGTGCCGAAGACGGGGACCGGATATCACAATCAGAAATGGGCAACAGAGCGTAAGGTGGAAGATAAAAAAGAAGGTTATGATTTTCCTATAATCCGTTATGCTGAAGTTTTGTTGAATTATGCAGAGGCAGTGTATGAACGGGACGACAAGATCTCGAATACTGACCTGAATATTTCCTTGAATTTGGTGCGTCTCCGTGTTAATCCGGCTATGACTCCATTGACTAATGAACTGATTACCCAAAATGCGGGTATGGATATGCGGACAGAAATCCACCGTGAGCGTACCATTGAACTATTCAATGAAGGCTTCCGCTTAGATGACCTGAAACGTTGGAAGACAGCAGAAACAGAAATGCCGATGGATATTGTAGGAATTCAGTGGAAAGGTACGGAGTATGAAAAAGTGTGGGCGAATTGTCCTTATGAGACCAATGCTGAAGGTTGTATCATTATTGAAAAGGGGCGTAAATGGGAAGAAAAGAACTATCTGTTCCCGTTGCCGAGTGACCAGTTGCAGTTGAATCCTAATTTGCAACAGAATCCCGGATGGGAATAATAATAAAAACAAATAATTGTAAGTGACATGAAAAACAGATATTCATTGTTTAAGAAAAGATATTGGGAGGCTGGTGTATTACTTGGCTTATGTCTGTTAATAGCTTCCTGCGGAGAGAAGGAATTTACTACTGACATGCCCGAGAACAAGTTGATTACAGCTATTTCATTGGAAGTGAGTAGTGAACTGCCTGTGCAGTTGGGAACAGATACAACTATTGTCTATCATATTACTCCCGAAAATGCGGATCATACAGAGTTGAAGTGGACGACTACTAACGAATTGGTAGCTACAGTATCACAAGATGGAACGATTTCTGCTAAATCGTTGGGAAAAACGATGATTACCGTAACTCCATCGGTAGGATTTGGAACAGCATCCACTGTACGGACTATCGAGGTAACAGTGATTCCGGAAGTAATCAAGACTACCGGGATTCAGTTTACAAACATTGAGGAAGGAGTTTACGAAACTGATAAATTACAGTTGAAATATGATATATTGCCTGCTGACCATACTTATTCTTATTTGACTTGGGCAAGTAGCAATGAAAATATTGCGACGGCAGATAAGAATGGAGTAGTGACGGGGATAAAAGCCGGAGATGTGACTATCTATGCATATACGCACGATGGCAGTAATGTAAGAGGAGAATATTCATTGAAAGTGATGAAATATGAACCTGCGACGAATGTTGAGATTGTTCCTCATACGGATGTTCTCTACTGGAAACAGCAACTTGATTTAGACTTTACACTAACACCGGAAGTAGCTACTGTAAGTTCTGTGGAATGGACATCAAGCGATGAGAAGGTATTGACTGTGGAAGGAGGAAAAGTGAAAGCCATGGGCTTCGGAGCAGCCACTGTTACTGCCACTTGTATAGAGACTGGCAATAAATCGACTATCGACTTGACTGTAGCCTCAGGTTTTTATGTATGGGATGCCACAACAGACTTTGAGGGATGGGCTATCAATAGTAATATTGGCTCTATGGAGCGTAAAGACGGAAAACTGGTTATGACCGTGACTGCTGATAATAATAAGCGCGTGTATATGCAAAGAGTCTATAGTACGGTAGCTAATCAGATGGATATGAATTTTAAAGATTATCCGGTGATTGCCATGAAATGCACAGATATACCATCGGGTGCACAATATACTCTAAATCTTGCTAACTTGGGAAATACCGTAAATATCGCACCGGCTATGAAAGTTGAGAAATTGTCAGATGGTACACAACTGGTTTATTATGACGCATCTTCCTTAGCACAGTTTACCAATACAGAAGGGGTTGTTCCGATTAGAGCCTTTATGTTCAAGATATTAAAAGTCGATATTCCTTCATTCTCGGCAGACTGGATACGTACATTTAAGAGTGTAGAAGAAATGATGACGTTTTCAGAGGTTGAGGCTGGGAAATAATATGGACTTATATTCACCTTATAGTTAAATGATTATGAAGATAGATTATATAAAGAATCAGATAAAGGTAGCAGGCATGGTGATTGCCTGCACCTCACTATGCTCGTGTAACAGTGAAATAGAAGATGGGACGACCGATATAGATAGTTGGCCGTTGCCTCGCATAGAAGTGACCTACCCTACGGAATTTGAACACCCGGGAGTTGTTTTTACTGTAGAAGACATCGAGCGTTTTCGTAAGATTGCTACCCAACAGATACAACCACAATATGCGGGTTATGAATTATTGAGCGCGGATAAACTCTCTCAAAGTACATATATAATGAATGGTCCTTATGATGAAATTTATGCCGGTGAAGATGCTTCTCATCCGAACATCATGAATCAATTTGGAAACGATTTTGCGGCAGCTTGTCAGAATGCCATTATGTTTGCTGCTACACAACAAAAAGGCTATGCTGATAAGTCAATGGAGATAATACGTGGCTATTCCGCCAGCCTTAAAAAGCCTGTCTATAGTGCGAGACAAGCCGGTTTGGATCATGTATTGATGGTGGGTAACTTATGCATAAAACTAGTTTATGCTGTTGAGCTTATGCGATATCTTGATGGTTCCGGGATGACGAATGAGGACTTTCAGGGAGCATGTGATATGTTTAAGCGGTGTTTTATTCCCGTATTAGATGATTTCTTCTCTATCACAGAGCCTAAGAATAAGGCAGTCGGTAACTTTGGCGCATCTGCCATTAACTGTTACATGGCCATGGCGATTGTATTGGATGATATGGAAATGTATAAGAAAGCTATAGATATTTATCTTTACGGATATGAAAATGGTTCTATACGTTATTATATAGATGGAGAAACTGGACAATGTCAGGAAAGTGGTCGTGACCAAACACATGCACAGTTGGGATTAGGTATGATGTCCATGCTTTGTGAGACGGCCTGGAAACAAGGTACTGATCTCTACGGTGTGTTAGACAACCGCTTGCTGAAAGGCTATGAATATACAGCTAAATATAATTTAGGGTATGATGTGCCATTCAAGTATATGCCGGAACTCACCGGGAAGTATAATTGGTATGAAATAGACGAAGTAGACAAGAAAGAGGTAGCCAGTGGTCAGAGACCTGAATCAAGACGTGGTAAATTTGCTCCTGTCTATGAGCGGGTGTACAATCATTATGCGACACGTTTAGGATTGGGAATGCCTTATGTGAAAGAAGTCTTAGAAACAAAGGTTCGTCCTGAAAACGCCGGTACTGATATTGCTCATTTGGGGTATGGGACTTTTCTGTATTGTAGCGAAGGTTTTGAATAGTAGTTTATGAAAAGACTGTTTTTTATATTCATTTCTTTCTGCATGGCGGCGGCTCTGTCCGCCCAATTGCAGGAAAGAATGGTTAAAGTGAATGTTGTACCTGATCATGTCGATTGGAAGTACGAACTGGGTGAGAAGGTGAAATTCAACGTTGTGGTGACAAAGAATCGTGTACCTCAAGAAAATGTGACTGTATGGTATGAAGTTGCTCAGGATATGATGCATCCGTTACTCAAAGATACCATTGTCTTGGAAAATGGTGTGCTGACATTGGATGCCGGAACCATGAAAACTCCTGGCTTTTTGCGTTGTCGTGTCTGGACAAAATATGACGGTAGAACTGTTGAAGGACGGGCTACGGCTGCCTTTGAACCTGAGAAGATAAAACCGACAGCTGTTTTGCCAAACGATTTCAATACTTTCTGGGAAAATGCCAAACAGGAGAATGTTCGAATTCCTATGAATGCGAAATTGCGTTTACTGCCCGAACGTTGTACCGAGAAGGTGAATGTTTATGAATGGAATGTACAGAACTACCGTTTGAACAGCCGGGTATATGGTATTCTTTGTGTGCCGGTAAAGCCCGGGAAGTATCCTGCTTTATTGCGGGTACCGGGGGCGGGAGTACGGGGATATGCCGGTGCAATTGTAGAAGCGGAAAAAGGTATGATTACGTTGGAAATAGGCATTCATGGTATTCCGGTAACATTAGAACCGTCCGTTTATGCTAGTTTGAGCCAGGGAGGTCTTTATCGATATCAATATCAGAATTGGGACAATCGTGATGAAGTTTATTATAAACGCGTCTATATGGGATGTGTACGTGCGGTAGATTATCTTTGTTCTATGAAAGAATTTGATGGCAGCAACCTCTTGGTGCAGGGAGGTAGTCAGGGAGGTGCGTTGGCCATCGTCACGGCGGTTCTTAATCCGCGTGTGACAGGAGTCGTTAGCTTCTTTCCGGCACTTAGCGATTTGAGCGGCTATGAGAAAGGACGGGCAGGTGGATGGCCGCATTTATTCAGAGATTCCACCGATGCTGTCGAAATCAGAAAGAAGAAATTGGAAGTATCTTCTTATTATGATGTGGCTAATTTCGCAAAGCAGCTGAAAGTCCCGGTCTTCTTCTATTTAGGATATAACGACATGGTATGTCCTCCTACTTCCACATTTTCTGTATATAACGTAATTACTTCCCCTAAAGAGATTGTGATAATGGAGGAAGCCGAGCACTATGCTTATCCGGAACATTGGTCACAGGCTTTGCAATGGATTTATTCTAAACAGGGAATGTGAGAGGGGCTCTTATGATTCGTATGTTACTACTCATATAAGATTTGTACCTGTTTTATTGTCATACTGTCAGGGATACACTCAAGTAGATGAATATCAGCACTCTGTCACCTGACAATAACCATTGATAATAGGCTGATAATAAAATATCCCGACTTTTATTGTCAGCCTTACTTTTATCTCTTATAATACCTT
>USLU01000069.1 GCA_900555635.1 uncultured Bacteroides sp.
GTATAACCCATGGCAAAGAAAACAGTAGCAAGTTTGCACGAAGGTTCTAAAGAAGGTCGTGCTTATACAAAGGTTATCAAGATGGTTAAGTCTCCGAAAACAGGTGCTTATATCTTTGATGAACAAATGGTACAAAACGAAAAAGTACAAGACTTTTTCAAGAAGTAAGATAAATGCAGAGCTTGTAAAAGCACTGATGAATTATAAAAGATCCTCTTATCGGTATAGCTGATAAGGGGATTTCTTTTTTAAAAAGGGGACGAAGTTTTTATTATTTGTCAGTTTTGTTATATCTTTGCGGTTAAAGTGAAGATAAACTGCACCTCGGCATAAAAAAAGAACTCGTTCATTTTATTCTGCTTTCTGTTTGCATTATCTTTGTACCATAATGTATTGTACTAATAGTTAGAATATGGGATTTTTTAGTTTTTTCTCAAAGGAAAAGAAGGAAACATTAGATAAAGGATTATCTAAGACCAAGGAGAGTGTATTCGGCAAGATAGCTCGTGCTGTGGCTGGAAAGTCGAAAGTTGACGACGAAGTGTTAGATAATCTGGAGGAAGTGTTGATTACTTCGGATGTGGGCGTGGAAACTACGTTGAAAATTATTGAGCGTATAGAAAAGCGGGCTGCTTCTGAAAAATATATGAATGCACAAGAGCTAAATAAGATATTGCGCGATGAAATCGCCGCATTGCTCACAGAGAACAACTCAGAAGATGTGGATGATTTTGAAACACCGATTGCGAAGAAACCTTACGTTATCATGGTAGTAGGCGTGAATGGTGTGGGTAAAACTACCACAATCGGGAAATTGGCTTATCAATTTAAAAAGGCTGGAAAGTCTGTTTATTTGGGAGCTGCCGATACTTTCCGTGCTGCTGCTGTTGAACAATTAATGATTTGGGGAGAGCGGGTAGGAGTACCTGTAATCAAACAGAAGATGGGAGCGGATCCTGCTTCAGTAGCTTTTGATACATTAAGTTCGGCTGTAGCCAATAATGCAGATGTAGTCATTATCGATACAGCTGGTCGTCTTCATAATAAGGTTGGTTTAATGAATGAATTGACCAAGATTAAAAATGTGATGAAGAAAGTTGTAGCTGACGCGCCTAATGAGGTTTTGCTTGTTTTGGACGGTTCCACCGGGCAAAATGCTTTCGAGCAAGCACGCCAATTTACCTTAGCTACGGAAGTAACGTCATTGGCAGTAACCAAACTCGATGGCACTGCAAAAGGTGGGGTGGTCATTGGTATTTCCGATCAATTTAAGATTCCAGTGAAATATATTGGTTTAGGCGAGGGAATGGAAGACTTGCAAGTATTTCGTAAGAAAGAATTTGTTGATTCACTGTTTGGAGGGGATGCATGAGACGGAAAACCATCGACATCATTACTTTAGGTTGTTCTAAAAATCTGGTGGATTCGGAGCATTTGATGCGTCAGCTTGAAGAAGCCGGTTACAATGTAACTCATGACACTGAACGTCCCAAAGGTGAGATAGCCGTTATTAATACTTGTGGTTTTATTGGTGATGCCAAGGAGGAATCTATAAATATGATTCTGGAGTTTGCCCAAGCTAAAGAAGAAGGTAGCTTAGAGAAACTTTATGTTATGGGCTGCCTTTCGGAACGTTATCTGAAAGAACTGGCTATTGAAATTCCGCAGGTTGATAAGTTTTACGGAAAGTTTAACTGGAAAGAACTGTTACAGGATTTAGGAAAGGCATATCATGATGAATTACACATTGAGCGTACGTTGACAACCCCTAAACATTATGCTTATCTGAAAATATCAGAGGGGTGTGATCGCAAATGTTCTTACTGCGCTATTCCCATCATAACAGGTCGGCACGTGTCTCGTCCGATGGAAGAAATTCTGGATGAGGTGAAATACTTGGTTGCCCGTGGTGTGAAAGAATTTCAAGTAATTGCTCAAGAGCTTACTTATTATGGAGTGGATCTGTATAAAAAGCAGATGCTGCCGGAACTTATAGAGAGGGTTTCTGAAATTCCAGGAGTGGAGTGGATACGTCTGCATTATGCTTATCCGGCGCATTTTCCTATGGATTTGTTCCGTGTAATGCGGGAACGTTCAAATGTCTGCAAATACATGGATATCGCTTTGCAGCATATCAGCGATAATATGCTCACTAAAATGCGTCGCCATGTAACGAAAGACGAGACTTATCAGTTGGTGGAACAATTTCGTAAAGAAGTTCCTGGGATACATTTGCGTACAACCCTTATGGTGGGTCATCCGGGTGAAACAGAAACAGATTTTGAAGAATTGAAAGAATTTGTTCGTAAGGCTCGTTTCGATAGAATGGGGGCTTTTGCTTATTCTGAAGAAGAGGGCACTTATGCCGCTGCTAACTATGAGGATAATATTCCACAAGAAATGAAGCAGGCTCGTTTAGATGAATTGATGTCTATACAGCAAGAAATATCTTCCGAATTGAGTGCAGCGAAGGTGGGAAAGCAAATGAAAGTAATTATAGACCGTTTGGAAGGTGATTACTATGTAGGACGTACAGAGTTTGATTCTCCCGAGGTTGATCCGGAAGTTTTGATTGAAAGTGGAAATAGAGAACTGACTATTGGTAACTTTTACCAAGTAGAGATAGTAAGTTCCGATGATTTCGACCTTTTTGGAAGAATTATTTAATGATTTTTCCCGAACTTCTTGTGTATTTGAAGAAGATTTGCTAATATAGCAGCGTAGTTCAATATTAAAGCTTATATTTTGAATAACAAAGAGTTTACTTCTGAATTATCTCGGAGGTTAGGATATACATTAAAGGATACTTCTGAGTTGATTGCATCTTTGCTGTCGGATATGTCGCGCCAGTTGGAAGAGGGAAATGTTATATCTGTACAAGGGTTTGGTACATTTGAAGTGAAAAAAAAAGCAGAACGTATATCTGTAAATCCAACAACAAAGCAGCGTATGCTGGTTCCACCCAAGTTGGTATTGACCTATAAACCCAGTTCACTATTGAAAGATAAGTTTAAGTAATCTTCCTTTTAATTCTCCACACTATGAATGAGAAACTGAACATACAGGATTTGATTGATTTGCTTGCTGAAAAGCATGGTATGAGTAAAAAGAATGCTGACAATTTTGTAAAGGAATTCTTTTTACTTATCGAAGAATCGTTGGAGAAAGATAAGTATGTAAAAATAAAGGGGCTGGGCACTTTTAAACTGATTGATGTAGATAGTCGTGAAAGTGTCAATGTTAATACCGGAGAAAGATTTGAAATACAAGGACATACTAAAGTTTCGTTTACTCCGGAACCTACATTGAAAGATATTATCAATAAACCATTCTCGCACTTTGAAACTGTAGTCTTAAATGATAATACAGTTCTTGAAGATACCCCTCTGGATAGTGAGGAAGAAGAGCAAGAACAAGATATGCCCCAGAAAGAAGTCATTGAGTCTTCCGAGATGGCTACAGAGGAAGTTATAGTTGTAAAAGAGGAGGAGGTTACTGTTGCTACAGAGGTTGTTGGTGCCATAAAAGAACCTCTAGTGGAGCAGGAACAGCAACAAGAAGAAACTAAAATTACGTCTGATCTCCCCAATAACGAAGTAATTGCTGTTGATACATCTGATGCGGTTATAGTTGAAGAAGAAAAAAAGGCCGCAGAAACTCCTGTAGATTTTAAAGAAACTGCAGATTCATCTAGTATGAAATACTTTATTGGCATTGTTGTTTTCGTTATAGTGCTATGTGGCGGTGCTGTGATGTTTATGTATTATCCCGATTTATTGGATAGCTTTACATCTAAGTCTCCTGTAGAAAAAGAGGAAGTTGTGAAGGCGGATCAAACCATGTTAACTGATAGTTTAACTGCGAGAGAAAAAGAAATAGTTGAACCTGCTAAGCCGGATACAGTGGCTGAAAGTGTTGCTGTGGCTTCGACTTCGAACGATATGTCTAAAGGTGTGAAGCAAGCACCATCTCCTAAAGAACGAAAGAAGCCTGCTACACCATTTGAGCCCGATTCAGTAGGTTACACGATTGCTGGTACAGAAACCACTTATACCATTAAAGAAGGGGAAACTTTGACGAAAGTTGCACTTCGTTTTTATGGAACGAAGACCTTATGGCCATACATAGTAAAGCATAATCCTGGGGTTATCAAGAATCCGGATAATGTACCTTTCGGAACTACAATAAAGATACCTAAATTAGTCAAGAAGCAGTAAAATTTTACTGCTTCTTTTTTTGTCAAATACTAAACTCTATGAAAGTAGTTTAATCTAAAGGTTTCGCATTGTTTTTTAATAAAAATTAGTTGGTATGGTTAATTTATTCCCGTACTTTTGGAAGCGAAAAAATAATTACCGGTATTAAACCGATAAATAGGGAATTTAAACACTTAAAATAGTATAGATTTATGGCTGAAACAATTGATATCCGCGAACTGAACGAGCGGATTGAAAGACAAAGCGCTTTCGTTACCAATCTTACCACAGGTATGGACCAGGTCATTGTAGGTCAAAAGCATCTGGTAGAATCATTGTTAATTGGTTTGTTGTCTGATGGACATGTATTGCTGGAAGGTGTACCTGGTTTGGCAAAAACTTTAGCAATCAAGACATTGGCATCTTTGATCGATGCGAAATATAGCCGTATCCAATTTACGCCGGATTTGCTACCTGCCGATGTTATCGGTACAATGGTTTACAGTCAAAAAGACGAGACATTCCAAGTAAAAAAAGGTCCTATATTTGCTAACTTTGTTTTGGCGGATGAAATTAACCGTGCTCCGGCCAAGGTACAAAGTGCTTTGCTGGAAGCAATGCAGGAACGTCAGGTTACTATCGGTAAAGAAACCTTTCCATTGATCGAACCTTTCCTGGTACTGGCTACCCAAAATCCTATCGAGCAGGAGGGTACTTATCCATTGCCTGAAGCGCAGGTTGACCGTTTCATGTTGAAAGTTGTCATCGACTATCCTAAGTTGGAAGAAGAAAAATTGATTATCCGTCAGAATATCAATGGTGAGAAATTCAATGTGAAACCTATTTTGAAGGCTGAAGAAATTATCGAAGCCCGTAAGGTGGTTCGTCAGGTTTATTTGGACGAGAAGATTGAAAAGTATATTGTAGACATTGTGTTTGCTACCCGCTATCCTGAGAAATATGATTTGAAGGAACTGAAAGATATGATTGGTTTTGGTGGTTCTCCGCGTGCTTCCATTAATCTGGCACTTGCTGCCCGTAGCTATGCCTTCATTAAACGTCGTGGATATGTAATTCCGGAAGACGTTCGTGCAGTGGCACATGATGTACTGCGTCACCGCATCGGCTTGACTTATGAAGCGGAAGCCAGCAATGTGACTTCTGACGAAATTGTCAGCAAGATATTGAATAAAGTTGAAGTACCTTAAATAAAGGGAGAATATATCAGTAGAAAACCACAGGAGTATGCTCTGGAAATGCCAGGCATTCACTTTTGAATTGCCTGGGATTTACTGCTGAAATCCTATGGATTTTTACTTAAAACTCCAGGAGTTTGTCTTGCAAACCTCAGGGTTACTGGCATAAACCTCAGGGTTACCGATGCAAACCTGAGGGTTTGGGGCTCATCTCCACTAAGGTTTTTATTAATGAGATTATTCATATATATCAATGGAAACAACTGATTTACTAAAAAAAGTCCGTCAGATTGAAATAAAGACGCGCGGATTATCCAATAATATCTTTGCCGGGCAGTATCACTCAGCCTTTAAAGGTAGAGGTATGGCTTTTTCGGAAGTGCGTGAATATCAGTTTGGCGACGATATACGCGACATTGACTGGAACGTGACCGCACGCTTCAACAAACCATATGTGAAGGTGTTTGAAGAAGAGCGTGAGCTGACAGTAATGTTGCTGGTAGATGTTTCCGGCAGTTTGGAGTTCGGTACTGTGAAGCAACTGAAGAAGGATATGGTGACGGAAATCGCTGCGACTTTGGCTTTTTCTGCTATCCAAAACAACGATAAAATCGGTGTCATTTTCTTTTCAGACCGGATTGAGAAATTCATTCCACCTAAGAAAGGGCGTAAGCATATACTTTACATCATTCGTGAATTAATAGACTTTCAACCCGAAAGCCGCCGGACAAATATCCGTCTCGGCTTGGAGTATCTGACAAATGTCATGAAACGTCGTTGCACTGCTTTCATGTTGTCGGATTTCATTGACCAGGAAAGCTTTAAAAACGCAATGACCATAGCCAATCGCAAGCATGATGTAGTTGCGATTCAAGTGTACGACCGCCGGGTAGAAGAACTACCGGCTGTAGGTTTGATGAAGATTAAAGATGCTGAAACTGGACATGAACAGTGGATTGACACTTCTTCGCGTGCTGTACGTCGCGCTCACCATGATTGGTGGGTGAACAAGCAAGTAGAACTGAACGAAACATTTACCAAGAGTAATGTCGATAATGTGTCGGTACGAACTGACCAGGATTATGTCAAGGCATTGATGAATTTGTTTGCTAAACGAAATTAATCGGAAAATGAAAAGATATATATTTCTGATAACGCTATTAGTAGCACTGACTGGCAGGGCATTAGCTCAGTCAGTGACGGTAGATGCTACCATTGATTCCCTGCAAATCTTAATAGGAGAGCAGGCAAAGATAAAGCTTCAAGTATCATTGGATGCTAATAAGCGTGCAATATTTCCTGTTTATACGGATACATTGATACGTGGAGTCGAAATTATTGATGTAGCCAAGCCGGATACACAACTTCTGAATGATGGTAGACGCTCTTTGATAACTCAAGAATATACCGTTACTTCGTTTGATTCAGCGTTGTATTATTTACCGCCAATGAAGGTGATTGTAGATAATAAGCCTTATCTTTCGAAAGCATTAGCCTTGAAAGTATATTCCATGCCGGTAGATACCTTGCATCCCGATCAGTTCTTTGGACCTAAAACGGTAATGCAAGCGCCTTTTGCTTGGGAAGACTGGTATGTTGCCATTGCTTGTGTGCTCTTGTTTGTGCCTCTTCTTTTGTTGCTAATTTATCTTGTGAAGCGTATTCGCGATAATAAACCGATTATTCGCAAGGTGAAAGTTGAACCTAAGCTACCGCCACACCAATTAGCTATACAAGAAATTGAGCGTATTAAAAATGAAAAAGTTTGGCAAAAAGGATTATCGAAGGAGTATTATACTGAATTAACGGATACTCTTCGTACTTATATTAAAGATCGTTTCGGTTTCAATGCTTTGGGAATGCGTTCTTCTGAAATTATTGATAAGCTGCTGGAAATGAAAGATAAAGAAGCTATTAAGGATTTGCGTGAGTTGTTCCAAACGGCTGATCTTGTGAAGTTTGCCAAGCATAACCCGATGATGAACGAGAACGACGCCAATTTAATAAATGCTATTGACTTTATCAATGAGACAAAAGTAAAAGAAGATGAGAATGCCAAACCGCAACCGACTGAAATTACTATTATTGAGAAACGTTCTTTGCGTACCAAGATATTGCTTGGTGCGGGTATCGTACTATTGGCTGCCGCTCTTATCGGCTCACTGATATATATAGGTTTGGAGTTATACAATTACTTTGCTTGAATCGGGTAAAGAAAGTGACTTCAATTGTAAATTGTAAATCGTTAAATCGTAAATAAATATGGTTTTTGCCAATATTGAATATTTATTTTTGCTGCTGTTGCTTATACCTTATATAGTATGGTATATCATGAAGCGAAAGAATAGCGAAGCTACGCTTCAAATTTCGGATGCTCGTGTGTATGCTCATACTCCGAAGAGTTATAAGAATTACTTGTTGCACGCACCGTTTGTATTGCGGATAATTACATTAATACTGATAATCTTTATTTTGGCACGTCCCCAAACCACCAATAGTTGGCAGAACAGTGAAATTGAAGGTATCGATATCATGCTTGCTATGGACGTATCTACCAGTATGCTTGCTGAGGACTTGAAACCAAATCGACTGGAAGCAGCCAAGGATGTAGCCGCTGAATTTATAAATGGACGTCCGAATGATAATATAGGTATAACCTTGTTTGCAGGTGAGAGTTTCACACAATGCCCTCTAACCGTGGACCATGCTGTACTGTTGAATTTGCTTAAAGATATGAAGTGTGGACTGGTAGAAGATGGTACGGCAATCGGAATGGGTATTGCCAATGCAGTGACCCGTTTGAAAGATAGTAAGGCTAAATCAAAAGTTGTCATTTTGTTGACGGATGGTGTCAACAACAAGGGGGATATTTCTCCTCTAACAGCCGCTGAAATAGCAAAGAGCTTCGGTATTCGCGTATATACAATCGGTGTCGGTACAAATGGTATGGCACCATACCCGTATCCTGTAGGTGGAACTGTGCAATATGTCAATATGCCTGTTGAAATTGATGAGAAGACTTTGACACAGATTGCCGGTACCACGGACGGTAACTATTTTCGTGCTACCAGCAACTCTAAGTTGAAAGAGGTTTACGAAGAAATCGACAAATTGGAGAAAACAAAATTGAATGTAAAAGAATATAGTAAACGTCAGGAAGAGTATCGTTGGTTTGCGTTGGCAGCTTTTTTCTGCGTATTGCTGGAAGTTCTGTTACGCAACTCCATTCTGAAGAAGATTCCTTAAAAAAAGGAGAAGTTATTCCCTGTGGAAACTACGTGATTCAATGTTTATTGCGTAGTCAAATAGTAAATAGTAAATCGTAAAATAGTAAATAAAAAGATGTTTCGATTTGAAGAACCTGCATATTTGTACTTGTTACTGTTGCTACCTTTTCTGGCAGCCTTCTACTTGTACTCCAATTACCGGAAGCGAAAAGCGATCCGTAAGTTCGGTGATCCGGTACTGATGTCCCAATTGATGCCGGATGTATCTAAATATCGTCCGGATGTGAAATTTTGGATTGTATTTGCTGCAATCGGGTTATTTGCTGTATTGCTGGCTCGTCCTCAATTCGGTTCTAAGCTAGAGACGGTGAAACGTCAGGGAGTGGAGGTAATGATTGCACTTGATATATCCAATTCAATGTTAGCTCAAGATGTACAACCTAGCCGTTTGGAAAAAGCTAAGAGGTTGGTTGCGCAGTTGGTAGACAAAATGCAGAATGATAAAGTGGGTATGATAGTTTTTGCGGGTGATGCGTTTACGCAATTGCCTATAACAAGTGATTACATCTCTGCCAAAATGTTTTTGGAATCCATCGATCCTTCATTAATATCCAAACAAGGTACGGCTATTGGTGCGGCGATAAATTTGGCTGCTCGTAGTTTTACACCACAAGAGGGAGTGGGCCGTGCTATTATCGTAATTACTGATGGTGAGAATCATGAAGGTGGTGCGGTGGAAGCTGCTAAGGCTGCAACCGAGAAAGGTATCCAAGTCAATGTATTGGGAGTTGGTATGCCTGATGGCGCACCTATTCCCATTCAAGGTAGCAACGATTTTCGTCGCGACCGTGAAGGTAATGTCATCGTGACTCGTTTGAACGAGGAGATGTGTCAGGAGATTGCAAAAGCTGGAAATGGTATCTATGTGAGAGTAGATAACTCCAACAGTGCACAGAAAGCTATTAGTCAGGAAATTAATAAGATGGCTAAAGCTGATGTGGAAACGCAGGTTTATACGGAATTCAATGAGCAGTTTCAAGCCGTAGCTTGGATCATTCTATTGTTACTGTTAGCGGAAATGCTGATATTGGAACGTAAAAATCCTCTTTTCCGCAACATTCATTTGTTTTCTAATAAGAAATGATGCGTATGTTACAGAAGAAATATGTTGTAATGGTTTTGCTACTGCTCATTGCAGTTGCAGCATCTGCACAAAAGGCAGAACGCGACTTTATCCGCAAAGGAAACCGTTTTTTTAAAGATAGTGTATATGTAAATGCGGAAGTAAACTATCGAAAAGCTCTGGAAGTAAATCCCCAATCAACAGTATCTATGTTTAATTTGGGAAATACTTTGGCGCAGCAGAATAAGTTGAAAGAAGCAATGGAGCAGTACGTCGGAGCTACAAAAGTCGAGAAAGATAAGTCGAACTTAGCTCAGATTTATCATAATATGGGGGTCATCTTGCATTCTCAGAAAGATTATGCGAAAGCTGTGGAAGCTTACAAACAGTCATTACGTAATAATCCGAAAGATAATGAGACCCGTTATAATCTTGCATTAGCTCAGAAAATGCTGAAAGATCAGCAAAATCAAGATCAGAATCAAGACCAAAACCAGGATCAGAATAAGCAAGATCAACAGAAAGATCAAGATAAGCAGGATCAAAATAAACAAGACCAACAGAAGAACCAAGATCAGCAACAACCTCCAAAGCCTGAGAAGAAAGATGATCAAATGTCAAAGGAGAATGCAGAGCAGCTGTTAAATTCTGTTATGCAGGATGAAAAGGATGTGCAAGACAAGGTGAAGAAGCAACAAGTGCTCCAAGGTGGCCGTTTGGAAAAAGATTGGTAACACATAAATAGGAAATAATATATGAGAAAAATAGTTTTCTTATGGATAATGCTGATATCAGTCAGTATATATGCTTTTGCTGATGGCAAAGTATCATTTACTGCAACTGCGCCTGATGCTATAGCGGTAGGCGATCAGTTCAGATTGTCATATACGGTGACTACGCAGAATGTGAGGGATTTTCGCGCTCCATCGATTAAAGGATTTGATGTATTGATGGGTCCCAGCCGTTCACAGCAGAACAGTGTACAGATAATTAATGGTCAAACTACTTCAACCAGCAGTATTACTTTTACTTATATCCTGATGGCTAATACAGAAGGTAGTTTTACTATTCCTGGTGCTACGATTACCGCTGATGGTAACCAACTGGTATCTAATTCTGTGCAGATAAAAGTCTTGCCGGCCGACCAGGCAAGTTCCGGAACATCTTCCGGTAATAGTGGTGGCGGTAAACAAAGTGGAGGTACAAGTCGTGCTTCATCGGGAACAGCAGTCTCCAACAGTGACTTGTTTATTACTGCTACAGCCAGTAAAACAACAGTATATGAACAAGAAGCTTTCTTATTGACTTATAAGATTTATACATTAGTAGATCTGCGTATGTTCGATAATGTGAAGTTGCCTGATTTTAAAGGATTCCACTCGCAAGAAGTAGAATTGCCTAATGATAGAAGATGGGGATTGGAACATTATAAAGGCAGAAATTATCAAACTACTGTTTATAGACAATTCGTATTGTTTCCGCAACAATCAGGTAAGTTAACGATTGATGCCGCTCGTTTTGATGCTTCTATTGCTAAAGCAACACAGGCGGTTGATCCATTTGAAGCTTTCTTTAATGGTGGTAGTAACTATGTGGAAGTTAAGAAGACAATTATGACTCCCCAATTAACCATTAATGTTAATCCGTTACCTGCCGGCAAACCGGCTGACTTTTCGGGTGGAGTGGGAGAATTTAATATAACTTCTTCCATTAATAGTACGAATGTCAAGACTAATGATGCTGTTACAGTGAAAATTGTTATCTCTGGAACTGGTAATTTGAAACTATTATCTAATCCGGAAATTAAGTTCCCGGAAGATTTTGAGGTATATGATCCAAAAGTGGACAATAAATTCCGTCTTACAAGCTCTGGACTATCAGGTAGTAAAGTGATTGAATATCTTGCTATTCCGCGTACTGCTGGAACTTATAAGATACCTGCTGTAAAATTCAGCTATTTTGATATTAATTCTCGTTCATATAAGACTCTAACTACAGAAGAGTATGAATTGCATGTAGAGAAAGGCGCGGGAAATGCCGCTCAAACTATTGCAAACTTTACTAATAAAGAAGATTTGAAAATTCTGAATGAGGACATTCGTTATATCAAACAAAACGATGTGACTCTTTCTCAGAAAGGTGACTTCTTCTTTGGTTCATTGACCTATTGGTTACTCTATTTAATACCTGGAGTGGCGTTTATCGTATTCTTTATAATTTATCGTAAACAAATAGCTGCCAATGCCAATGTGGCCAAAATGCGAACTAAAAAGGCTAATAAGGTTGCAGTAAAACGCATGAAGCAAGCAGGTAAGTTGTTAGCTGAGAATAAGAAAGATCTATTCTATGATGAAGTATTAAAAGCACTTTGGGGGTATATTAGTGATAAACTGAATATTCCGGTGTCTCGTTTGTCAAAGGATAATATTGTTGAAGAACTTCGGAATTATGGTGTTTCTGATGCATTGATAGAGGAGTTTCTTGATACATTGAACAATTGTGAGTTTGCCCGCTTTGCACCTGGTGACGATAATCAGGCTATGGATAAGGTTTACTCTGCTTCATTGGAGGTTATCAGCAAAATGGAAAATTCAATTAAACATTAATTAGGAGGGTACGATAATGAAGAAAATACTATTTTTTGCCCTTAGCTTGTTGCTGTCAGTTAGTACTTTTGCACAGGACTCTACAGTTGTAGATACCTTACAATCAACAAATGACTCAATACCTGCGCATGCAGAATTCTCTGCTGCAAAACAGCAAGGTAATGTAACTAAGGCTGAAGGAGATAGTGCATATATACGAAATGATTTTGCTTCTGCAATTCAGATTTATGAGAATCTTTTAAAGAAGGGTGAAGCTGCTGAGGTTTACTATAATTTGGGCAACAGCTATTATAAAGCCGGTGATATAGCAAAAGCTATTTTGAATTATGAGCGTGCTTTGTTGTTACAACCTGGTAATGCAGATGTTCGTGCTAATTTAGAAATAGCCCGTTCCAAAACAATTGATAAAGTTGTTCCGGTACCTGAGATATTCTTTGTGTCTTGGATAAAATCCTTGATTAATAGTATGAGTGTAGATGCTTGGGCCAAGTTAGGAGTTGTATTCTTTATTCTTTTATTGGCTGCTTTGTATTTATTCTTTTTTTCTAAACAGATTGTATGGAAAAAGACAGGATTTATTGCCGGATTAGCGTTTTTAGCATTTGTCATATTAGCTAATGTTTTTGCATCTCAGCAAAAGAATGAATTAATTGATCGTAATGATGCAATCGTTTTATCTCCCAGTGTTACAGTACGTAGTACACCTAGCGATAGTGGTACAAGTCTATTTATTTTACATGAGGGACATAAGGTCGAGATAAAAGATAATTCAATGCGTGAATGGAAAGAAATTCGTTTGGAAGACGGCAAAGTAGGGTGGGTTCCTGCTTCGGCTGTTGAGGTGATCTAAACGTTTCTATACAATCTAAATGGCTTACATAAAGAGAAGTGTATTTTTCAACTTCTTTTTGTGTGAGTCATTTCTTTTTTCGACTATGATCTTCCGCAAATTTATAGCGATCTATCTGAAATAAGACAATTCATTGTTTATTTTCCTTGAATACGATTTCTTTTTCAAAAAAGTTAAAGGAATAGTTTGTTTTATCTTTTTTTTTCCTTAAGTTTATAGCGTGATAATAAAAACACAGAGTATTAACCATTAAATTTATAAATATGAGAACAATAACATTTAATGAACTACGTAAAATTAAAGACTCATTGCCTAGTGGTAGTATGCATAGAATAGCTGATGAACTTGGACTAAATGTTGATACAGTGAGAAATTTCTTCGGTGGACATAACTTTAAAGAAGGAAAAAGTGTTGGGATTCACTTGGAACCAGGTCCTGATGGAGGGTTAGTAATGATCGACGATACAACTGTTTTAGACCGGGCGTTAAAGATTTTAGATGAAATAGCAGCTAAAACCGCAGAACCCATTAGAGCTTAAGAAAAGAAAGTAAAAGGATCCCAATTGCTGACAACAATTGGGATTTCTTATTTGTTTTAATCTAAAAAATAATAGTTTATGGAAGATAAATTAGTTACATTAGCTATTCTAACGTATGCAAAAGCGCAAATACTGAAGAATGTACTTGAGAATGAAGGTATTGAAACCTATATAATGAATGTAAATCAGATACAGCCTGTTATATCTTCTGGTGTACGTGTACGAATTAAGGAAAGTGATTTGCCTCATGCTCTAAAAATTACTGAAAGTTCAGCTTGGTTGTCTGAGGAAGTAGTAGGGGGGAAGTCTCCTAAAATAGAGAAAACAAGTAATAAGGTTCTTATTCCCGTAGATTTCTCTAATTATTCATTGAAAGCGTGTGAGTTCGGTTTTAATTTTGCTCACAATATAGGTGCAGAAGTCGTTTTGCTTCATGTTTATTTTACACCTATATATGCAACTTCTTTACCTTATGGTGATGTCTTCAATTATCAACTTGCTGATGAAGAAAACGTTAAGAATATATTACAAAAGGTTCATGCTGATTTAAATTCTTTATCAAATAAAGTAAAGGAAAAAGTTGCTACTGGAGAGTTTCCTAGTGTAAAATATACTTGTGTATTACGTGAAGGTATTCCTGAAGAGGAAGTATTGCGTTATGCTAAGGAATATCGTCCACGAATTATTGTGATGGGAACAAGAGGCAAGAACCAGAAAGATATTGATTTAATTGGTAGTGTTACTGCTGAAGTAATTGAACGTAGTCGGGTACCGATACTAGCCATTCCGGAAAATACTCCTTTCAAAGAATTCTCTGAAGTGAAACGTATTGCTTTTATCACTAATTTTGATCAACGTGATTTGATTGCTTTTGATTCTTTGATTAGTAGCTTGAAACCATTTAAATTTGCTATTTCTTTAATTCATCTTTCAGATGTGAAAGATACCTGGAATGAGATTAAATTAGGTGGAATCAAAGAATATTTCCAAAAACAATACCCATCATTAGATATAAGTTATGATGTTGTGAAGAACGATGATTTATTGAATAGTCTGGATAGTTATATAAAGAGCAATCATATTGATATTATTGCATTGACTTCATATAAGAGAAATATATTTTCTCGATTATTTAATCCCGGTATTGCTAGAAAAATGATTTTCCATTCTGATACACCATTGTTAGTTATTTACGGACGACCGAGCTGATTTAAATATGCTTCTTATAATTGAGTAATAATCTGTATTATGTTTAATATATAAATCTAATTCATTATATTATTACTAGTTAGCTCCTATGATAGAGAAAATAAATCTTTTCATAGTAAAAGGTCTAAAAAATAAAAGCCTAACCAATTTTACTTGATTAGGCTTTTATTATTAAATCCTTTTGGGATTATTGCATCAGCTTTTCGATTTCATCGAATTCTGGTCCCATATCCAAATTATAATATACTCTATAAAGACCGTTCAACCACAAATCTTTTTGATCGGGTTTCAATTCTCTTGCCTTCTCATAATTAGGTCTTGCTTTTTCATAGAAAGACTTCAATGTAGCTTGGTCAGCTTTATATTTCGGATCGTTTACATCAGTTGTAGCCTTTTCTGAGAAATCTTGAGCTTGTAAGCAGTAGATTAGTCCTAAATTAGAGAAAGCCTCTGCATAATTAGGATCTACTTCAACAGTCTTAGTATAGAACTCGATCGCCTTGTCATAGTTCTTCATATTATGATAAAGATAACCTTTTACATACAGATAAAATGTATTTTTCGGGTCCTTAGCTAACATATCATCAGCGAATTGCATAGCTTCATCATACTTGTTGTTATTGCTATAGTAGTCAATCAAATGGCCAAAGAAGAATGGATGTTCAGGATACTTCTGAATACCTTCCTTCAAGGAATTTACCCATTTAACAGTGTCACCTTCAGCTTTTAAAGCAGTAGAAATAAATTCCATTGCATACTTGCCTACTTCTTTATCATTTTGTGCATAAGGAGCATACTTTAATACATTAGGATAATCTTCCATCTTAGCAGCTGCTAAACTTGCATAGTAAGCAATCTGAGGTAATACAGTGTCGGTCTGCAACAGATTTTCTTTTTCGAACATTGGATTTGCTGCAACATCAACGTAAGTTGCAAAGAATTCAAAAGCTTCTTTATTCTTATCTTGATTGAAGAATTGAATACCACCGTTGATTAAATTACCGCGTTCTGCAAGAATAGAAGCAGCATTCGATTTTCTAAATTTGTTTTTAACCTTGCCTTTTTCATCAGGAATCTGTGCAAGTTCATCACATTTGAAGTAGTATTTACACATGTTCAATGCGCTATTGTACACCTGAAGAGTATCGTATGGTTTTCTCAGGTAGGCATTTTCCATTTCTTTTTCACTTCTTTTCTTTTGAATGAGACCGGCTACATCCCAAGTTTCAGGTTTATCCTTAGTTTCGGGATTAGTCAAAGCTTCATTGATTAGCGCTTCTGCTTTGGCAAAATCAGGTTTTACGCCATTAGCAATACTTTTAGCTTCTTTTACACTCTTTTCTTGAGCAAATGTAAAACTAGCGACAAGTAGTAAAACCATTGAAAATAGTACTCTTTTCATGATTGTAGAAAATTTAAATTAATATTATGTCTATTCTTCATTTTCATTGTTAATCTCTTCTTGAGAACCTTGAGAGATATTTTCATCTTCTTCTTGGATATCAATTTCATCTTCATTTTCAGAAGTTACTTTGCATACTGATCCGATTTCATCATTACGCTTCTCAAGGTTAATCAAACGGACTCCCTGTGTTGCACGTCCCATGATACGGACATCAGCTACTTTTAGACGAATTGTAATGCCGGATTTATTGATAATCATCAGGTCATTTTCATCTGTTACAGACTTGATTGCTACCAATTTTCCTGTTTTATCAGTGATATTCATCGTCTTAACACCTTTACCTCCACGATTAGTCTTGCGGTAATCTTCAATGTCTGAACGTTTTCCATATCCTTGTTCTGAAACAACCATAATCGTTTCAGTATCAGGGTCCTTAATACAAATCATACCTATTACTTCATCCTGTCCGTCTTCATCTAGTGTCATACCACGTACACCAGTAGCGGTGCGGCCCATTACACGTACAGCATTTTCATGGAAACGAATTGCACGACCATTGCGATTGGCAATGATAATTTCATTATCACCGTTTGTCATACGTACTTCAATAACACGGTCGTCTTCACGAATTGTTATGGCATTGACACCATTTTGGCGAGGACGTGAATATTGTTCAAGCAATGTTTTCTTGATAACACCGTTTTTGGTACAGAATAGAACATAATGGCTATTGATAAAGTCTTGATCGTTCAGATTTTTCACGCGCAAATAAGCATTAACTGCATCATCAGAATCTATGTTTAACAAGTTTTGAATTGCGCGTCCTTTAGAATTCTTCGTTCCTTCAGGTATTTCATAAACTTTCAGCCAATAGCATTTTCCCTTTTGAGTAAAGAACATCATAGTGTTGTGCATAGTTGCAGGATATATGTGTTCTACAAAATCTTCATCACGGGTTTCAGTACCTTTAGACCCTACTCCACCACGGTTTTGCGCACGGAACTCACTCAACGGTGTACGTTTTATATATCCCATGTGAGAGATGGTGATAATCATTTCATCGTCTGCATAGAAATCTTCCGGATTGAATTCTTCAGAAGAATAAACAATCTCAGAATGGCGTTCGTCACCGTATTTCTCTTTTACTTCGATCAATTCATCTTTAATAACTTTACGACAAAGTTCATCATTAACGAGAATTTCTTCAAAATAAGCGATTTGTCTTTGTATTTCTTCATATTCAGCATGAAGTTGATCTTGCATCAGACCAGTGAGTTGACGTAAACGCATTTCAACAATGGCGCGAGATTGAATCTCTGTTAATTGGAAGCGTTCCATCAAGCCTGCTATAGCATCATTCGGAGTTTTTGCCGCACGAATAATTTTTATTACTTCATCAATATTATCAGATGCAATAATCAGGCCTTCCAAGATATGTGCCCGCTCTTTAGCTTTGCGTAAGTCGTATTGAGTACGGCGGATTACTACATCATGGCGATGTTCTACGAAGTATTTAATTAAATCTTTCAGATTTAACAGGCGGGGACGTCCATGAACCAATGCTACATTGTTTACACCAAAAGATGTTTGCAATAATGTCATTTTGTAGAGCTTATTAAGTACTACACTGGCATTAGCATCACGTTTTACATCAATAACGATGCGCATTCCTTCACGATCGGACTCATCATTTGCATTAGCTATGCCTTCTATCTTTTTTTCATTGGCTAAGTCAGCAATGCTTTTGATTAATTCTGCCTTATTGACACCATAAGGAATTTCGGTTACAACAATCTTATCATGCGTTGACCCAGTTTCAATTTCAGCTTTGGCACGCATGATAACTCGTCCACGACCTGTGAGATATGCCTCACGTACGCCACTCATTCCGTAGATATAACCTCCGGTCGGGAAGTCGGGAGCTTTAACATAAGTCATAAGCTCTTCTATATCTATATCGTTATTATCAATGTACGCAACACAGGCATCAATCACTTCAGACAAATTGTGAGTCGGCATATTAGTTGCCATACCTACAGCGATACCTGATGCTCCGTTAACTAAAAGAGTGGGAATACGTGTCGGCATGACAGTAGGCTCTTGTAATGAGTCGTCGAAGTTGTTTTGCATGTCAACAGTCTCTTTATCAAGATCCTGCATGGTCTCCTCACCTATTTTTCGTAGACGACACTCAGTATAACGCATAGCAGCTGCACTATCACCGTCTACAGAACCATAGTTACCCTGTCCATCCACCAACATGTAGCGCATAGCCCAAGGTTGTGCCATGCGAACAAGTGCACCGTAAACAGAAGAGTCACCATGAGGGTGATACTTTCCTAATACTTCCCCTACAACTCTGGCTGATTTCTTATAAGGTTTATCTGATGTATTGCCTAATCCCATCATTCCGAAAAGAATTCTTCGGTGAACGGGTTTAAAACCATCTCTAACATCCGGGAGAGCACGAGAAACGATGACCGACATTGAATAGTCAATGTACGATGATTTCATCTCCTCTTCGATGTTAATCTTTATAATTCTGTCTTGTTCAAGCATTTAAAAAGATTATTAATTATACATTTTCTGGTTCATAAAAAACCACGCTAAAGTACTGCTTTTTTACGATATACAAAAGTTTTCAGGCATAAACTTTGATTCATGCTTCACTTATATTGTGCATATATATAATAATAGGTATAAAAGAAGAGTTGGCATATAAAACTTTTATGGCACGAGATTTGTATATTATAAAACAGTTAAATTTGGATACGTTGAAATAATAATTGCGTATCTTTGTCGTTGGATAACCTTTTAATTGAGGAGAATAATAAGATATGAATAATCAATTTTCACAAAGAGTTTCTGATATAATAACTTATAGCAAGGAAGAAGCCAACCGATTAAGAAATAGATACATCGGTCCTGAACACTTACTGCTCGGCATGTTACGCGATGGCGGTGGAAAGGCTATTGAGATATTGATGAAGCTTGATATAGACTTAAAACGCGTAAAGAGCCGTTTGGAGAGTTTTCTGAAAGATGCAGAAGATGATACTCTCCTACCGGATGCTGATGTTCCTTTGTCACCTATGACAGCTAAAATATTAAAAATGTGCATGTTGGAAGCACGTCTTTTAAAGAGTGCTACAGCAGATACAGAACATGTGCTATTAGCTATACTCAAAGATGGTGATAATCTTGCTGCAACAGTTCTAGAAGAGAATAGAGTGGATTATCATTCAGTATTTGAGCAACTTTCGATGAAATCGACCAATCCGAATGCCGGAATGGGTTTTACCGAAGATGATGAAGATGAGGAAGAGGATATGAATGCTTCCCGTTCTTCCCGTGGTACTGGTGCCAATCAGGCATCAGCTGCACAAACGGTGAAGAAGCCTTCTAATGATACTCCGGTATTGGATAATTTCGGTATGGATATGACTCGGGCGGCCGAAGAAGGTAAGCTTGACCCTGTGGTAGGTCGTGAGCGTGAAATAGAGCGTTTGGCACAAATATTAAGCCGTCGTAAAAAGAATAATCCAGTGTTGATTGGTGAACCTGGAGTTGGTAAATCTGCAATTGTTGAAGGACTTGCATTGCGTATTGTGCAGAAGAAAGTATCTCGAATCTTGTTTGATAAACGAGTCGTGATGCTTGATATGGCTTCTGTTGTAGCTGGAACTAAGTATCGTGGACAATTTGAGGAACGTATACGTTCTATTATCAATGAGTTGCAGAAAAATCCAAATGTCATCCTTTTCATCGATGAAATTCATACTATTGTAGGTGCCGGTGCTGCTGCAGGTTCTATGGATGCGGCTAATATGCTTAAACCTGCTTTAGCTCGTGGCGAAATACAATGCATTGGTGCTACTACCCTTGATGAATATAGAAAGAACATTGAAAAAGATGGTGCTTTGGAACGTCGTTTTCAAAAAGTAATAGTAGAACCTACCACAGCAGCCGAAACACTTCAAATATTGAAAAATATCAAGGAGAAGTATGAGGACCATCATAATGTGAACTATACGGATGAAGCACTTGAGGCATGTGTCAAGTTGTCAGACCGCTATATTACCGATCGTAATTTCCCTGATAAGGCAATTGACGCTTTGGATGAAGCAGGATCACGAGTACATTTGACCAATATTAATGTTCCAAAAGAAATTGAGGAACAAGAGAAATTGATTGAAGAGGCACGTTCCTTAAAAGGGGATGCGGTGAAATCGCAAAATTTTGAACTTGCAGCAAGTTATCGTGATCGCGAGAAGGTGCTTTCCACGCGTTTGGATGAAATGAAAATTGAATGGGAAGCTCGTCTTAAAGATGATCGTCAGATTGTGGGTGAGGAAGAAATTGCCAATGTTATTTCAATGATGTCCGGAGTACCTGTACAACGTATGGCTCAGGCTGAAGGTATTAAATTGGCTGGGATGAAGGAAGAATTGCAGGCTAAAGTTATAGCCCAAGATGCCGCTATTGGGAAATTAGTTAAAGCGATTCTGCGTAGTCGTGTTGGTTTGAAAGATCCTAACCATCCAATTGGAACCTTTATGTTCTTAGGACCGACTGGTGTAGGTAAAACTCACCTGGCAAAGCAATTAGCCAAATATATGTTTGGCTCTACCGATGCATTGATACGAATTGATATGAGTGAGTACATGGAGAAATACACTGTATCGCGTATGATCGGCGCTGCACCCGGATATGTAGGTTATGAGGAAGGTGGACAGTTGACTGAGAAGGTTCGCCGTAAGCCGTACTCTATTGTATTGCTGGACGAGATTGAAAAAGCTCACCCCGATGTATTTAATATTTTATTGCAAGTGTTAGATGAAGGCCGTTTAACTGACAATTATGGCAGAACCATAGATTTCAAGAATACGGTTATTATTATGACCTCTAATATTGGTACTAGGCAGTTGAAAGAATTTGGTCGTGGAATCGGATTTGCAGCTCAGAATCGTACAGATGATAATGAATATTCTCGTAATGTGATACAAAAGGCATTGAACAAGACATTTGCCCCTGAATTTTTAAATCGTCTTGACGAGATTATCACTTTTGACCAGCTATCGTTAGATGCGATTACTCGGATTGTTGATATTGAACTTAAAGGCTTGTATGAGCGTATTGAAGCTATTGGCTTTAAAATAGTAATAGACGATGATGTGAAGAAATTCCTGGCAGAAAAAGGGTATGATGTACAGTTTGGTGCTCGACCGTTGAAACGGGCAATTCAGAATTATCTTGAAGACGAACTTTCTGAATTGATTATTTCTGCTGAAGTTCAGCCCGGTGATACAATTAGTGTTGCTATTGATAAAGAAAAGAATGAAATAAGTATGAAGAAGGCATAATGTCTTTTTATACAAAAGACCGTCAAAATGTCAGTCCTTAAGGGCTGGCATTTTTTTTGTTTCTTGATTTGCTGAAAATAGAAATATAAACCTAAAAATAGTATTGTAGTATGCAAAAAGGAAATATTGGGGTAACTACTGAGAACATCTTCCCCGTAATTAAAAAGTTTTTATACAGTGATCATGAGATTTTCCTTCGCGAGTTGGTTTCTAATGCCGTTGATGCTACTCAGAAGTTAAAGACACTGGCTTCTATTGGTGAGTATAAAGGAGAAATGGGCGATTTGACCGTACATGTTTCACTGGGAAAAGATACAATTACTGTTTCTGACCGTGGTGTTGGTTTGACAGCAGAGGAAATTGATAAATACATCAATCAGATTGCATTCTCCGGAGCAAACGATTTCCTTGAGAAATATAAGAATGATGCCAATGCTATTATTGGACACTTCGGACTTGGTTTCTATTCAGCCTTTATGGTTGCAAAAAAAGTAGAAATCATCACTAAATCATGTAAAGAAGGATCGCAGGCTGTAAAATGGTCTTGTGATGGTAGTCCGGAATTTACTATTGAAGATGTGGAAAAAGCAGATCGTGGTACAGATATCGTTCTTTATATTGATGATGATTGCAAAGAATTCCTTGAAGAAGCACGTATCTCTTCTTTGTTGAAGAAATATTGTAGCTTCCTTCCTATTCCTATTGCATTCGGTAAAAAGAAAGAATGGAAAGATGGCAAACAGGTTGAAACTGCTGAAGACAATATTGTAAATGAAGCAAATCCGTTGTGGACTTTGAAACCCAGCGAATTAAAAGATGAGGATTATAAGAAATTCTATCGCGATCTTTATCCGATGTCAGATGAACCACTGTTCTGGATTCACTTGAATGTAGACTATCCGTTCCACCTTACGGGTATACTCTATTTCCCGAAGGTGAAAAGTAATATCGAATTGAATAAGAATAAAATTCAACTCTATTGCAACCAGGTCTATGTGACAGATTCAGTAGAGGGTATTGTTCCTGATTTCTTGACTCTTTTGCATGGTGTACTCGATTCACCGGATATTCCATTGAATGTTTCTCGTTCTTATTTGCAAAGCGATGGAAATGTGAAGAAGATTTCTACTTATATAACTAAGAAAGTTTCTGACCGTTTGCAATCTATCTTCAAGAACGACCGTAAGCAATTTGAAGAGAAATGGAATGATCTGAAAATCTTTATCAACTATGGAATGCTTACGCAAGAAGATTTCTATGATAAAGCAAAAGATTTTGCCCTTTTCACTGATACTGATAACAAGTATTATACTTTCGAGGAGTATAAAACGTTGATTAAGGACAATCAGACCGATAAAGACGGCAACTTGATTTACTTATATGCCAACCACAAGGATGAGCAATATAGCTATATTGAAGCTGCTAAAAATAAAGGTTATAATGTCTTGTTGATGGATGGTCAACTTGATATTGCCTTGGTAAGTATGCTGGAGCAGAAGTTTGAGAAGGTTCGGTTTACACGTGTGGACAGTGATGTGGTTGACAATCTGATTGTAAAAGAAGATAAGAAGGAAGCCGCTTTGGATAAAAACAAACAAGAGGCTCTTTCTGCTATCTTTAAAAGCCAGTTGCCGAAGATAGATAAGACTGAATTCAATATTATGTCACAGTCTTTGGGTGAAAATGCTTCTCCGGTGATGATTACTCAGAGTGAATATATGCGCCGTATGAAAGAAATGGCCAATATTCAAGCTGGAATGAGCTTTTATGGTGAGATGCCCGATATGTTCAATATGGTGCTGAATTCTGATCATAAATTGGTAAAAGAGGTGCTGGCAGAGGAAGATAAAGAATGTGCTTCTGCCGTTACTCCTATCCAAGCAGAGATGGATGATGTGAACAAGCGTCGTGAAGATTTGAGAAAGAAGCAGGAGGGTAAGAAGAGCGAGGAAATTTCTACTGCTGAGAAAGATGAAGTTGACCAATTAGATAAAAAGTGGAATGAACTTAAAGCGCAAAAGGATGGCATTTTCGCTGACTATGCTGCAAAGAATAAGGTTGTCCGCCAATTAATTGATCTGGCATTACTTCAGAATGGTATGTTGAAAGGTGAAGCTTTGAATAATTTCGTCAAAAGAAGCATTGATCTGATAAAATAAGCTTCTTTAAATTTGCATATAAATAGATGCAGGGCATTACAATTTTCAAGAGTTGTAATGCCCTTTTTTCTTCTTTTCACTGGACTTATTACGTTTTTTCTCGTTGAATACGAAGTTTTTGGAAACTATTGTTTATATTTGGACGGTAAACATATTACATATCTCTTACTCGGAAAATTCAATCATGAAAAGATATCTTTTGCTGTTTTCGTTTCTTTTATGTCTTGTGCCTATATTGCAAGCTCAGAAAGTGGGACTTGTACTAAGTGGTGGTGGAGCAAAAGGAATGACGCATATTGGCATTATTCGGGCTTTGGAGGAAAATAATATTCCTATCGATTACATAACAGGTACATCTATGGGGGCCATAATAGGCTCTTTATATGCCATGGGATACTCTCCGGATGACATGGAAGCTTTATTGCGTTCACCCGATTTTAAGCGTTGGTACTCAGGAAAAGTGGAGTCAAAATACGAATATTATTTTAAGAAAAATCGCCCTTCACCAGAGTTTTTTAATATACGTTTTGCTTTTAGGGACTCGTTGCATACTAAGCCACAAATAATACCTAGCAGTATGGTCAATCCAATACAGATGAATTTAGTATTTGTGGAACTGTTTGGACGAGCTACCGCTTCCTGTAATGGTGATTTCAATAATTTGTTTGTCCCTTTCCGTTGCATAGCTTCTGATGTATATAACAAAAAGCCATTAGTGTTACGAAAAGGTGACTTAGGAGATGCTGTACGTGCCTCTATGAGCTTCCCTTTCGTGTTCAAACCCATAGAAATTGATAGTGTTCTAGCTTATGATGGCGGAATTTACAATAACTTTCCGACTGATGTGATGCGTGAAGATTTTCATCCAGATATTGTTATTGGTAGTGTGGTAGCTACCAATCCAAGTAAGCCGAAAGAAAACGATCTAATGAGTCAGATTGAGAATATGGTGATGCAAAAGACGGATTATTCTATTCCAGATTCGTTGGGAATAGTGATGACTTTCAAATATGATGATGTGAGTTTGCTCGACTTTGACCGTTTACAAGAGTTACATGATATTGGTTACAATAGAACCATTAGTATGATGGACTCTATAAAAAGCCGTATTCATCGACGAGTGAGTCTTGATAATGTACGTTTAAGACGTTTGGTTTATCGTAGTAACCTGCCACAATTACGATTTCGGGAAATAATTATTGAAGGAGCTAATGCACGACAGCAGGCATATATAAAAAAAGAATTCCATGATGAAGAGGATGAGATATTTACTTATGAAGATTTGAAACGAGGATATTTCCGTTTGCTAGCAGATAATATGATTTCTGAAATCATTCCACATGCTATTTATGATCCTGAAAGCGATTTATATCAATTACGTCTTAAAGTAAAGATGGAAGATAATCTTTCTGTACGGCTTGGAGGAAGTGTTTCTACTACCAGCTCTAATCAGATATACTTAGGACTTGGGTATCAGAACTTGAATTATTATTCTAAGGAAATCACTTTCGATGGTCAATTAGGAAAAGTTTATAATAATGCCCAATTGATGGCGAAAATAGATTTGCCTACCCATATTCCTACATCTTATCGATTTATCGCGTCTATCAGTACATTTGATTATTATAAGAAAGATAAGTTATTTTCTAAGAATGATAAACCCTCGTTCAATTCGAAAGATGAGCGTTTTGTGAAGTTAATGGTAGCACTGCCATTTTTGGCTAATAAACGGGCCGAGTTTAGTATAGGATATGGTAAATTGGAAGATAACTACTTTCAGTCCAATATCATAGACTTTGATAAAGATCGTTCCGACCAAAGTCAATACAAACTATTGGGAGGCTCTATTGGTTTTTATGGGAGCACGTTTAATACTCGCCAATATGCTACAAAAGGTTATTTTGAGAAATTGGTTGCACAGATTTTTACGGGAAAAGAGAAATATATTCCAGGTAATCCTTCACCAACAGAGAAGTCTTCGGAAAAAGAACAGCAGTCTTGGTTGCAGATTTCTTATATGAAAGAAGTATATCACACCATGAGTCCTAAATTTACATTAGGATGGATGGCAGAAGCATTGTATTCATCGAAGAATTTTTCAGAGAACTTTACTGCTACTATGATGCAAGCTGGAGAGTTTGCACCAACTCCGCATAGTAAATTGATGTATAATGAGGCTTTTCGTGCTAATCAGTTTGTAGCAGCCGGTATTAAGCCTATCTATGTATTGAATGATATGTTCCAATTTCGCACAGAGTTTTATGGATTTATGCCTATTTTCCCGATTAAAAGGAATGTATTGAATAAAGCATATTATGGAAAAGCTTTCTCTACTTTTGAATTTATGGGAGAAATTTCTGTGATTTGTCATTTACCTTTTGGAGCTATATCTGCGTATGTAAATCATTATAGCTCACCGAGAAAGGAGTGGAATGTAGGTTTAACAATCGGTTGGCAACTGTTTAACTATCGCTTTATTGACTAATTTTTTTCAAAAAAAGTTTGCGTATAACTTGCTAATTCAAAAAAAAGTCCGTATCTTTGCACCCGTTAAACAA
>USLU01000070.1 GCA_900555635.1 uncultured Bacteroides sp.
TTTTCTCAAGCAAATTATGATGCTTTTGTCGGAACATGGGTGTATCAGAAGAATGATACGGTATTTAGGATTAAATTGCAAAAAGGTATAACGAAATTGGGTTCAATGGGTGATGATCCCGGTATCTTTGGGGGATATTATCTCAGCGTAAGAGGAGTCGTGAAGGAGGATTACATTAAAACAATGCCGACAACATGGGATGCCAGCGTTTCTGCTCCATCATGCAATATCTATATTAGTGGAGTTAGTAATACTCCTAATTATTTAGGCTTTACCTTTTATGACCAACGCAAGCAGCATATAAACGGTACGGGGATACCGGGTGGAAAAATGGAACTCATTGCCCCTAATAAGCTTCATTGGACATTGGATGAAAAAGATGGTCTGTGGGCTATACTAGAAGGCTCAGATGAGGATATGACCCCACGTGGTTTCTCTGTACCTATAGATGTGATAATGATAAAAGAATAGTGTCTGTTGTAGGTGGATAAAGATCACTCTACCCGTGTGAAAGCATGAGTAGGGGGATTGTTCTTCTGTTGTTTTCATGCTTGTGTGTTTTAAGCAATTGGCAAGCCAAAGATAGTAATGGAAGTGCAAATCTTTCAAACTATAATTGTAATTAACTAAATGAAAATAATTATGAAACGAATATGTGTGATTTTAGTCTTTATCTTTGCTTGTATAGGAGTATTTTCTCAAGCAAATTATGATGCTTTTGTCGGAACATGGGTGTATCAGAAGAATGATACGGTATTTAGGATTAAATTGCAGAAAGGTACAACGAAATTTAAATCTATCAAAGATAAAGCCGTCATCTTTGGGGGATATTATCTCAGTGTAAGAGGAGTTGTGAAAGAGGATTACATTAAAACAATACCTACAACATGGAATACCAGTGTTTCCGCTCCATCATGCAATATCTATATTAGTGGAATTAGTAATACCCCTGATTATTTAGGCTTTACCTTTTATGACCAACGCAAGCAGCATATAAATGGTACGGGGATACCAGGTGGAAAAATGAGACTAATTGCCCCTAATAAGCTTCATTGGACATTGGATGAAGAAGATGGTCTGTGGGCTATACTAGAAGGTTCGGATGAGGATATGACCCCACGCGGGTTCTCTGTACCTATAGATGTGATAATGATTAAAGAATAGTTTATGTTTTAGGTGGATAAAGATTACTCTATCTGTGCGAAAGCATGAGTAGGGATGATTGTTCTGCTGTTGTTTCATGCTTATGTGCTTTAAGCAATTGGCAAGCCAAGGATAGTAACGGAAATGCTAATCTTTCAAATTATAATTGTAGTTAACTAACTAAATGAAAATAACCATGAAACGAATTTGTGTGACTTTAGTCTTTATCTTTGCTTGTATAGGAGTGTTTTCTCAAGCAAATTATGATGCTTTTGTTGGAACATGGGTATATCAGAAGAATGATACGGTATTTAGGATTAAATTGCAAAAAGGTACAACGAAATATAAATCTTTTGAAGATGACCTCGGCATCTTTGGGGGATATTATCTTAGTGTAAGAGGAGTTGTGAAAGAGGATTACATTAAAACAATTCCGACAACATGGAATGCCAGTGTGCCCGCTCCATCATGCAATATCTATATTGATGGATTTAGTAATACTCCTGATTATTTAGGATTTACATTCTTTGATCAACGCAAGCAGCATATAAACGGTACGGGGATACCGGGTGGAAAAATGAGACTCATTGCCCCTAGTAAGCTTCATTGGACATTGGACGAAGAAGATGGTCTGTGGGCTATATTAGAAGGCTCGGATGAGGATATGACCCCACGCGGTTTCTCTGTACCTATAGATGTGATAATGACTAAAGAATAGTGTTCGTTTGTGCTAAGGAAACTATATTTCTACGCTTTCAAAATATTTATTATATACTAGCAAATCTATATTTCACGACATGAAATATAAATTTCACAGATTGATTCGAATCGTGTCTAAGCGCACGAACCATAAAAATAGGCAAGCATATTTTGTGCAGGTTTTCAGTTTACCTTATCTTTGCCGTTGCTAAAACAAAATTTATGGAGAAACTTCATCCTATCATGTTTGCCGGAACCGGCAGCGACGTAGGCAAGAGCATCATTGCCGCTGCCTTCTGCCGTATCTTCCTGCAGGACGGATATCACCCCGCCCCGTTCAAGGCACAGAATATGGCGCTTAATTCATTCGCTACCTCCGAAGGACTCGAAATAGGTCGTGCGCAAGCTGTGCAAGCCGAAGCAGCTGGTGTGCCCTGCCACACAGATATGAATCCTTTGCTGCTGAAACCACAAAGCGATCATACGTCACAAGTAGTGCTCAACGGTCGTCCCATCGGAAACCGTAGTGCATACGAGTATTTCCGTAAAGAAGGGCGCGAGGAACTCCGGCAGGAAGTCTGCTCAGCCTTCGACCGGCTTGCTTCGAAATATAATCCCGTAGTTATGGAAGGTGCCGGCAGTATCTCAGAGATCAATCTGCGTGACACAGATCTGGTGAACATGCCTATGGCGATTCATGCCAAGGCTGATGTCATTCTGGTAGCCGATATCGATCGTGGTGGTGTATTTGCCAGTGCCTATGGTTCCGTGATGCTGCTTCGTCCCGAAGAACGTGAACGCGTCAAAGGCATACTCATCAATAAATTTCGTGGAGATATCCGCCTTTTCGAATCGGGCGTAAAGATGCTGGAAGAATTATGTGGCATTCCTGTAGTGGGTGTCGTACCTTATTATAAAGATATTTATATTGAAGAAGAAGATTCTGTGGCACTTGCTACCAAGTCCGTAAGGGCCGAACGTGGTAAGGTAAACGTTGCTGTTATTCTACTCCGCCATCTCAGCAATTTTACAGATTTCAATGTGTTGGAGCGTGATCCTCGTGTGCATCTGTTCTATACCAATAATGTAGAAGAGTTGGCTAAAGCTGACATCATCCTGTTGCCTGGCAGTAAGAGCACCCTCGACGATCTTTACGAACTTCGCCGCAACGGGGTGGCACAAGCCATTCTACGCGCTCATCGTGAAGGAGCCACCGTAATGGGTATCTGTGGCGGTTATCAGATGATGGGGCAGGAGGTGCTTGACCCCGATCATGTGGAAGGCGACATAGAGCGCTTGCCCGGTCTCGGCTTATTGCCTATCAGTACACAAATGATGGGCGAGAAGATAACGCGACAGGTAAAGTTCGGATTTAATGAAGAATCCTTGTTTAATGAAGAATTAAGAATGACCGGTTACGAGATACACATGGGTACCACCGTCCCTATAGAAGGTGCTCCTGCATCTCCTTTAAACATACTGGAAGATGGGAGTACAGATGGTTATTTTGTAGATTCCACTTGTATGGGCACTTACATCCACGGCATACTTGATAATCCGCAATTCGTAGATTTCCTGCTCCAGCCTTTTGCCGACAAATTGTCCGAGACGCCGGAAACTTTCGATTACCATCGTTTTAAAGAAGAACAATATGACAAGCTTGCCCGGCACGTGCGCAAACATGTGAATATACCGCTTATCTATCAAATACTTACAGAAAAATCATGATTGAAGGACACGGAGACGACTCCTATAAATATAATCGCCCAATAACATCGAATTTCAGTTCGAACGTTTATAGTAAAGTGGATCTTTCTGATCTGAAAGCGCATTTATGTGCTCGGATTGAAGGTATCGGGAATTATCCCGAGCCGGAGCCCTACACGCTCGAAGCCCGCCTTGCATGCCGCCATCGTCTGCCTGCCGATGCCGTATGCGTGACGAACGGGGCTACTGAAGCTATCTACCTCATTGCTCAGACTTTTCGAGGTACGAACACCGCCATTTTACAGCCTACATTCAGTGAATATGCCGATGCGTGCCGGATACATGGACATAGGGTTACTTCCCTCTACCAACTTCCTTCAGAAAAAGAAGGATTCCTTTTGCCGAAAGAGGTAAGAATGTTATGGCTCTGTAATCCGAATAATCCGACGGGAACGGTCGTTGATAAAGCGTATCTTACAGAACTTATCAAACATAATTCACAGGTCTGTTTCATTATAGACCAGTCTTACGAATATTTCACTTTATGCTCCTTGTTTTCACCTGCCCAAGCTGCGGAATTCCCCAATGTATTGTTATTGCACTCCATGACAAAGCGATATGCCGTTCCCGGGCTGCGTCTGGGGTATATAACCGGTGATGGGGGATTGTTAAAGCGCTTACGCTCCCATCGTATGCCTTGGTCGGTGAATCAGCTTGCCATTGAGGCAGGGCTTCATCTATTGGAACACGATGTTCCCAACCCTTTGGATGTCCCTGCCTATTTGCAGGAAACAGCACGTCTGCGTACAGCTCTCGAATCTCTCGGCGGACTGGAAGTATGGGCTACTGAAACACATTTTATGTTGATACGTCTTCGTTTCGGCAAAGCTTCCGCATTGAAAGAATATCTTGCCGGAGAGCATGGTATCCTCATACGCGATGCTTCTAATTTCGACGGTCTTGACGAGCATTTCTTCCGCATAGCCACGCAAACAAGCGAAGAAAATGATAGGCTTGTGGAAGCAATAAAACAATGGATGATGATTTGATGGAGAATATACTTATACTTTTAGGCATTGCCTTCAATTTGAACCTGCCCTTACTGACCGCCTGGCTACTCGACCATTGGTTGGGTGACCCGTTTTGGATGCCCCATCCTGTAGTAGCTTTCGGTAAAGCGATCTCTTTTTGCGAGCATCGGTTAAATAGGGGGGACGGTCGTTTCTTTAAAGGTGCATTGATGACCGTCGTACTTGTTGCCGGTATTTATTTGATTACTCTCTTCCTGCTTCGGTGGACTGCATTCTTTTCACCGGGATTGCTCTTGACTTTACAGATTCTTTTGATATTCTATTGCCTGGCAGGAACGACACTGGTTCGTGAGGTTCGCGAGGTTTTTAAAGCTGTTGACCGCTCTTTGGAAGAAGGCAGGAAGCAGGTAGCACGTATTGTAGGGCGCGACACTTCCGGATTATCTGCACAAGAAGTGCGTACCGCAGCTTTAGAAACATTGGCGGAGAATCTTAGCGACGGGGTCATAGCACCTTTGTTCTGGTATCTTTTGTTGGGAGTTCCGGGTATGCTCGCCTATAAAATGGTGAATACATTGGATTCAATGATAGGATATAAAAATGAAAGATATCGTCAATTCGGTTGTTTTGCTGCCCGCTTGGATGATGTCGCTAATTATATTCCTGCCCGCCTGACGGCATTGCTCATGGTATTGGCTTCGAGACGTCTTTCGCTTCTAGCGTTTGTCGGCAAGTATGGAAATCAGCATGCCAGTCCTAATTCCGGTTATCCGGAAGCCGCTCTTGCCGGGATTTTGGGTTGTCGTTTCGGAGGTCCGCATAATTATTTCGGGGAAGAAGTGTGGAAACCTTATATCGGCTGTAATGACCGGCTTCTGACAACTGAAGATATGTGTATGGCTGTTCATATCAATCGACGTGCGGAGTGGTTGATGGTTGTATTGGTTATTTTAACTGCAACGCTGTCTTCATCTTACTTTTAAATCGTTGTTATTCTAACTATTTCTTTGCTCGTTCGAAAGAATGTAATATATTTGTGACATTGAATAGCAAGATATTGCATAGGACAACCCAATATATTACATGAGGAAATTATTAAAATACATATTATATTTCCTATTTTGTGCCGGAAATACTTTTTCCCTTTTGGCAGAAGACAAAGAAGATACGCTGAAAAAGTATGATGCAAGCGCCGTAGAAGAAGTAATATCCTTATTTCATACTAGTCTTGGATTCGATTATCTGACCAAAGAAGAAAGCGATTCACTGAATATTACCGGATTATTGACTTTTTTGGATGATTCAAAGCAGTATAAGTCTTATTTTGAATTTGAAAGGATACTCATAAAATCCTATCTTTTTCGTGGCGAAGTACGTCTGGCGATTGCACAGAGTGAGCAAATGTACTCTAAATCACGTGTTTTGTCATTTCCATTAGGTGATGCATTTGCTTTAAATGCATTAGGGGAAGTCTATACCTATACTGGCAGATACAAGGAAGCAGGTATTGCTTACGAAAGGGCTTTGGATATACTGGATGGAATGAAAGGAGAGGATGTGCATATTCGGATGCTATTAGTGGAATTGATTGATTATAATATCCTTATACAGGATAAAGGTGTTGCCGGTCGCTATATTTCGCGCTTGAATTCTTATCCCGAAAATCAGATCTCAGTACAAGAGTTGGCTATCCGGCATATCACGAATGCCCAATATCAACTGTTTCGTGGCGATGTGGAAGCTGCACACCACCATCTGATTCAAGTAGAAAAAATAAAAATGCAACTGATACCTTATATTCAACAGTTCCTTTTAGTTGTAAATGCCCGGTATCTGGTAGCAATTAAAGATTTTGAAAAGGCATTGGAGGAATACGACAAGTTTTTGCAAACAGAATATTCCCAGGGTAACCAAAATATTTATAAAAAGACCTTACGTGAAAAAGCTGATTTATTAGTGAAAATGGGGCGAAAGGAAGATGCTTTTAAGCAGCTAGGAAAACTGTTTTCATTCATTAAATCTTCTTTTGATAAGAACTATCCCAAAGAAATAGAGCAGCTAAGTACCCGTTTCCAGGCAGACCAGTTGGCTTATCAAAACGAACATGATCGTCTTGTCTCCATGCGCTTTTATTTAGCGGGTATCGTTTTATGTTCGATGCTTTTGATATTATTCCTCTTTCTCAGTTGGAAGAAGATATTTTATCTCAGACGTTCTGTTCAGCGTCAGGAAGCAATGAAGCTGAAGGCGAAGTCTGCCATACAACGCAAGAATTTATTTCTTTCTAATATGAGTCACGAGGTACGTACGCCCTTAAACGCTATTGTTGGTTTTTCAGCTGTATTGACGTCGGACGATGAGACTTTTGATGATGAATCCCGTCAAGAGTTTTGTGAAATTATTAAAGTAAATTCTTTCCAATTATTGAAATTGATTAATGATATTCTTGATTTCTCGGATTTTGAGAATGATAATATTACTTTCCATATTCAGGCTTATGATGCAGTGAAGCTTTGTAATGAGGTTGTTGAGACAGTAGTTGCTTCTCGTAACTTGCAAGTAGAAATGCGCTTCGATACAGATTTGACTGAATTGATGATAGATACTGATGATACGCGTCTTCGGCAGGTATTGATAAATTTATTGGTGAATGCTGCCAAATTTACAGAGAAAGGTTCTATCATTCTGAATTTGAAACTGACGGATGATGATACAGCGCTGTTTTCGGTAACAGATACAGGTTGTGGCGTTCCACTGGAAAAGCAACAACTGATTTTCGAACGGTTTGAGAAGTTAAACGATTTTGTACAAGGAAGTGGTTTAGGACTTTCTATTTGCCGATTGATAGTAGACTATATGAATGGTAAGATATGGGTGGATAATCAGTATAAAGACGGTGCACGTTTTTGCTTTACACATCCTTTGAAACATAATCCTGAAAATCACCCAAACATAGCCTTATGAAACGGATAATACTCATCATATTCAGTATGCTTTGTGGATATTTTAGTCCGCTGATAGCTGTGGATAGTAATGCCAGTCGGTATCAAGACAGCATCTTGAAGGTGGTGGATGCTTTACCGCCCGGTTTGGAGAGGTTGGCTTATCTTAAGAATCTTGCTTACAGGCACCAATATGAGCCTTATAATATGACTTTTGCAGCTCGCTTATATCAAGAAGGGCAGCGGCAGAATAATGTACATTGCGAAAATCTAGGTGCCTATTATTTAGCTATATGTTATGATAAAAAGCACGATCCGGATAGCTTGTCTTATTGGGTGGATATTTTAGAGGATTTTGCTCCTCAAGTTGGTACTTATGATTATTATTTGGAAGAGAAGGCTGCTATAAGTCGTGCGCTTGCTTCAAAACGACAAATAGAGAAGGCTATTTATATAGCAAAGGAGACTCTGAAAGAAGCCATTAAATATAAAAGTAATAATGGAAAGATAGCTGCATATAACAGCTTAGGTTGTGCATATTCAGTGTCAAGCCGTTCTAATGAGGCATTAAATATCTTCTTGAAAGCTTATAAAAACTTCACTCCTCAAACGAAAGCAGGCTTAAAAGTTGATATCCTTTCGCGTATCACCCAGGTTTATGGCAATGCCGGGTCTGATAGTTTGAAATTGCCTTATTTAAAGGAAATGGAGTCTACTTTGCAAACTGTTATTTCTAAGGAACCCAATTGTCGGAAAAATTGGGCTAACTTTGAGGTTGACTGTGAAATAAAGTACATTTTGCACTTCATGAACCGTAGATATTTTGCAGCAGCTCAGGAGCATATTGAGAAAGCCAAGAAATTATTGGGTTCACATGTCGATCCGGTCTTTTGGTTGAATGTACAGTTGGTTCAGCTTCAATATTATGCCAAGACCCGCGAGTATGACAAAAGCATTGCTTTGGTAAACGAGGTGATTCCTACAGTTTTGCAGAACCATGTAACTGTATTTGCTACACTTATCAATTATAAAGCAAGTACCCAATATGACAAAGGGGATTTGGATGGTGCAATCGAAACACTTCATTATCTGATTGACAAGCAAGATTCTTTAAATAGTGCTTTCTCTACCAGTCAGTTGGAACAAGTAAAAGATATCTATCATATTGATGATCTTTTGCAGGAAAAGCAAAAGATTCAAGATACAAATTATAGCAGAGGGTGCATGATTCTTATCATTCTTATACTCTTAATGTTAATATTCTATTTATATACGCGCATCCTTTCGAGAAAGATATCTATTGCTGAAAAAACAACTGTAGAAGCTGCTTTGCAGGCAGAAGAGGAGAATAAAACTAAAGATCGTTTGAAATCAGAAATAAGTCATGATATCCGTACTCCACTGAACGCTGTAGTCGGTTTTGCCGAACTATTAACCGAATCAAAGGATTTAGATCAGGATACTAAAAAAGAGTATGGGCAGATAATACAGAGCAATGCCGAAAATCTGTTGGAGTATATCAATAGTATATTGGAATTGTCCCGTCTGGAGTCCGGTAAAATTCAATACGAAAGAACCGAATGTGATATAATGCAGTTATGTCGTCAAGTAATAACCGCCATCAATGGGAAAGAAGATTCTAAAGTATCAGTTATCTTACAAACAGAAATTGAAAATTTGCAAATGCAAACAGATAAGAGGTGGTTTGAATCTTTACTTACAAGCCTTTTAACACCGGTAGAGGACGATAGAGAACATTATCAATCTGTTGTCTGCGTAAATTATGATCACGTAAAATCCGTTCTCTGCTTTGATGTCCTAAATGCTCCATTGGCAAAAGCCCGTTTTGAGAATAAAACGAGCTTGATTCGGCATGAGATCAATGCTCATTTTGTGCATTGTTCCGGAGGGATTTATAAAGTACAGGCTGAAGCGGAGGAAGGACCTACTATTTCGTTTACTATTCCATTATAAATCAATTCGGATTATGCCTCCGTAAGGGGTTAATGCGTTAAATGCTTCCGAAGGTTTGATAAGCCCGGCATAAATCTGAGCACAAATCAGTACACCTCCATGTGCAAAGATACCTACTTTTTTATAGGGTTTTGTTTTCAGCTCGTCAAGGAACTGACTGACACGATGGTATTGCATGGCAAATGATTCTCCACCGGTAGCGGCTACGTTCAGATAATCGGCATACCACTCTTTTATGCGAGGGTCATCGTTGTGGTCGAATGATTTCATTTCCCAGCTACCAAAATTGATTTCCATAATCCGTTTATCTCTTTCAGCATCCGGAAAACCACAATAGGTGGCAAGGCGTACGCATCGCGAAAGAGGGCTGGTATAGACATGATCAAACGGCAGATAAGCTTTTAATTTTTCGGCTGTAACGGCGGCTTCTTGTTCAAAAGTTGGTTTTAAAGGTACGTCGGTTTGCCCGTAACATATTCCCGGAGGAACATCTACTGATGTATGACGGATGAGTATAACTTCCATAATTTATTGAGTGGTTAATAATTTGTTCTTTTATTATAAAACGCCAATCGTATGTTGTTGTTCAATATATATCAATGCGAGGCTGCCTATGTAGAACGAAAGTTCACAAAGAAGAAAGGATGCACCACAACAATCACCAGTATATCCTTGCAAACGGCGTTTCATTAATCGGTATAGTAAAAAGAAAGTGAGTAGTGGAAACAGAGTGGCAGGCCATATCTCGATTGGGAGAAGTAAGATAAAAGGTAATGCGCCGCCAATAAAAGCGGTCAGCAATTCACTCCAACTCATACGATTGTATACTACCTTGGCTTTGCTATCTTCTTCTTTTCTTGCATAAGGCAAATAATTAATAAGCTGTGATGCACAAAATTTGGACCAGCAATCGCCACAGAAAACGAGTAAACAAAGAGTGTTTAATGGCAGATTACTGAGTTGAAAGAATAAAAGAAAATAGAGTATTAAAGCAATGACCCCATAGCTGCCTATATGAGAATCTTTCATGATAGCAAGTATTCTTTCGCGCGTTGTACCGCCGCCAAATCCATCGAAGAAATCGGCTAAACCGTCTTCATGCAAGCATCCGGTGATTAATAATCTTGCGACAATGGCTAGTATCCAAGCGATGGATAACGGTAATATTTGCCCGCTTAACCACAGAACTCCTGCCATAATTCCTCCAGTCAGCCATCCTACCAATGGCCAATTAGGTACTACGTGCTTAAAGCATTCTGCCGGAACCTCTTTAATTTTCCAGAAGGGTAGACGTGTGAAAAAAATAAATGCCGCTAACAGATTTATCATAGTTTAAATATTATTTCTCCATTTAAAAATATTTTGTGATGGAGGCATGTGCAAAATTATCCATCTCATTAATCATCCTTACAGCAGAGTCAACAATAGGATAAGCACAGATTGAGCCAGATCCTTCTCCTAGCCGTAATCCTAAATGTAACAATGGCTTAGCATGCATTGAATCAAGTACTAGTTTATGTCCGGATTCATCTCCACAATGACCGAAAATAGCATAATCCAGTACTTCTTTATGCAATTTGCTGGCAGCTAAAATACAGTTGGTCATGATAAAGCCATCTACCAGGATTATCATTTTTAGTTCGGCAGCTTGCAACATAGCACCCACAGCCATAACCATCTCCAATCCCCCAAAAAAGCGGATTATATCATGAGGAGAATTATCACCCTTATAATTGTCCAGAGATTGTTTCAGCACCTCATATTTATGACGAATACCTGAATTATCTAATCCACTACCTGCACCTACACATTGCTCTAAAGGAATTCCGGTAAAACAAGTCATCCACATAGAAGACGAAGAAGTATTCCCGATTCCCATTTCACCGAAGCTGAGAACGTTGCTTCCTTCTTCATGGCAGCGGCGTACTATTTCAGCGCCGCGTTCCAGACAAAGTTCCATTTCATTTTCGGTCATGGCTGCTTCGTGCAAGTAGCTGCGGGTACCTTTACGTACTTTCATATTGATTATACCTTTATCATAAGGAAGATCATAATCTACACCCGCATCTACTATTTTCAAGGTAAATCCATGCTGGCGGCAGAGGAAGTTTATGCCTGCTCCGCCATGCAGGAAATTGCTGATTTGCTGCCAGGTAATTTCTTTAGGTGACAGACTAACGCCTTCTTCTACGATACCATGATCTGCTGCAAAAATAATATTTTGCGGATGCTGTAAAGTTGGAGTTAGTGTTTGTTGGATAAGACCTATTTGCAGTGCCAGTTCTTCCAAAGTTCCTAATGAACCTTTAGGTTTTGTCAGATTATTGATTTTGTCTATGAGTGCCGGACGGATAGCTTCATCAGGGCGAGTAATATGAAATGCTTTCATTGTTTTATTATATATGATTGAAGTTGTTTTATTTAATTTTTACAGGAATGCCCGATACCATCAAAAATACTTCATCCGCACGAGCTGCAATGTATTGATTCATCCATCCTTGCATGTCGGTGAATTTTCGTTGTATCTCATTGTCCGAGGTACCGCCTAATCCTATTTCGTTAGTAACAAAGATAAAAGTGGCGTCTTGTACCGTGAAACGGTCAAATTCTGCTTTGGCGGTAGCAAGTGCTCGATCTGTGTCCGATTTTAAGTCGAAAAAGAAATTGGTGCACCACAATGTAATACAGTCTATAAGGATAATACGACCTTCCAACTGATGGCGGCTGAGTTCTTTTTCTTCTTCTATATTGGTCCATTCCGGTCCGCGTCGTTCCTGGTGATGGATTACCCGTTTGCGAAATTCTTCGTCCCAGATACGTGCCGTAGCAAGGTAAACAGGGTTGGGAGAGAGGCTGAGTGCTAACTTTTCAGCATAAGTACTTTTGCCCGAACGAGCTCCTCCGGTGATTAATATGATTCTTTTCATTGATGCCTGAATATTTTGCATGGCAAATGTACATGAATTCTATGGCAGTGGCAAGGAATACCGCTGAAAAAGATTCTTCGATATTCATAGTTAATTATACTTTAATGGAATACGCAAAAGTGGAAAATAAAATGGAAAAACTCTTGTCTGTTTAAGGAGAATTTTATTACCTTTGCCAACGTTTAAAAACAATTTGCGGCAGTAGCTCAGTTGGTAGAGCATCAGCTTCCCAAGCTGAGGGTCGCGGGTTCGAGCCCCGTTTGCCGCTCGATTGAAAATCAAGGAGATGTGTAAAAATATACACATCTCTTTTTTATATCTGAATCTGTGTACTATTTCCCCACAATGTGTACTAATTCCCCAGTAATTCCCCACTTTCTAATTCGTTTGTGAATAAGTTATAGTTTTGATTATTAGTACGTTACTTCTGTTTGTGGACTTTGGCATGCCCTTTGTCTTATTATTAGCATAAGAATCAAAGTATAAACATTAAAACTTACGATTATGAAAAAAGTATTGGTAGCATTAGCAATGGTTATGGGATTAGGTAGTTCAGTAGTATTTGCTCACGGAACAGCAGGGATACAAGCTGTAGAACAAATCCAGCAAAATCCTCAGGATGAGTTTACGAAAGTAGATGTAAAAGACTTGCCTCAAGCAGTTGTTGATGCTTTGGCTAAAGATTATGAAGGGGCTGTAATTAAAGAGGCTTCTGTTGCTGAGAAAGAAACCGGTAAGGTTTATAAGGTTGTATTGACCATCACTAAGGAAGACCAGTCTACGGAGGAAGTAACGGTGCTTCTAAATGAAAAAGGGGAAACGGTTAAGGAATAATCGGTGACGTACATTAATAGCGAAGAAGGCAGCCTAATAAGCTGCCTTTTCCGTTTATACCATTATTTCTGCCGTTCATCCCTCATTTCATGTCGTTCAAAAATTTATTTACTAAGATATTCCATAATTTAATGTTTGGATAACTTAAGTAAGGGTTTAACATGGAGCAATGGAAACGTTATAATTGTATATAAGTATGTAGCCGTTTAAATAGGTAGCAAAGTAAATCCAAAGCATATATGGCCAAAATAGGATTGAACTAACTTTCTTTACAGAATAGCTTTTTATTACATATATAGTAACGCAGATATCTAGTACCAAAATATCAATAAAGCCTAATAATGGATTCTGAAAATAGAAAAACAAAATGCTCCATGCAAAATTAAAAAATAACTGTATACAGAATAATTTACTCAACTGCTTTTTCTTGATAGAATTTGAGACATAAATAATTCCTATTGATATTCCCATACATAGATAGATAATACTCCATGCTATTGGAAATGTGATATTGGGAGGTGTTAAGGGCGGTTTATTAAGCAGCGGATACCATTCTCTAATAGCATCGTGTTGAAAATAACTTGCTGTTATTCCGATAAAGAAACATGCTATGATCGGGATTAATATTGCTAATACCTTTTTCATGTTTTTGTTGCTACTATTTATATCAATTTAATAACACTTTCAAGGTTGTTCTTGTTTTGATAAACTTCACTTTTGCTTTTTCTTGATGAGCATTAATAGTTGATAGGACAAGAATTGCTTACGAATACTACATATTAAACATGCTTTAGACATATATCACATGATATTTTACCATAAGATTTTATTTTTAACGCAAGAATATGTGATTCTTCCCATATCCTTCAACCACGATAAATAAGAACGTATAGTACTTCCAACTAGTACATATTGCTCTATATTCATAATTAATCTGTATTCATTGAAAATGTGTTGAAGAATTCTTTTATATACTCTTGTTCTTCTGACGCCATCAATCGATCACAAAACAAAGATAAGTGATTTGGAATAATGGGTGGCCCTGCTATTTCATAATTCAATGTGTAAAAAATGTGAAAAATGAAGTCTTTTACAAATGTATGCTTTATCTTCTAATTTGGGAAGGTAAAACCTTCTACAAGCCTTCTGGAGGGGGGTAAGGCAATCTAAAGGATACAAAAGTCCATTTGTGCATCAAAGGCAATAATCGTACCTTTGAGACACAATAAATAAAAAATGTAAGTGTTTCAAAAACAAATCGGTATGAATATGAATTTTTATTTAAAACATCCTCTTATGGCAGCGCAGGACCCCCGCATGAAGAAGTTATTAAAAGAAGAAGGTCTCAAAGGTTTTGGTGCTTATTGGATCGTTATAGAAAAACTGGGGATGCTGCCTGATAGCTATGCTGAGTTTGAATATCTCCGTCCGTTCTGCAAAGAAATGAGATTATCTTTCGCTTATATAAAGAAAATCATCCTGAATTACGAACTTTTCATTATATATGAAGATGGATATTTTGAGCCGGAAGAGCTGAATCCGCCACGCAAAAGAGGGCGAAAAATATCCAAAAGTGTACCGGAATTGGCAAAATCCGAGGCAAAAAATGACGAAAATCGTCAAAAAACACCGTTAAATAAAGCTAATTTTGAGCAAGGTGATTCAGCTAAAGTATTGAAACATGCGTCTTTAGCGGAAAATGGTATTGATACTATTAAAGAGAATATAAAAGATATAATAATAACAACAGCAACAACAGAAGAAAAAGAAGAAACCGCTGTTGCTGCTGATGATATTTTTGGGGGCTTAGAAAGCGATGGTAGGGAAAAAACACAAGTGCCGTTCTGCATGCCGAAAGCAGGGGGAGGAGTGTGCCCGTTTGGCACGGCGTCTGCAATGACACAGCTCACCGTCCCCAATGACACAGCTCATCAGCCCAAACCACGCAGCTTATCACCTTCGAAGTGCGTCATTGGGAGTGCTTAGCTGTGTCATTGTGAGAGCTGAGATGTGTCATTGGGGACGGTGGGCTGCGTCATTTCGTTACCAATGATTTGGTGGAGGCTCACCTTCAGTTCTATGTATGTTTGGAGTTCTACTAAAAATACTATTTGAATTTCAAATAGATTTCCTTTAAAATTTGTACTTTTGCGCTTTGTTTGAAGAAATCATTGAAAAACTTTAAAAACGAAATAGAATGGCAGTAGAATTAAAAGACCTGACCAAACGCAGTGAGAACTATTCTCAGTGGTACAATGAATTGGTAGTGAAGGCCGATTTGGCAGAACAATCGGCTGTGCGTGGATGTATGGTGATTAAGCCTTACGGATATGCTATTTGGGAGAAGATGCAACGTCAACTGGACGATATGTTTAAGGAAACAGGACATGTTAATGCTTATTTCCCATTGCTTATTCCAAAATCATTCCTCAGCCGTGAAGCAGAACACGTAGAAGGTTTTGCCAAAGAATGTGCTGTTGTAACGCATTATCGTTTGAAGAATGATCCCAATGGTGGCGGAGTCGTAGTGGATCCTGCCGCTAAGTTGGAAGAAGAACTGATTATTCGTCCGACTTCTGAAACCATTATTTGGAACACTTATAAAAACTGGATCAACTCATACCGTGATCTGCCTATCTTGTGTAATCAGTGGGCAAACGTATTCCGTTGGGAAATGCGTACTCGTTTGTTCTTGCGTACAGCTGAGTTTTTATGGCAGGAAGGGCATACAGCACATGCCACTCGTGAAGAAGCTGAAGAAGAAGCAGTAAGAATGCTGAATGTCTATGGTGAATTTGCCGAGAAGTACATGGCGGTACCTGTTGTTAAAGGCGTGAAGTCGGCTAACGAACGTTTCGCAGGTGCCCTCAATACCTATACTATTGAGGCTATGATGCAAGATGGTAAGGCATTGCAGAGCGGTACTTCCCATTTCTTGGGTCAAAACTTTGCCAAAGCATTTGACGTACAGTTTGTGAACAAAGAAAATAAGCAGGAGTATGTTTGGGCTACTTCCTGGGGTGTTTCCACTCGTCTGATGGGTGCTTTGATTATGACACACTCCGATGATAACGGTTTGGTATTGCCTCCACATCTGGCTCCGATACAAGTAGTGATCGTACCCATCTATAAAAATGCGGAAATGTTGGCTAAGATTGACGAAAAAGTTGCCGGTATTGTTGCCAAACTGAAGTCAATGGGTATTTCTGTGAAGTATGATAATGCTGATAACAAACGTCCGGGCTTCAAATTTGCTGATTATGAAGTGAAGGGTGTTCCTGTACGCCTCGTGATGGGTGGTCGTGATTTAGAAAATAACACGATGGAAGTGATGCGCCGTGATACATTAGAGAAAGAAACCCGCACTTGCGACGGTATTGAAGAATATGTAAAGGACTTGCTCGAAGAAATCCAGGCAAATATCTACAAGAAAGCGCTTGATTATCGTAACAAGCGTACTGTCAGCGTAGATAGCTACGATGAATTTAAGGAAAAGATCGAAGAAGGCGGATTTATCTTGGCTCATTGGGACGGTACTCCAGAAACAGAGGAAAAAATTAAGGAAGAAACCAAAGCAACTATCCGTTGTATACCTTTGGAGTCCTACTTGCCGGGTGATAAAGAACCGGGTAAGTGTATGGTTACCGGTAAACCATCTGAATGCCGCGTAATTTTTGCACGTTCTTATTAAGTAAGAATATAGAATTATAAGAGGGGAGTTATTGTTTGGCAATGCTCCCTTTTTTATAGTATTACCTCTGTGCCATTCTCAAAAACAATTACCCCTTATGGATGAAAACCTTTTAAAACAAAAGATCCAACGTTGGATTGTATCTGTATCCGTGCTTATACTTGTTGGCAAATTCATAGCTTTTTATATTACCAATTCAGTAGGTATTCTGACAGACGCTATGGAAAGCATTGTGAATGTAGTTGCCGGATTCATCAGTCTCTACAGTATACATTGGGCTTCAAGGCCTAAAGATAAGGAACATCCCTTCGGGCACGGAAAGATGGAGCTTATTTCTGCATCCATTGAGGGGCTGCTTATTTCCATTGCGGGAGGCTTGATTATCTACGAAGGAATACAACGGTTGTTTTCGCCTGCCGAAATAGAAAAGTTAGATTTAGGCATTTGGGTAATTGCAATTGCCGGGTTGATGAATTACTTGATGGGATGGTATAGTATAAGGATGGGAAAGAAATATCAGTCTATGGCATTGGTAGCAGGAGGAAAGCATTTGCAATCGGATACCTATTCTACTATAGGTCTTGTAGCAGGCCTGCTGTTGCTCTATTATACGGGCATCGCTTGGATAGATAGCGCTCTTGCTTTAGTATTCGGTGGAATTATTATTCTGACTGGCATCTCAATATTAAGAAAAACGATTGCTAACCTTTTGGATAAGGCAGATGATGAAATATTGAACAGCATGGCACAAAGCATTAACGAGCATCGCCAACCCGATTGGATTGATGTACATAATACCAAAGCTATAAAATATGGTAGTTTTCTCTATATAGACTGCGATTTAACTTTACCATGGTACTACAATATTATAGAGAGCCATCACGCTTGCGAGAACCTGAAAGCTGCATTGGTTTCTAATTTATCTGATAAAATTCAAATCTCCATTCATTCGGATCCGTGCATGATGAAGCATTGCGAACATTGTGAAATGAGCGATTGTACTTCCAGGAAAAGTCCTTTTGAAGCGTTAGAAAACATCACTTTATCGAATATTATTGAGAGTGATGAAGAACGGAATGAATAACGTTATATGATTGTAACTTCTTATACATTCTTTTGAAACAATTTTCGTTCATCTTTGCGGTGTAAAAAATAAAGGAGAACGAATATGAAACTGAACAGAGATGACTATTATCTTTTTTACGTATCGATTCCATAGATTCTCTTGAAGTCATACCATTGTCTCAAGCTATTAAACAAAAAGTAAATTCCGCTGTTGCATATGTGTCGGATTTTGAAAAAATGGTAAGGTTTGCTCAAGTTCGCAAGGCAATGGAGTGATTCAGTTGTTTCGTAACTAAAATTTAGAGTGTATGAAAGTACTATTTATTGTTCAAGGAGAAGGGCGAGGGCATCTTACCCAAGCCATCACAATGGAAGATTTGTTACGCCGTAACGGTCATGAGGTTGTAGAGGTATTGGTGGGCAAAAGTAATTCACGCCATTTACCAGGTTTCTTTAACCGCAGTATCCAAGCTCCGGTGAAACGCTTTCTGAGCCCCAATTTCCTGCCTACACCTGCTAATAAGCGAGTCAGTTTATCACGAAGTGTGGCATATAATATGATGAAGCTGCCTGCATACCTTCAAAGTATGCATTATATACACCGCCGCATCGAAGAGAGCGGTGCTGAACTGGTTATAAACTTTTATGAATTACTTACTGGGTTGACTTATCTGTTTTTCCGTCCTTCCGTGCCTCAAATCAGCATCGGACACCAATATCTTTTCCTGCATCGTGATTTTGAATTTCCCGAAAAGAACGGAGTCGACTTGTGGTTGCTTCGCTTCTTCACGCGGCTTACCTGTATCGGGGCTAACGAAAAACTGGCTCTATCTTTCCGTGCAATGGATGATGATGATGAAGCGCATATCCGGGTAGTTCCTCCATTGCTGCGTAAGGAAGTTCTTTCTTGTGAAAGCACGAAAGGGGATTATCTGCATGGGTACATGGTGAATTTCGGATTCGGTGAGAATATCAAAAAATGGCATAATAGTCATCCCGAAGTACCTCTTCATTTCTTTTGGGATAAGCAAGACGAGGATGAGGTTTGCCATGTTGACAATACTTTAAGTTTCCATCAATTGGATGATTTAAAGTTTCTACGCTATATGTCCGGTTGTAAGGCATATGCAACGACGGCTGGTTTTGAATCTGTTTGTGAGGCTATGTATCTTGGCAAACCGCTGCTGATGGTTCCTGCACATATTGAGCAAGACTGCAATGCTTACGATGCTGCCCGAACCGGTGCAGGAATTGTTGCTGATGCCTTTGACTTGGAAAACTTATTGGAATTTTCAGAGACCTATCAACCGGATATTTCGTTCCGCTATTGGGTGCATAGTTGTGATTGGCGGATTTTACGTAATATAGAGATCGGATTGTCTTTGGCACACTATCCGGCACCGTCGTTTCCGTATTCCTATTCCAACATGCCTGATATGGCGTTGTAATAGGAATGTTTCCTTCTTCCTAAATATAATAAGCTCTACATCTTGTTAATAGGATGTCCTGCAAGAAATTAATATCATGTAGGGCAAGATATTAACTTATTACCTCTATAAAAAATATTGCTATTTCTTTTTTCTTTCCCGCTTTGATTTTGCTTCGGGAAGTGGATTATTTGGGGTAGATAAAGTATCTTTTTTGGCTTGAGCTTTTTCCAGCTTTCTGAGTTTCCATTTGTTCCAGAATAGCAGTTCGCTCCATTTGTTGAAGTCCTTCTTGAAAATAATGCCGATACCTTGCGTTGTGAGGTTTGTTCGGCTATAATAGCGGTCGTTCGTTTCATTATATGCCTTCAAACGGATATCACCCGAACGGTTGACAAGCCATTCTGCTTCAAAATCGCCTACAAAATTAGTATTTGCCATCGGGTTGTCGCGATAGCCGAAATTTCCGTTGATGATAAGGCGATTATTTAATAGTTGCCCGGACAAGATGCCTTCGAATTCAACATCTGTCCATCCTTTTTCACCGGTACTCAGGTTGGTTCCGATATTCCAATTATTATTATCTACAATATGTGAAAGGGCATTGTTCAATTGCCCGGAAAGGGTAGACGAAAGTACGCTGGTCATCATATTAGAGCTCTGCGTAGCATCACTATATTCGGGAGTATAGAATTTGCCGATTCCTAACAAGTAGAGTATCTGCATATTCATTTGCTCGTCAGTAGAGATATAGTTGCGGACAATAGACTGAATCTCATCGCGTTCATTAGGCAGTTCGATGTCTAATTTGATGCTGGGGGAGGTTAATTGCCCGGTTAGGTCCATGATACAGTTTACTTTGACGTTAGTCTGACCTATAAAATCAGAAGTAACGGCACTAGAGGGCATCAAGTCGTTCAGCGAAGCCGAATTAACTGTATAACTGGCCTTTATATCGAGATTTGCGTCAAGCGGATCACCATTGAAGGCAATGGTACTTCCGTCTTTAATGATAAAATCTTTGCGGATCACCTCTTGCAAGCTGAATTTATAAACACCTTGGCTAATGCGATAACTACCGAACATTTTCACATCTCCCTTATTGTAGAATTCAGTACGAATGTTTCCGGTACCTCTTCCACTGATGTAATCACCGGCAATAGGGTCCATGATGATTTTCATAGTAGCATCGGGAGTAGCATCTACCAAGAGATTCAAACGGATATCCGTATCGCTTTCTTTTTCTTCCGCTACTTCTTTTTGTGCGATTTCAAAGTCGGAAAGATGACATCAACACATTGTAGGACGATGAGGAGTTTTATCTATAAACTTGATAAATTGGTTACTAACAGCGGAAGTTACATTATCTTTTATATAGGTAAAGTTCGTATTACGATTGGTAGTCATTGCTACGTCAATATTTACTCCATCTTGAACATTTCCCGCGATGGTGGCACTTCCTGTACCATATACTGTACCGAAGAAGGGGGCGTCATGAGATTCTTTTGTGTTCATTACCAACATATTGTTGACATTGAAATTGAATCGATATTCCAAATTCTTGAAATGTTGATAGTGAAGGTATCCGCTCACTCTACCTTGATGTCCTTGAGTATCGAAAATACGGTTATTGTTAAAGGTTAGTCCGCCCGGCTCAATGAAGATACTGTCTTTAACAAAGAACGTGGTATTGAGAACATCCACTTTCATAGAAGCGTCGCCAAATACGCGTCCTTCCATAGTCAAAGCCTTAAATTTGCCATAAAAATGAACATGACCGGTTGCACGGCCGTTGAATTCAGGCGTGATACTACTCATATAGTGGTGTATAAACTTCAGGTTGGTGCTATCGGCCTCAATCTGCAAATCAAGTGCACTTGTTGGCTTGAGAGGATAGATGTAACCATATACATGACTTTTGGCAATGTCTTTTTCACGGATTCGGGCATCCAGATGGATTCCTTTTACATCGTGATGCCATTCCCCATGGATATTGGCGTCTCCAAGTAATCCATCGTTCAGTCCCAGATTGCGGATGAACAGATCGGTACTCATAACAGGCTTTTCCAATACTCCGCTGGCAAATGCCGGACCGGTAGCTTCTCCTTTGAAATTAACTCCAAGATCTGCTATATCAAATACATATCCTATATTGATATCCTGTAAACCGAGCCGTACCGTATCTTGTGGTGATTTAGAAATGGTACCATCAATGCGCAAATAACGTTCTTTGTGGCTGAAATAGAAGTCTTTGATATATACTTTTCCAGAATCAAGCACTACTTGTGAAGGATGAATTTCCCAAAGCGTATCGTTCAAGATTACATTGGTAGGCTGGATGTCGACAACAGTTTTCAACGCCGATTTATCTCTTTTGCTTGATTGGGAAAGCCCCTTTGCATCTTTGGATTCGCGAATAAAGTGAGTCAAAGCGGAAAGCTTGCCACTATAGGTTACGGAACTGCTGTTTCCCCAATTCAATGTGGTTTGAATACTATCGTTTTTTGCTTGTGCCTCCAAAGCTACGTTGACCGCACCACTTGATTTTCGATTATTGAAACGTAAGCGCGTATGGAATTGATCGCCGGGATTTTCACATAGTATCATTCCCGATTCTATATATTTATCTCCATAGCGCAGACGGGGGAAATAACCCTCTACACGCAGGCGTTGGGCTTTGTCATTGAAATATCCCTTAAGTGTGGAGTGGGTATATATTTTAAGTGGAATCTGGAATACAGTAGATAATAGTTCCGTATCATATATATGCAGGTCAAATTTGAAGTTATTTTCTGTTTCTATGGGCTTTTTGTCCGGTAGAATCAAAGCAGGAATATAACGTCGCATGATATTGAGTACGCTGATTGGTAATGTACGGTAGGAATAGTCTCCTTCAATGCTTCCTTGCAGGAAGTTAGAGGCAATAGTCAGTTGTTTTTGATGTTCACCTTTGGGACTAGCAGCTATTTTAAAATTGTCAAGGAAATATTGCTTGTCCGGTGCGATGAATTGAAGACTATCAATGTTGATTTCACCATTCATATCATCGATTGATCCTCCGGTGAAATCGGCTTTAATCTTGACGGATATTTCAGTTTCTTCATATTTGGGTGTCAAATGAAGGTCGTGCGGACGGACATGGCTGATGTTTGCATAGAAATTGAAGGTAGGTATTTTGCTGGCGGCATTGATAGTACCGTTCAGTATCACTGAACCGTTAGGATCATTCAAGGCTACTTGTCCGGTGAAACCACCTTGTTTATACTCTCCGTCCAAATTGATATTCTCATAAGTATAATTGCTATAATCTATGGAAGACACTAGTCCTTTCAATATTACGGACGGGTATTGATTTTCGTAATGGCTGCTGTTTACATCCAAATTGAATGTCACCTTGTCGAATTTATCGTTACCCAACATTTTTCCAAGTTCGAAATCTTCCGTTTTCACCGCTCCGGAATAGGCAAAATATCCTTTCTCCTTGTTTGAACTTAACTTGACGTCTGTTTTTATGCTACCGATGTCGGTACGTATTTGGCCGTATGTAACGAGGTCTGTGAAGTAACCCGATACTTCTCCACGAAAGGAGATGGTTCCTAAATGTTGAAGTATAGGAGGTACTCCTTCGTAATTTTTGCTCAAATTTCTGACAAAGAAAGCTATACCTTCGGGATCGGCATACAAACTGGATAGATTGCCAAATACATAAGCGTCTTCCGGATGAGACAAGTCTTGCAAAGATACATCTCCTCTCAGATGAAAATGATTACCCGAAGATATGGAAAGCCGGGGACAATTCAACCGGTTGATGGTTCCGTTCGTCTCTACTTCTACTTGCAGTTTCTCTTTAAAAGGTTTAAAAGCAGGTACAAAAGCGGATAAGTCCTGCAAGGTAATTTGAGAAGGCAGCATACGGAATGAGAAATGTACATCATGGCCAAAGTTATTAAAAGATCCCAGACTATCATAATCCATACGTATAGTATCCATTGCCAATGAGGTATGCGGCAGGTCGATGGCAAAGTTTTCAATCCTCATTTTTTGGTTATTGCCAATGATCTTCAAACTTAACTTTTTTAATTCGAAACCTGAGTGTTCTTCCTCTATGCTCATGCGTTTGATAGCTGCATTTATAGAGTCGTTTTGCAAAGCTTTCAGAGATATATTGGCGATAATATTACGCAAACGAATATGTTGGGGATTGAATTTGCCGGGAGTTTCTTTCTCAGAATGTACATCATAAGATACCTTTCCACGACGTATCAACAGGGAATTGATGCGGAGATCCAGATTGCTTTTCTTTTGGATAGTATCTTTAGAGGCAAAAGCGTCAAGTACAAATTGGAAATTTGGTTTGGATTCAGGTGTTTGTTTTTCCAGGTTAATGTTGAAACCGAATAACTGTACATTACTAATAGATATTTTGCCGTTTAATAGGGGGATAAAGTCAAATTTAGCCGAAAGACGAGTTACTTTCAGCATTTCCTTTCCTGATTGATCGTTTAATAGTAAATCGTCGATAATGATTCGATTCAACAGTCCTATATCAACCCGTCCAATGGTGAGATTGCTACCTAATACGGACGTCAGTTCTTCCGCTACGAGTATAGACATTTGATGCTGGACATAAGGAATGTTCAGCAACAATATAGTACCGATATACAGTCCCAGAATGATACCGAGTACCCAACGTACTGTTTTTTTTAGTTTTCTGATAGGCGATTTTTATAATTAGCCAACAAAAATATGAAATTATACGTTATGAATCTACTTTTATAACTACTTTTGCAGCGTTTAAACGTAAAAAACACTATGAGTACAATAATCTTAGGAATAGAATCTTCTTGCGATGACACATCTGCTGCAGTCATCAAAGACGGCTATCTGCTTTCGAATGTAGTGTCCAGCCAGGCTGTGCATGAAGCGTATGGTGGTGTAGTACCTGAACTTGCTTCTCGTGCTCATCAACAAAACATTGTTCCGGTAGTGCATGAAGCATTGAAACGTGCCGGAGTGACTAAAGAGGAACTGAGTGCTGTGGCATTTACACGCGGTCCCGGTTTGATGGGTTCTTTATTGGTCGGTGTATCGTTTGCAAAAGGATTTGCCCGCTCTTTGGGTATTCCTATGATTGATGTTAATCATTTGACCGGACATGTATTAGCTCATTTTATTAAAGCAGAAGGAGAAGAAAATATTCAGCCTGAATTTCCATTTCTTTGCCTGCTAGTCTCCGGAGGTAATTCTCAAATCATTCTGGTGAAAGCCTATAATGATATGGAAATATTGGGTCAAACCATTGATGATGCAGCCGGTGAAGCTATAGATAAATGTTCCAAGGTAATGGGACTAGGATATCCGGGTGGACCGATCATTGATAAGTTGGCACGGCAGGGCAATCCAAAAGCATACAAGTTCAGTAAACCGCATATCCCGGGTTTGGATTACAGTTTTAGCGGATTGAAGACCTCTTTTCTATATTCTTTGAGGGATTGGTTGAAAGAAGATCCCGATTTCATCGAGAATCATAAGGTCGATCTAGCTGCTTCATTGGAAGCAACGGTTGTGGATATCTTGATGGATAAATTGCGTAAGGCGGCCAAAGAATACAAAATAAAGGAAGTAGCGGTTGCAGGAGGCGTTTCGGCTAACAATGGATTGCGTAATTCATTCCGTGAACATGCTGAAAAGTATGGCTGGAATATATTTATTCCGAAATTCAGCTATACAACAGATAATGCTGCTATGATTGCCATAACAGGCTACTTTAAGTATTTGGATAAGGATTACTGCTCAATAGATGCACCTGCTTTTTCGCGGGTAACATTAAAATAAGCTATATATAATAAGGTATGAAACTGGAAGAAGAGGTAGGGGAATTGCTAAAAGCAAAGAATCTGTCCCTTTCCACCGCAGAAAGTTGTACCGGTGGGGGGATTGCAGCTTTGATAACGTCAGTTCCGGGTAGTTCGGAATACTTTAATGGAAGCATTGTGGCATACTCCAATGAAGTTAAGATGTCTTTGCTTCATGTTTCCGGGGATACACTAGAAAAACATGGAGCTGTAAGTTGCGAAACAGTGACCGAGATGGTAAAAGGTGCGATGAAAACGTTGAAAACAGATTGCGCGGTTGCTACATCGGGTATTGCAGGCCCTGGCGGTGGTACTCCTGACAAACCGGTAGGCACTGTTTGGATTGCCGCTGCCTATAAAAATGAAATCGTCACCATGAAGCAGGAAGGAGATTCCGGAAGAATGGGAAATGTACAAAAAGCTATTCAGAATGCTCTTTTATTACTTCGAAATAGCTTGAAATAAGGAAATATTGCTATCATACAATGAATTATTTTATGAAAAACTTGTTTGGTAACGATAAAAGTACTTACTTTGCGCTCTGTTTGAAAGAAGTATAGAAGAAAACTATAAAATAAAGATAGAAATGTCAAAGATTTGTCAAATTACCGGAAAGAAGGCCATGATTGGCAACAATGTTTCACATTCAAATCATAGAACTAAAAGAACTTTCGATTTGAACTTGTTTAACAAGAAATTCTACTATGTAGAACAAGATTGTTGGATTAGCCTTAGCATTTGCGCTAATGGTTTGCGCGTTATTAATAAAAAAGGACTGGACGCTGCTTTGAAAGATGCAGTAGCTAAAGGTTTTTGTGATTGGAAAAGCATCAAAGTAATAGGCTAAAAAAAGTAGGAGATACTGAAAATGGCAAAGAAAGCAAAAGGTAACAGAGTACAGGTGATTCTGGAATGCACAGAACACAAGGATAGCGGTATGCCGGGAACTTCTCGTTATATTACAACGAAGAACAGAAAAAATACCACTGAGAGATTGGAGTTGAAGAAATATAATCCGATCTTGAAAAGAGTAACAGTACATAAAGAAATTAAATAATAAGTATAAACCATGGCAAAGAAAACAGTAGCAAGTTTGCACGAAGGTTCTAAAGA
>USLU01000071.1 GCA_900555635.1 uncultured Bacteroides sp.
ATGATAAGCCTCATCATAGGTACTCAACATACGCATCTTAGCCAGGAGTCGTTTAGCATGTTCAAACTTTACCTGAACTTCGGGAGCTGCCATATCCGCTAACTGAGCACTCCGCATTTTCTCTACTTCATTCATCATGTTTGCTATTTATTAGTTGCAGAACAAAGATAGACATTAAAACCTATTACAACAAAAGAGCGGGAAATCTTTTGACTCCCCGCTCTCGCAATCGTTTACTAAGCCATACAGCTTATTTATATTCTTGCCAGCTCTTAATCTGAATATCCTCAGGATTCAGTTCGCAGAATGCTTCAATGAAAGCACTAGCCAAACGAGCATTCGTTATCAACGGAATATTGTGATCGATAGCCCCACGACGAATCTTGTAACCATTAGTCAACTCACGTTTCGAGTGGTTCTTCGGAATATTCACAATCAAGTCGAACTTATGTTCGGCAATCATTGTCATTACGTTATTCTCTGCATCCGCACGTTCGTCAGGCCAGTAAACAGCTTCAGTAGTTACACCATGTGCATTAAGGAATGCGGCTGTACCTGCTGTCGCATAAATTTTATAACCTTTATCGAAGAGCATACGGCTTGCATCCAGCAAATCAACTTTCGACTTCATCGCACCGGAAGAGAACATAACTCCCTTTTCAGGTACCTTAAAGCCGGTAGCAATCATAGCGCTCATCAATGCTTCCGAGAAGTCATCACCGATACAGCCCACTTCACCTGTAGAAGACATATCTACCCCCAGCACCGGATCTGCATTGTGCAGACGAGAGAAGGAGAACTGAGAAGCTTTTACGCCAATCCAGTCGATATCAAATGCCGACTTATCAGGTCTAGTATAAGGAGCATCCAGCATAATACGGGTAGCGGTTTCAATAAAGTTGCGCTTCAGCACCTTAGACACAAACGGGAAGCTGCGAGAAGCACGAAGATTACATTCGATAACCTTCACCTCATTGTTACGAGCCAAGAACTGGATATTGAACGGACCTGATATATTAAGCTCTTTTGCAATCTGACGACTGATTCTCTTGATGCGGCGTGCTGTTGCAAAATAGATTTTCTGTGCCGGGAATACCAGTGTAGCGTCACCTGAGTGCACACCGGCAAATTCAACGTGTTCAGAAATGGCATACTCTACCACTTCACCATTCTGTGCTACTGCGTCAAACTCTATCTCTTTTGTATTTTCGAGGAACTGAGATACTACTACCGGATATTCTTTAGATACCTCTGCTGCCATTTTCAAGAAGTTTTCCAACTCTTCTTCATCATAGCAAACATTCATAGCCGCACCCGAGAGTACATAAGACGGACGAACCAATACCGGATAACCCACTTTCTCTACGAAGCCTTTTACATCTTCCAAGCTGGTAAGCTCCTGCCAAGCCGGCTGGTCGATGCCCAGTTGGTCGAGCATAGCAGAGAACTTATTACGATTCTCGGCACGGTCGATGGAGATGGGAGAAGTACCCAGCACAGGAACCGACTGACGGTGAAGTTTCATTGCCAGATTATTAGGAATCTGTCCGCCTACTGATACAATCACACCACGAGGTTGTTCCAAGTCGATGACATCAAGCACGCGTTCAAAGGAAAGTTCATCGAAGTACAAACGGTCGCACATGTCATAGTCGGTAGAAACAGTTTCGGGGTTATAGTTAATCATAATAGATTTATAACCCAACTTGCGGGCAGTCTGTATAGCATTCACCGAGCACCAGTCAAATTCTACTGACGAACCGATACGGTAAGCACCTGAGCCAAGTACTACAACTGATTTCTCATTCTTATAGTAATTAACTGCATAACCCTCACCGTGATAAGTCATATACAGGTAGTTGGTCAGCTCAGGATGTTCGGAAGCAATGGTATTGATGCGTCTCACTGACGGCAAGATGCCAAGTTCTTTACGACGGGCACGTACCATCAGGTTTTCCTTCTCCATATTGCCTTCCGGGCTCAACACGAAACGGGCAATCTGGAAGTCAGAGAAACCAAGTTCTTTTGCCTTACGCAATACATCAGCCGGAATATCTTCCACCTTATTATATTGAGAAAGTTTTTCTTTGTAATCAACAATATTCTTCAGTTTGCCAAGGAACCAAGGATCGATCTTGGTCAAGTCGAAGATACGTTCAATGGTATATCCTTTTTCCAAAGCAGCCGCAATGGCAAATACACGCAAATCTGTAGGATGGGAAAGTTCATGATCCAAATCATCGAATTCAAGATCATTGCCCACAAAACCATGCATGCCCTGGCCTATCATACGCAAACCTTTCTGAATGATTTCTTCGAAAGAACGTCCGATAGACATGATTTCGCCTACCGACTTCATACTCGAACCAATCTCACGGCTTACACCGGCAAACTTCGTCAAGTCCCAGCGAGGTATCTTACAGATTAAATAATCCAGTTGCGGAGCTACGTATGCAGAATATGGAGTGCCCATTTCTCCAATCTGATCGAGCGTATAGCCCAATGCAATCTTGGCAGCAACGAATGCCAACGGATAACCGGTTGCCTTAGACGCTAATGCAGAAGAACGTGACAAACGTGCATTTACTTCAATCACACGATAGTCGTTTGTCTCAGCATTGAAAGCATATTGAATATTACATTCGCCTACGATACCCAAATGACGGATACATTTCGTAGAAAGCTCCTGCAACATCTTCACCTGCTCGTCAGTCAACGAACAAGTAGGCGCTACCACGATAGACTCACCGGTATGAATACCCAGCGGATCGAAGTTTTCCATACTTGCTACTGTGAAGCAATGGTCGTTTGCATCACGGATAACCTCGAATTCAATTTCTTTCCAGCCTTTCAGTGACTCTTCAACCAGAATCTGTGTAGAGAAAGCAAAAGAACTTTCCGCCAGTTTCAGGAACTCTTCTTCATTAGCGCAAATACCGCTACCCAGACCTCCCAACGCATAAGCCGAACGAACCATTACCGGATAACCGATTCTGCGTGCAGCAGCAATAGCGTCATCCATAGTCTCTACAGCCTGGCTCACCGGAGTTTTCATCTGAATTTCATCCAACTTCTTCACAAAGAGATCACGGTCTTCCGTGTACATGATAGCATCTACCGAAGTACCCAATACACGTACACCATACTTGGCAAGAATACCCTTCGTATAAAGTTCAGCGCCACAGTTCAAGGCAGTCTGTCCGCCGAAAGCCAACAAGATGCCATCGGGTTCTTCTTTCTTGATGATTTCTTCTACGAAATACGTGTTTACAGGTAAGAAATATACCTTGTCAGCAATACCTTCTGATGTTTGGATCGTTGCAATGTTGGGATTCACCAAAACTGAACTGATACCTTCTTCGCGCAAAGCTTTCAACGCTTGTGAACCGGAATAGTCAAACTCACCGGCCTGACCGATTTTGAGCGCTCCAGAGCCCAAAACGAGTACTTTCTTTAAATTCTTTTCCATCATTTCTCTATGTAGTTATCTATAAGTTTCATCGTTCTATATACGGCACAAAAAAAATGCGTTACCCTTTGAAAGGATTAACGCATTACCAAAGAACTAAAATATCATTATCGAAGAAAGAGAAACCAACAGCTCCCGAATGATATTCATTCGAATGGAGGTAGTATTTGCTTCTCATATCCTGTCTTGTCATTGCTACTTTAAAATTTGTGCAAAGTAACGACTTATTTGTGAAATGAGCAAATAATCCGAAAAGGATTTTTATTATATAGTAGATTTATACGAACTCGATGAATCTAACAAATTTCCAGTTTACTGCTTATAGATGTCAGTTAAGGTTAATATTCTATTCTGACAACTCTTTTTTTTTGCTGCCCTTCAATTTAATCAGCCTGACCTTAGTAATACAGGCAATAATTATTATTGTCCCCTTGTAAAAAAAATAATTCCTTTTTTTCTGCAACATAATAGTATTTACAATTGTTATAAATACAAAAATCAACCAATTACGAACAATCAAATAAGCAGTATCATGAACAAAAACCCTCAAGATATAGGCTAGGTTATGTCTTAACCGGCCTATTATTCAGTCTCTATGTTTATACATCAACAAAAAGTATCGCAACTTTAACTGCATTATTATATGACAACTATATTTATTTTAACAGCACTGACTATACTATTATTCATTACCTCAGTGTTCTTGTACACTCTTTATAGTCGCGTAAAACATAAATTGAACAATTCGAATGAAAAAGTTGAATTAATAGCTATCCGTAAAAAGCTGGAACTTGCGATTGGCGCCGCAGATATATCAATCTGGTCCTACAATTGCGAGGATCAAATATTCAATGCACTATATGGCAAACTAAGATCGCAAACCAGCGTTAGATACAGCCGGCTACTGAAACTCATTATAGAGCCGTATCGTACTAATTTCGAGGCTGCCCTTTCTCGCCTTAGCAACAACCTGTCTCAAAAAGAAGTTTGTATCTGCAAAATACATGATAAAGAAAGTAACTCAGACATGTATTTCGAGACTCAAATGACAGTATCCGAGTATAGCGATGACAATACCGTTAAAAGTATCGTAGGTACCCTCAAAAACGTTACTAATCAATATCTGCATAATGAGGAACTTGAGAATAAAGACAAAAAAGTAAAACTTGCCATTCAAACCAGTGGTTTGGTACAGTGGGAATACGATAATATTACTCATCTGTTCAATTCAAGCAATGAGCATATCAAAGGCTCGGAAAGTGTACTTACTTCCGAAGATTACTTCAATGCTGTTCATCCTGATGACCGGGAACGAGTGAAAGAAATTATCGACGTGATGAATGAAGGCCGTGATGAAACAATCTTGTTCCACAAGCGCCTCAGATATTCTGATAATGATAACTGGCATTATACGACCGTATATGGTACTCCTTTTGAAAAAGATCAGCATGGAAAAGTAATCAAATACATCGGTTTCCGCCGTGACGATACCGAATGGAAAAACATCAATGAACGTTTAGAAGAAGAAAAAATGAAAGCTCAGGAAGCCGATAAACTGAAATCGGCATTTCTTGCCAATATGAGTCATGAAATCCGTACGCCACTCAATGCGATTGTGGGATTCTCACAACTATTAATGAGTACCAACGACCAAGAAGAACGAAATGAATTCGCCCAAATCATCAACGTGAACAATGATTTGCTTCTAAGGTTAATCAATGATATTCTCGACCTCTCAAAGTTAGAGTCGGGCATGATGGAGCTAAAGCGGGAAACCTTTGACTTGGCCTCTTTCTTCGATGATTTTGCAACATCAATGAAGCAACGTATCACCAATCCGGAAGTCCAATTCCGCATTATAAATCCTTATCGCAAATGTATCGTACATCTGGATAAGAACCGCTTAGCACAGATATTAACCAACTTCGCTACGAATGCCATCAAATACACCCCCAAAGGGTATATCAAAATAGGATATGAATATATGGACAAAGGACTACGTCTGTATGTGGAAGATACCGGTATCGGAATACCTAAAGAGAAACAGCACCGCATCTTCCAACGTTTCGAGAAGTTGGATGATTTCGCTCAAGGTACCGGTTTAGGACTTTCTATCTGTAAAGCCATTTCCGATGCCGTAGGAGGACGTATAGGTTTCGAATCAGAGTATGGAAAAGGCTCCACTTTCTGGGCTTGGAATGGTTGTGAAGCGGAGATAGAGCTGAAAGAAGCAGAAATGATAGCACCCACCATTCTATCGATTCCCATGACATTAGCCAAATCAGCCGGTACTGATCACGATTTCTTAAAAGACCAGTATATATTAGTTGCAGAAGACAAAGACAGCAATTACCTATTACTGAAATCTTTGTTAAAAAATGCACACATAGACCGAGCAGTCAATGGAATCGAAGCAGTAGAAATGGCAAGAATGAATCCTTACTCACTGATCCTTATGGATATACGTATGCCTCGAATGGACGGACTGGAAGCTACTCGCAGAATACGTATCTTCGACAAAGACATTCCTATTATTGCCGTCACAGCGAATGCCTTCAATTCTGACCGAATGAATGCATTAGATGCAGGCTGCAATGAGTATCTTACTAAGCCGGTCAAGAAACAAGAATTACTTAGCATACTGGAAAGTATGATGCACCACCATGTATATTAAACCTAGAAATGAGGAATTAGCTCCTCAGCGTCGCCCTATTACCTAATTCTTCGTTGTTCATTCTTCATTCTTAATTATTTCAAGTATCTTTGTGGCGTTTTAAATCATAAGGATACAAAAGAATGGGAAAAGAAAAGATTATACTTACAGGTGACCGCCCAACCGGACGCCTGCACATAGGGCACTACGTAGGATCATTAAGAAGAAGAGTTGAACTACAAAACTCTGGATTATTCGATAAGATTTTTGTCTTTATTGCTGACGCACAAGCTCTGACGGACAATGTAGACAATCCCGAAAAAGTGCGCCAAAATGTGATTGAAGTTGCATTGGACTATATGGCTGTAGGGTTAGATCCTACCAAATCCACCATTTTCATTCAATCACAAATAGCAGAACTCTGCGAGCTCACTTTCTATTATATGAATATGGTGACCGTATCTCGCCTGCAACGTAACCCAACAGTAAAATCTGAAATCCAGATGCGCAACTTCGAGGCAAGCATCCCAGTAGGTTTCTTTACCTATCCCATCAGCCAGACGGCAGATATTACTGCGTTTAAAGCAACTACAGTTCCCGTAGGCGAAGATCAGGAGCCAATGCTGGAACAGGCACGTGAGATTGTCCGTCGTTTTAACTTCATATACGGTGATACGCTGGTTGAACCGGAAATATTATTGCCGGACAATGCAGCTTGTCTGCGTTTGCCGGGTACTGATGGAAAAGCCAAGATGAGTAAATCATTGGGTAACTGCATTTACCTCTCCGACACTGCTGACGAAGTACAAAAGAAAGTGAAGAGTATGTATACCGACCCTGACCATCTGCGCGTACAAGATCCGGGTAAAATTGAAGGTAACACCGTATTCACTTACTTGGATGCTTTCTGTCGTCCTGAACATTTTGGACTCTACTTGCCGGATTATCCGAATCTGGAAGAATTGAAAGCCCATTATCAACGTGGTGGTTTGGGTGACATGAAGGTGAAGAATTTCCTTAACTCCATTATGCAAGAAACCTTAGAGCCCATTCGCAACCGTCGCAAGGAATTTGAAAAAGACATACCTGCCATTTACGATATGTTGCAGAAAGGCTGCGAAACAGCAAGAGAAGCTGCTGCAGCTACATTGGACGATGTTCGCAAAGCAATGAAAATCAACTATTTTGACGATGCTGAATTAATAGCAGAACAGGTAAAGAAATTTAGTGGGGAATAGCACAAAAGCAGCTTCAGAATGATTATAAGAATTCTGAAGCTGCTTTCGTATTTAATGGTCGTTATTTCAATCTACGACAATATTGCCTTCAATTTATCCAAAGGATATTCCATTGAAATATTTTCTGCCGCCTTTGAGACACGTTCAGACAAGTCTTTCATATAAATCCGTACCTTTGAGAAACCCTTTTGTTCTGCATATTCCAAACGCCTCCTCAGCACAACTATATTTTGCAAAGCCACCTTCCGAATAGCCTCCGGATTTTCACAATCTGTCGGCGTAATATCGCCACAGGATAATGACTTATAATATCTAAAAATAGCAGACAATACTTTTGTTTGCGGTATCCAACCAGAACGCGCCCAAAACTGTGCAATGCGCCTTAATTCCCAAAAGTTAACTTCTCCGCCACTAACACGATTCATATAATACATCTCATAGGTTCGAATTTTCTCAGCAACACTCTTTTCTGTCACACCCTCCGGATTTTCCCGTTTATAATTTTGGAGAATAATCAAGGATTTCAGGTACTGATCCGGTAACATATACATATTACGACAGATCTTTTCAACTAATGTTCGTTTGCCAATCACCTTCAGCACACTTTCAGCATCGACCGGAGTCGCTCCCCATGTGTCAAATACTATATCTTTAAATTCGGCACAACAAAAATGACCATATACCAAGCTATTAACTTCAGCATTTGTTGCAACGCGCGAATATACCTGACGAATAATATCTGTATTCGGAATATCAAACCGATTACTCAGTGTCTTCAATAACACAACCAATTTACACCAATGTTCTTCAGTCAACTCAAATTCGCGTACGCGCACCTCCTCCATAAAACGCTTATAATCTTCTACGTTCTTAATGGAAAGAATTACTGTTATCAAATTTTGATTACTTATATAAGAAGAACCAAACGATTCAATAGCATGATGAAACAAGTCTAATTTTGTAATACCAGCAGCTAGCTTAGGATCATTCAACGCAGAGAACAGCGAATTCAGAATCTCACTCGACATTTTCGCCCGGAAAGCTTCCTTAGGTATTCTCAAAGTTGCAAGGTAATATAAATTAAATTCCCCGTTAACGCATATGTCCTGAATTATTAGAATCCGAACATCATTAACCTTCAGCAACTTAGTTATTAAAAAGTCGCTTGTTATCATACCACCATCATTAACATAGCTCTTTAGCTTATCATATACCTTATACATGTCAGTCATATTAACAATACTACCCAACAAACTATTTTCAGCATATAACTGCTGAAATTGTACAACTTGTTTTTCTGGTATCTGAATCTCTGTGGAATTCTTCAAATTCAAACCAACAAATAATTTATTTAATAGTGAGAATTTGAACGGCTTCAGCAGGTCTAATCTAGTCCTGTACAGTCTCAGGTATAAATCATAATTTGCCAACAAGAAATACATTAGTTTAATGAAGAGTTGTTTTTCGCATGGAGTATATCTAAAGCACTCTTCGTCCTCATCCATGGCCTGTAAGATCACCATGAAAGTCTCTAATTTTTCAACTTTTTCAAGAGCAGCAGTTATGACGTACTTCACATTCTGAGGAGATTGTTCTTGAATATAAGGTAATAACACCAATATATCTTCACTATTTTCATAACTCTTCAACCAATAGTTCAAGGAATGTGAAGCTAGAATCAGATCAATTTTTTCTTGTAAAGGTATCTCTAGGTACTGAAGAATAGTGTAGTCTAAATACTTTTGTGGAATTATAAACTCAATACCCATCTGCCGTAATTCTTCTAACGCTGACGGACATTGAAAGAGCGGACTTACATCTACTTTCTCCAAATTATCAGAATGATAAATACTCTTAATCAATTCAATCCAACTTTCTTTCTGTTCTTTTTTTACATCTTTTCTCTCTTTTCTGCTAAGTTTAGCATAGAGAGACAACAATGTATTCACAAAGGTTGTATCAATGAGTGGATTTTCCTTTTCTTCATCACGTTTACGTTGATCTTCCCGGTCTGCTTTACAATACTCTACGATTCGTTTACACGATTCCTCAGGATTATTACTATTATAAATATCACTACATAACAATAATAAGTTGCGTACATCCGGATAAATTTGAATAGGTCTGTTCAGATTAGGCAACATTGCATCATCACCCGCCACAAAATGATAGCCTCGCAAATTGTCTGTACGTAAACCGTAAAGTATCTGTGCATGGACTTTCTTCATAGTAACATCCTCATGCCTGCAACTCATAACAGACCGAGCCAGATTGGACATAAATTCTTCCCGAAGATCTATATTATACTTCAAGGCTATCTTCAATGTTTGTACCATTTTATCATATCCATAAAGGCGACTGGCCATTTGCGTCAGTAATACAATAAAACATTCCGGAGAAGAATTAACCAATGGCACAAGTTTCTTCAAACTACTATATTTTTTAATCCCATTTTTGCAAATACGTCGAAAAGTCTTGGAATGCAAATTATGCCTACGCTGGAATCGACTGATTTCATCTATTATTTCGATGTCATTATCCTTAGAGTTTTTTCTCTCAATACCGTTAATTCTATACTCCAATATAGAATTAAAGTATTGCAATGTTTCCAATGTATTATCTTTTATACTAAACTCAAATGGACCGGGTATTGCATCCTGTGGTAACATAAAATCTCCTATATTAAGCTTACCCATGTAGGATTTATTATAAATACCATTTATAATTGTCTTGAAACGACTGCTATCTCCTTGCCCCGTTTTGGAAAGATTACGAAGCAACATAATCATATCAACCGCAATACGATTCCACTGCTCATGAGTATATTTTCCTACAGCCCAAACTTCAACCATTTTTTTGAAATCAGTATAAGTCAGAGGATTTTTTTTAGCAGTAGCCCATCTATTGCGAATCAAATTACTAAGCATATCACACCGGAACTTCATAACTGCACTATCTGTCTGCTTATTCAGCAAATCAAATATCGGAATGAATTTGAAAATCGCCATATTTCTTTTACCCAAATATTCAGCAATGCCATTCCTTTCTGTAAACAAGTGAGGATACAATTCAATAATAACCTCTATTATTTTTTCATACTTAATATAGTTCTCTATATTTCTAAGATACAATATGTTGACAATTGTCAACTCTGAAACAAATGACTTTTCCCGATAGTTTTTAACCAATGGCAATTCTGAGAATGCTACAGGTTCCATCGGCGGCCGGTTAAATATATAGTCAATGATTTGCTCTACATATTTCAACGCTTCATTATCACTTTGATTAGCCATTTGAACTAATTGACGAAGCAGAATATCCGTATTGCAAGAGGCTACTTCTCCCCCTCTATGTTCATGGGCCTGTACATAACTTCTCAATTCTTCTACACTAGTTGCTATGCGAAGGTAAGCAGTCAGGATGTAACTGCTAATGCTCAATTTATATTGTTTCTCTGAATTTAGCCAATTTATTTCAAAAACTATTTTATTCAAATCATCTAAAGTCACTGCCATGCCTGACAATATGGAAAAAGTGTCCGATATAGGCCTTGAGAATTCCAGTATGTATTTCTTATATACATTCCACGCAGTCTGGAAATTGAGTTGTCGTTCAGCATTAGAGATTTGCTTCTTATTACTGTTCTCTTTTTTATCAAACTTCACCATTATAGCATTATATGCAGCAATAGAAGACGTAACAGATGATGTATTAACTTTCCGGATTGCCTCATCAAAAGTGATACTGCACTTTCCATACTTATAAATTAGTTGTTTATTATATAAATTAGGATCAGCATCATTTATCAACACGTCCAACTGTCTCATGGTATTAGCTGACATGACACTATTATACTTCTCTAAGATAACACCTCCCATCTTACTATCAATCTTGATAGAAAGTTCTCTGCATAACTCTAGAATAGCATTCAAAATATGGTCTGACATAAAACCTGTAATTTTTGTCAGTGCAATAATCGTATGTTTATCAATAGGTATTCCATAATCTACCATAGACTGCACGTATTGCAAAGGAGTGCAACGTTCTACCACCTCCGTTCCATCATCTTGAAAGAAAACTAAGGGAAGCGCATCATTCGCCAAATGCGAATTAAACAATTCCATCCGATTATTATAATGGATATTGGATATTTCCACTTGATTTCTTCGAGCATATCTAAATAGCTCATTGGCATCTGCAACCACTCTTTCACGAGTCTTAGGAGTATACTCACGGACAAGAATATCAATACAATGCACCAATGAATAGCCATCGAAAACAAAATTCTTATGCTTAACCAGGAATATCATTATTTCTGAATAGTTCCGGATATAAGTCTGATTAGACAAGCAAACATTATATAACTTACCATCTTTCAAAAGTCCCGATAGTTCTGGAGTGTTTTCCAGATATACCAAGCAATTATCTATAATCTTTCGTTCTATCTCACCATTACACACTTTTCCAAATAAACAGAACCAAGCGTATTGCTGACTCGAAGCCATCGACTGAAGTTGCATTTCTGCCACTATCCTCCTGGTTTCACGATCTTCTGCAAACAATCGTTTCACAATTACTTCATCAGGAATATTAAGCCTATCTATCTTATCGAAAAATCCTAATGCAGTAGGAATATCATCGGCTGTTTTAATCAGACTGCAAAGAGTGTATTGATCCAGCGGCATCTTCCTTTTGAGCATGGTCTTGACGATATGCCAGCCATCCTTAAAGGGTTGAGACTCCAATATCATATTATAGGAGTAGCGATCTCGTTCTACTTCATAACGATCGAACATCTTATTGATCTCACGTATCTGAGCCACGTCATCTTCTTTCTTTGCTTTGCTCAGCAACCTGTTTAATATAAAATGATTGATAAGTAAGAAATTGTGAGGGTCACGAGAATGAGGTTCTATATAATAATAGAAAAGATTCAGTGCTTCCCACAAAGAGCAATCTACCATATCAAGGATAGTGGAATATGTGTAGGAATCACGAAATACCATCTGGGTTTTATCATCTTTAAGATGAACAAATATTTCATTAAATGCTTCCTTATAGCCACTCTTATCAAACTGCTTAATAAATGCATTAGCTACAGTTGCTATTATAATACGAATACGATAACGAGGTGTCCATCCCAGATCAAGCGTAGCCTGAACAACTGATATTAGTTTTTCAACAATGAAATCCCCCATCAATCGTGCCTCATTCTGATACAATCTACTAAATGCTCCCAACAATGCATAAGTATCAACATTGCTTAGAACATCTATCAAAGACAGTTTTTCTTTGGAATACTTCCCTTTATCAGCATTATAACTCATTAAAACATTCTTGTCATCAGAACACAGAATATATCCCATACGCAACAAGTAGCAAGCCAACTCGAACTCTTCTTCTGTGGAAACTAAACCAAATAGCCTATTTAATGCCTGCCGATACCAACTTAAATCAAACATGAATAAGAACCTTACTTGATCTCTCCTTTGAGTAGGTCCCTCGTCTGCCATCATGTAGTCAATATAAGTCTGCTCATCCTTTATGCGAAACTGAGTGACAATTTCCAACCCTTCGCTAAAAGTCTGTATCTTTTGCATCCTTTTATATAAGAAAAATGGTTCTCTGCCAAAACACTCATATTCCTGAAGGCTTTCTACTTTTCTCATCTCATCAGGGGTTTTCGCACGCATATAGAGTGCACCCAACATAAACATATCACGCAACCCTTCTTTTGCCATCATAAAATATTCCCATGCTTCCTCAAAGTCTGTTGCATCATATATTTTCTGCTTGAATATCTTGGGATAATATAAAGGAACTTCTTCTGTAAACGTATCTAAAGCAATTCCTTGCTCTATAGCAGCCTTTTCTTCCAATAAACGGGCAACCCAATCATTATTTTCTTCCAAAGGTTCTACTTTCTCCTGAAAAACGTCAAAAAGGTGTTTAGACACCTCTTTACGATGTTCACAACGTGTTATTATCTTAGCAAGATCAATAATCAAAGGCTGTTTTTGCTCATATACAAAGGATAATATCAAGTAAATCAAATCAAGTTCTTGTTCCGGTGTACACATCGACTCATCTTCCATCACCTCACCGGAATAGTCAATAAAATAGCGATATACATACTCTTGAATACCAAGCATATTGACTTTCTTAGAATTATCTTTTAGTGTATACGAGTTATCTGTAATACCCGTACAAGTCGATAACAGTGCACGTTGGGCAAAGTTGAATTGATCTCTTTCCAAACTTAATCTTTTACCATTTTCATCACACCGGCGGCTGTGCAGATATTTACAGAATACATACATGCTATCCAAGTCACCCATATTGGAATTATGCCAAATTGAGAACGCCTTAATAGAACGTAACAGGTTTTGTCTCACAATACGAGCCACCTCACCGGAAGCTTTTGCCAAAAAGGAGTTATAGTCTCGCTTCTTACTATCAAGGTCAATCAGCAAAGCACCAGCTGTAAGATATTTGGTATTCTGTTCTTTTATCGTAAAGCCATTTCTTCTAAACAACTGTATAGCCTCTACATGCTCATTTGGAGACATTTTGGGTATTTCGATTTTCTCTTTAGTAACATGTTCAAGTAAGCCTGCAACCGGCAGATCTTTTATTGGAACTGAAGCGGTTATGATAACTGAGCACTCCTTCTTGTGTACTTGCATGAACAAAGATTCCAAAGCATCAGAAACGGCACTATCTTCTAATTTGTATTTATTAAAATCATCGAAAATCAAATATAGTTTCTGCTCCAATTTAGCATACTCCAAATATTTTGTAATATCATTTATTTTAGATAGAAGCACATCTGTTAGAGTATCAAATGGAGGCATCACATAAAACCAGCCTTGAGGTATTTTAGTTGCAGCCTGATACACAGCTCGTGTCTTACCGGACAAGGACGCTCCATACAAGTAAATAACATCCTTTTGGCCACATAAAGCAGACTTTATATCAACATCAAAATCTCGTTTAAAATACACTCCATCAACGCAGTGTTCCCTGCGTGCATCATCGCTATAAAAATCAGAAGGGACAAAAGATCTACCCATCTTTGCATCCATCAACGGTCTATAAGGTGAAGCCATCCAGTTTTTGATCTCCTGGGTTACTTTCATCTTAATATCTTCAGCTGTATCAAAAGGATAAGCATATACCAACTTATCCTTTACTAATATCGATTTTTCCTGCGCTGAAGCATAGGGATTGTCATCAAAGCGAGCTTTATCAATATACCTCTTTTGAAAATCGTCAAACGTACATTGATTCTCTCCTGCAACGGTGACCGATGGAGTCTTCTTATAGAATACCGAAATATAAACAGGGTATTGATGATTTCTACAGAATTCTGTAGCCTTTCTGTATTCTTCGATAGTTTTATCCCCTACCACTCCATCAATAATCATTATAAAGAATGTACTCTCTCCAATCAGCCTATTAACCGGTTCTTGCGCACTTATCTTCTCCTGCCGCTGATTTGCGTGTTCTGTATAATCATAGTACGAAAATGTACAGTTATATTTCTCACCATCCAACTCCGTCACAGCCTGAGATACAGCTGCACGGTATTCCTTAAGAGCTAAAGAAGATGCAATAAACGTCTGAAAGTTAATCATAGCATTGTATTTTTGAAGACATAAGATCCACCAAATATAAATAATATTTTAATTAAAAGGAAATTAAATAACAATTTCTAGATTGTAAAGCACAAAGATACATAACAGAAAGTGGGCTACATTTCCATTTAGGAAACATAGCCCACTTTTTATTTATCGGTTGTCAGTAACTTATTCTGCTGACTTTACCAATACTACGCGGTTCAAAATAGGTTGACCGAATTTATCAACACCACCATCAGCACTTACCTTCAAGCGATCGGCAGAGATTCCAAAGTCTTTTACCAATACATCAACTACTGCTTGTGCACGCTTCAAACTCAGTGTTTGGTTGAATGCAGGGGTACCTGTTGAAGAGTCAGCATAACCATTGACTGTGTAAGTCGCATCCGGGAATTGTTTCATCTGATCAGCCAAGTATGACAAGTTCATAACTTCACGCGGAGTTACATCAGCCGAACCAATTGTGAAGAATACAGTACGCGGTGCAATATCACTTTGAACAATAACATCTGTTTCTGAAACTTCGGCTACCGGTTGGTTCTGAGCATCTACCAAGGCATTCTGCAATTGCTGGTTATTTGCAGCCAGTTGAGCCAACTGTTCCTGCATGATAGCCAATTCTGCCTGAGAAATCAATTGAGGTATAGGACGATTGAAACCACGTTTCGGGAAACGATAAGTCAAACCGAGAGTTGCACTCAACACACCATCAAATCCATGCTTACCGCCAACTTCACCATCAAATTTATCTTCTACACCCATGGCGCTCAACTCAAGGTTAATATCGATCGCATTCGAAATCCGGAAGCGATTGATGATACCTGCGTTTACTGCTAGAGCTTCGCGCTTCGGGCTTGAGTAATTGTGAGTAAACCCCGCTCCTAGATAAGGTATAATTTCGTATACACGATATTGATTGTAACCTCCAAAAAGAGCATTCAAATTGAACATCACATCACCATGCAAGTTCATGTAATCAAAACGCTGTTTGTAATAACCATCCTTCATTTGGGTTCCTCGCACATAAGGTGCACCTACATCATACGTAAAACCTTTAGCTTGCAAACCGCTATATTGCAAACGCAATCCCAATCCGGGAGTGAACCATTTACCAATAGCAAAATTTAAAGTCGGGCTAATGCGATCGCCGAAACTTCCTGCCTTATCATTATCTCCAAACATAGCAGAAGCACCGCCGCCAATAGAGAAGAACCAGTTATCCCAAAACTTATTAGTTAACACTCGATACTTGTCTTGTACCTGGATTTCCTCGAATCCGACGACTACTTCACTCTGCTGCGCAAAAGCAACAGAGGTTAAACTGGACAATGCCAGAATCATTAGAATCTTTTTCATATACCTTAAATAGTTAAGTGGTTAATTGTTTTTCCAATCTTATAAACTGATATAAAAACACCGGTTGGACTAAAAAGTTCTGAAAATGTTTTTTTTTTGCTAAATATGAGTTCGAAAATCCCTCTAAACCCTATATAAAAAACAAACAGACCATCCGTTTACTATGAACAGATGGTCTATTTGCCATCAACGCATCATCTGTTTACCTCAAACAGACCATGCGTTTCAGACGTCTTCCTAATTACTTAAATAGCTTGTCGATATCTTCTTCTTTTAAAGTCGACAAGACTGTTCGACCGTCCGGTGTATAATTGGGTGTTGGACATGCAAAAAGATTATCTACCAGATTGGCCATTTCATCATTACTTAATACCTGCCCGTAAACAATAGCAGCTGCACGCGCTAAAGTCAGTGCCAGGATAGTATGTACTTCTTCTTTCACGTCATTCCCCTTTTCTATAGCTGTATGTATCATACTGCGGACAAGTTCCACCGGGTTCAAACCTTCGATGCCCGAGGGAATGCCATTGATAGCATAGCTGCCACCACCTAGCGGAGTCAATTCAAAACCTACGGCTGAAAAGTCATCCATAATACTCTCAAGTACTGCTGCTTCGGAAGCTGGCAATTGTACAATCTCAGGGAACAATACCCCTTGTGATACCCCTCGTTTTTCGCGTATCTGATTCATATACCGTTCAAATAGTACACAGATATGCGCACGGTGCTGGTCAATCAGCATAAGCCCCGATTTCACAGAGGTCAGGATAAAACGTCCTTTGTACTGAAAGTGCTGTGCACCTTTTTCAATATTTACATTACTATTATACAAAGTAGCAGGCGCCTCTGAAATAGCATCAGCTGCTTCGGAAAGATAAGGTTCTCTACCTTCATCTACTGCCTCAACAGGAGTAGCCGGTATAGCCCAATTTTCTTCTACCGGCGGCTCTTCCTCCAACGGTTCATTCATTTTACTGGATTTCTCCATACCTGAATAAAGCTCCTCCCACTCCATCTTTGGGCGGAAATAGTCTCTACCACCACCATAAGCAGAAGCGGATGAACTTTTAAAAGGATTAAAGTCGGTATTATAATGTACCTTAGGGGGTTCAACCGGACGTGTTTGTTCAAATGCTGGAATGTCGGGCATATCTTCTGTATCGAAGTCAATAGTGGGAACAGCATTGAACTTACCTAGTGATTCTTTTACTGCAGCCGACAATATTTGCCATATAGCCTGTTCATTTTCAAACTTGATCTCGGTCTTCGTTGGATGAATATTTACATCAATATTAGCCGGATCTACTTCGAAATAAATAAAGTAGGAAATTTGTTCACCTGCCGGAATGAGCTGTTCATAAGCATCCATCACTGCTCTATGGAAATAAGGATGTCGCATATAGCGTCCGTTAACAAAGAAATACTGATGAGCACCTTTCTTTCGTGCAGTTTCCGGTTTGGCCACAAATCCTGAAACTTTTACCATTGTAGTATCTACATCTACTGATAGCAACTGTTGGTTCAGCTTCTTGCCAAATACTGCCATGATACGCTGACGCAAGGGCATAACAGGTAGATTAAATAACTCGGTATCATTGCTATACAAATAGAAAGCAACTTCAGGATGCACCAATGCTATCCGCTCAAATTCAGTCAGGATATTACTCAACTCTGTGGAGTTAGCTTTCAAAAATTTGCGTCGGGCAGGTATATTAAAGAATAAATTCTTCACGGAGAAATTACTTCCCTTGGGACAAGATACCGCTTCCTGGGACTCAACTTTGGAACCAGCTATAAATAAACGCGTACCTAATTCTTCATTAGCAGGACGCGTTTTCAATTCTACCTCCGCTACTGCGGCAATAGATGCCAACGCCTCACCACGAAATCCCATAGTACGTAAAGCAAATAGATCGGTAGCTTCGCGTATCTTAGAAGTTGCATGACGCTCAAAGGAGAGGCGTGCATCCGTCTCGGACATACCCTTGCCGTCATCGATAACCTGAATATTCGTTTTTCCGGCATCAGTTACTAAAACATGTATTTCTCGGGCTTCGGCATCAATCGCATTTTCCACCAATTCCTTAATGACAGATGCCGGTCGCTGTATTACCTCTCCGGCAGCAATTTGGTTGGCAACCGAATCGGGCAGCAAATGAATGATATCGCTCATAAATTAAGATAATAAAATGATAAAATGGTGAGATGACAAGATAGTAAGGGGATAAGATATCTTATCATCTCACCATCTTATCATCTATTTCAAAAGGTCCAACTACCTGTTTGCAGATAGTGCCACAAAAAAACGAGAAGAGCTATCAGTATCAAGATCATACCCAAATGTACGGGTTTACGACCACTTTGCTTACGTCGCTTCAAGTGAGTGGTTCCTTCTACAAACTTTCCACGGATGTCTTCGGGAGTGAACTTTTTTTCGGGCAGCATTCCTAATTCGCGTTTGGCTTTCTCCTCCATCTTCGCTAATTTTTCCTTCCGTTCATCCACATAGATATATTGGTGATTAAAGCCGCGGGGCTTCCGCATTGTAAACATTCCCATAACACTACTTATTATTACGTTTGATATGCATATTTCTTGGCGAAGTTACAGGTTTTCGATCACTCTTCTGCAAAGTTTCACCTGCTTTTTTACCTCTCCACTCAAAGATATCTTCCTTATTACGTGGGCGAATATAATCGAACCATGCAAAAGAAGGGAGCTTAAATTTATCCGGCGGAATTTGGTCCATAGGATACATTGTACCACTGGCTTTGCCAATAAATGAACCTCGCTCCATACGACGGTCTTTCAACAACATACGTAGGAAACCACCTTCCGTATAATCGAGTCCAATCAACGAGCTATCTTTTTCTTCTACCGGATAGTAGATAACCAATACATTTCCATTTACATCTACCTGACGCATCTCACCTTTTTCAAAGAAAGCTTTCATTTCTTTACCTGCTACTTGATTATAGTGAATGCTATCTTTCCTCTCTATAGCTAATGCCTGATTGATGATATGTGCCCAGTCAATAGTACTATCGTTCATATAGACCTTGATTTCTTCACCTAACAATTGCTGATTACCATTCCAAACAATCGGGTCAGTGTACATCGTCATACAAGAATCTTTAGAATTATAAACCAATGAATCGCATACAGCCTGAACATCAGTGCGATATGCACGTACTTTATGGTAAACGCGCATTTCGCGATACATAGAATCCGTATTGAGATTATAGGTAACTAATCGTAGTGTATCGCCATGCATATAAAGACTGTCTCCCTGCGAGTAATCAATAGCAACTGCACGTTGGGTAGCCAAAGCATTTCCAGTAAGTTCATTGTAAAAACAATAATTACCGGTAAGCATGTTTTTGTTGACTGTATCATTCATCACCACATTATAAAATGCTTCGCCATAACCCAATTTACGGTCATAAAAAAGACTATCGCCAGTTAGCCGCTTACCTTCATTAGTCAATACGGAACGATCAAGCAGTTCGGCTTGATCCGTTGTCGTATCATATTCTCCGCGCTCTGAGTAAATATGATTATTGTCGCTTACAATATCAGAAGGTCCCAAAATTGTTGCGATCTTACTCAATGTGCTATATTTCAATGTATCCGATGTCAACACAAACTGTGGATTAACCAATTTTACATCATGGTTGAACACAGCCAACTTTGTAGCCGGACTATATTCTCCCCATTCAGAGGTCAGCACATTCTCTTCATCGGTCAACGTACCTCCTTCGAAATAGTAGCCCAAGTTATACAATCGGTCGTAATTCAAGCTATCAGTCGTTAAGACTGTCTTACGGTTAATCATACGTACATTCTCGCGTATCATTGCTAGTTGGGACATTCCATCATAGTACAAGTAGTCACCATAGATAAATAAGGTATCACCTTGTTCCATGCGTACATTACCGAAAGCTTCAACAGAATTGCTTTTCTCGAAAATCAAAGCACTGTCACAAAACATGTACATACTATCATGCTTCATTCTAACCGACCCGATCAATACTTGCACATCAGGACGCTGTTGCTTATCAGCTTGAGCCTCATCAGCATATAGCAGGTCAACACGTGTTTTCTTTTTCTCAGCAGTTCCCGTATTTTTCTTCTCTACGGACACTTCGGCTTTCTTTTTCTCCGGAGCATCAGAAGTTTTCTTCTTCTCCTGAGCACTTAACAAACACATACCAAACAGGCATAGAATGCCTGCTAGTAGGTATCTATGCCTGAAAAGGAGATGTTTTCTTGTATCTTTCTTTTGCATACAAAAGTCTATGTAAACCCGCCCGGATTAATCTTTAATCCAGCCCGGATACTTGAATGTACAGTTATTCTTCCAATCGTCTTTGATACGTACATAAGTATGTTTCTGTTTTTCGCGGATCCACTTATCTAACATTTCGTCACGACGTTTTTCCAATACAATTTCTTTTAAGTTCTGATAGTCATCAGAGATGGTTGCTTTATGACCGACAGTACGGCTCTTCAATTTCACAATCACACACTCCTCTTTACCGGTCTTTTGCGGAATCATTGTAAAAGCTTCAGATATTTCACCAACTTTCATTTTATCTACCACCTTAGCAATTTCAGGAGGAAGTTCCTGCATTTCAAATTTGGAAGTATTTGTATTAGGGTTCGGCAATAAACCATGGTTGTTGCGAGTGTCCTTATCTTGTGAAAGTACGGACGCAGCTTCTTCAAATGTAAATTTGTTATTGCGGATATCATCAGCAATAGAGTCTAAACGTGCATTTCCTGCTATTAAAGCTTCTTCTGGAACATGGGGTTTCAGCAAAAGATGGCGCACCTTTATACGGTCACCACGCTTTTCCATCAATTGGATAATATGAAAACCGTATTCAGACTCTACTATTTTAGAAACCTTATTCGGGTCTTGTAAATTAAAAGCCACATTGGCAAAAGCAGGATCCAAATAACCTCGTCCGGTAAACGGCATTTCACCACCATTAATGGCAGTACCCCGGTCGTCAGAATACAAACGCGCCAACATAGAGAAACTTTCGCCCTTATTGATACGATCAGTATAATCACGCAAACGTCTCTTTACATCCTCAATTTCCTCCAAAGGTATTTTAGGTTGTTGGGTAATGATTTGTACTTCCACCTGAGTAGGAATGTAAGGAATACTATCCTGCGGAAGGTCTTTGAAATAACGACGTACTTCGGCCGGAGTAATCTTAATTTCTCCTACCAATTTCTGCTGCATTTTCTGTACCTTCAAACCTTCACGGGCATTATCACGCAAGGTCTCACGAATTTGACTGGAAGTTTTGTTAAAATACTCCTCCATTTTCTCACGCGAACCGATATTAGTAATATACATGTTCGTCATGTAGTCCACACGTTGGATTACTTCACTTTCAGGTACCTCAATACTATCGAGTGCAGCCTGATGAAGATATAACTTTTGTACAGCTATCTCTTCGGGTATTACACAATAAGGATCACGGTCAAACTTACGTCCTTCATACAAAGCACTCATACGAGCTTCTTCAACTTCGGACTTCAATATAGCCTCGTCACCTACTACCCAAACCACTTCGTCAATCACGTTGTCTTGTCCATATACGGTAGAACCGGCTAATAACGTCAAGGCAAATAAAACTACAAACTTAAAGTTCATACACTTTTTCATTCTTGGTATTCTTATACTAATAATACTTAATTTTGTCTCTTTTCACTGCACGCTGATACAAATCATCTTTTACCTGTTTCATAAAGTCCACTTGCTTCATGTTCAACAAGATGTCCTTTACTTGTGTACGGGCAAATTCATAAGGTTCTTGTTCGCCCATCGAACGATAATCGCTCACATTCAGGAAATAATAGTAAGCCGTATCTTTCAACTCTATGCGACGGTTCTTATTCAAATAATCCTCCGCATCAGGCGTTTTTAACGGTATTAAATCCAGAATTTCGGAAACCGGCACCCATTTATCATAGAAATATTCATATTTCACAGCATTCTGCAAACTGTATTTCTCCAAATGTTCTACCGCTTCTTGGGTCTCGGTTTTATACCAACGACGAACATTAGCTAATTGCGGAGCCGTCAGCGGAACTTTGATAAATAGCCCTTTTATAAGCGGACGTTCTACTTTGAAAAGCGTCTGATTCTTTTCATAGTAATCCTTCAACTCCTCTTCTGAGATCTCTTCTGAAAGACGTTGATGTATCAAAGCCTGTTGATAAGTATGCATTATCAGCGCTTTACGATAATTCTCTACAAGCTTCTCTATTTCAGTATTATTGGGTATGTTACTTTGGGCTTTGTCATATAGCAAAATATCTTCTACCCAATTGCGGATGTAATGTTCAGCAAACAGTAAACTGTCATCTTTCGATAAATCCACGGGTAGTACTGCCTGCAAATCTTCCCGATAAAGGAAGTTTCCGTCTAACTCCACTAATGGGGTCTGTCCCTTATGGTCGTTGTGTTGTTGACTACAAGCCACACAGAGAAGAATAAATAAAAGCCCAAAGCAAGTTGTTCGCATCAGCTACTGATATTTTACTTTATTTCAAGGTACGAAGATAGTGCTTTAATTGGTTGCATCAGTGATTATTAACTGTTTTTAAAACCTCTTGGTTAATTTCAACCTTACTAGAGGCACGCAAGCTAGTTACCCAACGTTGTTCCAAATAGTTCTGATAGTCGGAAAGTAACTGTTCACCAACTTCTTTATAATCATCGGGACCTTTCACTTTTTTGCCCATAACAACAGTAAAGGGAAATGACATTAGAGGAGTAGAAGCCTTTGTTTTAAAAACCAAATCATCAACAAACGCATTCTCACCAAGAGAGAATAAACCCATCTCAGCCTTAACTTGTAGAAGGGTTCCAGCGTTAAATGTCAGGCGAATAGCATCCAACCATTCTTTTTCAGGCAAATGTTTCAGGAACTTACGCACCTGTTTGGCAACACGCTTGCTTATACAATGTAACACAGCACCTTTATATCTTGATTCTTTCCAATGATAATCTGATCGATGTTCATCAAAATATGCCTTCAACCCGCTTTCATTCATCTTGTTTTTGACTTCACGATTAGTAATTTCATTCAGTAACAGACCGTCACGATACTCTTGGATCTGTAAGCTAAACTCTGGTTGCTTCTGCTCTAAATGATCTTTACCATAATCCAGCACCGATTTCATAACAAAGTCATGGAACTGCCTACGTACTCCTGCGGGATGAGCAGTAGCAAACCGGGCAAATTCTTTTCCTGTATATGCTTTGTTTGCTAAAGTGAATAAAATACGGGAAGTCTGACCATTAGAAATAAGTTCATCTACTGCAGCTTTATCGGAGCTATAATGATACTCCTTTTTAAGTTTTTCGACCAATGATTCAGTTCCCTGATCCATGTTATGACGATTTATTTGCCGACGAATGATTTCATCCTTCATTTCTTCAAAAGGAGGTGTTTCTTTCCTTTCAAGCACTTTTACAATATGAATGCCCTGCGGCGTAAAAAATGGGCGGGAGATCTCACCGGTTTGTAAGCTAAAAACAACATCTTCAAATTCAGTAGGCATTTCCAACCGCCCCACCCAAAAGGTTTGTTTCTCATCGGAAAACTTCCCTACAAAAGTGTCAAAGTTTGCACTACCTCCTCCTTCCATAAGTACCTCATATATGGAATCCATTTTAACTTCCGTCCGATGTAATTTACTGCCTAGAATATTCTGCGGAAGAGATTTATAGATGTGACTGACAAGTACTTGTTCCAAACGTTTATTGGCCTTCATCTTATCATAATTTTGACGAGCTATTTGTTCTTCAATTTCTGTATCAGTCAAGTAAGATTCAGTCAACCTATTTCGAAAAGCATCCAACCGAACCTGAAAAGTTAGAGTGGTATCAATGCCCTCAGCCTCTGCTACCTCAACTTTAAGTTTTGAATTTACAAACAAATCAACATACTCTTTCGGAGTCTTCCGACCTAGTTGATTATTCTTATTATAGAGGTATTCATACTCTGAGCGAAGCACTTCTTTTCCATTTATACGCATCAATACCGGATCTTGCTGGGCAACGGCAGTGAAACTAAAATAAAGAAAAACGTAAGTCAATATTTGTCTTATCATAATCGCTTTTTATAAAAGCAAAACAACAGGTGGAAATAAACTCCTCATTTTGCGACTCCAAAGATATAAAAATGCCCGGAAAGCATATACTATCCGGGCATATATCTTCTTTTTTAACTACACTTATTCTGGACGGCTGTAATTAGGAGCCTCGCTTGTAATAGCTACATCGTGAGGATGACTTTCCAACACACCGGCATTTGTTATACGAGTGAACTTGGCATCATGTAATTTCTCAATATTAGCAGCCCCGCAGTACCCCATACCAGCACGCAAGCCACCTACCAACTGGAAAATAACCTCATACAAAGTACCTTTATAAGGAACACGAGCAGCAATTCCTTCCGGAACTAATTTCTTCACATCGTTTGTTCCACTTTGGAAGTAACGGTCTTTAGAACCATTTTCCATTGCTTCCAAAGAACCCATGCCACGATAGGACTTAAACTTACGACCGTTGAAAATTATTGTATCTCCAGGAGATTCTTCTGTTCCGGCTACCAACGAGCCAATCATTACACTATAACCTCCGGCAGCTAAAGCTTTTACAACATCACCGGAATAACGCAATCCACCATCAGCAATCAATGGAATTCCAGTTCCTTTCAAAGCCTTTGCCACATCATAAACCGCAGATAATTGAGGTACACCTACTCCGGCTACAACACGGGTTGTACAGATAGAACCCGGACCAATACCAACTTTCACACCATCAGCACCAGCTTCTGCTAACGCTTTTGCAGCTTCACCAGTTGCAATATTACCAACTACTATATCAATATTCGGGAAGCGTTTCTTTGCTTCTTTCAACTTCTCAATAACAGAAAAAGAATGACCATGAGCTGTATCAATCACAATCGCATCTGCCCCAGCATCAACCAAAGCTTGCATGCGATCTAGTGTATCAGCTGTTACACCTACACCGGCAGCAACACGCAGACGTCCCTTGGCATCTTTGCATGCCATTGGTTTATCTTTTGCTTTTGTAATGTCTTTATAAGTAATCAATCCTACCAATTTTCCTTCCTTATCTACTACAGGAAGCTTTTCAATACGGTGTTCCTGAAGAATCTGAGAAACAGCTTCCATATCAGTAGTCTGATTGGTTGTGATGATATTTTCCTTCGTCATTACATCATCAATATGCTTATCCATATCTTTCTCAAAACGAAGGTCACGATTGGTTACAATACCCACTAAGTATCTTTCGTCATCTACCACTGGAATACCACCAATTCTGTATTCGGCCATCAAATCTAATGCATCCTTGACAGTAGAACCTCTCTTTATAGTTACCGGATCATAAATCATTCCATTTTCCGCACGCTTTACAATAGCTACCTGACGTGCCTGCTCTTCAATAGACATGTTTTTGTGTATCACACCGATACCACCTTCACGAGCAATGGCAATAGCCATTTTCGCTTCGGTAACCGTATCCATGGCAGCCGTCACAA
>USLU01000072.1 GCA_900555635.1 uncultured Bacteroides sp.
GCTCTTCCTCTTGGACTTGAACCAAGGACCCTCTGATTAACAGTCAGATGCTCTAACCGACTGAGCTAAGGAAGAATGTTGTTTTTTCTCAAATGCGCTGCAAAAGTAATAGGATATTTTGAAATATGCAATATCTTTGCAAAAAAATATTTGAAAATGGACAAAATAATAGGATTAGGCAATGCTTTAGTGGATGTACTTGCAACCCTTAAAAACGATGAAATTCTAACAGAAATGCAACTTCCCAAAGGAAGTATGACGCTTATAAACGAGGATAAACTACAGAAAATCAACGAGTACTTCGATCAGATGGAAACACATCTGGCTACCGGCGGATCTGCCGGAAACGCCATTCGGGGTATGGCTTGCCTTGGAGCGGCTACCGGATTCATCGGTAAGATAAACAATGATTTCTATGGAAACTTTTTCCGTAATAGTTTGTTGGAACGTGGAACGGAAGCCAATTTATTGCTTTCTACCACCCTTCCTTCGGGAGTAGCTTCTACTTTCATATCTAAAGATGGCGAACGTACTTTCGGTACTTACCTGGGAGCGGCGGCCACTTTGAAGGCGGAAGAACTTTCATTGGATATGTTCAAGGGTTACGCTTATTTGTTCATTGAAGGTTATTTGGTACAAGACCATGATATGATTCTTCGTGCCATTGAATTAGCGAAAGAAGCCGGATTGCAAATCTGCCTCGATATGGCAAGCTATAATATTGTTGCCGAAGATTTCGATTTCTTCTCTTTATTGATAAACAAATATGTGGATATTGTATTTGCCAATGAAGAAGAAGCCAAGGCTTTCACCGGCAAAGAACCCGAAGAAGCGCTGGACATCATCGCTAAAATGTGTAGTATAGCAGTCGTTAAGATAGGAGCCCGCGGCTCCTTAATCCGCAAAGGAACGGAGGTAGTGCGTGTACAAGCCATTCCGGTTGAAAAGGTATTGGATACTACCGGTGCAGGTGATTATTTTGCTGCCGGTTTCTTATATGGACTTACTTGCGGTTATTCTTTGGAAAAGTGTGCAAAAATCGGCTCTATCCTTTCAGGGAATGTAATACAAGTGATTGGAGCGGAACTTCCTGAAATAAGCTGGGAGCGGATAAAGAAAGAAATCAGTGAATTATAATGATATAATAATTGTGGTATATGAAAAGATTTTTAAAGATACGTTGGATAGCTGTCCTGCTGGTAGTGGTGGGAGCTGCCTGCTTTCTAAGTTTTAAAAGTGGTGACAGCCGCAGTTTTCAAATAGCGAAGAATCTGGATATATTCAATTCAATCGTGAAAGAATTGGATATGTTCTACGTAGATACGATTGATCCCAATAAAACCATCCGTGCGGGTATTGATGCCATGCTCTATTCTTTGGACCCTTATACCGACTATTATCCGGAGGAAGACCAAAGCGAACTGGAGATGATGCTGAAGAATTCTTATGGTGGTATCGGCTCTATTATCAGATACGATCCCAAGTTGAAGCGCACGGTAATCGCTGAGCCTTATGAAAACATGCCTGCTGCCGAAGTGGGGCTGAAAGCCGGCGATATCTTATTGGACATCGACGGAAAGGATCTTGAAGGTAATAAAGATGTCAGCACCCTGCTCAAAGGGCAGACTGGTACCAGCTTTAAGTTGAGAGTGAAGCGTCCGGGAGTAGACAAACCCTTGGAATTTAATATTGTGCGCCGTTCTATTCAGTTGCCGTTTATTCCTTATTATACAGTATTGGATAATAATATCGGTTATATCAATCTTAGTACTTTCTCGGGTAACCCTGCAAAGGAGTTCAAACAAGCTTTTCTTGATTTGAAGAAGAAGGGCATTACTTCTTTGGTGATAGACTTGCGTAATAATGGCGGCGGTTCGCTCGAAGAGTCTATAGAAATTGCGAACTTCTTCCTGCCTCGCGGTAAGACGCTTGTGACAACGAAAGGTAAGATAGCCCAATCCAGCAATTCTTATAAGACATTGCGTGAACCATTGGATTTGGAAATTCCTCTGGCTGTATTGGTAAACAGTGCTACAGCTTCTGCTTCTGAAATTCTCGCCGGTTCCTTACAGGATCTTGACCGTGCCGTGATTATTGGTAACCGTACTTTCGGTAAAGGATTGGTTCAAACACCCCGTCCGTTGCCATACGGCGCTACCATGAAGATTACCACCTCCAAATATTATATTCCCAGTGGACGTTGTGTACAAGCCATCGACTACAAGCATCGCAATGAAGATGGCAGTGTAGGACGTATCCCGGATAGTCTGACTACCGTATTCCATACAGCAGCAGGACGTGAAGTACGTGACGGCGGTGGTGTTACTCCCGATATTGAAGTGAAGCAGGATAAACTGCCTAACATCCTTTTCTATCTGGTAAATGACAATCTGATTTTTGATTATGCCACCCAGTATTGCTTGAAGCATCCCACCATATCTTCTCCCGAGAAATTCGAAGTTACAGATGCCGATTATGCCGATTTCAAGGCAATGGTGAAGAAAGCTGATTTTAAATACGATCAACAAACGGAGAAGATATTGAAGAACCTCAAAGAGATGGCTGAGTTCGAAGGCTATCTGACAGATGCCTCGGAAGAATTCAAAATCTTGGAAAAGAAGTTGACTCATAATCTGGATCGTGACCTCGACCATTTCTCCAAAGAGATCAAGAATATGATTGCGGTAGAAATCATCAAGCGTTATTATTACCAGCGTGGAAGCATTATCCAGCAGTTGAAGGATGATGATGATTTGAAGGAAGCTACGAAGATACTGAATGATCCGGATAAGTATAAGAAGATGCTGAGTGCACCGGAAGTTTTAACTACTACTATGAAAAAAGAAAGTAAAGTGGCGAGTCCTATTGCCTTTAATTTTACCCCTCATGATAATAGGAAGGTGTATGGTTATATAGCTTAGACTACTTTTTGAAAAGACATATTATCACGGATTATCCTACTGGTATATTGAAGGATAATCCGTGATTTTGTTTTATAGCAGTATAAAAAGATATATCTTTGCCAATAAGTCTTATAAAATGATACCAATGAGAATATTAGCATTACTGTTTTTGTTTTTATCTTCTAACATTCTATTACAAGCTTCGCCTATTCCGTTTTCTCCTATTGTGAGGAGTTATTCGGTATCGGACTATAACGCTGGCGTTCAAAACTGGTCAGTTGCTCAGGATGAAAAAGGGGTGATGTATTTTGGCAATAATAAAGGGCTGCTAGAATTTGACGGAAGTGGCTGGAAATTGCATGAATTGCCGACTAAAAGTATTGTACGTGCTGTATATATAAGCAATGATGGTAAGATATTCGTGGGGTCTTATGAAGAATTTGGTTATTTTGAACGTACGCCTTTAAATTCATTAAAGTATCACTCTTTAAAAAGTGAGGTGAAGGATTTTTCGTTCCATAATGATGAGATATGGAATATTATTGCTATAAAGGGAGAGATTGTCTTTCAATCTTTTAACTCTCTGTTTTTTTATAATGGGCAGTCGGTCAAAGGTGTCCGGTTGAAAACTCTTCCGCTTAACTTGTTTCAGGTAGGCGATACCTTTTATTCACAACAGATCAATGGTGATCTGTTTGTTTTAATGCATAGGAAATTAGAAAAACTTGTTTCCCGCAATCTGCTAGAGAATGGGGATGTTGTGGCAGGGCTTCCTTATGGAAATGAGACTGCATTGATGTTGACCCGAAATGAAGGAGGCTTTTTGTACCAAGATGGAAAAATTAGAAAATGGCAGTCTGAGTGTGATGAATTGCTAAAGGCTCATACAGTCAATCGTGCTATAATGACTAAAGATAGTTGTTATATCATTGGAACTATTTCGGATGGTATATATGCACTGAATAGGGAAGGTCGTTTGCTGTGGAAGTTAAATACCGATAGCCGCTTACAGAATAATACAGTATTAGGAATCTATTGCGACCGGGATAATAACATTTGGGTTGCTTTGGATGAAGGAATTGCATATATACATAATAACTCACTAGTATATTATTATGAGCCGCCTCATCGTAAAATAGGTATGATTTATGATGTATTGGTGAAGGATAGTGAGGCATATATCGCCTCAAATCAGGGGCTATATTGGCTGGATAATGGGAATGTAGAGTTAGTGCCTGGTCTGGAAGAGCAGGCATGGTTTGTTGATGAATGGGGAGAGCAGGTCTTTTGCGGACATAATAAAGGAACTTTCTTAGTGTCCGGACGCAGCGCTTTACAAATATCGAATACAAAGGGTGGTATGTGCATGAGAAAGATTGATATGAAAGAGCAGTCCTTTCTTTTGGAGGGAACATATGCATTATTTAATATGTATATGGAAAATGCTTCAGGAGAATATGCTTTTACCCGTTCTCTGCGTGGGTTTAGTCACATGGTACGTAACATAGAGTTGGATCATCAGGGGAATATTTGGGCGCAGCATTTGCGTAAAGGTTTGTATCGTTTAAGAATTAGTCCGGACCTGAATAGAGTTGAAGATACCAAAAAGTATCTGAAGTTGGGAGATGTGGAAGACAGTAACTTTGCTCTGTTTAAAATTAATGGGCGTGTAGTATTTTCTAATGGTGAGTCTTTTTATACTTATGAGGATATGAATGACTCAATTGTACCTTATGAAGCCATGAACGAGCAACTTGCGGAGCTCAGGGAAATTCATGCGGTGAGCCATTCGAGTGGTAATCATTATTGGTTTGTTGGTAGTAGGATGTCCTATCTGGTAAAATGTGAGATGAATGTTTTTCAGGTTCTTCATAGAATACCTTATTCCTTGTTTAATGGTTTATCTATAGAAGAAAGAGGAAGTATTGCCTATGACAAAAAGAATCGTTGTTCTTATCTTTGCTTAAACAATGCAATTGCGCGTATTGGATCGGACAGTACTTCTTTGTATAAGTCTGAGATAAAACCATCACTATGGGTTGCCGAAATGCAGGCTATCGAAGAGTTGAATGGAGACAGTAAGATGCTGACGGTATATTCGGGAAACAGAATTGGTGCTGAGTTTAATACCATAAAATTTGTATTATGTTATCCTGTGTACAATGATTATAATTATCGGGTGAGATATAGGCTGGAAGGGTTGTCCGACCAATGGGTAGAAGGTGGACGAAACTTGCAGAAGAAATACACTCGTTTGCCTTTTGGATCTTATGTTTTCAGGGCAGAAATATATGACGAGAGTGGAGTATTAGCTTCTACTGAGCTTTCTTTTATAATTTTGCGGCCTTGGTACTTGTCTTATTGGGCAATAACAGGATATGTCTTGCTAGGATTGATTCTTTTATTTGTACTGCAATATGTAGTTTATCAGTATGTAAAAAGGAAAAAAGATCGTGTCATTGAACAACAGCGGATTGCCCATCAAACGGAAATTGAAATGCAGGAAAAGAAAATAATTGAATTGGAGAAGAATCAGCTCGAAGCCGATTTACGATTTAAGAGTAAAGAGCTGTCCAGTGTGGTAATGACGAACATTGCCCATCAAGAATTCCTTAATTCATTGAAAGAGGAAATACAGCAGCAGAAGTTATCTGGTCAATATACTCGTAAAAATTTGGATAAACTACTTGTATTAGTCAATACTAATATTGTTTCTGATGAGGAAAATTGGGCTATGTTCCAAGCAAACTTCGACCGGATACACGAAAACTTCTTCCGTAACCTGAAGCAACAATATCCTGATTTGACTTCTAGTGACTTGCGTTTCTGTGCATTGTTGCGTTTAAATCTCCCTACTAAAGAAATTGCAAAGTTACTCAACATTTCGACAAGAGGTGTAGATGCGGCTAGGTATCGTTTACGCAAGAAGTTTAATCTTTCTCAAGAGGATAGCCTGACTGATTTTATGATAAACTTTAAATAGCTTGTAATTAGTAAGATAATAGGTAAAGAAGTACTAAAGTAGTACTTCTCTTTTTTATGTTTCATAACAGATGTAGTTTTCTTGTAATGCGTCATGCTGATGGTTTCGTGCACTATCCTTTTATTTGTACCAAAATAATATTTCACAATTAAAAGCATGAATGACATGAAGCATTTACATTTCAAGTTACAATCATTATTACTCTTGTTGGTGTTTACCGCTGTTAGTGCGTATGCGCAGAAATCTCCGGTCGATATGGATCGTTTTATTGACAATCTGATGAAGAAGATGACTTTGGAAGAGAAAATCGGTCAGTTGAACCTGCCGGTTACCGGTGAGATTACGACCGGGCAAGCAAAAAGCAGCGATGTAGCCAAACGCATCCGTGCCGGCGAAGTGGGCGGACTTTTTAATCTGAAAGGTGTAGAGCGGATTCGTGACGTGCAGAAGCAGGCGGTTGAAGAGAGCCGTTTGGGCATTCCTCTATTGTTTGGTATGGACGTAATCCATGGATACGAAACCGTATTTCCTATTCCTTTGGGATTGTCGTGTACATGGGATATGAAGGCGGTTGAAGAAGCGGCGCGTATTGCGGCCGTGGAATCTAGTGCCGACGGCATTTGCTGGACATTCAGTCCGATGGTAGACATCTGCCGTGACCCGCGCTGGGGGCGTGTATCCGAAGGCAATGGTGAAGACCCGTTCTTGGGAGCTGCCATTGCGCAAGCTATGGTGCGTGGTTATCAAGGAAAAGACATAAGCCGTAATGATGAAATCATGGCTTGCGTGAAGCATTTTGCGTTGTATGGCGCCGGAGAAGCTGGACGTGACTATAATACGGTAGATATGAGCCATCAGCGCATGTTTAATGAATATATGTTGCCCTATCAGGCTGCGGTTGAGGCTGGTGTGGGCAGTGCAATGGCTTCTTTCAACGAGGTTGATGGCATTCCGGCTACAGGAAACAAGTGGCTGATGACGGACGTGCTACGCGATCAGTGGGGATTTGGTGGTTTTGTGGTGACAGACTATACCGGAATTACCGAAATGACAGATCATGGCATGGGGGATACGCAAACGGTGGCAGCTTTGGCGCTGAATGCGGGTATCGATATGGATATGGTAAGCGATGCATTTGTGGGTACACTCAAGAAGTCTTTAGCCGAAGGAAAAGTGACGGAGAAAGCCATTGATGCGGCTTGTCGTCGCATTTTAGAAGCTAAGTATAAATTGGGCTTGTTTGACAATCCTTATAAATATTGTGACGTAAAGCGTGCCAAGAAGCAAATCTTTACTAAAGAGCATCGTGCCATTGCCCGTAAGATTGCTTCAGAGAGTTTCGTGTTGTTGAAGAACGAGGGCAATGTGCTTCCGTTGACTAAGGGAGGAACAATTGCCGTAGTAGGTCCATTGGCCGATAGCCGTAGCAATGTGCCGGGTACTTGGAGTGTGGCTGCTGTACTTAAAAACGCCACTTCTCTGGCAGAGGGTTTGAAGGTAGTAGCAGGTGATAAAACCGAAATCCTGACTGCCAAAGGTTGCAATCTGATGAGTGACGCTGAGTATGAGAAACGTGCTACGATGTTCGGACGTACTTTGCATCGCGACAATCGTTCGGACAAGGAGTTGCTCGATGAGGCGCTTGCTGTGGCTGCTAAGTCGGATGTTATTGTGGCTGCGCTTGGCGAATCATCTGAAATGAGCGGAGAAAGCAGTTGTCGTACAGACCTTGAAATGACCGACACTCAACGCACACTGTTGCAGGAATTGCTGAAAACAGGAAAACCGGTTGTATTGGTGTTGTTCACCGGTCGTCCGTTGGTACTGAACTGGGAGCAAGCAAACGTGCCCGCTATTCTCAATGTATGGTTTGCCGGAAGTGAGGCGGGATTTGCCATCGGCGATGTGCTGTTTGGTGATGTAAATCCGAGCGGAAAGCTGACTACGACCTTCCCGAAGAGCGTGGGACAGATTCCTTTGTTCTATAATCATAAGAATACCGGTCGTCCGCTCGCTGACGGCGCATGGTTCCAAAAATTCCGTAGTAACTATATCGATATTGACAATGAACCGCTTTATCCTTTCGGCTTCGGCTTGAGCTATACCACTTTCTCCTACAGCGACGTAGTTTTGGACAAGACAAGCATGACAGACAAAGGTGAACTGACTGCCACCGTGACCGTGACCAATACAGGCAAGAAGGATGGTGCGGAAGTAGTTCAGCTTTATATCCGCGACCTAGTGGGTAGCGTAACCCGTCCGGTAAAGGAACTGAAAGGCTTTGAGAAGATCTTCCTGAAAGCGGGTGAGTCTAAAAAGGTGTCTTTCAAGATTACTCCCCAACTGTTGAAGTTCTATAATTACAATCTTGACTTTGTATGTGAGCCGGGCGACTTTGAGGTTATGATTGGCGGTAGTAGCAACGATGTGAAGAAAACAGCGTTTAAACTGCTGTAAATAGCTTACTTCACTTCTATTCAATTATGAACTGATTCTTACTTAAAGATACAGGTCTATTTTAGAGAGTTCTGTGAATTCTTTGTTCGTAACCTTTGAACGTATATTCAAGCGGCTTGAATATACGTTCAAGCGTTGCGAATATACGTTCACAAGCTGTGAATAGAGATTATTAACTGAAAAGAGATACTTTTCTCCTAATAGTAAGGAACTTTAGAGTTAATACTGAACAACTTTTTATTATATATAAGGTTTCGCAACAATACACATTCAACCAATTCATCTAATTTATCGAGCAACATGAGAAAAGTACTTTTATTAATATTATGTCTCTCTGTCATCTTCCCGGCTACCTATGCCGGACGGGTGGTTCAGAGCTTTAATGATGGCTGGTATTATGCCCCGCATGATGACAATCGGTTGCAGGATGTGCAGCGTCATGAGAACGGATGGGAGCAGGTTCACCTGCCGCACACTTGGAATATGGACGCTTATTCCACCCGCGACTACCGCAGAGCTTCTTCCTGGTATAAGAAAGAGTTTCGCACGGAAGCCGCGCAGATGCGGAATAAGCAACTTTACCTGAAATTTGATGCTGTTAACTCCTTGGCAGACGTGTACCTCAATGGTGAACAACTCACGACCCATAAAGGGGGATACTCCGCTTTTGTGGTCGATATTACGGATAAGGTAAAGCCGGATGGCGTGAATCTGTTGATGGTGCGTGTCGATAACCGGAACAATAAGATTCCACCCTTGTCAGGCGACTTCACCATCTTTGGCGGTATCTATCGCAACGTGTGGCTCATCAGCACTGAGAAACAGCATATCAGCCTCACCGATTACGCTTCTCCGGGCGTATATGTAGATTTGCCTTCTGTAAATGAAGAAAAAGCGGAGGTAAGTGTACGTGGAACTTTGGTGAATCATGATGTGCGCCGTGTGGTTTTGAAACTGAATGTCGAAGTGCTTGATGCTGACGGAAACACCGTTACCCGATCTTTGAGCAATGTCCGGATGGATGCCGAGGGCACATTCACCTTTAAGGAACAGTTGCAATTGGAGCAGCCACGGTTGTGGTCGCCCGAGTCTCCTTATCTGTACAGAGTGAAAGTATCTTTGAAAGATGCGCGTGGCGAAGTATTGAAAGACGAAACAAGTGTTCCTTTGGGCGTTCGCTGGTTCAGTGTCGACACGCAAGAAGGCTTTAAGTTGAACGGGAAACCCATGAAGTTGATGGGGGCTTGCCGTCACCAAGATCAGATGCCGATGGGGATAGCACTTTCGGACGAGATGCACCGCAGGGATATGCAGCTGCTGAAAGACATGGGCGTCAACTTTGTTCGCTTAGCGCATTATCCGCAAGATGATGCTGTGTTGCGTGCTTGCGATGAACTCGGTATGTTGGTATGGGAGGAGATTCCGGTTGTCGATTTGATTGCTTTGGGGGACGAATTTCGCAACAACGCAACAAGCGCTTTACGCGAAATGGTGCGTCAGCATTATAATCATCCTTCCGTCATTATGTGGGGGTATATGAACGAGGCTGTCATACAGCTGCAGTATCGGGTGAAGAAGCACCAACTCAACGGTTTTTACGAAAACACCTTGGCACTTGCCCGGCACCTTGAAGAGGCATTGAAGATGGAAGATCCCTACCGCTTGAGCACGATGGCCTACCACGGCAGCCAAATCTACAATAAGATCGGTCTGAGTAATATCACCGATATTTCAGGCTGGAATCTTTATCAAGGCTGGTATGAGAACGATTTTACTTCCTTCGACCGTTTCGTAGATGAGGAACATCGCAAATACCCGTATCGCCCGTTGATGATCAGTGAGTTTGGTGCTGGCTCCGATCCACGCTTACAATCGCTCGAACCACAGATATTTGATTTCTCCATGCAGTGGCAGCAGTTGTACCTCGAATACTATCTGCCCGCTATCATGAAGCGACCCTTCATTATCGGTGCTGCTGAATGGAATTTCATCGACTTCAGTTCCGCCAGCCGTCAGGAGGCTACACCGCATATCAATAATAAGGGGTTGATGTACAATGATCGCCGCCCCAAAGATGTGTTCTATTATTTTCAGGCGTTTTTGCGCAAGGATATTCCGGTACTACACATTGCCGTAGACGATTGGAAGCACCGCACAGTAGTATCGGACGGCGAAGCGGTGGAGCATCCCGTAAAGGTGTATTCTAATTTAGATAAGGTCGAGCTGTCCGTCAACGGAAAGAAGCTCTCCGTAAAAGACATTGAGAATTGCCATGCCGGGTGGCAGGCGTCTCTTGTTGTAGGAAAAAACACACTTGTGGCGTCCGGTGTCTATCAGGGAAAGAAGGTAGAACAAGTTTCTGATATTTTTGTAAAGATGCAGCCTCGCCATATAACGACAGCCACTGCTGGGCAATTGGAACTTGCTGTGAATGTAGGTAGCAACTGTTTCTTTACGGACGATAAGAGTAATCTTTGCTGGCTTCCCGACCAAGCCTATACTGCCGGAAGCTGGGGCTATGTGGGCGGTGAGATTTTCCGCCGCTCTCCGGGGCGCATCGGAACTACTGCTGAAGTGAAAGATACCCGTAATGTACCCTTGCTGCAAACTAAACGCAAAGATATCAAAGTCTATCGCTTTGACTTGCCCAATGGCGAGTATGAAGTGGAGCTCCTTTTTGCCGACCTCAACGCCCATTCCGAGCGGGTGACTTACGACTTGGGAGCCACCACTTTCAGCGATGCTGATTTCCGAGGCAGTGTTTTCAATGTCTCAGTCAACGATGAGCCTTGGTTGAATCATTTTTCTCCGGCGATAGAAGTAGGGGGGAACCGCTGCATATCCAAGAAGCTACGTGTTGACGTAACTGATGGAAACCTTACGGTGGGCTTTGAAGCGGTGAAAGGTATGACGTTCTTGAATGGGATAAAGATATTCAGGATACATTGATCTGCAAATTGCAATAAAAATAGACCACTAAGTTAAATATATATGAAACACAAACTATTCATAGGATCTCTGTCCCTTACTGTAGGGATGGGATTCAGTGCTTTGCCTGTCATTGCACAACAAAACCAGGTTTCCACCAAGCCCAACGTAATAATCATCAATGTTGACGATTTGGGGTATGGCGACATTGGCTGTTACGGTGCCACTAAAGTAAAAACTCCCCATATAGACCGTTTAGCGTCGCAAGGACGTAGCTTTATGGATGCCCATTCATCTTCGGCGGTTTCAACACCTTCGCGCTACGGACTGCTGACCGGCCAATACCCCTGCCGCGAGAATATTTGGGGAGCTATCTTCCTGAATCATACACTACAGGTAGATACCGCACGCACCACAATTGCCGATGTGATGAAGCGTTCGGGCTACAACACTGCCATTGTAGGGAAATGGCATCTAGGATTCCGCATGGAAGAGAATATGGACTGGAACAAGAAGCTTGCTCCGGGACCGCTCGAACTAGGTTTCGATTATTACTTTGGTGTGCCTATCCTTAATAGTCATCCCCCCTTTGTATACGTAGAAAATCATCATGTAGTGGGCTATGACCCCAGCGACCCTTTTGTGAGGAATAAGAAAGCCGAAACTGAAGAGTTTGATGAAAAGTTCGGTATCAACTCCATTGGTGGAGCTACTGCCGCACATCGTCTGTATAAAGATCGGGCGGTAGCCACTACCCTGAAAGACAAAGCTGTGCAGTGGATAAAAGAGCATAAGGAATCACCTTTTTTTCTTTATTATGCCACCACCAATATCCATCATCCTTTTACACCCGCCGAGCGGTTTATCGGAACCAGTGAAGCTGGTCCTTACGGTGACTCCATCCATGAACTAGACTGGGTGGTAGGCGAGATTATGCGCACGCTTGATGAAGAGGGCTTGACTGAAAACACCCTGCTGATATTCACCAGTGACAATGGTGGGATGCTGAATCATGGTGGACAGAGAGCTTGGAAAGCAGGACACCATATCAACGGCAAACTTCTTGGCTTTAAGTTCGGAGTTTGGGAAGGCGGGCACCGTGTGCCGATGATTGTTCGTTGGCCGGGAAAGATTCCGGCGAGCAGCGTTTCAAGTCAGTTGATGTCTAACGTTGATATGCTTGCTACTCTAGCTGCCCTTACAGACTATGAACTGCAAGAGAATGAAGGACCGGACAGCTTCAATATGCTTCCTGCCCTTACCGCTAACCCCAAGAAAATGCTTCGCGACCACATCATAATCTGTCCCTCTCAAAAGAGCCATCTTTCTATCCGTGTAGGTAAATGGGTTTATATTCCGGCACAGAACAGTGGTGGATTTGTCGGGAAGAATATCGGTGACCATGATTTGGGAGGGGCTTCTGCTTTTCAGCTTACCCATCGGCAAAACAGTGATATAGAAAATGCGCAAATAAAACCGGATGCTCCTAAAGCACAGCTTTATAACTTAGAAGATGATCCATACCAAACGACAAATGTGTATAAACAGCACCCTAAAGTGGCGCGTAAGCTGGCGCGGCTTTTAGAAGAAAAAATAAATCAATCGGATGCCACAAGAGAGTGACTACTGATAGGCGACAAAATAATTCATAACCTTTAAAATTAAGAGTACCATGATGAAAAAGTTCTTTGTAGGCTTGTTCTCGCTTTTGCTGGGAACAGGTAGTATGTTTGCTCAGAGCAGCATGTCTAATGAAATGTTTGACCTTGCCAAGATGAAGGAGGGTGTACGCAACCGCCGGGTCAGCAGCTATGATCGTACGGGTAATAACCGTGACCACCTAAAACCGATTAAGCCGGGCGAAACTGCTGTATTGGCGGATATTAAGGGGGCAGGAGTTATCAACCATATTTGGATAACAATGTCACCAGGGCCTCGCGAACTTTCGCGCAATGACATTATCCTGCGTATGTACTGGGATGGTAGCGACGAGCCCTCGGTAGTGTCCCCTATAGGTCCTTTCTTCGGTCAGGGATGGAACGAGCAGTATAACTATGCCTCTTTTGCACTCTCTTCCGGTCCCAATGGTGGTACGGGCTTGTGCAGTTACTTTGCGATGCCTTTCTCCAAGGGCGCTCGCATTGAAATAGAAAACCAGACGGATGTCAACATCGGAGCCTTTTACTATTACATAGATTATTTGGAGATGAAAGAATTGCCCAAAGATATGGGACGCTTTCATGCTTGGTTCAATCGTGAAATCACCGAAGCCCTTCCAGAAGGAGAAACCGAATGGGGGTCGGTGGGCAAACAGACTGAAAATAAGGATGGAGCAGGCAATTATGTATTTGCAGATATTAAGGGAAAAGGTCACTTTGTAGGATTGAATTACTATGTGCAGTGTCCTACTCCTATGTGGTATGGCGAAGGCGATGACATGTGGTTTATCGACGGCGAGAAGCAACCCTCGCTCATAGGCACCGGCACAGAAGACTTGTTTAACACCGCTTGGTGTCCTAAGGAACCTTACCAGCACATTTACTTTGGTTACCCTCGGGTAAACAACGATGTAGGTTTCCTTGGTCGTACACACGTTTATCGTTTCTTCATCCAAGATCCTGTCTTCTTTGAGAAAGGGTTGAAGGCTACCATAGAACATGGACACAACAACTGTCTGACCCTTGACCTTGCAACCGTGGCGTATTGGTATCAGGATAAGCCAGTCGCAGTTCCAGCCATACCTGACAAAGCTGGGCGTAAACTGAAACCAATGATAAACAATGTTATGATGCACAAATGGCGTCATGAATGGAGAAAGAATAAAGGGAACAAAGCTGATCTTTGGGGCAATGAATAAATCGTTGGAGGGCATTATAATGAAGAAAAGTCATTTGTTTCCATTATTGGCAGCCACTGCAGTCTCTCAAGTGGCGCTGGCATCTTACAGTTCAGATCAAAAGAGCGAACAGCCGAACTTTGTATTGATCTTCTGTGATGATATGGGATATGGAGACTTGGGATGCTATGGAAATCCTACCATACATACCCCCCTGCATACAAACAAGCGTTTCGAAGGTAAGAGTAATCGAGGGCTTTACGGTGATGTAGTCGAAGAACTTGATTGGAGTGTGGGTGAAGTCTTGAAAGCCTTGAAAGATACTGGTTTGGATGAAAATACATTGGTTGTCTTTACCAGCGATAATGGGCCATGGCTGGTGCAGGGACTGAATGGAGGCTCTGCAGGTGCTTTGCGCCAAGGGAAATCTACTTGTTGGGAAGGAGGGCTCCGCGTTCCGGCTGTTTTTCGTATGCCGAGCCGGATAACACCGTGTACACAGCAAGGCATCATGGCAGCGATGGATATTTTACCGACGTTCTTGAATATGGCAGGTATACCTCTACCCAAGGAACTGACACTTGATGGAACGGATCAAACGTCTATGCTTTGGGAGCAGGGTAAGTCTTCACGCGACGAGATGTATTATTGGCGAGGCAGTCATTTGCTGGCTGTTCGTAAAGGACCTTGGAAGATTCATTTCAGTACGCTTACCGATCCTTATACTAGGCAAGCTGTTTGGGAACGTCCAGAAACCCCTTTCTTGTATAATGTGGAAGAAGATATTTCAGAGCAGTATGAGGTATCGCAGAAATATCCAGAAGTGGTGAAAGAACTTGTTGAACTTGCTGAAAATCATAAAGCTGAAATGAAGATCAAAGCCTCTGTTTGTGACTTTGGACGTTAAGATGATGTGAGTATGGAAGTTTCAATTTTAGCATCTATTGCTGCGTTGCTCCCCTTTTGTGGGAGTAATGCAGATCAAGGACAAAGTGGTAAATCTCAACGCCCCAATGTAGTGCTGGTAATTGCCGATGATTTGGGTTGGGGAGATGTAGGGTATCAGGGAGCTTTAGATATGTTGACACCCAGTATTGATTCTCTTGCTCGAAAAGGAGTACAATTTAGTCAAGGGTATGTGTCTTGTTCTATAAGCGGACCGTCTCGTGCTGGTATCTTGACGGGAGTTTATCAGCAGCGCTTTGGTTTCTATAATAATCTGCATCCTTGGGCAAAGATTCCCGAAGGACAATCTACTTTGGGCGAAATGGCTCGTAATTGCGGTTATGTGACAGGATTTGTCGGAAAATGGCATACGGCCGATTCTCCTGAACAATCTCCCAATCGTAAGGGCTTTGATCAATTTTATGGTTTTTGGTCTGATACCCATGATTATTTTCGTTCTACTGGCAAAGCGGGAGTGGAACTTTATGACTTTTGTCCTTTGTATCGAAATGATGAAATTCAACCTTCTCTGCATGAAAGTGGAGAATATATCACAGATCGTTTTACACGCGAAGCTGCAGAATTCATAGATAAGAATGCGTCGTCTCCTTTTTTACTTTGTCTTTCGTATAACGCTGTTCACTCGCCTTGGCAAGTCCCCGAACATTATGTGGAACGACTTGGAGGAAGGCGTTTTCACCATGATGAAAGGAAGGTTTTTGCAGGTATGGTTTTAGCTTTGGACGATGGTATAGGTCGTGTTATGGAGAGTTTGAGAAAAAATGCCTTGGAAGAAAATACCCTTTTTGTTTTTATCAGCGACAATGTTTCTCCACGCGGACAAGGCATAGAGTGTAGCACCGGTTACGAGTATAAAGACAGAGGTAATACAACGATGTCAAGCCCCGGACCTTTCAGAGGATATAAAGCTGATACTTATGAGGGTGGAATACGGGTTCCTTATATAATGTCATGGCCTTTAGAACTACCTCAGGGGGTGGTTTACAATAAGCCTGTAATCAGTCTTGATATATTTCCGACCATTATGCAGGCTATCGGAGGGACTTCCGAACAAAAGTATCCTTTGGATGGAGTGAACCTTTTGCCTTACCTGAAAGAAGATAGCCTTACAGGCAAGCGTCCGCATTCTGCACTTTACTGGCGCCGAGATGAGGATTTTGCGATCCGCAAAGGAGATTGGAAACTGGTTTATAATGATCAGGGAAGCACGAGGAAAATTCAGCTCTTTGATATGAAGGATGATAAGGGAGAGGTTTATGACCTGAGTAGTGAGTATCCGGAATTGGCGGATAGCCTTTTGAGCGAATTTGATGCTTGGGATGCTGCATTGCCTCCTTGTGTAAACCAGACTACTTGGAACGGGCGTGTAGTAGTAGAGCCGGACAGACCGCAACCTACCAGTCGTAATTTCAAGTATAGACAGGGGCATAGGCGTAAGGTCTCTGAGCACAATCGGCGTATTTATGATGCTAAATATAAGACGTTATTAGTGAAAACTTCAAGCTGCCTTATAAAGGGAAATAGTATGAATTGACATGAATATTAAAAAACAAGAAAATGAAAAAGTTATTGATTATATCTGTATTGTTATCATTCACTCTTTTGAGCCATGCTCAAATATGGAAAGTGCCTGCAGGCCATGAAACACGTTGGACAAGTTTTGAAAACCTTGACGGTATTAAAGGTGGGGCAGCTCAGGCTAATAAGGGTGCAAAGGGAAGCGCTTTTGGTAGAATAATGGCAGGAGACAGTTGTGTGTTACTGTCCCAGCAAGGTCCCGGAATAATTAACCGTATTTGGTTGACAGTCAGTAAACGTAATCCGAAAATGCTTCGTGCGTTACGTATTAAGTTTTACTGGGATAACTCTACAGTTCCAGCTGTGGACGTCCCTTTGGGCGATTTCTTTGGAAACCCGCTATCTCGTACAGCTCGTTTTGAGAACCAATTCTTTTCCAATCCGGAGAAGCGCTCGTTTAATTGTTGTATTCCGATGCCTTATCGCACAGGTGCCAAAGTGGTATTTGTGAATACATCGGACGAGAACTTGACGCACCTTTTCTACGACATCAACTTTACCAAACTACCTGAATGGGATTCGGAAATGAGTTATTTCCACGCTACTTGGCGCGAAGACGAATCCACCGAATTGGGAGTAGATTATACCGTTCTTCCTCAATTATCTGGTAAAGGTCGCTTTTTGGGAGTTAGCTTGGGGATTTTTGCAAATAAGGCTTATCAAACTACTTGGTGGGGAGAAGGTGAAATCAAATTCTATATTGACGGTGATAAGGAATTTCCTACATTGAGTGGTACGGGAATTGAAGATTATATAGGTACGGCTTGGGGACAAGGCGAGTATTCTCACCGTTATCAAGGCTGTCCGATAGCGAATGCGGATAGTTGCTGGTGGAGCATGTATCGTTTCCATGTGCAAGACCCGATATATTTTCATCGTGACATAAGGGTTACATTACAGCAGATTGGCGGTGCTCCATATCAAAAGGTGCTTGAACTTTACCAAGCAAAAGTGCCTCTTATACCCGTTACTATAGATAAAAGCGATAAACTGAGGTTTTATCGTTTGTTGGATGAAGACTCGAATCTTCATATTACAGGTAAAGACTTTCCGCAAGGCTTTGTCAATTTCTACCGTCAGGATCATGTGACTTCGACTGCGTATTTCTATTTGGATAGACCTACATTGTAAATGTGTTCTTGTGACAGTATATTGCTTAAGATTTTGTAAGTTCAAACTACGTGCATTTACACTTGTACTAGCGCAGCCTCACACTTATACCAGTGTAAGCGCACACTTGTACTAGTGTAGCCTCACACTACTACTAGTGTAATTTGTGTACCATTTTCACTTTTAAAATCATCACTAAGTAACACCTTAAATTTAGATACTATCCTATCCGCTATCTAGGTAAGGCACTTTCTTCATCTCTACCGGTAAACTGTTTTTCTCAACCATTACTTGACTTAGATAATGTTTAATGATTTTAAGACTTTACTTATGAAGACGAGCTTATTATTTTAAAGACTTAGTGATATTTCAGTTGCGTTATTCCACTTCTTGTAATATCTCTTCTAAATAATATGTTTTGTTTTTATAGTATTTATAATCAGGGTTATATCTTGTGTGGTAGTAGCAAAAATGTACTATTTTACTGGGATGTGGTAATCTTATTGTAGCTTATTTCTTGACTTATATCAACTTCTCTGGTATGTTTGCAAAAGAATTTTAAATCAATACAAAATGAAGAAAAATCTATTAATTACATGTGTGATGTTACTGTTTGCCGTTATTTCGATGGCACAGAACAAAATTACGGTTTCAGGTGTCGTTACGGACAGAACGGGAATGACCGTTATCGGTGCTACTATTTCGGTTAAAGGGAACTCTCAACAAGGAGTTGTTACAGGACTTGATGGAGACTATAAACTAACCAATGTTCCAAGTAATGCAACCTTACTTTTTAGCTATATTGGTATGAAAAATCAAGAAGTTGCAGTAAATGGACGTACTGTAATCAATGTAGTTCTGCAAGAAGACAATATGCTGATTGATGAAGTTGTAGTTATTGGTTATGGAGTACAACGAAAATCAGATTTGACCGGAGCAGTTGGTTCTATCAAAAGTGATGATCTGAAAAAAATCTCTACTCCTAATGTAGCCAATGCTTTGCAAGGCCGTGTTTCGGGTGTGTTTATTTCGGCAAGTGGTGCTCCGGGCAGTTCACCTGAAGTGCGTATTCGTGGTATTGGTACTACCAATGATAGCAACCCACTTTACGTCGTTGATGGAATGTTTATGGATGATATTTCATTTTTGAGCAATCATGATATTGAGTCTATGGAGGTATTGAAGGATGCTTCTGCTACTGCTATGTACGGTTCCCGTGGTGCTAACGGTGTAATAATTGTTAGTACAAAACAAGGCGCTGAAGGAAAAGCACAGGTAAATATTATTGCTAGTGAAGGATTTCAGTTTCAAAATAGTGGTAAGTTCGAAATGTGTACGGCTTCTGAATATGCTATGTTACAAAATGAAGCTAATTTGAATATTAATCCAGATGGTGGTCTTGTATATGATAATCCGGCTTCTTTGGGAAAAGGAACTAATTGGTTTGATGAAATCTTTCGTGTAGCTTCTGTCCGTGACTATCAGGTTGCTGTTAGTGGTGGGACGGAAAAGGTGCGTTATAATTTGAGCGCTGGATATTTCCAACAAGATGGTATTATTAAAGAGAATTCATATAACCGTTTTACTTTACGTGCTAATAATTCATATAAAATAAATAGAAATTTGACTATTGGACATAACTTGTCCGCTTCTTTTAGTCATACCCAGAATGAGAATAAGGGAGTTGTGAAATCTGCTTATAAATTAAGTCCTATTATTACTCCTTATGACGAGAATGGCAATTTCTCTGATCCGCAGATAGCATCTACTGCTAATCCGCTTGCTACTCTTCATTATATGAATAGTGACAATTGGAAAGATAGAATTGTAGGTAGCGCATTTTTAAACTGGGAGGTTATTAAAGGATTGAACTTTAAAACTAGTTTGGGCATTGATTATATTACTGGTAGAAGCCGCAACTTTACTCCCAAGTATTATATTTCGGAGTATCAAAAGGTTGATGAGAACAGTTTATCAAAGACATGGACCAGAGATTTTACTTGGTTGTGGGAGAATATCTTGACTTATGACTGGCAGATTAATAATAAGAACCGTTTAAATTTATTAGGTGGTATTACAGCTCAAAAATATACCAATGAAAAGTTAGGTGGATCAGGACGTAATTTCTTCTCAGAAGTGGAAGACTACTGGTATTTGGATCAATCTTCAAGCGATACTCGTGGAGTTGAGAATAATGGAAAGCATGAAGCTATGATGTCTTATTTGTTCCGTGCTAACTATGCTTTAATGGACAGATATTTGTTGACTGCTTCTATACGTGCCGATGGTTCTTCAAAGTTTGGACCGGATAATCGTTGGGGGTATTTCCCGTCAGTAGCTGCCGGATGGAGAGTTTCTGAAGAAGCTTTCATTAAAGAAAATGCTAAATGGTTGAGCAATTTGAAAGTTAGAGGTAGCTGGGGACAAATTGGCAATGATAAGATTGGTAATGATAAATATTATGCATTGGCTAATGTAGATCCTAAATATGATGCTGTGTTTGGTGGAACTTACTATTCTGGTGGTACTGTAACGTCTCTTTATAATACACAGATTCATTGGGAACGTTCAGAACAGTTAGACCTTGGTTTTGATTTAGGCTTATTCAATAATCGTTTTTCTTTAGAGTTTGACTATTATAGAAGGGATACAAAAGAAATGTTAGTTAATGTGGATGTACCTGGTTCTGTCGGACTTGCTTCTGTAGAGACAAATGTGGGGTCGGTCCGTAACTCAGGTCTTGATTTTACTGTGAAATGGGAAGACTCATTTAAGGATTTTCGTTATGGAATTCGCTTAACAGGAACAACAATTAAAAATGAAGTGACCAATTTGGGTGGAAAACGCATAGCCAGCGGTGATATTGGCTCTGGAAAAAGCGTTCATATGACCGAAGAGGGAATGCCAATTAAGTATTTCTATGGTTACAAAACAATTGGTATTTTTCAAAGTAATGAGGAGATTGAGCAATATAATGCAATGGCTGCAGCAGCTTCCGGTGATAAGAACAAGAAGTATCAGGCTAATGTAGCACCAGGTGATTTGATTTATGCAGATACGGATGGTAATGGATTTATAACCGCTGAGGATCGTACGGATTTAGGATCTCCTACTCCGAAATTTATCGGAGGTTTAGGTATAACTGCTGCTTGGAAAGGGTTTGATTTATCAATTGATCTGCAGGGTAATTTTGGTAATAAGATTTATAATGCAAAACAAGCTGAAAGAAATGCGGGTGTTGATAATTGGGATCGCTCATTTTTGGATAGATGGACTAAGGATAATACAAATACCTCTATTCCGCGTATGACTTTTGAAGGTAACAATTATTTTGTTTCCGACCGCTATGTTGAGAGTGGAAACTATGTGAAATTACAGACAGTAGAATTAGGATACACATTCTCGAAAGCATTGATGCAAAAGATACATGTCCAAAATTTGAGATTGTATTTTTCAGGTAATAATTTGCTTTATTTCACGAACTATAATGGATTTACCCCTGAGATATTAGGAGGACTTGATCGTGATATTTATCCGATTACTGCTACGTGTCGATTTGGTTTGAATCTTACATTCTAATGGAAAACAAAAATAGGAAATAATTATGAAAAAGATATATTCACTTTTATTAGCTTCAGCACTAACATTTACGTCTTGTTCTGATTTTTTGGATACAAAGCCACAAGGAAAGTTAACACAGGATATTTTCTTCGGAGAAGAAGAAGGTGCATTAATGGGAATCAATGCAATATATTCTCAAATGAAAAGTTGGGATATGATTGGGTTCTCTTGGTTTGGTATCATGGAGGTTCCGAGTGACAATTCCGATACAGGAAGTTCTCCTGCGGACGGTAGTTATGCTCGTGTGAATTCATTGAATGACTTTACTTATGATGTTTATACTTCAGAATTGAATGGTTGGTGGGTTGGAAACTACAAAGGTATTGGCTTCTGTAATGTAGCATTGGATAACTTGGATGTGTTGAAGGATGAACAGTTAAAGATTAGAAGTATTGCTCAAGCTCGTTTCTTTCGTGCTTTCTTCTACTTTAACTTAGTGAGAACCTATGGTGGTGTACCTTTGGTTACTAAAGTTCAGAATCCAGATGAGTACGATCAACCATGTGCTACTGAGGATGCTATTTATCAACAAATAATTGATGACTTATCTTATGCGGCAATGAATCTACCAACTCGTGATGAATGGGGAGTTGCTGAGAGAGGAAGAGTCACTAAAGGAACCGCTGAAGGTTTATTGGCTAAAGTTTATTTATTCCGTCAGGATTATGCGAGTGTAAAACAATATGCAGGGCAAGTAATTGCAAGAAAAGAGTATGCTCTGCATCCAGATTATCGTGATTTGTTTAATCCGGATTCATATTATTCTGATGAAGTAATGTTGGCCGACCAATATTTATGGGGTTCAGATAAAACGAGAGATGTTGCTTCCGAATATGTGAAGTGGCAGGGTGTCAGAGGTTTCAAAGGTTGGGGATTCAGTTCTCCGTCTGAGTCCTTGGATAAAGCTTATGAACCTGGCGATCCAAGAAGACAGGCTACTATTCTTTACGATGGTGAAAATATGGAAGGAGTTGGTGTTATAAACTTCAAGGATGAACCGGGGGTACAACCGCGTGCTAATAAGAAAACAATGTGGCCAACAATTTATTGGAATGCTAATAATTTTGCTAAGCAGAATTGTCATTTGTATTTCTTGCGTTATGCCGATGTATTATTAATGTATGCTGAAGCTTGCAATGAGTTAGCAAATGGTGAAAATGACCCATTGGTGGATGATGCTTTGAGTAAATTGGAACAGGTTAGAGATCGTGCTCGCAACTCTGGTGATGATCCGACCGTACTGCCTGAGATAGAAGAAAGAGATAAAGCTAAGTTGCGTGAAATTATATGGAATGAACGTCGTATTGAATTAGCAATGGAAGGACATCGTTTCTTTGACTTGATTCGTGCTGATAAAGTAGTTCCCGGATATGCAGAAAAGATGTTGAAGGCGCATGGAAAGTCAAACTTCAATGTGAACCAACATTCTACATTCTACATCCCACAGAAACAGATTGATATTTCTCAAGGAGTACTAAAACAAAATAAGTGAGACATAAAGAGCAGCTTTTAAACTGCTCTTTATATAATTCAAACTATTAAAATAAGAATTATGAAAAGTATATTTGTTTCTTTATTAGCACTTCTTATCTGTTCGTGTTCGGTAAATGCAATAAATCCGCCACACGATATAAGTAAAAAGCAACTCTCCGACGAAGAACTCATGACCCTTGTCCAAAAGCAAACTTTCCGTTACTTTTGGGATTTTGCCCATCCTGAATCGGGGTTGGCTCATGAGCGGAGCAACGGCGGTGTTGAGACGGCTACTATCGGTGGTTCGGGTTTTGGCGTGATGGCTATCATTGTAGGCATAGAGCGTGGGTTTGTTACCCGCGAACAAGGTGCCGAGCGAATGCTGAAGATTGTACGCTTTCTGAGCGACAAGAATACTGACAGTTATCATGGCATGTGGGCGCATTGGATGAACGGCAAAACCGGTAAGACCATTCCTTTCAGCCGTAAAGACGATGGAGCCGATATTGTAGAATCTGCTTTCATGTTCGAAGGGCTGTTGGCTGCCCATCAGTACTTTACAAAGGATAATCCGACGGAGAACCGCATTCGTGGAATGATTAATAACTTATGGCGTCAGGCAGAATGGAACTTTTTTACTCAAGGTCAAGATGTGATGTATTGGCATTGGTCGCCCAACAATGGCTGGGCGATGAACCATCAAATAAAAGGTCATAACGAGTGCCACATCGTTTATGTTTTGGGAGCTTCTTCTCCTACTTATCCGATTGCCGAGAGTGTGTACCATAAAGGCTGGGCCAATGCGAACACTTTCTTAAACGGTCGTGAGTATTACGGTATCAAGCTTCCTTTGGGAAATAATAATGGTAAGGGAGGCCCCCTTTTCTTTACTCATTACTCTTACATGGGACTTGATCCGCATGGTTTGAAAGACAACTATGCCGACTACGAAGAACAGATGAAGGCCCACACCTTGATAAACCGTGCTTACTGCATCGACAATCCGAAGGGCTACAAAGGCTACAGTGCCAAATGCTGGGGGCTGACTGCTAGTGACGGTGACAAAGGTTATTCCGCTCATAGCCCAGGCAACGACCGTGGCGTGATTACGCCTACTGCCGCTCTTTCATCCATCCCATATACACCTGAATACTCTTTGGAAGCCATGCGCTATTTTTATGAAGAGTTGGGTGATCGTCTTTGGGGTGAGTATGGTTTCAAGGACGCGTTTAACCTGACCGAAAATTGGTTTGCGCCTTCGTATCTTGCCATTGACCAAGGACCAATTATCGTGATGATAGAGAACTATCGCACTGGTTTGATTTGGAAGCTTTTTATGAGTCATCCCGATGTGCAGAAGGGGTTGAAAAAATTAGGGTTTAAGTCTCCTTATTTAGATAAAGCCAACTAAGAGGCTTCGATTATTGATTAGTTTTTTTTAGATTAAAAAGGTTTATAACCATGAAAAACGTATTTCTCAATAGTGTATTGGTTGCTTTCGCATTGCTTGTCGCCTCGTGCGGCAAGCAACCGGAAGCTAAGGTAGAGGTTATGTCGTTCAATATTCGTCTGGATCATGCGGCGGATAGTATGAACAACTGGAAATACCGCAAGGATCATGCGGCGCAGATGATCGCTTATTATGCTCCCGATATCGTGGGCATGCAAGAGGTGGTCAAGAATCAGCTTGATGACCTGAAAGAACGTCTTCCGCAATATACCGCCCTTGGCGTAGGACGTGCGGACGGAAAAGAGAAAGGTGAGTATTGCTCTCTTTTCTATAAGGCAGACCGTTTTGAATTAGTGAAGAACGGAGACTTCGGATTAAGTGAAACTCCCGATTCGATAGGTAAGAAGGGCTGGGATGCGGCTTGCGAGCGCATTGTGACCTGGGCTGTGCTGAAAGATAAAGTGAGCGGCAAGGAAATAGCTGCCTTCAATACTCACTTCGACCACGTGGGAAAAGTGGCGCGCAGCGAAAGCGCCAAGCTGATACTTGAGAAGATAAAGCAAATAGCGGGAGATCTTCCGGTAATAGTTACTGGCGATTTTAATGGCACGCTGGACTCTGAGCCTATTGTAGTATTGACAGAGGGTGGAATGAAGAATGCCTGTGCTACCGCAAAGGTTATTTACGGACCGGTGTGGAGCTTTCATAATTTTGGGCGCATTCCGTTGAAGGATCGCCGTCTGATTGATTTTATTTTTGTAAATGGTCCTGTAGAGGTGGAACGTTATCGCACTATCGGTGACAAGCCTGACAATGGATATTTATCCGACCATGCTCCCGTGCTGGCTACTCTGAATATTTAGAATGCTTATGATGAAAAAGAAATTATTACTAGGAGCTACATTGATACTTGCTGTGGGGGCATCGTGCACTGCGGGTAGCGATAACGGCTGGCAGAGTTATAGCGGAGACAAGCGAGTGGAAGAGAGGGGAAC
>USLU01000073.1 GCA_900555635.1 uncultured Bacteroides sp.
CCTCCTCCTCCTCCCAAGAGGAGGAGAAACTATGCAGTAGGATCGTTATCTCCACTTAAGTTGCAATACTCTTTTAGATCGTAGATTCCAGGTCTATGGGAGAGTAGCGGTCGCCACCTTGCAAGGTGACTTTGCCGTTGACGCTGAGGATGTAGCGACGGTTAAAACGGCTATCGTGCCACACGCCGTCGCCACCACAGTAACGGGAGTTGAAGAGCGAGCCGGTGAACAGATAGTAGTATCCGTGGCTGAGGTACTTCTCCAGCGTGAGGTGTTATAATGATGGGTAAAAGTAGATGTAAAGGAGGAAGGGGGCTGAGTTTGTAGACCAAAGGGGATGGTTTGTATATCAAACGTAAGGTAGATACTGCTTTTGTCGGAACTTTTGCTTTGATTATTGTGTTTTAGATTATTGTAAACACAATAATTTAATTCATAATAGTTGGTTTATCACTTTAGAAATAGTACAGGGCAAGTTAAAAACACATCATTTCTTGCTTTATGATATTTTTATTGCGTATTTTACGTAACGTAAAATGCGTAACGCAAAATATGGAATGAGTATGGAGAAGCAAAAAGAATTAGTACAGAAGAACCCTTTTCTTATTTATGGCTATGCTGGTCCTCGTTATTTTTGTGATCGTGAAGCAGAAACGGAAAAGTTAGTCTCTGCCTTGGATAATGGTAGGAATGTCACTTTTATCTTGCCATTGACGAGTTCCAACAGATGCAAGCGATTGCTCGCGAGGGTGTAGTGGCATCTCCCAACAAAGGTGACTTCATCAAGCAGCATGGTTTGAAAGCGCCCAGCAGTGTGAATACCGCATTGAAGTCTTTGCTCGAAAAGGAACTGATATATAAATCGGCGGACGGATATAAGGTATATGATCGATTCATGGCAATGTGGCTGAAAAGCTTGCCTTGGTCCTAGATTGAAAAAGAAACAACACCTCTTGATTGCTTTCTTGTATAGAAAATGTATATTTGTGCATTCGTTCATATAACTTAACATAGAAAGACTATGATAACAAGCCAATTGCTTCAGCCTGCCAGCATTGTTGTGGTAGGAGCATCCAATAACGTACATAAGCCGGGGGGCGCTATCTTGAAGAATCTGATAACCGGAAAGTATGCCGGAGAACTTCGTGCCGTCAATCCTAAGGAAACAGAGGTGCAAGGTGTGGCAGCTTTTGCCGATGTGAAAGATATACCCGATACAGATCTTGCTATCCTTGCCATTCCGGCAGCTCTCTGTCCCGATACGGTGGAGATACTTGCTTCGGAGAAGAATGTGCGGGCTTTTATCATTCTCTCTGCCGGCTTTGGCGAAGAAACGCATGAAGGCGCTCTATTGGAAAACCGTATTTTGGATACTGTAAACAAATACGGAGCTTCCCTGATCGGCCCTAATTGCATCGGCCTTATGAATACCTGCCACCACAGTGTGTTCAGCCAGCCTATTCCTAACTTGCATCCGCAGGGAGTCGACCTTATTTCCAGTTCCGGTGCTACTGCTGTATTTATTCTGGAAAGTGCCGTAACGAAAGGCTTGCAGTTCAATTCCGTATGGTCTGTAGGAAATGCCAAGCAAATAGGCGTGGAAGATGTACTGCAATTCATGGATGAGAACTTCAATCCGGAGACAGATTCTAAGATTAAACTTCTCTACATAGAAAGTATCAATAAACCTGACCGCCTGCTGTTTCATGCCTCTTCCCTTATCAAGAAAGGTTGCAAGATAGCCGCTATCAAGGCAGGCAGTAGCGAAAGCGGTAGCCGGGCAGCCAGTTCGCATACGGGAGCCATTGCCAGCAGTGACTCGGCAGTGGAAGCTTTGTTCCGTAAAGCGGGCATCGTTCGTTGTTTCTCGCGTGAAGAACTGACTACAGTAGGTTGTGTGTTCACTTTACCCGAACTGAAGGGCAAGAATTTTGCTATCATCACCCATGCCGGTGGTCCGGGCGTGATGCTGACCGATGCACTGAGCAAAGGTGGTTTGAATGTCCCCAAATTAGAAGGCCCTCTCGTAGAAGAACTGAAAAGCAAACTTTTCCCCGGTGCCGCTGTAGGAAATCCTATCGATATTTTAGCTACCGGTACACCGGAGCATTTACGTCTTTGCCTGGAGTACTGTGAAGAGAAGTTTGAAGATATTGATGCCGTGATGGCCATCTTCGGCACTCCGGGATTGGTCACCATGTTCGAGATGTACGACGTATTGCACGAGAAGATGCAGACCTGCAAGAAACCTATCTTCCCGATTCTTCCTTCCATCAATACCGCAGGAGCCGAAGTGGCGGCTTTTCTTGGTAAAGGGCATGTGAACTTTGCTGATGAAGTGACGCTAGGGACGGCCCTTTCGCGTATCGTGAACGCTCCACGCCCTGCCGCCAATGAGATAGAACTTTTTGGAGTGGATGTACCCCGCATTCGCCGGATCATCGATTCTATCCCTGAAGACGGTTATATAGAACCTCATTATGTGCAGGCCTTACTTCGCTCGGCAGGTATTTCTATCGTAGAAGAGTATGTGTCTGCCAGTAAGGACGAGATACTTGCTTTCGCACGTCGCACGGGTTTCCCGGTAGTGGCAAAGGTGGTGGGTCCTGTACACAAATCGGATGTAGGCGGAGTAGTACTGAACATTAAAAGCGAACAACATTTAGCTTTAGAGTTTGAGCGAATGATGCAGATACCGGAAGCGCGTGGCATCATGGTACAACCTATGTTGAAGGGAACGGAGCTGTTTGTGGGTGCAAAGTATGAAGAAAAATTCGGTCATGTAGTGCTTTGTGGACTTGGCGGTATCTTTGTAGAGGTGTTGAAGGATGTATCATCAGGTCTTGCGCCTTTGTCTTACGAAGAAGCATATTCTATGATTCACTCTTTGCGTGCTTACAAGATAATCAAAGGTACGCGCGGTCAGAAGGGGGTGAATGAAGATAAGTTTGCGGAGATTATAGTAAGACTTTCTACTTTGTTGCGCTTCGCCACCGAGATAAAGGAGATGGACATTAATCCGCTGCTTGCCACTGAAAAGTATGTGATAGCGGTGGATGCACGTATCAGGATAGAAAAAAAATGATACTTGTTCTTGAAAAATAGCTTGTTGAGTGCAGTATTCTTTTTTAATCTGCATTTAAGGAGTATAACTGTTACTGAGAAATGCTATGAAGAAGAGTAAGAAGAGACTGCTGGTTTGGGTTAATCAGATACTATCCGGCATGTTGGTGTTACTGGGGTTTACAGCTTGTTTTGGCGAGAGCCCTGACGAATATGGCAGTCCCTATGCCAAGTATGAGATTAAAGGAAAAGTGGTGGATACCGAAGATCAGGTTGTTCCTAAAGCACGTATCATTATGAGAAAAGGAGTAATGATCGGAGGGGATGCGATAGGCTTTGATATTCTGCCTGATACAACCTATACAGAAAAAGATGGAACCTTTTTATATAAAACTAAAGGACTTTATGGAGCCTTTCGGGTTGTCTGCGAAGATACGTCAGGAGCATACAAGGCTGATTCGACTGACGTTTATCCGCAACTGACCGGTGGAGAGGGTTGGTATGAAGGCAGTAGCAATGATGAGGTCAATTTCGAACTGAAAAAGAAATAATATAAATTCTGTGAGTCTCACTATCCGAAAGCGTCTGGCGCTGGAAATTGCGCGGAAAATCCGTAATAACCGAAAGGAGTTGCATCCGCTGAAACAACTCTTTTGGGAGTGTACGCAACGTTGTAATCTGCATTGTAAGCATTGTGGAAGCGATTGTAAGCGTACATCGAATATCAAGGATATGCCCGCTGATGATTTCTTGCGGGTCATTGACACCATTACCCCGCATGTCAATCCCCATGAAGTGAATATTGTCATTACCGGCGGAGAACCCTTGATGCGCGAAGATCTGGAACAAGTGGGATTGGCGTTGTATCGTCGTGGTTACCCGTGGGGTATGGTATCCAACGGACTTTACTTGACTGCCGGGCGCTTGCAGTCATTAATGGCAGCCGGACTTCATGCCATCACCATCAGTCTGGATGGATTGGCAGAAGACCACAATTGGCTGCGAGGACATCCGGAGAGTTACTCCAAGGCGATGGAGGCTATTAAAATGTTGGTTCATGAACGTGAATTGACTTGGGATGTAGTGACTTGCGTAAATCGTCGGAATTATCCCTATCTTGACGAACTGAAAACATCCCTTTATTCCATTGGCGTCAGGCATTGGCGCTTATTTACTATTTTTCCTGTGGGGCGTGCTGCCGAGAATCCTGATTTTCAGCTTACAGATGAAGAGTTTACCGGCGTAATGGAGTTCATTAAGCGTCTCCGCAATGAGAAAAAGATGCACGTGAACTATGGTTGCGAAGGTTTTTTAGGTAATTTTGAAGGAGAAGTACGCGATAACTTCTTCTCTTGTAATGCAGGAATCAGTGTAGGCTCCATCCTTGCGGATGGCTCTATTTCATCCTGCCCCAGCATTCGTAGCAACTTCCATCAAGGTAATATCTATCAAGACGACTTCATGGATGTGTGGGAGCATCGCTTCCAAGTATTCCGCAACCGTGAATGGATGAAAAAAGGTGCTTGCGCCGACTGTGACTTCTTCCGCTATTGCGAAGGAAATGGTATGCATCTGCGGGATGATGAAGGGGAATTGTTGTTCTGCCATCTGAAGAGGCTGCATACTTGATATAATAATCTACCAAACTTTTTTATCTAATTATAATATAGATTAGTATGGCAAAAAGTGATATCTTTTTGTCAATAGTTGCAACTTTATTGAAGTAAGATGCTCCACCTTTGTGAACGAATAGAACCTTTGAACGCAACTTTTAAGTAATGCACTTTATGAATATACGATTATTATTTATCCTGATACTGAATTTCATTTATTTTCGTGTTTCCTATCATGTGAGTTTGAAATAATTATTTTAAACTCACGTTAATTAGTATCTATGAGATTGAAAATAAAATAATATTAAGAAGCTATCTTCATTTTTATTTTGTTTATTTGCTGTTGTTAATATACAATCAGAAAACACAAATAGCTATGGAACGTACATCCATTAAGTATTTCATAGATAGTCATCCAGACTCGGTAAAGAAGTTGTTTATATCTTCAGTTGGTTTTGAAGAGATTCTTCCCAAAAGCCCCTATCCTACCTTGAAGCATTCTACAGGATATTATTTCAATCAAGACAAAGGCCGTATCTTGAAAGAATTTCAATTGGTTTATATAACGGAGGGTGAGGGTGTGCTTGAAACTAGGAGCGGAGGACTTTTTTCTATTAAACGTGGAATGATCTTTGTTTTATTTCCCGGAGAGTGGCACACGTATTATCCTACTTATAAAATTGGATGGAGCCATTATTGGATTGGTTTTAATGGTGCGGATATTGAAAGTTGGATGATTGGAGAATATTGTTCGAAGATAAATCCTGTTTTTAAGGTAGGCGTCAATAATGAGATTATATCCTTATTTAAAAAAGCCATTGAGGTAGCCAATGAAGAACAAGATTTATATCAGAGAGTACTTGGGGGGCTGGTAAACTATTTAGTGGCCTTAATGTGTAGCATAGATAAGAATATTAGTGTAGGGAATGATGATTTTTCTTCTAAAATAGATTATGCCTGTACATTGATGCATGAATTGATAGACCAATCTGTTTCAATGCAGGAAGTAGCTAAAAAGTCGGGGATGGGATATTCGTTATTCCGTAAATTATTCAAGGAACAGATGCATTGTGCTCCCATACAATACTTTCAAGATATAAAAATGCAAAAGGCATTAGAACTATTAGTTTCTACAACCATATCTATTAAAGAAATAGCATATCGTTTGAACTTTGAAACTCCTGCTTATTTTTCTGCCCGATTTAAGAAACAATTTGGAAAATCACCTATTGAATATAGAGAAGAAATGCGTATCAAATAGTGATATCGCTTTGGCAATAATCACAATCCTTCTATAGTTATGCAGGCTATCTTTGCAGTATAACTAATTAATGGAATTTGATTATGGAACAAGCAAAAGTAAGAGTTGGGATTTTTGGGGTTGGACTGGATACTTATTGGGGACAATTTGATGGTCTGTTATCTCGACTTTTATCCTATCAAGATAGAATATGTACCAAAATTAGTGAGATGGGAGCAGAAGTGGTGAACTTGGGGATGATTGATACTCCTGAAAAAGCGCGTAAGGGTGCTTTGGTTTTGAAACAAGCTGATGTAGAACTGGCATTTCTATTCGTATCTACATATGCGCTTTCATCGACAGTATTACCTATTGCCCAACAATTAAATAAGCCAATCATATTATTGAATATTCAACCTTCGTCCGCAATCGATTATCAGTTTGTTAATTCGATGAATGATCGGGGAAGGATGACAGGCGAATGGTTGGCTCATTGTCAGGCTTGCTCTATTCCTGAATTTGCCAATGTGTTCAATCGTGCCAAGATCAGGTATGATATTATTACTGGACACTTATTGGACGATTATGTGTGGAAAGAAATAAATTCCTGGATTGATGCAGCTCAAGTAATATGGGGAATGCGTAATAATAGAATGGGAATTTTGGGACACTATTATGGTGGCATGTTGGATGTTTATTCAGATGTGACACGATTGAATATTGTATTCGGAGGGTATGTCATTTTTTTGGAAATGTGCGAATTGAAAGCACTGCGTGATGATATTAGTGATAAAGAATTGGAAAACAAATTACATGAAATTCATGCTAATTTCGATGTCGTCTCTTCTTGTGAACAGAATGAACTTATAAGAGCAGCTCGTACTTCTACTGCATTAGACAAACTGGTGAAAACTCATAATCTAGGGTCTATGGCCTATTATTATGAAGGATATCACGAGAATGAGTATGAAAATATTGTGACTTCAGTTATTGCAGGAAATACCTTGTTGACAGGGTATGGTATTCCTATAGCCGGTGAGTGTGAAGTAAAGAATGCACTGGCCATGAAAATTTTATCTCTATTAAATGCAGGTGGATCGTTTGCGGAATTCTACGCTTTAGATTTCAACGATGACGTGGTGTTGTTAGGGCATGATGGTCCGGCACATTTTTTAATATCTGAAGGAAAAGTAAAATTAGTTCCCCTCCCATTATATCATGGAAAGCCTGGCAAGGGATTATCTATTCAAATGAGCGTAAAAAAAGGAAAGGTCACTCTTTTATCTGTTTGTGAAGGGCCTGATGGTGTTTTTTTGTTGATAGCGGAGGGTGAGTCTGTTGAGGGCGATACATTACATATCGGAAACACCAATAGTCGTTATCGTTTTCAGTGTGGGGCCCGTCAGTTCATAAATAGTTGGAGTAAAGCAGGACCTTCTCACCATTGTGCGATTGGGATAGGAAGTCGAATAAGCGAGTTAAAAAAGATAGCTTTTCTTTTGAATATTCCATGTGTGATTATTGAGTGATGTTACTTTGTGCTTCACATTCTTCTCTCTTAAATCTATTTTGATATAAAAAAACGATATTTTTTGAATTAAGCACGATATAGTAGCTTGTGATACAAACTATATAAGTTCACTTAAATTATCAATATTATGAAAGTAAAATGTAGAAAACTAACCAAGGATGTTATTCTGTTATCGGTTTTGTTGAATTTTGGGTATGCAACACTCCCATGTCTAGCCGATACACTTTATGCTAATGGCATTGAACAAAATCTCGAAAAGATTGCAGGAAAAGTTACGGATGTAAAAGGTGAGTCGATTCCAGGAGTGACTGTGCGTGTAGATGGAACTACAAAGGGGGTAGTAACAGATATTGATGGTAATTTCTCTATTGAAGCTAACCGAGGGCAAACACTAATTATCAGCTTTATAGGCTATGATACCCAAAATATTAAAATAGCTGGTCAAAAACTGCTGAATATTACCTTAGAAGAGGCTGTAAACCAATTGGATGAACTGGTGGTAGTGAGCTATGGAACACAAAAGAAAAGAGATTTGACTGGTTCAGTAACCAAGGTAGATGCAAAAGGGTTGTCAGACTATCCTGTCGGACAATTCGCTCAAAAGTTACAAGGACAGGTTCCTGGTGTGCAAATAACTCAGTCTACTGGTCAACCGGGAAAAGGTATGAATTTCCGTATTCGTGGTGCTGCTTCAATAAATTCGGGTAACTGGCCTCTGTTTGTAGTAGATGGTTTGCCTACTGATATGGATTTAAGTAATATCAATCCCGATGAAATCGAATCGTTCTCTATATTGAAAGATGCAGCGGCTTCTTCTTTGTATGGTTCGCGTGCAGCTAATGGGGTTGTCTTGATTACGACTAAAAGAGGGAAAAATGGACGTACGCAAGTAGACTTAAATGTTTCGTATGGCATTCAGACAATGAAAGGTTTGAAAGGATTTGACATGATGAATGGTGAAGAATTCGCACAGTTTAAGAAGGAATATTATGAAGATCAGGCTAAATATGAAGGATATACTGGAGGAGTACCTGAACATTATCAAAATCCATCTAAATATGGTAAGGGATGCGATTGGTTTGATGAACTGACCCATGATACTTCAGTACAGAACTATAGTCTTAGTATATCTGCTAATAAAGGAAATCTTAATTCTTCCATAGTGTTAGGTTATTTTCGTCAAGATGGTATTGTGCGTAACACTGACTATGAAAGATTCTCAGCACGAGCGAATAATGACTATCAGGTTAATGACAAATTGAAAATAGGCTTAAATCTAGCACCGACCATTCAGATAAACCATAATATTAACACAGATGGCGGTTGGCAGATATTAAATTCACTTCTAGTTGCTGATCCTACGGTAGGACCTTATGATGAAAATGGAGAGTTGCGCTATATTCTTAGTTCTCCGGGTACATTCCCTTCACCTAACTGGGTAAACGTGGTAAATGAGAGACTTAGTGATTCGAGGAATTTCTCTTTATTGGGCAATGCATTTGCTGAATTGGATATATGGAAAGGTATTAAATATAAGTTTCAAGCCGGTTTGGATTGGGGTACTTCGCGGTATAGATCATTCAATCCGTCTATTATTGGTGGATCAGCAGGCGGTGCTGCACCTCCTCGTCCTGCCACAGGAGAGTATGGAACTAATTTCCGTTATAATTGGACCATTGAAAACATGTTAATGTACAATAATAAGTTTGGAGATCATTCGGTTGATTTATTAGTAGGTTATACTGCGCAAAAGAGTAACAGTGAGAATGGCTCTCTGCAAGGAACAGACTTTCCGGATGATAAGATCTCTTGGCTTAATGTAGCTGCAACTAAGACTGGTACTAGCTATATGGAAGAATATGCATTACTTTCAGTTATTGGACGTGCCAATTATAGTTACAAGGATCGTTATTTATTGCAAGCTACAATTCGTAGAGATGGTTGCTCGCGTTTTGGATCTGGAAAAAGATGGGCTAATTTCCCTTCGGTATCTGTTGGTTGGATTGCTTCTGATGAACCATTTATGCAACCGGTATCTAATGTAATGAATTATCTAAAGTTTAGAGCCAGTTATGGAACTACCGGTAATTATAATATTGGTAACTATACTCATATTGCTCCAGTGCAAGTTAGTAACTATGTTTTTGGTAATGTACTAGCTCCAGGGAAAGCGATAACAGGTTTGGGTAACAGTAATTTGACATGGGAAGAAAATAAACAGTTCGATTTTGGTATCGATATAGGTCTATTGGGTGATAGAGTATTTGTTGTATATGATTATTATAAGAAAAAGGTGAAAGCTATGTTATATCAAATAGATATTCCATTGGCTTCGGGCTTTGGAAGTGTTCAATCTAATATTGGCGGTTTTGAAAGTTGGGGACATGAAATATCAGTCCAATCTCGTAACTTAATTGGTGATTTTAAGTGGTCAACCAATATGAATATATCATTCAACCGCAATGAAGTTACAGCACTAGGTACAAATAATACACCGATTGGAGGTTATTCAAATATAGGCGATTATAATCGTTTGGCTGTTGGTGAACCGGTTGGTATATTTATGGGATATGTTTTTGATGGTGTTTATATGACGCAAGAAGAATTTGACACACAACCTAAGCATGCATCTTCTGAAATAGGAACTGTACGTATGAAGAATTTGAATGATGACAATATCATTGATGCGAAAGACCGTACGAAGATTGGTGATCCTAATCCTGATTTTATTTATGGTATAACAAATGAGTTCTCTTATAAGAATTTCGATCTGAGTATCTTATTGAGTGGGCAAGTTGGTGGTGATGTTTTAAATTCAAATTATGAACAGACACTAAATTTGGATGGTTGCTTCAATGTGGATAGAAGTGCTACGCAACGTTGGAGATCACCTGAAAATCCCGGGAATGGATTGATACCAAGAACCAAATCAGGAACGACTGAATTGTTCCGTTACAATAATAGTAGTTGGGTATTTGACGCTACATATCTATGTATAAAGAATATAACGCTGGGATATACACTCCCGATCACTCCCAATAAATATTTGTCAAAGTTGAGGGTATATTTTACAGCACAACAATTAGCAACCTTTAGTAAGTATCCGGGTATGAATCCGGAAGTTTCAACAAATGGTTTAGGATGGAGTGGATTAGGCATTGATGCAACAACTTATCCTATACCGAGAACATTCAGTATTGGTTGTAATATTTCGTTCTAAATTTTAATACTAAAAAAGACAATTATGAAAAACTTATTTTATATCTGTGCCATTCTCCTATTAACGTCATGTTCCGGGAACTTTCTGGATCTATCTCCTGAACATTTCGAGAATGAAGGAAATTTCTTTAAGACAGAAGATGATTTTACGCAAGCAATAAACGGTGTTTATCCGACTCTACGTGCCGTCTCTGGCCGACATGCCTTTTTGATGGGTGAAATGCGTTCGGATAATACTCATTATACACGTAATCCATCGGACCGAGGTTTTTCGGCTGTTCGAGGTGAAGAGATTGCAGATTTTATTATAGACTCTCAAAATGGCTATGTAAATGATATGTATAATTCTTGCTTTTATGGTATTAGTAGAGCTAATATTGTATTGACTCGTATTGAAAAAGCTAATTTGAGAGAAGACTTTAAAAACAAGATAATTGGTGAAGCTAAGTTTGTCCGTGGATTCTTGTATTTTCAGTTGGTACAATGTTTTGGTGATGTGCCTCTACATTTGACCGAAGTTAAAGATCCGACTAGTGCCTTTTTGCCAAGATCCTCAGTCAGTGTAGTTTATGAAGCGATAATTTCAGATGTGTCAGATGCTATTGCGAAATTACCTACTGTAGCCTTTCCGCAAAATGGTTCCGCTACTCGTGGAGCTGCTAAAATGTTATATGCCTATGTCTTGATGACCAAGCCCAATAGGGATTATGTTGAAGCAGAAAAGCAATTGAGAGACGTGATGGGAATGGGATATGAATTGTTACCTGATTATGCGGATATATTCAAGACCACTAACAAGAATCACAAAGAATCTATTTTTGATATTCAATATATGATGGGAGATCAATATGGACAGCAAAGTGATTGGCTATATTATTTTATTCCTAAAACAACCAATGCGGAGATTATAACAGGAGTGCCCAATTCGAATACATTGAACTTTGGTGGTTGGAATGTGCCTACATCTGAGATGATTAATTCTTATGAATCTGGTGATAAACGTGTAAACCCTTCTATAGCGGTTGCTGTAGGACATAATCCTGAAGATGGTTCGTTCGGGATGATTGTTGAAGGTGTATTGAATGTTGGAGACCCGATGATTAAGAATTACGAGTTGGCTTATCCGTTTATTAATAAGTATCGTCATCCACATTCCAAACTACTTAATACAGATGATAACTGGCCTGTATATCGTTATGCGGATTGTTTGTTACTATTAGCTGAATGTTTATTAAAGCAAGATCGTGCTTCCGAAGCAATTCCTTATGTAAATCAGGTAAGGGGGCGTGCGGGTTTGCCAAGTATTGACGTTGTGAATACAAAAATAATAGCTGATGAACGTCGCCACGAGTTGGCTTTTGAAAATCACCGTTGGTATGACTTGATTCGTACTGGTATGGCAATAGATGTAATGACTGCATACGGCAAATATATTAAGACTATAGATCCGGGGCTTGCAGATCGTACTTATCAGATAAAAGAAGACTATTTATTATATCCTATTCCATATCGTGAGATGCAGTTAAATACACAATTAACACAAAATCCAGGTTATAATTAATAGTTTAGGGGTAAAAAGATTGTTTTCGTTTCTTGAGATGATTCTATTAGCGGATCGTAATGAAAAGGTACGGTCCGCTATATAAACTAGAATATGTTATAACTTAAAAAAATAGGACTATGGATTTTCAAACAGTTTGTTATAGGTGGTGTGGATATTTATTTATTCTGTTGTTGATGACCCAAATTAGTTGTACGTCGGCTACTGGATTATCAGTGGATCATCTTCAGTGTGAACGAATAGACACTCCTTTGGGAATAGATATTCCGGCTCCTGGTTTTTCATGGAAAATATATAGTAATGATACGGATGTACAGCAGACGGCTTATAGAATTCTTGTATCAGAAAGTGCTGAGAATTTGAAGAATGATGAAGGTGAGTGTTGGGATTCACAAAGGGTGGATTCTGATAACTCTATACAAGTATTTTATGATGGAGCACCTTTAGAACCAGCGAAGACCTATTATTGGAAGGTGAAGGTTTGGGATAATAAGGGGAAAGAATCTGCTTGGAGTGATATTACTCATTGGAAGATGGGGCTTCTCCTTCCCACTGATTGGGATGGAGCGAGGTGGATCGCTTTTCAAGATGTAGCGGAGGAGAAACGAGTAGTTCCCGGTATCCACTTTGGTGGTCCTGATGAATTGGGTGACATGAAGAATGTATTACCTTATTTCCGTAAGGCATTTGAAGTAAGAAAAGGATTAAAGTCGGCTACGGCTTATGTATCAGGATTAGGGCATTTTGAAATGAGCCTGAACGGAAAGAAGGTTGGAAACCATTTCTTGGACCCGGGGTGGACAAATTATGACAAGTATGCATTATATCTTGCATTTGATGTTTTACCTTATTTAAAGAAGGGAGAAAATGCTTGTGGTATTATGCTAGGCAATGGCTTTTATCATACTCCCAGGGAGCGTTATCGGAAATGTACGGTTTCTTACGGTGCTCCAAAAACCATTTGTAAGATATTGTTGGAGTATAGTGATGGTACAAAAGAAGAAGTTGTAACGGATGAATCCTGGAAATGTACTCCTTCGCCTATTATATTCTCCAGTATATTTGGAGGTGAAGACTATGATGCCAGCCTAGAACAAAAAGGATGGAACACTTCGGATTTTGACGATTTACATTGGCAAAATGCGTTGCAAGTGACCGGACCACCGTCTCTTTGTTATCAGACTTCAACCTCGCTTGCAGTGATGGATACATTACCCCTAAAGGAGAAGTTTATTTCGAAAACCGGACGTTGGATCTATGATTTGGGACAGAACTTTTCGGGAATTGTCAAGTTGAAATTAAAGGCGCAAAAAGGGCAGACAGTCCGCCTTTGGCCCGCAGAGTTATTGGATGACAATCAGGATATAACTCAAGGAGCTTCCGGAGGTCCTTTCTATTTTGAATATAAAGCTTCGGGCGAAGAGGAGGGCGAAGATTGGCAACCTATGTTTACATATTACGGCTTCCGCTATATAATGGTTGAAAACGCAGTGCCCGATGGGGTGGATAACCCGGAGAATCTGCCTGTGATACAGCTATTGGAAGGCTTGCACACTCGGAATGCAGCAAAAACCACCGGAACGTTCACTTGTTCAAATGAACTGTTTAACAATATATTCAAATTGATAGACTGGTCCGTGAGGAGCAACATGGCGAGTGTGGTGACAGACTGTCCTCATAGAGAGAAGCTCGGTTGGCTGGAAGTGACCCAGCTGATGGGAAATTCCATACATTACACCTATAATATCAATCGATTGTATGCAAAAGTTATTAAAGACATGCATGCATCGCAGCTATCTAACGGTTTAGTACCGGATATTGCCCCCGAATATGTGGTCTTTGAAGGTGGTTTCCGTGATTCACCCGAATGGGGTAGCGCTTATGTTATTTTACCTTGGTACATGTATCAGTGGTATGGTGATAAACGTCCTATTATAGAAAACTATGAAGGCATGAAGCGCTATATAAATTACCTTTCTTCTAAAGCTGATAATCATATTGTGTCTCATGGATTGGGCGACTGGTTTGATTTGGGACCCAAAAATCCCGGAGAGTCACAACTCACCTCTATCGCGGTTACGGCAACCGCAACTTATTATTATGATGTTTGTATCATGATCAAAGCTGCACAACTGATAGGCAATGAAGAAGATGCCAAATACTACCAAACTCTGGCAAAGGCAATAAGAAATGCCTTTAACAAACGCTTTTTTAATCCCGAAACCAGGCAGTACGATACTGGTAGCCAGACTGCGAACGCATTGGCTATTTACATGGATTTTGTAGAACCTGCTGACAGAGATGCTGTTTTCAGAAATATAATGGAAGATTTGAAAGCCCGGAATTACAATCAAACACCCGGTGAAATAGGCTTCAGATTTCTGTTGGATGTGTTGGAACAAGAAGGTGAATCGGAAACTATCTTCACCATTAATAATAGGGACGATGTGCCCGGCTATGGTTTCCAACTTGCCAAAGGGGCTACAGCATTGACGGAATCGTGGGCAGCACTGCGCTATGTATCTAATAATCATTGCATGCTGGGACACTTAATGGAATGGTTCTACAATGGTATTGGTGGAATTTACCAAAGTGAGCATTCTGTTGCCTATAAGGATATTATAATTCAGCCGGAGCCGGTAGGAGATTTGCGCTTTGCAACAACAACCTACGAGAATGAATACGGTACTATCGTTTCTGATTGGAAGAGAGAAGGCAAAATATTCTATCTCCATGTCGAAATACCGGTAAACACAACGGCTACCGTCTATTTCCCCTATACAGAAATAAAGAAAGTTACAAAGAATGGAGTCGACATCAAGAATAGTATTGTTCGGGGGGAGAGAGAACGTCCTTGCGTACCCGTTGGTTCCGGAAAATATGATTTTGTAGTGGAGGAAAACTAAATGTATTACTTGAATAAAATGAAATTATGAAGAAGTTCTTATATCTTGTTACTGTTCAATTACTGCTCTCCTGTATGGGTATTTCTGCCCATTTGGTTTCGGTAATTCCCAAACCTGCTAAAATGGAAGTAAAGCAAGGAAATTTCACAATAGACTCTTCTGTCCGAATAAAAACTTCGGGTAAAGAGGCGATGAAGGAGTATGCCTTATTGCTCTCTTTTATAGAAGAAAATTACGATCTCTCTTTAAGTAAAGGGAGTGCGAGAAAGAGTATCTCGTTGATTGAAGACAACACTCTGGAACCGGAAGCCTACAAGTTGACGATTGATGTTGACAAGGTGGTTCTGCGCGGACACTCTGCCGGATTATTCTATGGCATACAGACTCTGCAACAGTTGCTTTATATTGAAGATGGTAAACTCATGCTTCCAGCACTTTCTATCGAAGACAAACCTCGTTTTGAATACCGTGGTGTCATGTTGGATGTAGCGCGCTATTTCTACTCGATAGATTATGTGAAAGAGTTTATCGATGTGATGGCTCACTATAAACTGAATGTATTTCATTGGCATCTTACTGAAGACGGAGGTTGGCGTATTGAGATAAAAAAATATCCGCAGCTGACTCAAAGAGGAGCCTGGCGTAACTCCACACAGTACGGTCCGGATGGGACGATACATCAAGATCGCTTGCCACATGGAGGCTACTATACGCAGGAGCAAATAAAAGACTTAGTCAAATACGCTTCGGAACGTCATATAACCATCATACCCGAGATTGAGATGCCGGGACATTGTATGGCAGCCTTGTCAGTTTTTCCGGAACTCTCTTGCAAAGGACATCCTTTGGCGATACCGGTTGCATGGGGCATCCAAGAAGATGTATTTTGTGCGGGCAATGAGACCGTTTTTAGTTTTTTAGAAGATGTATTGTCCGAAGTAGCAGTACTGTTTCCAGGTAAATATATCCACATAGGCGGCGATGAAGCTCCAAAGAAGCGTTGGCAGGAATGCCCTAAGTGCCAGAAGAGAATCAGAGAAGAAGGCTTGAAAGATGAGCATGCTTTACAGAGTTACTTCATCCATCGGATAGAGCGTTTTCTTACAAGTAAAGGGAAACAACTAATTGGATGGGACGAGATTCTGGAAGGAGGTCTTAGTCCGGATGCAACGGTGATGAGTTGGCGAGGGGAAGAGGGTGGTATCGCCGCCGCTGCTCAAAATCACGATGTGATAATGTCTCCGAATAATTTCTTATACCTTGATTACTATCAGTCGGATAACAGAGAGTCCGAACCGCAGGCTGCTTGGTGGGTTCCTTCGTTGCCGTTAGAAAAGACTTATAGTTATGAACCTTGCACCCATCGCCTGACTAAAGAGCAGCAGAAATGCATCAAGGGCGTACAAGGAAACCTTTGGGGTGAGTTTATTCATTCGGAAGATTGGGCTTACTATATGGGCTATCCAAGAATATTGGCGTTGGCTGAAATTGCATGGTCTCCCCAGGGAAGGGAATATCAAGACTTTCTAGAACGATTGCCTCAACGACTGGCTTATTTAGATAAGGAAAATATACCGTTCCGGATACCGGAGGCTGATGAAGTGAAGATTGAGAATGGGAAGGCCGAAATTACTTTCAGACCTTTAGTTGACGGCGCAAAAGTATATTATACGCTCGACGGTGCCAACCCCTTGCAATATGGAACACTATATGAACAAAGTCTGAGTGTCCCTTTAACATTACAAGGCATCCAAGCAAAATATGTAATAGTATTGCCCTCAGGGCGTTGCAGTGCGGTGTATTCGGTGAAGTAACGGCGAAGTAATATGTTGCTTATAGCTGATGTTTTGCCAACCTCTTGGCAAAGTGTTGCCAATTAACTGGCAAGGTCTTGCCAACATGCTGGCAATCTGTTGCCAATTAATGGGCAACACCTTGAGAAACATTGTCGCTTAAATCATGCATAAATCAATTATAAATAGAAGGGATATGAGGATAAGATTAGTATTATTATTCTTACTTGCGTTTCTTAAAGCACATTCACAAGAGTGGAAACCTGCCGATTGGCCTGTAATGAAGCAATATAATCAAGTTCATTTGCGGCAAATAGCCTTACCTTTGGGCGGCATTGGAACAGGTACTGTTTCTTTGGGTGGGCGAGGAGAACTGCGCGATTGGGAGATCATGAATGTACCGGCTAAGAAATACAGTGGTACAATGACAGGAAATAATGCTCCTTTTTTTGCCATTTATGTGCATGCAGCAGATTCAGCTCCTTTATCAACTTTGTTGGCAGGTCCTTTATATGACGAAGAATACTTGCATTATGAAGGAAGACCGGTTAATCATCATGGGCTACCACGCTTTGCACATGCTTCTTTTAGTGCCGCTTACCCCTTTGGACAGGTTAATCTATCGGATGAGAAATTACCGGTAAAAGTACGGATTAAGGGCTTCAATCCACTAATTCCCGGAGATGCTGATGCCAGCGGTATTCCCATAGCTGTTCTTTCTTATGAAGTCATTAATAGGAGTGATGTACCATTGGAAGTGTCAGTATGTGGTTCTATTCGCAATTTTGTGGGGCAGGATGGCAGTAAATATATCAATAATTGGAAAGGAGATTTCATCCCTCAAGGTGGCAGGAATAATAAAAATCAGTTTCGTGAGGAAGATGGGATAAAGGGCTTGTATCTATTTTCTGATGAGGTAGATAGAAAAGATCCTGCATGGGGAACGATAGCCTTAACCACACAAGCACAAGGGGGGGAAGTTACCTATCGTACCTCATCCTGGAAGGATGAATGGTGCAATGCGATTCTTGACTTTTGGGATGATTTTAGTGCCGATGGGATACTTACGGAGAGCCAGCAATACAATGAAGAAGATGATCCTATGGGATCGTTGGCTGTTAAGAAACAGATTGGTCCGGGAAGTTCTGAAGTCTTTACCTTCTTTTTTACCTGGAATTTTCCTAACCGTAAAGCATGGTCGTCGACTGTAGTTGGAAATTACTATAGCAAACAGTATGTAGATGCATGGGATGTTGCCAGGAATGTGGTTCCCCGGATTTCCGAACTGGAGAAAGAAACTATGAAGTTTGTAAACGCATTGATAGGCAGCAGCTATCCCGAAGTGATGAAAGAGGCGGCTTTGTTCAACCTGTCCGCCCTTCGTTCTCAGACAGTATTTCGTTTGCCCAGTGGACATTTAATGGGTTGGGAAGGTGTGATGGATTGTTTTGGTTCTTGTGAAGGTTCTTGCACACATGTATGGAATTACGAAATGGCAACTCCTTTCTTGTATGGTGAGTTGGCCCGGACCATGCGTGATGTAGAACTGAACTATGCGACAAAAGATGATGGATTGATGAACTTCAGGGCTGCACTCCCTCTTTCCGAAGCCACTAAAGGCAATGCTGCGGCGGCCGACGGACAAATGGGGTGTGTTATGAAAGCCTATCGTGAATGGCAACTTTCCGGCGATGAAGGTTTCTTGAAGAAGAACTGGGAGCAAATAAAGAAAATATTGTCTTATGCATGGATTGAGAATGGTTGGGACGGTAATCAAGATGGCGTAATGGAAGGATCGCAGCACAATACGATGGATGTGAATTACTATGGCCCTAATCCTCAGATGGGCTTTTGGTACATGGGAGCTTTGCGTGCAGCCGTGGAAATGGCTCAAGCTATGAATGATAGAGTATTTGCACATAAATGTAAGACTCTGCTTGCTCAAGGTAGCAGTTGGATGGACCGGCATCTTTTCAATGGAGAATATTATGAGCATAAGATAACCGACCCGAAGACTTTTGAACTGCTGGATATGAGTGCTCCGGATGTTGAAATACCGGACTTTCAGTTGGGACCCGGTTGTTTGGTAGACCAGCTTGTAGGACAATATATGGCTCATATCTGTGGATTGGGGTATTTGGGCGATAAAGAACATATCCGAACCACATTGAAGAGTATCATGAAATATAACTTTAAGTCTGATTTTAACCGTCACTTTAATAACATGCGTTCATATGCGATTGGCGATGAGGCAGGGTTATTGATGGCCTCTTGGCCGAAAGGACGTCTGAAGACTCCCTTCCCTTATTTTGCGGAAGTTATGACTGGTTTTGAATATTGTGCGGCTGTCAGTATGTTGTATGAAGATATGGAAGAAGATGCTTTGAAATGTATTCAATCTATTCGCAACCGGCATGATGGTTCCAGACGTAACCCTTTTAGTGAAGTGGAATGCGGGCATCATTATGCACGCTCTATGGCAAGCTGGGCTTCAATCCTCGCTTATAGTGGTTTTCACTATTCGGGAGTAAAACGCTCCATGCATTTCACTTCTCGTCCAGGCTCTTACTTTTGGAGCAACGGTTATGCCTGGGGCATTTGTTCTGTGACCGATGATGATGTAACCTTAAAAGTGCTGAAAGGAATCTTAATTTTAAAAACAATCAAGATAGGGGTGGATAAAGAAATCCACCTAAAGACTTCCTCCTTACGAGAGGGAGATGTACAACAAATCAGACGAAATATAAACATCTAAAATTATTGCTTATGAAAATCATTTCTTTTTTAGTACTCCTTTTAGTAGGCACAGTAGAGTGTCTCGCGAAGGAGTTGGACTCAAGGTTTCAGATATTGCCAAAGCCTCAGAAAATAGAGGTATATGGTGGAAGTGGAATTTCCGGTTCGGATTTGAACTATGTGGTTGCAGAGGCGGGAACTCCCATGCCGATATTGGGTAACATTGTTAATTCCTTGCCACAGTGTAGAAGGAGCGGTAAAGGCGTTGTGCTGACTCTCTCGGAGGATACCTCTTTACCAGAATCGAAAGAGGGCTATGTACTGAATATCCATTCAAAGGGTATATCTATTGAAGCTCGTGGCACTGCGGGACTGTTTTATGGTTGTCAGACGCTGGAGCAATTGTTGGAAGACAGTCGGGATTTCAAGATCAATATACCTTTCATGAAGATAACGGATTATCCGGATATTTCTTATCGTGCGGTTCACTTTGATAATAAACATCACTTGAACACAATGAAGTACTATTATGAATGCATTGACAAGCTTGCACGCTACAAGGTGAATGCCGTTATGTGGGAAGTAGAAGACAAACTGCGATACGCACGCAGACCTGAAGTGGCTTCCCCTAATGCTATCAGCAAGCAGGAGATGCAGGCGTTATCTCGTTATGCTATGGAACGGAATGTGGAGATCAGTCCACTGATACAGGGCTTGGGACATGCCTCTTATATTCTGAAGCACCATTGGGAGTTGAGAGAAGATCCGATGAATGACTGGACTTTCTGCCCCAGTCATCCAGGCACTTATGAGGTACTTTTCAGTTTATATCTGGATGCGATGGAAGCTATGCCATACGGTCGGTATTTGCATATAGGAGGAGATGAAATATCGGCTATTGGCATTGATGATCGCTGCAAAGCAACCGGTAAATCTCCTTTTGAATTACAGATGATGTGGCTGAATAAAGTTTGCAAGTTCATTTCCGATCATGGACGTACTCCTATCTTTTGGGATGATATGCCTTTCAAGCATGCCGGGATGTGGGGGTTGATGATGGTAGAGAATGATGCAACTGCCGAAGAGGTAAACCGGAGATGGAATACGGATCTATTGGATGAGGCTATTGACTTGTTCCCCAAAGAGTGTGTGTATATGCGTTGGAAATATGATGATTCTACAACACCAGCCAACAAGAAAGCATTGGATTGGTATCAACAGAAAGGATTGAAAGTGATGGGTGCAACTACAGCGAGCGATGCTTTATGTCCTTATGTGTCTCGTGGTAATTCGTGTGCCCCTTATATCAAAGGTTTTTCTCAGATCATAGCTGACAGAAAGTTGGAAGGTATTTTTGCGACTGCATGGGATGACGGATCTGCCCATTGGGAGACTGTATGGCGTGGTTTTATAGCACAAGGTGAGTTTGGCTGGAATCCGAATGGTAGGAGCATTGAAAAATTTAAGAGTGCACATGCCCAAAGAGAGTTCGGTTTTGCTCCAAAAGATTCTTTGATGTTTTTCCTGGACATTATGGAAAAGAGTGCGGCTTTCTTTGACCAGGCTTTGGTTACTTCCGGATTACGCAATCCTGCCTGCTCCGTAGATGATTTTGTATTGATTGATTTACCGGATAAAGAAAAAAGCGGTGCCTGGACGGAAAAGTATAAAGAGAAAGTTGAGCAGTCCAAAGTTACGCTGAAACAGCATGAACAGATTATGGAAGGAATTATGAGAGCGAAAAAACATGCATTGCGCAATCGCTATAATCTGGACATTTACGAACAAACACAGAATTTATTGATATATCCTTCTCAATTGATAAATGCCTTGCATGATTATGACGTGGCTTCTATAGATAACAAGAAGCATAAGATGAAAGTTGTTCGTGAAGTTTGCAGTAACTTTAAGCAGATGCGTAAGAACTTTGAGAATGTATATTCGGAAGTACGTTTCATGGAGAATCCTGCTGGTTATATAGGCGACTCTAAGCACCATCATCATTTGGCAGGACAGACAGACAACTGTGATTGGTGGTTCTTGTATGAGAAACCGATGGTTGTAAAGACGCTGAAATGGGTGGATGAATAGTGATAAAAAGATGATTAGATAGAATATTGATTTTTCATAGATTTCAATATAGAATTAGATTTTTTTTGATCATGTTTCCGTGGGGCTGTGAAGTTCTGCGGAATTTTTATATTTAGTCTTCTCCCTTGTTTGTTATTCAAAAAACTTATATTTGCACAATCTATAACAAACATGGCATAAGCATTTTCTCTCTGTAAGTGTATGAAACAACGCATCCTGTTACTCCTCGTTTGTCTGCTACAGGCTTTAGCTCTTTTCCCGGAAAACCCGGGGCGCTTCTTCGGGCAGTACAACTTCAAGTTTATTACGGAGAATACGGGGTTGCCTTATAGTTTCGTTGACGATATATTCAAAGACTCCGATGGCTATATCTGGGTAGCTACACACTATGGTATAGGGCGATATGACGGATATCAATTCCTTAACTTCAACAAACAGACTGAGCCGATAAAGCTAAAGAATGACTTCGTACACAAAATCTGTGAGGACAACTTCCACCGTTTATGGGTGGCTTCCGAAGGTGGAATTGATATTTTCGACCTGGATACATATACTTCCGTGACTCTCAATATCTCTGAAGATAGCCCTTTGCACCAACTACTGAACGAATATGTTCACACCATCTATAAGGATAAAAAAGGAGACTTATGGATATCCTCCAATAAAGACCTGTGGTGCATCGAACTGGATAAAAAGGGAACTGTGGCAAACTATTATTGCCTGAAGAACGGGTATTCATCCCCTGTCCACGGAATTCTGGATGTGAACCGGACTATCTGTGCCGGTATTGACAATGAAGTCTGCCGATTGGAGAAGCGCCCCGGCAATCGTCTGGAAGCAAAGATACTTTCCGACAGTTTGGTGTCTTTTAGTAAAGACTGGCGCATATCTTGTCTGGAAGCCGATGGCGATGTTATTTGGATTGGCTCCAACAGAGGATTATTCCGATATAATCAGAAGGAACAGAGTTTGAAAAGATACCGCTATTCCACCCACCGTCCCGGCATGTTGAGTCAGGCATTTATAACCGACATCAAGCTGACTGAAAAAGGACATCTGATTGTGTCGACTCTCAACGGACTGAATGTCTATAACCGCGACTCGGACACCTTCTCCTTCATCCGTCAAAGTAGTGAACGGAACAGTGTTTCCATCAATTGCAATGCCATTAACTGCCTCTTTACCGAAGGAGAAACCATTTGGGTGGGTACCGAAACCGGCGGCATCAACCTGCTTTCACCAAAGCGTTTGCAAACGGAACTATTATCATGCAAGCCACTTTTGGATACTCCTCTTGTAACTCCTCCCGTCAACGCTGTGAGCGAGGATGCAGAAGGTAACTTCTGGGTTGGCATGGTGGAGCATGGCCTGATGAAGTGGAACAACGAAACCAAAACCTGCAATCATTATCTCTTTTCCCCTACCGACGTTACCTCACTCAGTAACAACACCCTCAATGGTATTTTAATAGACTCCGACAATTACTTGTGGGCTTATACCTGGGGGGTAGGCATCAACGGACTGGATTTGAATAAGCCAGCTAACAAGACTTTCAAACGATACACCCGTGAAGAGATTCCCGAGCTCGAAGGGGACTTCATCAACAGTGCCTGCGAAGATAAAATTAATCACGGAATATGGTTCGGTTCTACCCGTGGCGTACAGTTTTACAATAAACGTAGCGGCAGTTTCACCAGAGTTCTGTTCGATGAATCAGACAATGAGTTCGAAGCCATTAATGCACTGCTGATTGATAAGAAGAATCGTCTTTGGGTGGGCACCACGCAAGGAGTGTTCATTGTGGATCTTGCCTCTTTTGCCAGATCGCACAAGCATTTCTACTATAAATACCTGAAGTATAAACTTGACAATCCCCAGTCCTCTCAACTGGAAAAGATCATCAGTATCTTCGAAGACAAGAACGGGATCATTTGGCTGGGTGGCAACGGTAGCGGGCTCTACCGATTGGAGAGCGACAAGAACAATCATTTCGTCTTCAAGAACTACACCACTCGTCATGGCTTGCCCAATAACACCATTACCGGCATGACCGAAGATGGAGAAGGCAATCTGTGGCTTACTACTAACGATGGTGTTTCACGGCTTGACCTGCAAACCAGGACGTTCAGTAACTATACCCAGTCCGATGGCTTGCCCACTACTCAATTCTACCAGAATGGAATTCACTACTCTGCAAAGCATAATTTCATTTACCTGGCCACGGTAGACGGTTTGCTCGTTATTAACACCAATAACGAAAACTTGTCTTCGCCCGATGTTTATGTGCAGCTTTCCTCATTGACCATAGGCGGCAATCCGGTTTATCCTTCCGGCGGCTCATACCTTGAAAAGAATATTTCTCTGACTTCCCATATTTCTCTGCACGAGAAGGAGAGCCGCATTGCAATAACTTTCACTACTCAAAACTATGGCAACAGTAACCGTATCCGTTTTGCCTACCGACTGAAAGGTTATGAAGAAGAATGGAATGAGACTAAACCGGGCGATTGTATGGCTCGCTACACTTTTATTCCTTCAGGTCATTACACACTGCAAGTACGCGCTACTGATGAGCTGGGCCGGTGGTCGGACCATACAGCGGAATTGGAAGTAGAGGTTCTTCCCCCCTTCTACAAATCCCTTTGGTTCTACTTCCTCCTTATGGTTGTAGTGTGCCTTGGCATTTATTTCTTCTATCGTTGGAAGACCCGCAGTTATCGTGAGCAGAAAGCCCTGTTAGAGAAAGAAGTCGAACTTCGTACCCGGGAACTGGCTGTGCAGAACCATCAATTGGAAGAGATGGCGCAACATGTCAAGGAGATAACCGAAGAGAAAATTGCCTTCTTCACCAATATCACTCATGAGTTTCGCACGCCCGTAACTTTAATTCACGGTCCCATAGAGCATACTTTGAAAGAAACAAAAGACGAGGCGGTGAAAGCACAGTTGCAGATTGCCGAGCGCAATTCAAGCTACCTGCTCTCACTGGTCAACGAATTGATGGACTTCCGTAAGTTAGACATCGATCAGGTGACACTGGACAAGCATCCCGAAAACATCGTCAACTTCCTGACCGAACTACTCTTGCCCTTCCGTGTCTTTGCCCAGGAACGTAATATCGACATCCGTCTCTACTTCCGTCTGGATAATCCCTGCCTGATGCTCGATACGGGCTACATGCGCAAGGTGATGGTCAACCTCGTATCCAATGCCATCAAGTTTACGCCGGACAATGGGCGTATCGATCTTTTTGTAGCCTCCATCAAGGATGATGCTGGAGAAAAATTGCTCTATATCAACGTCTCCGACAATGGACACGGCCTAGTGCTGGAAGATGTGGAGAAGATATTCGACCGCTTCTACCAGTCCAAGAAGAGCGTTGCCCGGTATACTTCTTC